>JAKLKB010000011.1 GCA_023150835.1 Myxococcota bacterium | reverse complement strand
ACTCTCCTTCGATCACATATCGCTCGGATATCGTATCTACGAAATCCGCCCGTTGTATGATCGTAAAGATGTAGGGGCAGCCCCCCGTGGCTGCCCTATTACAGGGCTTCTACGCACTCTCCTTCGATCACATACCGCTCGGATATCGTATCTACGAAATCCGCCCGTTGTATGATCGTAAAGATGTAGGGGCAGCCCCCCGTGGCTGCCCTATTACAGGGAGTCTACGCACTCTCCTTCGATCACATATCGCTCGGATATCGTATTAGAGCGTCCGAACAAATCCCTCGAAGGCTTGTTGGAAGCCCCTTGGATCGTTGCCTCGGAGGATCTTGCGCAGACTTTGGCGAACTTCACCCAAGATCGCCTTGTGTTGGGCCTCTTGGATGCCGAGTTCTTGGGCGAGTTGGATGCGCTGTCGGGCGGCGATCCGCAACCAGCGATTGTGTTCGACTCGATGTACCGGCTCTTTCGGCAAGTGATGACGAAAAAAGAAGCCCACAAACAACGTCATCAGCAGCATCTTATAAGCCTGTTTCTCTAGCGCCCCCACACTACCTTGGATCTCGCGCAAGACCTCTTGGGGCGTGCGCTTGCGCAACACAGCCTCTTGTGCGGTCTGCCTTTGCGGGTGCAGTGTGTTTTGTGTGGGCGTCGATGGATTCAGAGGCTTGGGAATTTGCGTAAAAATGGAGCGGGTTGGGGACGTGGGTGTAGAGGGCGTGGGCGTAGAGGGCGGGTAGATAGCCAAAAAAGACCGAAGCTGCTTGGCGATCCAAGCATACATCGTGGCGGCTCGCACCATCGAAGCATAACCCCATCGACTCAAGGCGCTCTCTGCGGGGCGATAGGTAAACACCACGAAGTATCCGCGCAACACCAGATTGTAATCCAACAAACGCGCTTGGAGCCAGTGAAGATCTTCTCGCAAAATCCGAGTGATCCGCAACGACGCGGCTTGCACGATCCGCCGATCGCGCTCTGCTTTCGCAAAACGCCGATGATCCAGCAAAACCTCCGCGCCCGAAGCGCTTCGATAACGAAAAACACAACCCATCTCGAACCACCCAAAACACAACAAACACCCCAATATCCAGAGCTTCAACACGCGCCTCCTGTTGCGCTTTCGGGATCGCGCTTTGATAAACTGCCTTATGCAGGAACTGGACACACAAAAAAAACAGAAGTACTTTCATACGGTGCGCGGTGTGTTTGTCGAAGGCCAGCCAGTCTATCCCAACGCAGGAATTTCCACCAAAACCAAACAAAAAATCCTTGAAGGACAAATCGTTATCATGAAGCTTAAACTCGCTTTGTGGGGGGCCTTTTTGCTCGCGCTCGGCAGTATGACCGCATGGCGCGGCATCAAAGACCTCGTTGTGAGCGTCCGAGAAACACAACCTACCCAAATGACCTGCGCAGAATACCATCAAAAACGCCCGAACATACGCTGGCTGCATCTGACGGATTGCCGTGTTGATTATCGAAAAGCCCAGCTATTCGACTACAACGGTACTCCGCAAACCAAACGCCCGAGCGAGATGATCTCCCCGATCTTTGTGGTCGCCATCCGCCCCAAAGATCCCCATTATCGAGGCTTTGTGCAATTGTTGATGCGCGTTGAAGCACAAAGCATACGCCACCTTTTGCATCTGCTGTTTGAATACAAAGCGGCTGGCAAAACCAACGATCTCCAACAGCTTTTGCGCGACAAACAAACACAGATTGTCGCCCTCCAAGAAGTCCGAGGCTTCGTCTCTTTCTCCGACGGCACCAACGGAAGGCTGCACAGCAAGATGCGTGATCATTACCCCGACAACCTCGCCGCACGTTATGGCCTGCTCCAAGAAGGCCGCAACCCCCCCGAAAGTGCCGGCTGGATCTTGGTGGCGTTTGGTAGCGCCTGTTTGCTCGCAGGCATCGGGCTTTTGCTGCGATCTCTGCGCGTAAAAGAAGACGACACCGCCCAAGAAGTCATCACAAACATTCTGAACTCTTAGAGCCTACGCATCAAACACACTCCATCTGTTCCCCTAGAGCCTACGCATCGAACGCGCACAATCTGATCTCCTAGAGCCTACGCATCAAACACACTCCACCAGACCTCTCCCCGCCATGAGGCTACACATTGAACAGACCTCCCCAAACCACAAGCACACCGTCTCCATCCCACCCCGAAAAAACACTCCCCTTGCACCTTGAGACACAATCCCCTTTGCACCTTGAGACACAACCCCCCTTGCACCTCAAACCACAACCCCCCTTGCAGCTTGAAGAAAACGCGATCTACTGCGGGGACGCTGTTTTTCTGCTGTCGCAGATCCCCGATTCTTCGGTCGATCTGGTGATCTGCGATGGACCTTACGGGGTCACAACGCACGCATGGGATCAACACACCTCGATCCAAGAATTCAATCTGCGTTTGATCGCGGGCTGTTCTCGGATCTTGAAAGAGGGCGGTGCGATGTATCTTTTCGGAAAACACGACTGCATCGACTTTGTCGACTATCGGCCTTACCTCAACTTGCGAAGGCGGATCATCTGGTATCAACCCAGCCGTCTCGCCCAAGGCCGACGCAACTACACAAACAATTACGACGTGATCTGCTACTTCCTCAAAGGGGCGCAGCCGCGCTGTTTCAACCTTGAGGCGATCCGCGTCCCTCAACTGGTCGAACTCGAACATCGCAAACGCTGTGAGCGCGTTCCTTCCGTCCAACAAGGCCCTTACGCCAAAACCAAGTACAACGAACAAGGCAAAAATCCCGGGGATGTCTGGGGAGACATCAAACAACTGACCTATCGCTCCAAAGAACTGCTTAGCCGCGATCTGCTCCACACCATCCAAAAACCCGAGCGATTGATCGAACGCCTTGTCCTCGCCAGTTCCAACGCAGGCGATCTTGTGCTTGACCTTTTTGCAGGGGCCGGCACTTGTCCTGTCGTCTGCAAACGCCTACAACGTCGATTTCTGGCCTCCGAAGCCGATCCCGCACTTGTCGCCCTCGCCAACCAACGCCTCCAACAAGCCCGTGAATCGCTTGATTCCATCCCTTCCGTTCCTCCCCCCACACAAAATCCACACAACACGCTAGAAACCGACGACGACGATGTGTAAGTTCCCACAGACACCTGTGCAAAAACAGGCCCTCCTATCCCCCTGTCTGCTTTCGCTCTATCGGGAGTTTGCCATGAAATGGCTATCTTGGAAATCCTTGCTTGTTGCTTTGTTCGTTGCTTTGCCGTTCTTTGTTCCGCTCACACCGCCTCACGCCGCCAAAACCGACCCCGACACCCAACGCGCCATCGACGGCCTTCAACAATTCTACAGCCAGATCAAAGACTTTACCGCTGACTTTCAACAGATCTTTACGCGCACACGCCTCAAACGCAACAGCAAAGAAAGCGGGCGATTTTTCTTCCGAAAGCCCGGGATGATGCGCTTTCAATACGCCAAGCCCGAACGCAAAGACTTCGTCTACAACGGCCAGACCCTCTGGATGTACAACGCCGACGACGAAGAAGTCAAAGTCCGCCAAAAGGTCGAACGCACCGAGTTTGGCGTCGCCGTCCAATTTTTGTGGGGCAGTGGTGATCTCCAAAAAACCTTCCGCATCCAACGCCGCAAACCCTTTGCCTTCGGAAAAAAGGGCGATATCCACCTCGAACTCACCCCCCACAAACCGCAATCCCTTTTCAAACTTCTCTACTTCGCCGTCATCCCCGGCACCTTCCAGATCCGAGAAACCATCTACGTCGATCCCGCAGGCAACCGCAACCGCTTTATCTTCTCGAATGTCCGAACCAATCGCGGCCTCCCCAAAGCACTCTTTACCTTCCGTGTCCCCAAAGGCGTCCAAGTCGTCCAACTCCCCTGAGCCTCCTCCACAACGGCCTCGAACGACGCAAAACTTACGCGGATAGCGTGACAACCACCCGCATCCTCGCAAGAATGGCACGCCACTCTATCCCCTCACAAGGACGCACCTTTGGAGCACCCGATGACACATCCCTCCTCTCTTCCGCTGTTTGGCTGCCTCTTCGCGATATGGCTGCTTTTGCTCGCTTGCACCCAACCCGTTCGCCCCTCTCCGCCGATTATCGGCTTCCATCAGATCCGCTTGCTCAATCCTCACAACGCCGATGTCGACTTCTACGAACTACGCGGAAAAACCGTACTGCTCGATATCTTTGCGAGCCATTGTATGCCCTGCCAATACTTCGCCAAACGCTGGGATCTGCTCGCTCGCCAACACAGCACAAAGGGCCTTCGTGTCGTCGGTATCGCTCTCGACAACCAAGCCAAACAAATCCTTGTCCCCTTTCTCCAAGCCCTTGATATCCGCTATCCCGTCGTATTAGCCGACGAAACCATCATCCAAGGCCGCACCATCCTTGGCCCCGTCCTGACCGTACCACGCCAGTATATCCTCGATGGATGCGGCAAGATCCACCATGTCTTCCAAGGCATGATCCCCCCAAAACAAGTCGAAGACGCTGTCCTCGCCCTGCTCAAACAACCCCCTGTCTGCTCACCAAACAAATAAAGATATCACCCGTTCCATCGACCTGATCGCGCACCTTTTCCGCCCGCCCCATCGGCCTGATCGCGCACCTTTTCCGCCCGCCCCATCGGCCTGATCACGCACCTTTTCCGCCCGCTCCATCGACCTCATCGCATCTCTTTGTCGGGGATCGCATACAGATCCCGAGCCGATTGGAGGCTTGTTGCTCCATCTGTAGCATCGACACACCACCCCCTCCCACACAAGGTGCTTGCTCTTTCCATGAAAATCCTATATGCGTAAAGACTTCGCATGGATGGCAAGGATCTTGCGACACGGGGCGCACACCGCGCTCATCAGCTCAGGTGCGCCCTCCCCCTCAAACGCGCCTCACCAGATATGCAAACAAACCCACGATACAGGGATGTATCGAAACCCAAGGCTTTCGGGATGGAACATGGAACCCCGCAAAAGGAAACAGCGGTTGCGTTGCATGAGGCCCCATCGACCGACCTATTAGGAGATATCAGATGCGTGGACTTCGTTGGATGAATGGTACGCTTGCTTTTTGCGCCCTCTGGATTCTTGGAGCTTGTGGACAAGCCCCCCCTCCGCTCGAAAAAGTCGAAGCAGATCTCAAAGCACCTTCGGCCCAGATCAGCGGCCCGATGATCCAAACCAGCTACGATGGTTACATGAAAGGCCAAGTCGCCCTCAAACTCGATGCCCTCAACAAATATGGCAGTATGCCTAAATTCCTCGAGATCGAAAACGGTCAGGCCCCCAAGGTTCTCTCTCTCCAAGACTACCTCACCCGTTCGGGCGTCCCCGCAGCAGCCGTCAAAGCCGTCATGCCTTATCTGCCCGTTCAAAATGATTACACCCTGCGCTCGACTTCTTACAAAGGCGATCTAGCCACCACACTCCAGCCCCAATTCACCATCGGTTGCGTCAGCGGCGATATCGCGGGTCTCGCGGGCATCGGTGGCGGCAAAGGCAGCGTCGAGATTACGGTCGATCTGGGCTGCCTCAAAGAAGGCTCGGGACGCGTCGTCATCCGCATGATCGCCGATGCCACCAGCCAAAATGCCCAAGCCCGCGTCGAAGTCTATCTCCAAAACGTTTGTGACCTCGCAGGAAATTGTGTCGATGGCGCGATGCTTTGGAAAGCCAACGTCTTGATCGGCGGAAAAGGTGCCTCAGGCGATATGTTGATGTCCATGTACTTCAAAGCAAAAACCGCAAGCGGCGAATCCGCAGAAGTCAAACAAGGGATGCGCGTCTCCGCAGACTCCACTCTCAAAGCCGGCAAACTCGAAGTCCTCGCCTATGCTCGCGACACCGAAGGAAAAGAATACAGCGTCGTCATGGGACTCCAAGCCCAAGGCGATCTCGCCAGCTTTAGCATCCGTGGCGCAAACGGCGAATTCACTTGCTCCACCTCTGACGGCGGCAAAACAGGCTCCTGCACCGCCACCAGCGGCAACGATACCGTCACTTGGTCCCGTAAATAACCTCTTCTTTTCTGGCCTCACCCCTCTTCTTTTCCTGCCTCTCCCCTCTCTCCTACAAGCGGCTGTTGGGCATTTCGTATGATACGATATCCCAGTGAATTATGCGATTTTGGCCGATGCTTCGATGTTTTCTGATTATACGAAATCCGCCTGTTGTGTGATCGTAAAAATGTAGGGGCAGCCCCCTGTGGCTGCCCAACAATCGGGCGTCTACGCGATCTCCTTCGATCACAGATCACTCGGATCTCGTCTTATCCGTTGCGAGGCATCCAACGAGCGAGGACTTCGCGGCCTTGGCGTGCGGGGTGTGAACGAGGGACGGGAAACATGGTTTTGGGGGTGAAGTAGGGAGAGAGCAAGCGCTCGACGAGTTCGGGAGACATGGCGAAAGGTGGGCCTGCGTCATCTTCGGGGCGGATGGGAAAGATCAACGTGACGAGTTCGCCTGTGGGAGCGATCAATCGGGCCATTTGTTCTGCCCATGCTGTGCGAAGAGAGGGCGGGATCGCGCACAAAAAGGTGTAGTCCCAGATCAAAGAGAACGGTCCTTCGTTGTAGGCGAAAAAGTCTGCGATGTGGGCTTCGGCTTGGTGGGAAAAAAGCCCTTTGTTTTGGCGGAGTTCTCGAAAACGGAAGACGGCCAGATCGACGAGATCGAGGGCTGTCACGGTGTATCCTGCATGTGCGAGGGCGAGGGCGTCGTAGCCAGATCCACATCCCGGGACGAGCGCTCGTCCTTTCGGAAGATCGGCGCTGGTGGACAGTAGATCGACAAGGGCAGGAGCGGCTTCTCCCGCATCCCAACGGGTGTCTCCTGTAGACCATGCTTCTTGCCAATAAGCGGTGCGTTCGGTGATGGATGGAGCGGTCATGGTGGTGGCTTTCCTCGTTGTTTGCGGAAGAACAGAGCGCAAGACGCAGGTTGTATACACCGAAGAACATCTGGTGTACAAGTGCGCCGCGTAAAGCGTGGGCGCGATCTGTCGGTCGAACGGATGCGGGTGTCTGGTTGGAGCGACCTGCTGAGAAACCCCCGAAAAATCGACGAATGACCGCCCTTTTTGAAGACGTCGACAACGCGTGGTTTTGGAGAGTTCTGAAAAACCGGTTCATGACCCGCGTCGGTATTTCTCTGAGATGGGAGTGATGCAGTGGGCCAACAAACGCCGTGTTCGCGGACGTTCAAGCGAGAGTGTTGCCTGTTTGAAAAACGCTCGCTCTCTTCGCCGATACGGGGTCAAGGGGGCAGAGACCCCTTGTGGGGTGCGGGGCAAAGCCCCGAAAAACGAATCCATTGCGTCAATTGGATTTGAGGAAAAGCGAAAAAAAGGCGAACGAGTTTGAGTTCACAGCTACACTTTTTTACAGGCAAGGGCGGTGTTGGCAAATCCACCGTGGTGGCGGCGTGTGCGTTGGCAGCGCAGGCGGCAGGGGAGCGCGTGTTGGTGGTGGAGTTGGGGGCGCATTCGGCGTTGCGGGGAATCCTCCAGCGTGCGGGGCTTTTGGAGGCAGAGGATGGGGGAAAGGCGACGACTTCTGCGCAAGTTGTGTACAAGGATATCTGGGCGCTGGCGTTGCAGCCGGATCTTGCGCTGCTTGATTATGTGCAGACGTATGTGCGATCGCGTCGGTGGGTCGAGCAGATCGTGCAGCATGCCGCGTTGCAGCGGTTTTTTCGAGCGGCTCCTGCGGTGGCCGAAGTGTTGCTGTTGGAGCGGCTGTTGCGTTTGAGTGAGGACGTTGGTCCAAACAAGCGATGGGATCGGCTGTTTGTGGATCTGGATGCGACGGGCCACGCGCTGATGTTTTTGGATCTGCATCGCAGTTTGTGGGGGCTGCTTGGAAAAAGCCCGTTGCGTGGGATGTTGGAGCGGGGTCGAGCGTTGTTGTCGGACCCGGCGCGTTGTCGTTTGCATCTTGTGACACTGTTGCAGGCGCTCCCTGCACAAGAATGTTCGACGCTATTTGAAACGCTGTGCGCACGTTTTGATCTGCCGCTTGGTACGCTGCTTTTGAACCAAACGCATCCTCCGTTGTTTTCGGGAGAAACGCTTGCTTTTGCCCGCTGGTTGCGTGAGGCGCAAGCACATCCGATCGAAAAGGCCGCGTTGATCGAGCCTTCTTTTCAGACGATGGCGGAGTTTCTTGCGCAAGAAGCTGAAACAGAACAAGAAAGTCAACGGCAACGGCGTTTTCTGGCCGAGCATATCCCCTTGCCAAGTTTGGAGCTACCGCACCTCCAACAAAGCCCCTTTGATGCACAAGCCCTGCTGTCTCTTGGGCATCTTGTGTACCCTGCGTTGTTGCAAGTTCCTGCGTTTGTCTCGAAGCACACCATTGCTCCGGATCTTGATACGTCGGAAAAACAGGCCCATACCGCCCCAAAGATCGCCCAAAAACAAGCTCATGCCACCGCCTCCTCAAAGGTCACCCAAAAAGACGCGAACGAAAAACAGGCCCATGCCGCCAATACTTCTGTCGCGGATGAAAGCGAGAGAGCGGATACATCGATGCGATCGCTGTTTGAGGCGACGCAACAGTCGATGCTCTCGCCTCTTTGCACCGTTTCAGCGCAGCAGTTGGCGGCGGAGATCTTTTCGCAAAAGGATCTGTTGGTGTTTCTTGGTTCGGGTGGCGTAGGAAAAACCACCCTTGCGGCTTCTTGTGCGGTGGCTGCGGCCTACGCAGGGCGTCGTGTGATGCTTTTGACCATCGATCCAGCCAAGCGCCTCGCAGATGCCCTTGGTCTTGATGAGCTGCACGATCAGACCCGCCCTGTCGTGTTGCCTGCGGTAGGGATACAACCTGCCCGAGGTTCCCTTCACGCCGCGATGTTGGAAACGCAACACAGTTTTGACGATCTGATCAAGCGCCTGACCACTGACGACCTTGAACGCCGAGAGCAGATCCTACAAAACCGCGTCTACAAGGCTTTTTCGCGGACTCTTGCGCGTTCTCATGCGTACGTTGCGATGGAGCGGTTGTATGCGGAGATCCAGACGGGTTCGTATGATCTGATCGTCTTGGATACTCCGCCCACACAAAATGCGCTGGAGATCCTTGATGCACCCGGCCATCTGTCGCGCTTTTTGGAAGATAGCGTGTTGACAGGATTTTTGCAGACCCGCCGAGGGATCGGACAACGCTTGTTTCAAAGCGGTTCCTTGCTTGCGCAAACGCTGTTGTCCTTGCTGTTGGGGCGAGAACTCACTCGGGATATCTCTGATTTTTTTGAGGCGTTTTTGGACCTTCGGGGCGGATTTCAAGAACGTGCCAATCAAGTACAAAACAAGCTGCGTTCGGCTGAATGCGGCTTTGTGTTGGTGGGCGTTCCTGATGCGACCGAAGGCGAGCCGTTTCATTTTTTGCGTGAGCAAGTGATCGATCGAGGCTTGCCGTTGGTCGCGATCTGGCTCAATCGAGCTTTTCGTGTGCTTCCATCACTCGAAGATCGCTCCTTTGATGCTCTTCAACAAGGTGTGCCTGAGGCGCTCTTGGGCAGCGCAAAAGCATGGGAGGCGGCTTTGCATGGGCGTCTGCAACAACTCCACCGCGAGCAAGAGCATCACATGCAAGCCCTCCAAGGGCTGATCGCGCCGTTGTCGCTGTCGTGCGCTGCATGGGGATTCCCACGTATGGCGAGCGATATCTGTGATGTTCATGGACTGGCGAGATTGTTCTCGGCCTGTCGGGCTTTTCGTTGAAAGGGAGTGCGATGTTTTTGTCTTTTGGGAGGCGTGTTTTGCGTGGCGCGTGTCTTGGTGGAGCCGTGATGTGGGCGCTGTTGTCGAGCGGATGCCAACAGCAAGATCCTCGCCTGTTGATCCATTCCGGAAAAAGCGGCTACTTGTGCCGAATCCAGATCGGTGGTGACCAACCCATCGGGCAAGCCATCGCGATCTATCAACAGCGCCTTCGTCAAGCAGGTGCCTCGCAAGTCGAGATCAAACCGCTCAAGGGCCGCAAGATCCAAGTCGAAGTCAAAAAGATCCGCCTCTCTTCGGCCCTAAGCATCTTGCTGCAAGCCCAAGGAAACTTTGGTCTCCACCGCTTTGTCGAAGACCACGAACCCTTGTGGTCGGCGTATCAGAAACTTTCTCTCATCGATCAACAAGCCCTTCTCTTGGGGCCTTCGATGATGCTTCGCACACTGCTCGCAAAAGCTTCCACGACACCATCGACCACGACACCGACACCACCGACACCGACACCACCGACACCACCGACACCGACACCACCGACACCATCGACCACGACACCGACACCACCGACACCACCGACGCCACCGACACCACCGACCACCCCCTCAAGATCGCCAACCACTCGGCCACAGCTTTCCGTTCGTCCTCCTGCTTCGTTGCCGACGTCTTCGCGCTTGCCGTCCTCCATGCACGTTGCGGCACGCACCGCTGTTGTAAGCACAACAGTCCAGCCTTCCACCGCACCGGTACAAAAACGCAAACGCTCCGCGCTCGATATCGCGGAGATCAAGCAGTTGCGGGGGGAAGGGCGTCATCTGTTTTTTGGTAGCTCGCGGGCGCGGATGGAGATGGCTTTGAACAGCCTTGTGTTGCCGAGCGCGTGGCGAAATCGGGTGCGCTTTTTATGGAAACGCTCTCTGTCTCAACGATTTTGGCTGGTGTATCTGGTTCATCACCCCGCGCCTGTGTCGCGGATGCACCTTGGAAACGCCAGCCTTGTGGTTGCGGATGCTGCGGTCGGATCGATGGGGACGCAGCTTAGCCTAAGTCTGATGCCTGACGGCACAAAGGCGCTCACGGATCTTTCGATTGCTGCGTACAAAAAACCCCTTGCCATCGCACTTGATGACCTGTTGTATGCAGAGCCGATCGTCCAATCGCCGATCTCTACGGGAAACTTGCTGTTGGCCCCTTCGTACGACTTTTTGCCTGATGAACGCCTCCGCTTTTTGCGGGCGTGGGCCATCCTTCTTTCGCTCCCTCCCTTGGAAGCCTCCCCCACGATCCTTTACGTCCGTCGGCTTCAGGCTTTTTGAGTCGTTTGTTGTTCGGATCGGTATTCGAGGGGGGCTTTGACAAAGGTCGGTGAGCCTGTCTGATAGGATCGACACGAAATCCGCAGGGTCTGCGATCGCAAAACGTAGGGGCAGCCCCCTGTGGCTGCCCAATCACAGGGCGTTTACAACAAATCGCATCGACACTTTTGGATACGCTTTTGACGGATATGATAGGAACGATGCTCACAAACGAATGGAATTAGTTGGACCAAGTGCCCCCTGTGGCCCACAAACGGAGGCGGTCGGCGCGAGTCCTGAGCAGGTCTGCGATCGCAAAACGTAGGGGCAGCCCCCTGTGGCTGCCCAACAATAGGGCGTTTACAACGGATCGCATCGACCTTTGGTGTACACTTGTTTGACCCAAGGCAAGGGCTTGATGCACGATGGAAAGTCCATCCGTACCGTTGTTTTGTACGAGTAGAAGCGAATGCTTGACGAAAAAGCCGTTTTCGCGCTTGTTCTCTCGGATAAGAGAGATTCACTTTTCCGAGGCGGGCAGAAACATAACACGGAGAGAAAGCAGATGCGGCAAGATCACGTTGAACAACTGTACGAGCAACACATCAAGCGTCTTCCCAAAGAAGAGCAGCTTCGTTTGCTTTCTTTGGTGGTGTAGAATCTGGTTGCCACAACGAAGGGTTCGGAGCAACGGAGCATCTTGATGTTGCATGGATTGGGAAAAGAACTCTGGATGGATGTGGACGCGCAAGCTTATGTGCGAGGGCTTCGCGATGAGTGGGAGGCACCTTGACCGGCATTCTTGGCGCGTTGGCAAACGTCACACGCTTGGGCTTTGATACCGCTCCGTTGATCTATTTTGTGGAAGCCCACGCAACCTATAGTTCCGTTATGTTCGATGTGATGCGCTCGATCGATCAGGGGTCTCTGTTTGGCGTGACCTCGGTGCTTACGCTGCTCGAACTTTTAACAAAGCCAATTCAACAGGGTGATCTTGCGCTGCAAAATGAGTACGTTGAATTGTTGACGACGGCATCAGGGTTTGAGGTGATTGATATCACACCAAACGTCGCGCAAGATGCCGCGAGGTTGCGCGTACGATACCGTCTGAAAACTCCCGACGCTCTTCAGATCGCTGTTGCCGTTGTTTCGGGTTGTCAAGCGTTCATCACCAACGACAGCACGTTTCGTCGGGTGGGCGAAATGAGGGTTTTTTTGTTGGATGATTTTCTTCCTTCGACTCCGATCGCCTTGCCTTGAAGATTTCGTTGGGGGTGGACTTATTCTTCGGCGGGAGGGGAAGATTCGGTCGGTGGGATGTTTTCTTCGCGGATACGTCGGCGGACTTCCATCAGGATATGCCCCAAGCGGTTTTTTCCTGTTCCGTCGCCGCCATCGCCCCAGTATCGGTCTTTTGTGGTGTGTTCGATCAAGAGCGCGTCACCAGTAGAAAGCAAGAGTTCTTTGAGATCGACGTGTTGTGTGAACTTCGCATAGATCGCGTCCCGCATCACGTTGTCTTTGACGGACTCCCAATCTTTGCGCAGCGGAAGGGCGCGATCACGGCCCATCTGCGCGGCCATCGAAGGGCCTTTTTGCTGGCGTACGGCTTCTTCGTGGGGGGTTCCTGCGAATTTTTGCGCTTGGAAATAGTGTTCTGTGGTGGGCCAAGGCTTGCCTTTGAGATGGATGCGGTGGCGGGAAAAATTAGAGAACTCTCCGTATGGATCGTCCACGCGGTAAAATCGGATGGTACTCATGGTTGCTGGTTCCTTTGAAAGAGCATCGCTTTGTGTGAGAGGGTGGTTGGAAACGAAGTCAAGCGACGGGCTGTTGGGCAGGGATACGATAGACGTAGAGACGAGTTCGGAAGAGATCGGGCAAGATCAAGGTTTTTTCTGGTTTCCAGAGTGGAAGGGCAAAGGCATGGCTGATCACCCACGTCCCTTCGGGAAGACGGCGCGGCAAATCCTCTGCGAGACGGTGCATCGCGCCCGGGTAAAGGTAGCACAACACCGCTTGCGTCTCGTTCGGCCATGTTGCGGTAAAAAAATCGGCGCGCTCCCATCGCAAACGCCCACGCCACCGAAGGCTTCGCAGCCACCCCACCGCCCAAGGGACCCATGCGGCTTCATACGCCACGACCCGCCCTTTGGGGCAACGCTGCAACGCCCCGATCGCCAATCCGCCCCATCCTGCGCCCATCTCGACGATCACGCCGTCTAGATCGCTTGGCAGGGCTTGCAACATCGCTTGACGCGCTCGTCCCATCGTGGGCATCGGCGATATCCCCCATCGCAACGTATCGATCACCACCCAGATCACGATCACAAAGACCACCAACACCAACCACCAACCGCTCATCCAACCTCCCGACCATCCGAGGCCGATCGCTTTTTACGCCAAGTGTTTCGTCAAAGACTCTTGCATCCCTGCGTTGTGTGCGTTAAGAAGATGCCGCACGAAACGTAGTGGGATCATGCTCTCTTCCATCGATCGCTGCGATCTGGGTGACGATCAGAGAGCCCAAAGAAAGGACATACACGATGCGCTTTACTTCTCAAACTCTTTTTGCGTTGGGCCTCGTCCTGTCGGGCGCGTTGGCGCTCACAGGCTGCGAAAAAGACGAGCGTGCTTGCAACCTAGGCTTGATTAGCTGCCAAACCCCCCCCGATGCACAAGCCGCTGTCTGGCAAGCTTGGCTCAAAGACAAAAACAAAACGGTCACTTCTGCGACCGATACAGCAAGCAAACACCGCGTGTTGTATCCCGGTGTCAAAGTCGAAAAAGTCGTGGTGTACGACGACAACAACGCACCCGCCCAAACACCCGCCCTTATCGCTCATGGCAAAACGCTCTATACCCAAAACGGCTGCACCGTTTGTCATGGCAACGAAGGAAAAGGCGATGGCCCCGCAGGACTCGCAATGCCGATCAAGCCCACCAACTTCTATGCAGGCGGATACCGCTACGGAAACAAAGCGGCTGATATCTATCGCGTCTTGAGCAAGGGCTCCCCCAACGCGGCCTCTGGGATGGTGGCCTATGTACAGATCCCCCCCAAAGATCGTTGGGCGCTCGCTTACTACGTGCTTTCGCTCACAAAAAAAAAATGAAATAACCCAACCCAAAAAAAGCGCAGCCGCCCAGCCTCAAAAAAGCGCAGCCGCCCAGCCTCAAAAAAGCGCAGCCGCTCAGCCTCAAAAAAGCGCAGCCGCTCAGCCTCAAAAAAGCGCAGCCGCTCAGCCTCAAAAAAGCGCAGCCGCTCAGCCCAAAAAAAGCGATATCGCCGAAGAAGAGGCCTGCCCCTCTACCGCTGCTGACGCCTCCGAATTCCCCCCAACACCCGCCCTTTCTCCTACAATCCGCACCCGAGCACTGGCCTTGTTGCAAAAGCATGGCTGCGCGATGTGTCACACGTTTACAGGCGAAGACAGCCTAGGCCCGACCTTGAAGGGGATCTATGGACGCCCTGCGGTGTTGGCGAGCGGAAAGCCGATCTTGCGTAACCACGCTTACTTTCGCCAAAAGATCTTGCGCTCCGATTCGCTCGAACTGGCGGGAGATCGCAACGTGATGCCCAATTACAGCACCGTCCTTTCCACCCAACATCTCGACGATATCATCGCTTTTCTACAGCACCTCAAATAGAGACGCCCCGCATCAACGACCAAAGCGGCGTTGGCGGAGGTGATAAGAGCGGACAGCGCGTAAGAGATCGAGCTTGCGGAAGGCGGGCCAGTGGGTATCGCAAAAGTAATACTCCGCATAAGCGCTTTGCCAGAGCAAAAAGCCAGAGAGTCGGATCTCTCCGCTGGTTCGGATGATCAGGTCGGGGTCGGGCATCCCAGCGGTGTAAAGATAGGGGGTGAGGGTTTCAGGGGAGAGATCGCGCAAAGCTTCTTGGAGGCTGCGTTCGGGATCGTTGTTTTGCATATAGCGGCAAAAGGCATCCGTGATCTCTTCGCGCCCACCGTAGGCGATGGCGATGTTGAGTACAAAGCGGTCGTAATGCTCGGTGGTTTTTTCGGCGTGTTGGATGGTTTGCTGGAGGCTCTCGGGCAAGAGGTTTAATCGCCCGATGTAGCGGATGCGCATCCGATTTTTATGGATATCGGGTTCTTCGAGCAGTTGGTGTGTTTTCTGTTCGATCAAACGAAACAGTCCTTGGACCTCTTCGTCGTCACGTTGGAAATTGTCGAGCGAAAAGATCCAGATCGTAATGATCGGGATCTGGAGTTCCATGCACCAACCCAACACTTCTTTGAGCTTGTCTGCACCGTGTGCATGACCATCGATCACGCTTCCAAGGCCGCTGCTTCGGGCATATCGGCGATTTCCATCTAAGATGATGCCGACGTGTCGTGGTAGCTTCCACGTCTTCGCCTGTCTTTGCAAGCGCTCCGTATAAGCCGCATAAAAGGGTTGTTTGAGTCGTTCTTTGGTTTTGGACCACAGATATTCCCGTATCATGGCACTCCTTCGCTCGGATTGAGCGGATGTTTTCGTGGGGCGCTGCCTGTCTTTTGCGCGAGAGTGTCTTGTGCATCTGCGCGATCGGCGGTTCTTCTACAAGATCCGTTTCTGTTCTGGCAAGGGCTGACGCTGTTCTTCGATAGCGCGGCTGTTTTGACGGCCTGTGAAGGCTCGGTGAACGGGTCGTGAAAAGATTTGCCCCTTTGGTGGCTCTTGAGCGCGTGCGCAGCTTTCCGCTCGCTTTCCCCAGACAACGATGGTCGTGAAAAGATTTGCCCCTTTGGTGGCTCTTGAGCAGGTGCGCCGAAAAGCACAACAGGCTTTTGGGTGCGTTGCGATAGAAACCGTTTGATACGGAGCGAAGCGATGAGTGTACCTACCAAACGCCCCAAGATGCCGTTTTCGGCGTATATGATGGAAGTGGTGATGTCCCCGTTAGAGCGGTTGCGAGGCCGAACGATCGCAAACGCCTCGGGGAAAGTGTTGGAGATCGGTGTGGGGACAGGTCTGAATCTTCCCTATTATGGGCCTGTTGAAGCGCTGTATGCGATCGAACCTGATCCTGTTTTGTTGGAAGTCGCCAAAAAACGGGCCATACAGCACAATGTCTCCGTTGAGTTTGTGCAGACAGGTGCAGAAGATCTGCCTTTTCCAGAGGCGTTCTTTGATGCGGTGATGGTGACGTGGGTATTTTGTACGATCCCCGAGATCCAACGAGCGATCCGTGAGATCTTTCGTGTCTTGCGGCCAGATGGGGCGTTGCACTACATCGAACACACGGCATCACCCCACAATGCGATGCGTTCGGTGCAGCGCTGGATGACGCCTGTATGGAAAAAAGTCGCAGGTGGTTGTCATCTTGATCGCGATCCACATACTTTGCTGACCGAAGCGGGATTTTTGCACGAGCGCTTTCGCCCGATCCAGACGAGCTTTTGGAACCCCTTTCCGATCTACGCAGGCAGCGCACACAAACCCTCTGCCGGTGGATCGTAGAGAGGAGCGATGCAGCCGAGTTGATCGGGGCGGGCTTGGCCTCGTATCGACCTCAGAGGTCGAAGACCACTTTGATGCTGTGCGTGCGTTTGTCGACGGCAGTTTGGATGGCTTCTTTCCATCGAGCGAGTGGAAAGCGATGTGTGATCAAGTCTTTGCAGGAGATCTTGTTTTCGCGGATCAGGCGTGCTGTGAGCGAAAAGGTGTCGATGGTTTCGCCTTGCCAAGACTCGCGCCCGTGTGCGATCGTGCCGATCAGATCGACTTCTTGATGCCAGACAGGTGTGAGATCGATACGCATCCGATGCAAATACACGCCTTCCAAAACGACCGTACCACCGGCGCGTGTGAGGCGGAGAGATTGTTGGAGCGTTGCGTGGGTGCCGACGCAATCATAGACCACATCAAACCCCCCGAGCATCGTGCGGTTGCCAAATTCGCCGTTGTAGAGGGTGGCTCCTGTCGCTTGGGCGGTTTGTCAAAAAAGATCGCTTGCATGGGCGGGCTGTCTCTCTACGCTTTTTTGGCGTCGGTAGATTCGAAGATCTTGTCGGCGCTGGCGGCAACAAAGCCTTGATATAGCTGGCCGTTGGCATCGGGATAGCGTCGAGCGAACTCATAATAACAAGAAGGGATAGTGTGGATCTCGCCGTTGGCGAAGGATACGGGGACTTGGTCGGCCATCGTCGAGCCTTGTTCAAGAAGAACGGCGGGAGAGCCTTTGATGCGCCCTCCCGAAGTATTGAGGGTGTATCCTTGGGCCTCGACGAAATCGAGCATCTCCTCGATCGAATGGAGGGTCTTGAGGGCGTTGACGTCGATGGTAAAGTGATTGGCGCGCAAGCCCATCGCAGCGACCCATGCGGCATATTCGCTTTCTTCGAGTAGTGCTTGATACGTCTCGTAAGCGATCGGTTCCCACAAGCGGCCTGCCCACATGATCGAAGGGTCCGATACACGGGACGGATCGATCTGTTGACAGATATCTCGTACGGTGGACTGGAGTGTTTCGCTAAAAAAGCGCGTTTCAAGCTCGCTCAAAAAGATCTTGGGCTGGTAGCGATCGGGGTGGACGTATCCGAAGGCCCGAAGTTTTTTCTCCGCGAAGTGATACGGGGCGTAGCGGGTATAACCAAGGGCGAGGATGTGCTGTTCGAGGGCTTCGAGGTGGATCGGGGCAAGGTCAAAGGTGCGAAATGCCACATGATCGTTGTGGATGGTTTCGCTGCGTTGTTTTTCGAGGGCGCGGTGCAAAGCGCCCGCTGCGGGGGCGATGGCGATATAATCGTGCCAGAGGTAGTTGAAAAAACTTTGGATATCCATGTTGGGGTGCTCCCTTGTGCGCTAACAGCATCCGCCCGTTTGTGTGTGCTCGTTGGTTTGCGCGGAGCGCGGGAAGGCTGTTGTGGGTCCACAATCAAACAGCCCGAAGTGTGTAGAGCGATCCCCTTGAATTGTAAAGTGCTTGGCAAAGCGCGTTTCGCCGAGCATCGCGGCGGTATTGCCGCAAACGAGCATCGGACGGCCTGTTTCAAAGAGATGATGATCGTCGAGCGCAAAGCGATGAGGATGGCCCGATATCGAGCCTTTGTACACGGCGACTTGGCCGAAGTCTTCGCAGCGATCTTCGAGTGAATCAAGGCGAAAAGCGCGCAGCGTCAAAGATGTAAAGTCGATCATCCCGATGCGTTGGTCGATATCGTCGTGTTCGAGCGTGACAGGCGATGAGGCGACCACACGGTAGTCTGGGCATCCAACGCGCAACAGCAGCCGTCGAAAGTCTTCGAGATACATCGCTCCCGCAAGACATTCTCCCCGCAAGACAGGATCTTGTTGAAGGTGGGCAGGGATGCGCCGGTTCGCAAAGATATCCGAAAAGAAAAGTTCGCCCCCTTTTTTGAGAACGCGAAATATCTCGGAAAAGACACGTTCTTTGTCGGGTGACAGGTTGATCACGCAGTTGGAAACGACGATGTCAACGGACTGATCTTCGATCCCAAGCGATCGCAGATCTTCGATGTATCCTCGAAGGAATCGAGTGTTTGGGATCGAGTAACCAAAGCGCTGTGCTTGGGCCTGTTCGTGTTTTTGAGCGACGGCGATCTGTTCTTCGGTCATATCCACACCGATCACACGACCAGAAGGGCCCACCAGTTTGGACAGGACATACACGTCACGGCCTGTCCCACAACCGAGATCCAGTATCGTTGTCCCTTCGAGCGCTGCGGGGATCGGCGAGCCACATCCGTAAAATCGTGCGAGGATCTCGTCGTCGATCTCACGCAAGATCGCCTTGAGCGTCGGATCCATCGTTTCCGTCGCGCAGCAGGCGCTGGTCTTTAAGTCGTTGCTCGTCTGAAGGGTTTTTCCGTAGTATTCTTTGACTTGTTCGATCGTTTTTTGAGAATGGCTGATCATGTTGGGTCCTTTTTGGGGAGACAGGTGTGCATCCGATGTGGGGTGATACAAGAGCGGCGGTGTCATCACGAAAACGAAGTCGTTGCATATGCGTGGTTGTTACGGGGCTGTGAGGCGGCGTAGGTGCGTTGCGCCGTTGGTGGCTTGATCGAGGAAGTAAAGGTGCGATGAAGTGGGGTGCCATGTCATCGAGGAGATCTGGCCGACTTGTGCGGTCGATGTGTCCGGCTTGTTGGCGAGTCCATCTTTGATCTCGCACGCCCCTTGGAGCAAAGCGACGGGGGCGTTGAGCTGGGTTTTGGTGAGCGCGCCGCGAAACAATCCGCAGATCGAGGGGGGGGTGGTGTTGTTGTGTTGGGAAAAATAAAAGGCGGTTGCGGCTTGTTTTTCGTCGGAGACTGGGGCAAAGGTGGTGGGGGTGAGCAAGCCTGTGTCGGGAACGATGCGAAGGGGGGTGTTGGTGCAAGCGGTACCAAAAGCAAAGGAGAAGATGCCTGCTTCTGTTGCGGTATGTTGGTGAAGCAAGAAGATCCGTTCCGTCGCTGGTATGTCGGCTGCGACAGAAAGCAGCGATAGCGCAGGGCTTTTTAGACAGAGCAGATCGTCTTTCTCGCTTGCGTGCAGCGTCTGTAGGGTATTTTGTTGGGGGTCGAAGACGTGAAGGAGCTGGTCAGTTTTTTCGGCGATGTAAAGTTTGCCTGTGGCTTGGTGGACTGCAAGGCTGGTAATGTCGATGAATCGGGCATTTTGGATGACGATAGGGGAGGTGTAGAGTGTTGCCGCAGCGGGGCGGCATACGCCGTCTCCAAGGCGTTCGACGGTGGCGACGGTGTTTCGGAGGGTGGCTTTGTAAAGGATGCAGCCGTTGTTTTCGGTGAAGTAGAGGATAGGTTGGGCGGGGGCAGCGTGAAGTGCAAGGGCCGTCACGCCTTGGTAACTTCGGGGAAGTGTCGATGGATTGGGCACGACGGCGAGGTTGGCTTGTTGGAGATTGGGGAGCTGGATTCTTTTGAGGAAAAAGTGGCTTTGGCTGGCGTTTTGGGCGGCGGTGTACAGGAACTGTGCTTTGGGATCCAGCGCGAGGCCGATGGCTTGGCCATTTCCGGGGTTGGTGAGCCGAAGCATCGTGGCGAGGCAGGATTTCAGCGATTCATCGACTTGACCGTTGCAGTCGTTGTCGATGCCGTCACAGATCTCGGTGCCGATCTCGTAGGGAGCATCGCAGCGCAAAGACCACTGACCGTCGACGCAGCGGTGAGCGCCTTTGTTGCAGGAGTTTTGGCATTTGTAGTGGTTGGGGACGATCTGAGTGCAGTCTGGATCATTGGAAAGGTCGCAAGGACGGGTCGCTCCGTCGACGCAGATCGTGCCGTCGGGGACAGGCATATCGTTGGGATCGATCTCTTGGGGGGCTTCGGAAGCGTCGCTGGGATCGGTCTCTTGGGAGATCTCGGGGGTCGCTTCTTGGCCATCAGGGGGCAGCTTTTCGTTGGGCGAACCATCGGAGGAAGTCAGCGCGCATTGTGCGATGATGCAGAGATATCCGGGTTTGCAGTCTGTATCGGAAAGACAATAGCTGCGCCCAAGCGCACAAGAGGATATCCCCCACCCAAGAGCGACGAGGAGGAGGCAAAGCGCAAAAAACTCCGTGCATCGAAGCACGTGCATCGAAGAAGCGGGAGCGGGTGGGTGAGAGTGACGAGGCTGTTGCAAAACCATCGTGCCTGCCGTGTTCGTTGTGTTCGTTGTGTTCGTTGTGTTCGTTGTGTTCGTTGTGTTCGTTATGTTCGTTGTGTTCGTTGTGTTCGTTGTGTTCGTTGTTGCCGAGGCTTCGATAGAGTTCGTAGAGTTCGTTGTTGCCGTTGTGATGGCTGCCGTTGTCGTTGCCGTTTTCGTCGTTGCCGTTTTCGCCGTGTTTTAGGGCGATGGGGTTATTTGGTGTAGGTTTTTGAGAATTCGAGTGTGCCGTTTTCATCGAGAGCTTCGACGGTAAGAGTGCGGCCTTTGACGTAGACGAACATGAATCCGACCTGATCGCTTTGCCAATGCACGGGATTTTTCTTGCCTTTGCCCCAACTATCGCTCTTGGCTCCTGCGCCGCTGACGATGAACTGGGTGCCGCATTTGGCTTGGAGGATCTGGCGGTTGTGGTCGTGGCCGCAGAAATAGATATCGAACTTTCCGCAGATCTCGGCTTCCATGAATTTTTTGATCAAGCGCCCGCTGACATAGGGAAGTGGGATCGGGAGGGCTTCGTATTCCCCAGCGTTTCCGTGTTCTCCGTTAGAGATGTAGGGGTGGTGTCCAAAGGCCAATCGCCATGTGGCGGCTTTGTTGTTTTGGAGGTTATCGCGAACAAACTTGGTTTGGTCGGATTCTCCGATATCAAAGAACAATTCGGTGGTGTTGAGGCTGATAAACAGTGCGTGTTGTTTTGTGAAGGCAAAGTACTTGTCGGGGAAGACGTAGAGCGGGTCTTTTTTTCCGTAACGGATGTAGTGATCGGTTTTCCAGACTTCGAGTCCTGCGCCGAGCGCGCCGTAATCGTGGTTGCCTTGTGTGATGTACCAAGGAAAGCCAAGGGGATGGTACATGTCGGCAAACTTGGTTTTGAATTGGGGATCGTTTTCGTCCTTGACACCGACGTCATAGAAGTTGTCGCCAAGCAGGATACCAAAGTCACAGCCTCGCCCTTTGGTTTTTTCGGTTTGGCATTTTTGCTGGATCGCCATGGCGACGTTCTTTTGGGTGCTTGAGCCTGTGCCTGTGTCGCCTATCGCAATGAAGCCAAAGGCGGGTTCGGGCGGAGCTTCGGGCTGGGGTTCGGGTTGGGGTTCGGGGAGTGTGGGTTCGGGTTGGGGTTCGGGTTGGGGTTCGGGCTGGGACTCGGGGAGTGTGGGTTCGGGTTGCGGCTCAGGCGCGGATTCGGATGGAGCGGATTCGGATGGAGCGGATTCGGGCAATGCTTCGACGAGGGGTTCCGTGTGAACTTGAGAAGAACCATCCGAGGTGGGTTCGTGGTTTGTGCTTGTACCTTTGGGATCGCAAGACAAGCCCCACAAGAGTATGACCAACAGAGGGATCCAAAGCCGCGCTATCATTGAAAAACTCCTATCTCGATCAAGGACGATGTCCACCCGCACCCATGATTTTCGTCTTTTTGCACTTTTTGACAGTTGTGCGTTGGGGAACGATGGTGCAAAAGAAGATGATCTTTAGCACAGAGAAGACGCAGAGGGAACAACCTTTGTGGAACAAGGCAAAGAAGGACGGGCAAGATGCGTGAAGGCCGAAGAGGGAAGGGTTGGCTGTGGTTTGTGATCGCGGGGGTGGTGTTGTGTGGTGTGGGCGCGGGAGTGTGGTTGATGCGCCGTATGCAATCGGATCAGGCGAAGTTTCCGCGATTGGTGGAAGATGCGCGGGTGGGTGAGCGGATCTTGTTTCAGGGGGTCGATGTGTATCCGGGTTGGGGAAAGGTGTTGTGGAAGGGTCGGGATATCTTGGTGGAGCGTGGAAAGATCGCCAAGATCGGGGCAAGTGGGACGATCAAGGCGGAAGGAGCGCATCTTGTCAAAGGCGCGGGGCAAACGTTGATGCCGGGGCTGGTGGATGCGCATGTGCATCTTTCGGGGAGCGGATCGGCCCCGGGGCATTTTGTTTTTTGGAACGAGGAACACAACCTTCACGCGCATTTGCGGGCGGGTGTGACGACGGTCTTTGATCTGGGCGGTCAGGCCGCTGCATCCAAGGCGATGCGCGACAAGGTGCGTTCTGGGCGATGGTTGGGGCCGCGAATCTTTTTCACGGATGGACCGATCTCTTCGCCGGGATCGCATCCCGAACCTGCAAGCTCCAAGCTGTTTCCTTGGCCATTGAACTGGATGGCTCCTTGGCTGTTGACAGCGATCAAAACGCCCGAAGATGCACCCAAGATCGTTGCAGCCCTCCAACGCAAGGGCGTGGATTACGTCAAGATGGTGGTGGATCAGTTGCCTCCGGGAAGTCCAGAGATGGGGGAAACGCTGGTGCGGGCATTGGCGGCGGCGGCCAAAGCCAAAGGGATGCGCGTGTTTATCCATATCGGCAGTGCGCAAAATGCGCTGGTGGCGGCGCGTGCGGGGGCGGATGTCTTGGCGCATGGTGTGTATCGGGACGCTTTGACGGAAGCGCAAGCGCGGGAGATCGCCAAAACGGGAGTGCGGATGATCCCGACGCTGGCGGCGTTTGAGAGATCGGCGCTGATGGCAGAAGGCAAGATGCAGCCGAGTTCTTTGGAGCGGGTGATGCACCCGCCTGTGCTGTGGGAGCCATTGGTGGGAGAGAAAGGCAAGTCGTTTGTTGATCTGCCTGTGCTTGGGGAGTTTGCGAAGGGGTTGCTGCGTGCGAAAAAGCATTGGCACGAAAACATCCGCTTGTTGCATCGGGCGGGGGTGGTGATCTGGGTTGGGACGGACAGCGCGTTGCCGGGCATCTATCCGGGAAGCGCGTATCATCGGGAGTTGCGAGCCTTGTCAAAAGCGGGCATCCCGAATGATGTGCTGTTGGAGGCCGCCGTCACGGGGCCTTCTCGGTTGATCGAAAAGAACCCGCGTTATGGCAAGATCGAGGTGGGGAAGGTGGCGGATCTGATCATGGTGGACGGCGATCCGCTCCAAGATATCCGCGCTGTCGAGCGATTGAAGATGGTGATGCGTGGCGGAAAGAAACTGCGCTTTTTGCATGGCGTAAAAGCCACGCCGTAGAGTCCGTTGCGGGGCTGCTGTCCATCTGTTCGTGTGACGACGTTTTTGAACCTGCTCGAAGCTCGGCTCTTTGGGGCCGAGTCGTTCACAAGTCCCCGTGTTCGTGCTGTTTTCCATCCGTCTCAGCCCAGACCATGTTGCTCGTCGAGCACTTGTTCGACACGTTGTTTGAGAGTGCCTGAAGAGACCAGTTGGCGGGCTTTTTCGATGAGGGGGGCAAAGATCGGATCGTTGGTGAGAAATGGGATCTGCTCGCGGATACAGCGGTAAGCTTCGGAGGTTCCGCGACCAAGAGGGGTATCGGTGGGGAGTTCGCGTCGGCGAAAGTCGATGCCTTGGGCGGCGGCCATGAGTTCGATGGCGACGATGATCTCGGTGTGTTCGATGACTTTTTTTAGGTGGCGAACGGCGATCGCGCCCATGCTGACGTGATCTTCGGTGTTTGCGCTGCTTGGGATGCTGTCAGCGCTTGCGGGATGAGAAAACACCTTGTTTTCGGATGCAAGGGAGGCGGCGGTGTATTGGGCGATCATAAAGCCGCTTTCGAGTCCGCCATGTTCGGTCAAAAACATCGGCAGGATGCTGTGATTGCAATCGGCGTCGACCATGCGTGCGATACGGCGCTCGCTCATGTTGCCGAGATCGGTGAGGGCGAACTTCATATAATCCGCCGAGAAGGCGACGGGTTCTCCATGAAAGTTTCCCGCAGAGATCACATCAAATTCTTCGGAGCCTTCGGAGGTGAGGATGATCGGATTATCGTTGACGGCGTTCAGTTCGATATCGACGACCCATTGGGTATAAGCGACGGCATCACGGACGGCTCCGTGGACTTGCGGGACGCAGCGCAGGGTGTAGGGATCTTGGACGTTGAGGGAGTTGCGGGGGCGCAAGAAGCCGCTGCCATGAAGAAGCCGTCGTAAGAAAGAGGCGCAGTCGATCTGCCGAGGATGCGGACGCAGCGCATGGATGCGCGCATCATAGGCGCGATCCGTTCCGTGTAGGGCTTCAAGAGTGAGCGCCGCAGCCATATCAGCGGTAAGCACAAGGTTGATCCCGCGCCGGACGAGCAACGCGCCAAGCGCCACCATCAGCGTTGTTCCGTTGAGGATCGCGAGTCCTTCTTTGGCTTCAAGGATCAGTGGCTTGAGTCCGACGTTTTGGAACGCAAGGTGGCTTGACATACGCCGGCCTTGGGCGATCACATCTCCCTCGCCGATCAGCGCCAACGCAAGATGAGCGAGGGGCGCAAGATCGCCGCTTGCACCCAGAGAGCCTTGGGAAGGGATACACGGATGGATGCGGTGGTTGAGCATCGCGATCATCAGTTGGATCACTTCGGGGCGAACTCCCGAACATCCCTTGGCTAGGGTGTTTGCGCGCACAAGCAGCATGGCACGTGAGGTCTCTTCGTCCAGCTCTTCGCCCACACCGACCGCGTGGCTGCGCACTAAGTTAAACTGAAGCTGACGCACTTGGTCGGGTGGGATGATCTTGTCCTTGAAATGCCCGAAACCTGTGGTAATACCGTAAGCAACGCGGCCTTCTCTCACAAGATGATCCACCGCTGCGCGTGCGCGCTGGATCTTGGGTAGCGCACCTTCATCAAGCCCGACACGTCGGCCTTGAGCGACGGCAACGACATCATCGACGCGCAGAGATTCGCCAGAGATCAACAAGGTTTCCATATTCCATTCTTTCTTTCGCATTGGAGTTGGACAGAAGCGCTCTTGATCAAGCCGATGTACGGCAAAAAAGCAACAGGGGGCCTGTATCGTGATTCCACAACAGCGGCAGGAGCGAAAAGCAGCCTTGGGGCTGGGGGTGGTGGGGATAATCGTGGTGTTGTTTTATGCGTGGTCCGGCAATCGATCACCCTTGGGATGCCCGTTGTTTTTGTGGGTGGGTGTGCCGTGTCCGTTGTGCGGGATGACTCGTTCGTTTCGGGCGATGCTGTGGGGGGATTGGCTCGGAGCGCTGTATTTTCATGCGTTTGGACCCCTGTTGCTTGGCTTTTTCGTGTTGTGTTTGGTGCAGGTGGGATGGGAACTTGCAACCGATCAAGCCCGCCCGTTCGGCCCGTTATCTCTGTTGCGATCGGGCTCTTTGCAACGATGGCTGCTGTTCTGGTTTTTGCTCTATTACGCGGTGCGCTTGTCTCTCGCCCCTGTTGGTGTTTTCACCCCTTTACGCTGAGCAAAGGTTCTTGACACCGAAAGGCGAGTGTGTGCTTTTGTTCCGCTGTTTGCGCCAAATCCACCATGCCGAGCGATATCTCGCCTCGAAAATAGAGGTTTTCTGATGGGAAAAAAGAATAAAAAGAAAGCAGAGACCCCTCAAAGCAAGCCACCCCAAGGCAAGGCCGCTCAAGGCAAGACCGCCCAAGGCAAAGCCGCCCAAGGCAAAGCCGCCCAAGGCAAAGCCGCCCAAGGCAAAGCCGCTCAAGGCAAAGCCGCTCAAGGCAAGGCCCCTTCTCTGCGGCGAGCAGAGCGGGGGAGCGCAGGTGTTTCGATGGCTGCGGATGCTTCGATGGTTACGGATACTTCGATGGCTGCGGATGCTTCGATGGCTACGGATGCTTCGATGGCTACGGATGCTTCGATGGCTACGGATGCTTCGATGGCTACGGATGCTTCGATGGCTACGGATGCTTCGGTGCGTGTAGGCGTTTCGGTGGCTACCGCATCGGTGGGTGGGCGTTGTGCGGGTGCTTTGCCGAGCTTTGTTGTGGGTGGGAAGGCTGTACAGGAGGGGGGATTTTCGTGGTATCCCGGCCATCCGATGCAAGAAGGTGGTTGGAAGAAGGCGGCAGCGGCTTTTTGGGCGATGGCGTTTGTGATGATCTGGGTGGTCAGCAATGCGTGGATCTGTGATGATGCGTTTATCACGTTTCGCACGATCGACAACTGGTTTCATGGCTACGGGCTGCGCTGGAATCCGCTAGAGCGTGTGCAAAGCTACACCCATCCGCTATGGATGTTTCTTGTTGCGGGGGTGCATTGGGTTGTCGGCCATCTGTATTGGTCGGCGATGGGGCTTTCGCTGGTGTTGACGGCGCTGATGTTGTGGTTGCTGTTTCGACACATCGCCCGTTCGACGTTGCATATCTTGATTGGGGCGTTGGTGCTTGGTTTTTCGCGGGCGTATGTGGACTTTGCGACATCGGGGTTGGAAAATCCGCTGGCGCATCTGTTGTTGGTGGTGTTTTTGCTGTTGTTTTTCCGTTGGGTCGAAGACTTGCGTCCTGTCCAATCTTCGGAGCCGTCCACGATCTTTTCGCCTTTTCGTGTCGGTGTGTTGGTTGGTATCGCGTGCTTGGGGGTCTTGAATCGCACCGATCATGCCCTTCTGTTCGGCTTTCCGCTGTTGTATGTGCTTTGGCATACGCGATGGAACGTTTGTTTGTTGGGCGTGTTGTTTTTGGCCGCGCTGCCGTTGCTTGCGTGGGAAGCTTTTTCCTTGATCTACTATGGCCTGTGGGTTCCGAACACTGCGTATGCCAAGCTGTCCACAGGCTTGCCTCTTTACGAAAAGATCGTACAAGGATCGTATTATTTCTTTTACTCTCTACAAAAAGATGCGCTGACGGTTGTTTTTCTTTTTGGGATGATGGGTTGGTCGTTGTTTCGCTTCTGGTCGAAAGAGCGTCGAGCGGTGGGTTGGGTTGGGGGCGGAGCGCTGTGTTATGCGGCGTATATTGTTTGGATCGGTGGGGATTTTATGGCGGGGCGGTTTTTGAGCGCTTTGGTGGTGGTGATGGTGGTGGTGATGTTGCAAGAGCGCGTGCATGCGGTGGCTCATGCGCTGCCGATCGTGTTTTTTGTGATGCTGTTGCAGGTGTACGCGCATAATCCCACGACACGAAACAACAAAGGATGGGATGGGCATCAAAACAATGCGGGAGTGTCGGATGAGCGGGGCTTTTATTTTCATGGGACAGGGCTGGTGTACGCTCGACCGGGAAAAGTCATGCCTGATCATCATTGGCGACTGCGTGGTCTGAAAGCTCGCGAAGACAAGATCCGCGTCACCACCGAAGGATCGATCGGGATGTTTGGTTTGTATGCGGGGCCTGATGTCCATATCATCGATCCCTTGGCGTTGGGTGATCCGTTGCTTGCGCATCTACCGATGCAGCGAGAGCCGGGGGTGGCTTGGCGGCCCGGCCATTACATCCGCGTGATCCCTCCCGAATATCCGAAGGCTGCGGTGGGAGAAGGTGTCTTGCAGGATCCCGATCTGCGGCGTTATTACGAGATGATCCAGTTGATCACACGTGGCCCCTTGTTTACTTGGGCGCGTTGGCAAGCGATCTGGGGGCTGCATACGGGGCGGTATCGTTCGTGGTTAGAGCGTTATCGCAAACATTCTTATCATCTTTACAGCGAAAAAGAGATGGGGCGTGCGTTGCGTCCGAATGCACCGATCCAAGGGACGGGCTACCTGCGCTTGTCTTCGGACGGGGCGGGAGTTCGGCTACAACAGCCAAGCGCGACGCTTTACAGCGGGCTGTTTTCCGTGGGCGTCAGTCGCGGTGCTGCTTATCGGGTGGTGTTTTTCCGATCCTCCCAAAAGATCGGCGAAGTGTCTTTTCAGGCTCCCGGGTCTTTTCAAGAAGGTTTGTATGTTTATCACGGACAGATCCCCAGCGCTTTGGTTTCTTTGGGGATCTCAGCCGTCAAAGTGTTTCCAGAGAAAGCATCGAGAAAAACGTATTTGAATCACTTGATCGTGTGGCGTCATCCTTTGAAGATGGAGTCTCATCGCTTGGTTCAGCGCCGATGGGAAGGGACACCGTGGAATGCACGAGGAAATCTGATCTTGGGCGGGGATTCGGGATACCGTGTGTTGGATATCGCGTTGCCGCGCTTGTCTTCTGCGCCCAGTCTTCACTTTTCTGCCGACGGCAACGACGATATCGAATTGGTCTTCTTTTTTGGTCGCAAAGAAGTCGGGCGAACGGTGCAAGGTGCCAACCCTTCGACACGCGGTGGATTGCAAGTCTATACGCTGGATGTTCCGATGAATGCGCGCAGATCGCGATTCAACCGCATCGTTGTTCGGCCTCTCGCAGGGGACGGTGTATTCAGTCTCGGGCATCTCGCCTTGATCGGACAATAGCACTCGCAAACACGGTAGCCGTCTTGTTCGGACAAGAAGACTCGCAAACACGGTAGCCGTCTTGTTCGGACAAGAGGACTCTCAAACACGGTAGCGATCGAGGTCAATGGTGGGAAAAAAAGCGAAAAAACAAAAAACAACCCGCTCTTCTTTGGAAGGTGACGTGCCAAAAGGACAGGCATCGGAAAAGATCTCGGAAGATGCGGCTGTTTTCGCCGAAGAAAAGCGGCCCGTTTCTTTGTTTTATCCCGGATCTCCCAAACCAGAGCGCGGCGCAAAGAAGCTTTGGTTGGCCTTCCTTGCGATGGCGTTTGTGATGATCTGGGTGGTTATCAACGCTTGGTCGAGTGATGATGCGTTTATCACGTTTCGCACGATCGACAACTGGTTTCGCGGATACGGGCTGCGTTGGAATCCGTTGGAGCGTGTGCAAAGCTACACCCATCCGCTGTGGATGTTTCTTGTCGCGGGTTTGTATGCGCTGTGTGGAGAATTTTATACCTCGGTGATGTTGCTTTCGTTGGTGTTGGATGTCGTGATGCTTGGGCTGCTGTTTTACTACGGCGCACGCTCGACATGGCACATCTTGCTTGGGGCGTTGGTGCTTGGTTTTTCGCGGGCGTATGTGGACTTTGCGACATCGGGGCTGGAAAATCCGCTGGCGCATCTGTTGTTGGTGGTGTTTTTGCTGTTGTTTTTTCGTTGGGTCGAAGACTTGCGTCCTGTCCAATCTTCGGAGCCGTCCACGATCTTTTCGCCTTTTCGTGTCGGTGTGTTGGTTGGTATCGCGTGTTTGGGGGCCTTGAACCGCGCTGATCATGCCCTTCTGTTCGGCTTTCCGCTGTTGTATGTGCTTTGGCATACACGATGGAACGTTCGTTTGCTGGGCGTGTTGTTTTTGGCCGCACTGCCGTTGCTTGCGTGGGAAGCTTTTTCTTTGATCTATTACGGATCGTTGGTTCCGAATACAGCGTACGCCAAACTCTCGGCATCGATTCCTGTTGGGGAGATGTGGTTGCAGGGTTTGTATTATTATCTCTACACGTTGGCGCGAGATCCGTTGACGTTTGTGTGCCTTGTGGGCGGATGTGCCTTGATGTTGGTGCGGCTTGTGTCCGTAAAACGTCGATACGTGGGCTTTGTGGGGTTGGGTGTATTGTGTTATGCGGTGTATGTGGTGCGTATCGGTGGGGATTTTATGGCGGGACGGTTCTTGAGCGCGATGGTGGTGGTGGTCGTCGTTGTGGCGTTGCGGGAGCGGCTGCATTTGTTTTCGCATCTGCTGCCTGTTGCGGGGTTGATGGTGTTGCTGCACGCATACGGAGAAAACCCCGTCCATCGGACAGATCGGGCTTGGAAGGGGTGGGAGACGACCTCTGGCGTAGGAGATGAGCGCACCTATTACTTCGCAACGACGGGCCTTGTGCATACAAGTGTGAACAAACGGATGCCCTCGCATGATTGGTGGCGTGAAGGCGAGCGCGATCGGGCGCGTGGTCTCAAAGTCATCGAGAAAGGGGCTGTGGGGATGTATGGTGTGGCCGCAGGGCCGGGGGTCCATATCGTCGATCGGTTTGCCTTGTGTGACCCGTTGCTTGCGCGCCTTCCGATGCGTCGATTGCCGAACGAGCCTTGGCGGGTGGGCCACTACTATCGGCTTGTTCCGCAGGATTACCATCAGGCCGTGATCGGGGCTGACACACTAAAAGACCCCGATCTTCGGCGTTATTATGAAAAGATCCAGCGGGTGACGCGAGGTCCGCTGTTTTCAAAGAAGCGGTGGGCTGCAATTTGGGGACTTCACACAGGGCGATATCGTCGGTGGTTAGAGCGTTATCGCGAGCGCGTTTATCACCTGTACCATGAGCGAGAGATGGGGTGGATGCAGCGAGACGGTCAAGATGTCCGAGGGATGGCGTTTTTGTGGCTGTCGATGGATGGCATCGGGATCAAACTCCAACAGCCGAGCGCCAAACTCTACGAAGGCGGTCTTTCTGTGGGGGTCTCGCGTGGTTTGGCCTACCGCATCGCCTTTTTGCGCGACGCAAAGATCGTCGGTCAAGAATACTTTTTTGCGCCCGGTGCTTTCTCCGAAGGCTTGTATGTCTACCGAGGGCGCATCCCCAAAAAGCTCCTTGATTCGGGCCTCGACGCGATCAAGATCTTTCCAGCCAAACCCTCGAAGCAAGCATATCTCAGCCACTTGGTCGCGTGGCGTCACGCCTTGAAAACCACACTGCAAAAAGTCTCGGTCCATCGGGGGGCAGGAACGGCTTGGAATGCCAAAGGAAACCTGATCTTGGGTGATTGGGGAGGGTACAGAGCGTTGGAGATCCAACTGCCGAAGCCTTCTCACTCGCCAAGGCTTCACCTTTCCTCCGATGGCAACGACGATTTAGCCATTTCGTTTGTGTTAGGTGGAGAAGAAGTCGGACGCGGCGTGTTGTTTAGCGAACCCAATCCCTCGGGCGGTTTCCAAGTGTATCACTTCCACGTCCCCGCTTCCGCACGCAAGAAAGGCTTTGATCGCGTGGTGCTACGCCCCCTCGCAGGAGATGGCGTCTACAGCATGGGGCATCTGTATGTTTTGAAGGATTAATTGGCGTGGGGCTATGGGTGGGCGAGAGCGGTTCGATTAGCGGCGATAGGTGCTGTAAGATGGGCGATAAGCAGGCGCACGATAGGCAGGCGCACGATAGGCAGGTGCGCGATAAGCAGGCGCACGATAGGTGTTGTATGTTGGGCGGCGATAGGTGTTGTAAGTGGGACGGTTGTAAGTGGGACGGTTGTAAGTAGGACGGTTGTAAGTGTTTCGACGATAAGCGTTGTAGCGTTGGTTGGAGTAATACTGGTTGCGCTGGCGATCCGTCACGCGGTTGTTAAATGCGCGGCGGAACTGTTGTTGTCGGGCGCGTTGATGATGCCAGTTGTTGTTTTGGCGGAAACGGTTGTAGCTGTTGTTGTACGTTGGGCGGCGATACGCATTGTAGGTAGGGCGGCGATACGTCGGACGATACGTCGGACGATACGTCGGACGATACGTCGGGCGATACGTCGGGCGATACGTCGGACGATACGTGTTCGCTCGGTAAGTCGGGCGATACGTCGGACGATACGTCGGACGATACGTGTTCGCTCGGTAAGTCGGGCGGTAGGTGTTGCGGTTGTTCGTGGCGCTGCGGTTGTTTGTGGCGCTACGGTTGTTTGTGGCGCTACGGTTGTTTGTGGTGCTGCGGCTGTTTGTGGTGCTGCGGTTGTTTGTGGTGCTGCGGTTGTTTGTGGTGCTGCGGTTGTTTGTTCTTTGAGCGTGTGATGTTGTAGGGGGGAGCCATCCAAGGAAGGCGATGGATGCGAGAAAAACGGAGAAGCGGATCATGATGGAACTCCTTTGCTTGGTGCTGGCCTTTGAGACAAGTGTTGAAGCGATATTACAGGCTGTGTGCAGGTTGGTGCGTTTTGCGTGGGATGTCAAGAAGGGTCCACGGAAACCACAGAAACCACGGAAGTGTTGAAAGTGTTGAAAGTACGGACAAAGACCAACGGGAGCCTCAGGCTTCGTAAGATGATCCTCGGTAGTTTCACGCTTCAAAACCCTGTGTTCTCGACGTTTCAAGAGACAGAGCCATTCGTTTGAAAAGCCAACGATCTCTTCGCCGACAAGGGGTCAAGGGGCGACAGTCTATGGCGGGGCGTGGGGTGGAACTCCACAACACCGTTCAAATGCGTCAGGTCCGTTAGGAAAAAGGCTTTGCGTTTGTTGTGGTGTTTGTGAGATGCTTTGAGCGCGTCGAAGCAACCCAAAAAGAGAGGAGTGAAGGCGATGCAGTGTCCGCGTTGTACATATCCTTTGACCGTGATTCGTCATCCGCGCAAGCCGTTGGAGATCGATCAATGCCGTCGGTGTGGGGGCGTTTTTTTGGAACCCCATGAAGCAGGTGAGCTTTTGGGGCCGCACGCTGAACCCGATGCGTGGCTGCGCGATCCAAGCGTGACGGATCTGGGACCTGACAAGTTGACTTGCCCGCATGATGCGACAACCATGCGTGCCTATGTGCTGGCTTCTGAAACAGAGGGGGTGCAACTGGACCATTGTCCGACTTGTCGCGGCGTGTGGTTCGATGACAAAGAAGGCCGCAAGCTGTTTCGGATCATGCAGAGCAATCAACAAAAAGCCCGTGTTGTGGCAGGAGCCAGCGACGATCAGGACGATGAAAAGCACCAGCCGACGCTGTGGAGTTATTTGTTCCAGCTTTTGACGCAATTGCCAGTTGAAGGATACCATCCGACCAAGCGGCATCCGCTGGTGTTGTATGCGTTGGTGCTTGCGATCTTGGTGGCGTTTGGGTGGGAGATGTATGTGATTGTTTCGGAACCGCAAAACGTCAAGGAGTTTTTGCGACAGTTTGCTTGTACGCCTCAGTTAGTCAAAGACGGTCAAGGCTATCTGGGGTTGTTTACGCATATGTTCTTACACGCGGGGTTCTGGCATCTGTTTGGGAACTTATACTTTTTGGCTGTTTTTGGAGACAACGTAGAAGACGCCTTGGGGAAAAGCCGTTTTGTGGCGCTGTATGTTGTTGCGGGGCTGGTGGGGGCGTTGTTGCATGTCTTTTTGGCTCCTGATCCGAAGATCCCGTTGATCGGTGCTTCTGGAGCGATCGCGGGTGTGATGGGGGCGTATGTTCTGCTGTTTCCCAACGTCAAGATATGGGTGATCTTGTTTCTTGTGCGTTTCCCCGTCAAAGCGTTGTACTACTTGCTCTTTTGGGTCGGTTTTCAGCTTGTGATGTGGGGATTTTTCTCGGAGCCCGGCAAAGCAAGCGTTGCGTGGATGGCGCATGTCGGGGGATTTGCGGCAGGATTGGTGATCAGCTATGTGATGCTTCTGATGTCGCCTGTGGTGCAAGTCAAAACGGGCCGAGTACCTGTGTGATGGCATCTTTTGGGGCGGAGGAAGGGGAGCGTTTGAAGATAGAAGCCGATCGCGTGTGACGGCGTTCTTTGGGGCGGGGGCGATCCGATCAGCGTGATTTGGGTGATACCGATGCTTTGGGGGCGATTTAGGGGTCTTTGGGTGGGGGAGACTCAGAAAGTGGCGCAGGTTGTTGTAGAAAAGGTGAAAGTTGTTGTCGGAGAATTTGCTGGATGTGATCGATCAGGCCGATGGCGTCAGCAAGGAGCTTTTTTTGTTCGCGGAGATATCCGTCTGCTCCGTCGAGCATGGAAGCGTCTGCTTGAAGTCCTTTTCGCATGATTCGTGAGAAGATATCTTGAGGAGAAGGAGGGCGTTGTGGATGGGCGGGAGTTGGGTGGATCTCGTTTTCTTCGGGGGGGCGGGGCAAAAGGGCATGAAGGGCAGCCTCATGGCGTTGGAGAAAGTCTCGGAAAACCTCGTAGGCTTCGCCCCAAGCGCCAAAAGTTTCTTTGAGGCGTTCATCATCAAGGGCGAACATCGCGCTTTGGGTTTGATCGAGCGTGACGCGCTGCTGGGCTTCTTGGAGGAATTGTAAGGTGATCTGGGCTTCTCGCAACATCCGAAAGGTTTGTTGGTGGGCAGGGATCTGTTCGATATCGCTGTCAAAACCGCATTGGCGGCAAGTATAGCCGATCTCGTCGTCTTTGAGTTGAAGGTTGGAGGACTGACACCAAAGGCAGTGTTGTTGATCCGAAAGGGCGCGGCGAAGGGTCCGATGTTTCCACCACGCAAACACAAGGGCTCCAAACAGAGCAAGGCCCAACAAAACAAGCGGCAGATAGTCAAGGATCAAGATGTAGGTTAAGCGAGAGCGGGTGGAAAAGCTGTCGCCATGCCGCCATAGCAGCCGATGGTAGGGAGAATGAATCCAGTAAGTGAGTAAGAACACGGTTGCAAATGTGAGAAGAGGAACGCCAACAAAGACAACCAAGATCATGCGCAATTCGTCGGACAGAACGGCTTTAAAGGAACGATAGCCTTCATTCCACTTGCCTTTGCGTGGGCTGGCTTGGCTTTCGATGCCAAAGCCAGTAAAGGCCCAGATCAACAGGATTCCCGAGGCAAAGCCGAGCAGGTGGGCGACAAACGATATCTGGCTTCCGTTGGGCGAAGCGCGTAAAAAATTGATCAGGTTGCTGAGGATAAAAAAGCCGACCAAGAACCAAGCGGACAATCGCATGACCCAAATACGCACAATGATCCAAACAACTGTATGGATGCGTTCGTGAGGAAATTTAACCAGAAAAGCGCCCATGACTGCGGAAACAGCCCCCGAGGCTCCGATAAGTATAGTCCGATGTTGGATGATATGTTCGTGATAGACGGCCACCAAAAAGCCACACATCACGAGCGTGGCGAGATAAAACAGCGCAAAGACAAGATGCCCAAGGCGCTTTTCGAGTCGGGAGGCAAAACCAAACAGAAACAGCATATTAAAGAACAGATGGAACCATCCACCATGCAAAAAGCCATGCGAAAAAAGCGTAAAATAGGCTTTCCACCCGTCGAGTGTAAAAGGTTTTGTGGTTAAAAGCCTTTTTGAATCGAGTGCGTAGTCGTAGAACAAAGTATGGTATACGCCGAATGGGTGGAGAGCGTGGCGTGAGACAAGGGTGGCGCTGATCCATTCAAAGACGAAGATGACGAAACACAACAGGACGATCCCAAGAGAGACATAAGGAACGCCTTCGCGTCGAATCTCCGAAGAGATCGGGATGAACATGAAAAACCTCGTTGCGGGGTGACTTGCGCAAAAACGAGCAGCCTACGTTGTGGTACATCAAAGCGTTGGCCGAGAAAAGAGGAGGAGAGGGCACAAGACGGAATGGCGAGCGGTGGAGTGCGAGGAATGGACGAGTGAACAAGCCGCGCAGACGTGAGGAGAGGGCACAAGGCGGAACGAGGGGGGGTGGGGTGGGGTTGAAAAAGCAACTTGACGGGCGGCTAGGTTGGCGCGTACGCTGCAAAAAAGGCCGTGTATGCAACCTGTTTCGCGGATAGGATGGTGGTGAGATGAGAAGAAATTGGGTGATCTGGGGTGTGTTGGGGTGTGTGTTGGTTTGGTTTGCAGGCTGTCAAGGGGATACGGTGGTGCGGCAGTTTGAGTGTTCTGGCGACAGCGAATGTGAGTCGTCAAAAAGCTGCATCGAAGGGAAGTGCGTGATCGACGACAAAGACAAAGACGGTTTTTCAAGCAAGCGAGATTGCAACGACAACAACAAGCGGATCTTTCCCGGTGCTTCGGAGGTTTGCGATAACGGCATCGACGACAACTGTGACGGGAATATCGACGAGAAGCCGTGTATTTGTTTGGAGGGCGAACAACGGCCATGTGGGGTGCAAGAAGTCGGGATCTGCAAGCGCGGCGTACAGTTTTGCGAGCGCGGTCAGTGGGGCGAGTGCAAGGGAGGAACCTTGCCTAGCGAGGAGCTTTGCGAAAACGGCAAGGACGACAACTGCAACGGTACTGTGGATGAGCAGCCTTGTGTGTGCAAAGACGGAAGCAAGCGGGCGTGTGGGAACGAAGAAAAAGGCTCTTGTCGCAAGGGAACGGAGACCTGTAAGGACGGAAAATGGGGGGCTTGCGAGGGAGAGGTCAAACCTGTGGCCGAAGATTGCAACGGTAAAGATGACGATTGCGACGGCAGCATCGACGAAGATCTCTCGGGAAGCTGTTATACAGGGCCAGATGGTACGCGAGATCGCGGTGAATGCAAAGGTGGTGTACGCAAGTGCGAACAGGGCCAATGGAGCGCGTGTGTTGGAGAAGTCAAGCCGATCGCAGAAGTCTGTGATAGCAAAGACAACGACTGTGACGGGCTTGTGGACAATGGGCTTGAACAAGACTGCTATGACGGCCCAAAAGGGACGCAATCGGTGGGGATCTGTAAAGCGGGGAAACGCGCTTGTGTGGCGGGTCAATGGGGCGAATGTAAGGGCGAAGTGCGGCCTGCGAAGGAAGATTGCAATGGAAAAGACGATGATTGCGACGGGATGGTTGATCAAGGTTTGGGCGGGCCTTGTTATCTCGGGCCCACGGGAACGGAAGGGGTCGGGGAATGCAAGGCAGGTGTGCGGAACTGCGATGCTGGGACGTGGACACCGTGTGTCGGACAAGTCTTACCTGCAAACTCGGACATTTGTGGGGACAAAAAGGACAACAACTGCAACGGTAGCGTGGACGAAGGATGTCAGACGAACTTTGAGATACGCAACACCATCGACACAGACAGCGGAAAGATCGATGGGATCGTTTCGGTGGGGTGGCAAGGAAACGGTCAGTTTCAACTGCCAAGCTTGACGATCCCCGCAAATGCGCAAGTGAAGGTGATCGGTAGCAAGCCCTTGATCCTCAAGGTGCAAGGGCCTGTGGAGATCATCGGAACGCTGGCGCTCAACGGAGGGGAAGGGAAGCCGTCAGACTGCACAAACAACTTTGTGCAACAAGGCGGAGTCGGTGCGGGAGCCGGTGGGACAGGGGGGACGGGCAGCAATTGCAATACAGGAGGGGGGCAGCCGCCGGGCGGTGATGGAACAGGGGCGAGTTTTGGAAAAGGCGGAACAGGAGGCGGAGTTCGTGCAGGTTCGGGTGGCGGAGGGGGGCATGCGACTGTGGGCGGGGATGGAACTCCAGCGGCTGCAAGCGGAAAAGGCGGAGCGATCGTTGGTTCAGCGACAACGCTGACGGCGGGTTCGGGTGGAGGCGGCGGATCGTGCGGTGTGGCTGGATCCTCCTTTTTCCAAGTGTTCACTCCGGGCGGTTCGGGCGGTGGTGGCGGTGGTGCCGTACAGATCGAGTCGACGGTCGGCGATGTCACGATCAGCGGGGCGATCTTGGCGCAGGGCGGCGAGGGTGGCGCTGGAGCCACCTGCAACGGGCTGCTTGGAGATTCTTCTTCAGGGGGAAGCGGCGGTGGGGGATCGGGTGGGATGATCTGGATCTTGGCGAAGGGACAGATTACGGTTGCAGCGAGTGCTTACCTCGATGCTTCGGGCGGAAAAGGCAAGGGAACGGCACCGAGCGGTAAGGGCGGAGATGGTGGGGACGGGCGGATCCGCTTGCAAGATCAAGATGGTGTCGTGGCGTACCCCTCGGCGCGTGTCAATCCTATCCCGACGCTCGCAACGTATTAACGTTTTCTGGAAATAGGCATCTTCGACGTGAGAGATGTTCGGATTTCGTGGGGGACAACGAGAGGAGTTATACGAAATCCGCTCATTGTGTGATCGCAAAACGTAGGGGCAGGCAGGTGTGGCTGCCCGATAGCAGGACATCTACGCACGACCCTTCGATCACAGATCTTTCGGATATCGTATCACTCGGATATCGTACGAGGGAAAAAGGTTTCTCTGGGTTGCGTTGAGACGCGATCTGTGCCATCGCTTGCGTGGTTGTCTGAAAGGGCTTTTTCAAACTGAGTGGATGAGGGAAGCAACGCATGGGTTCCGTACAGAAATTACCGTTGTCGAAGCAGATCACTTACGCGGTTGGGCAGTTGGGTTGGTCGACGCTGGTGAACATCGTCAATCTTCAGTTGGTGTATTTTTATCGGCCTCCGACGGAGGCGAAGCTACCGATCTTTATTACGCAAGCCGTTTTTTTTGTGGTGATGAATGTGTTGATGTTGTTGGCGGCAAGTGGTCGGTTGTTTGATGCGATCACGGATCCTTTGGTGGCCAACTGGAGCGATCGCTTTGATAGTCCACGTGGGCGTCGGATGCCGTTTTTGGCTTGGAGTGCGTTTCCGACGGCGGTTTGCTGTGTCTTGTTGTTTTTTCCGTTGGTTCACGCAGAAAGTTATTGGAACATCGTCGGCTTGTTTGTTTTTCAGCTATTCTTTTATTTTGCGCTGACGTGTTATGTGACACCGTATTTTGCGCTGCTGCCTGAATTAGGACATACCGCCGATGAGCGTCTGAATTTGTCTACATGGATCTCTGTGACGTACGCTTTGGGGATCGTCTTGGCTGCGCAAGTTCCTGCGATCGGTAAGGGACTCGGGCCGTTGTTTGGCGTGGTGAGTCCTGTGGGGCAGATCCAGTTTGCGATCGCGCTGGTGTCGGGGATCGCGGCGTTGTGTATGATGGTGCCCGTGTGGACCATCCATGAAAAACAATACAGCGAAGGCGTTCCCTCGGATGTTCCGATGTTTGAAGCCATCAAAAAGACATTTCGCAATCGGAATTTTATTTATTATGTGGTGGCCGATCTCGCCTATTTTATGGGGCTGACGATCATGACTACGGGCCTGTTGTATTACATCACGGTGCTGTTGGGCCTCAGCGAAGGGATGATGGGCGTGTTGCTGCCGTTGATGGTGATCTTGTCGTTTGCTTTTTATCCGATGGTCAATATCTTGGCGAAAAAAGTCGGAAAGAAAATATTGATTTCAGGCTCTTTTTTCTGGATGTCGATCATCTTTTTTATGATCTTTTTTCTGGGCCGTGTCCCGATCGACCACACAACACAGGCGTATTTGTTGATTATTACTTACGCATTGCCGATATCCTTTTTGGGGATCTTGCCCAACGCCGTACTGGCAGATATCGCAGAACACGACGCACAAAAGACAGGGATTCGGCAAGAAGGGATGTTTTTTGCGGTGCGCACGCTGATGCAAAAGTTTGGTCAAACTTTGGGGGTGTTTGTTTTTGCGGCGCTGACTTCGCTTGGAAAAGATCGCGGAAACGATCTGGGGATCCGTTTGAGTGGCGTGGTTTGCGCGGTGTTGGTGTTGTTTGCGGGCGTGTATTTCTTGCGCTATGGGGAAGCACAGTTGTTACGGGAGATGGAAGAGCAAGAGGCGGACGCAACAGAGCGAAGGAACGGTTGAGGCGAGACTGTTTGGATGGAGTGCAAGTGATGTGATTGGCCTGTGGAGGGCGGGTGGGGCTTGAGTTCTGGGCGAGTGCGTGGATTTGGGCTTGTGGCAGGGAGGGTATTGCTGCATACTCCACCTGTTTCTGCCGCCCGTCAGGATGCGACATCGCAACTCCATCGCTTGGGGTTCTTCTTGGGTGGCTGGGATTTGCAAGGCACACGCGAGGACTTTCGATGAGCAACATTACACCTGATCTTCCCCCCCATGCGCCGTTATCGTCCCCTACAGGCGAACAGGTGCTTTCTGCAACGGAAGTGGACGACCCTCGTCCATCGGATACCTTTTTGGGGCGACGTATCGGTGATCTGCATCTGGTCTCTTGTATCGGTGAAGGCGGTTTCGGTACGGTGTATCGTGCGGAAAATCAGGCATCGGGGACTTCTTTTGCGGTGAAAGTGCTGCACGCTAAACATCTCGACAAGAGCGTGATGGTCAAACGATTTGAACGAGAAGCTCGTACCATCGCACGATTGGATCACCCCAACGTGATCCGTGTGACCGACTTTGGTCAGTTCGAGGACGGCAGCCACTACCTCGTGATGGAGCTTTTGGAAGGTTTTCCGTTGGATGATTGGCTTGAGCAGCGTCGCTCTTTATCGATCGCTTTGTTGGAAAGTGTGCTGAAACAGATTGGTTCTGCGCTGAGTTATGTCCATCAACACGGCGTGATCCACCGTGATCTCAAACCCGCCAACCTGTTTTTGTCGTTTGAATTCGGCCAAAAAAGCGTGCGTTGTAAGCTTTTGGACTTTGGGATCGCGGGTCTTTCGGATGAACCCGGGTTGACCAAAACAGGGGCAGTCTTGGGATCTCCTTTGTATATGTCGCCAGAACAGATCGAGGGGCATGCCAAAAAAGCCGATGCTCGGACGGATCTGTATTCTTTCGGCGTGATCGTGTTTCACTTGTTGGCAGGACTGCCTCCGTACGTTTCGAATGATATGATGAGCGTCTTATTTAACCACCTTCACGCACCGATCCCACGACTAAAAGACGTCCGACCTGCCTTCTCTTGGAGTCCGTCCATTGAAGTCTTTTTCCAAAAAGCACTCGCCAAAGCCCCGCAAGATCGTTATCCAAATGCCGATGCTTTTGTCGATGCCTGTCTTCGCGCTCTGACGGCTCAACGCGAACTCACTCCCGACGCAACCTTTCCGCAGTATCCGCTCGGAAATGATCCTTTGATCACAACGCTCCAACCCAAATCTCGTCGAGTGCGCTTTGATCGACAATCTGTGTTGCTCTTACAACGCAAACTCGCCGCTCAAAAGCGCAATCTTTTTTGGGCTGCTTTTCTGGCGCTGTTGTTTGTGGGAGTGGGGGCCTTTGGGGCTTGGTATAAATTGCGCGCTCGCAAACAAGCCGAGACTGAGCCGCTTTTGATCCCCCAACCGCTCGCCCGTAAAGCAGAACTCCCATCGCCTCTTTCCCCTCAAAAAGACACGCCGTCTCCCAATCCATCGAACCCATCAAACGTCACAAACCCACCAGACACCACAAATCCATCAAACGCCACAAACCCATCGGTCCCCTCAAACGCCACAAACCCACCAAACACCACAAATCCATCAAGTCCATCGGTCCCATCGGTCCAGACGAACTGGCCCATGCTGACCGAGGTGGTGGTTTCTTCGGATATCCCGACAATTCGGGCGCGGGCCAATGGCAAACGGATCGTTTGTCCCCCTTGTTCTTTCAAAGGAATCCCGGGAACACCCTATCGTTTGCGGATCCGCGCCAGAGGCTATAGAGGCCGTCGGATAAAAGGGATCTTCCCTCAGATTGGCCGAATTGTTCACCAAGTCTCGCTTGAAAAAAGGCGTTAGACTTTTCAAAAAAGGAAAATGATCTGTGAAAAAGTTCTTGTTGTACGGAGTCCTTCCTCTTGGTGGGTTGTTTTTGTTGATCCAACTGGTGCCTGTGAAGCGAACGAATCCCCCGATTACGGGCGAGATCCAAGCGCCGCTTGCCGTCAAAAAGATTTTGAAAACGTCGTGTTATGATTGTCACTCCAACGAAACACATTGGCCTTGGTATAGCTATGTGGCCCCGATCTCGTGGTTGGTGGCTTACGATGTCAAAGAAGGGCGCAGAGAACTGAATTTCTCGATCTGGCAAACGTATACAACCAAGAGAAAAAAGAAAAAATTTAAAGAGATCTGGGAAGAAATCTCCAAAGGAAAGATGCCAATGGGCGTGTATTTGTTAACGCACAAACAGGCGAAAATGGATGCGACAAAAGCAGCACAGATCAAAGCGTGGACAGAACAGGAAACCAAGGCGCTGTCTGATGAAAAGAGTCCAGCGATACCGAAGGTCGGGAAATAAACAAGAAGAGTCCACGGAAAACACGGAAAACACGGAAAGGAGGGGAAAGGAGGGGAAAACACGGGAAAGGAGGGGAAAGGAGGGGAAAACACGGAAAGAAGACAAGAAGGGTCCACGAAAAACACGGAAAGGAGGGAGCACGAATTCGAGGGGGGCTGTGGCGATGACGCGGTTTTTAGCGGTTTGGTGGGGAGTGGTATGTGTCCCATGCTTCGGGGGAGATGGCGTTGTTTTGGATGATTTGGGTGAAGAGTGCGGCGCTTTGGCGGGGAGTGCGTTGGAAGTGGTTGTTGTAATCGACGTGAAGGAGGCCGAAGCGAGGGCCAAAGCCTTCGGCCCACTCGAAGTTATCGAGCAAAGACCAATGGAAATAGCCTCGGATATCGGCTTTGGCGTGGTGGATGGCGTTCCAGACTTCGCGCAGGTGGGTGACGAGGAAGTGTTGGCGGAGGGTGTCATCAAGGGCGCGGCAGTCGATCCCGTTTTCGAGGATGTAGATGGGGCGTTGGTAGCGTTGGTGGGCTGTTTGGAGAATATAGAAAAAGCCACGCGGATAAAGCGCCCATCCAAGCTCAGACTTTAGCTCGTTTGGATCACGCGGATCGTGAGAGTGAACTTGGAAGGATGTTGGAGAAGTGATCGAGCTTTCGAGATAAAATCGTCCATAGTAATTGATGCCAACATAATCCATTTTACCAGCGAGGCCGGGGATCTTCTCTTGAAAAGGAGTCGAAGTCATCTTGTAAGTGCCTGTGTGGATGGCGTCAAGAAAGTCCCAGACAAAGGCTTGTTCGGCAAATCGGGCAGTGAGGCGATCGAGGGGGGCATGGTTTCGATAAGGTTCAAAGGCGCGGGTGTGTTTGGCGATGCCAACGGCGATGGTCTTGTTGCGTTTGGCGGCGTCGGCTTTGAGGATATCGTAAGCGAGGGTGTGAGCTTCCAAAAGTCGCACCGCAAGGTGAGCGATGGAGCGAGGGCCTCCTTTGCGGCGTTCGTTGGGAGGAAAAAGTCCTTCGAGATAGCCGTTGTAGAGGTAGACCATCGGTTCATTGAGCGTACACCATTGCTGAACGCGATCGCCAAAGTGCGCAGCGACGGCTTGGACAAAACGGCCAAAGTGTTCGAGTGCGTCGAGGCGCTCCCATCCGCGTTTTCCGTCCTTTTCTTGCCACAGCCACGCAGGACTTGAAAAGTGGAACAACGTGACAGAGGGTTCGAGGTTTAGGGAGATCAGCTTGTCAAAGATCGCGTCATAATAACGTAAGCCTTCTTCGCTGGCCTCTTTTTGTGTGACGGTTGGGAACAAACGCGCCCAACAGATCGAAAAGCGGTAGGCGTTGTGCTTCATTGCAGCGGCGGCTTCGATGTCTTCGGCAAAGCGTGCGTCGTGATCCGTTTTTTTCTCGATCACTTCGTTTGGAAATTCGCCAAAGTGATGGATATGGCCGGGTTTGGCTTTTCCGACGTCGATCTGGTCGAACTTTTTTTCGGCGCGGACCTGCTTTTCAAAAGCGGTCCAGTCGGTGGGTTGTTGGGTTTCGATCTGTTGAGCAGCGGTGGAGGCTCCCCATAGAAAGCCTTTGGGAAAGGCAAAGGGCGGTTTATCTGGAAATTCAGAGAGATACAAGGAACTGCGAGAATTGCTGAACCGAAACAACAACAAAAGCAAGAGCAGGAGCAACCCAAACGCCGAGGGGAGGAACCAAGAAAGCCAAGTCATCAAAAGCTCCGTGAGTGTAAGGTTAGGGGTGTTTTGGGGGACGGAGAGAGAGCGCACGAAGAGCTGTGCGTGTTGCACGGCGGACGCGGAAGCTCGGGTCATTGAGGCGTTGCAAGAGGTCGGGTTGCGCGGCACGGGCTTGGGGTCCGAGGTGGGCGAGCGATCGGATTGCGGCGAGGCGGACTTCTTCGACAGGATCGTGGAGAGCGCGTCGGAGTGCTGGAACAGCGGCATATCCGCATCGTTGGAGGACTCCAGCGGCCAAGGCACGAGTCGCGGGTGTTTTTTCCATGAGAGCTTGTTCGAGGGGGAGGCGCGCTTTGGGGCTGAGATAAAACAACGCGCCTTTGGCGAATTTTCGGACGTGTTCATCAGGGGAGCGTAAGGCATGGAACAACACAGAGATGACCCGATATTCGGGGACTTGGAGCAGTCCCATCGCAAATGCGGCATGGTGTTGTCGGGATAGGTTTGTAGATTCGAGGGCTTTTCGCAAGAGCGGGATGGCGGGTTTGCCGATGCGGTAAAGTGCAGCCGTTGCCGATTGACGGCGCAATTCGCTTTGATCTCCGAGGCATTCGATGAGCGCAGGCACGACCGCAAGGCCGCGTTGGCTGATCTCCAAGATCCCGCGCTTGCGGATGCGCCAGTCGTCGTCGCCAAGGTCTCGTAACCATACGTGGATCCCATAGGTGCGCGAGGTTGATTGCGCTATGGCTGGAACTTGCGCAGAGGCCGAATGGACGGTTGAAGGAGGTTTAGACAGAGGTTTAGAAGGAGGTTTGGCAGAGGGGGGGAATGAGGACGGGATGCGGTAGGCGGGTTGTGTGCTTTGGGTCGATCCTGTCGAAGGATAGGCGATCATCACACAAAGAGCCACGCACAAGGGAAAAAGGCGTACAAAAAGCAACGAACTCGGCATCCTAAACTCCTGCGTTTTGTCGTAAGAGTGTGTCGATCGCAAGGGTGTTGATCACGGCCTTGGGGACGAGAGAAGGAAGAGAGAGGTATTCTTGTTCTTTGTTACCGTCTTCGCTTTGCTCGGAGCAGTGGGCATTTGCACCTGAAGGGCCGAGACCATCAAGGACAGGGATCTTGTGGCAGATCAAGTTGCCGTCGCTGACACCACCGCGTTCTTGAGCGATGGCTTGTCGGCCAAGGCGGGTTCCAGCGGCTTGCCACAAGTCAAAGAGTTGTTGTGTGCCTGCGTTGGGGGGCCAAGGTGGGGTTTCGCGCCCAAGCCGAACGCGCAGATGGGCTGCAAAGTCTCCGCGAAAACTCTTGACGGTAGAGGTTCCATCGAGAGCCAAGATCTTTTCTCGGGCAGAGGCAAAGGCTTCGGTGGAAAAAGCGCGCATCTCCGCAAAAGCGCGAGCATGGTGTGGGACGCGGTTGACACCAAGGCCGCCTTCCATGATGCCGACGTTGCAGGTGAGATCGGCTTGGTAATCTGTGCATCGTTCGATCTCTTGGATGGCGTGGGCCATCTGCAACAGCGCATTGGCTCCTTCGTGGTGTTCGTTTCCTGCGTGTGCGCCGCGCCCAAAGGCTTCGATCTCAAACATCGCACGACCTTTTCGGGCGGTGACGAGGCGAAAGGTGGATGCGTCCATCGCGCCGTATTCAAAAACCAACGCTGCGATCGCGTCCTCGCCAAGGCGCTCTAGGCACAGATCGCCAAACTCCTGCGCGTCGTCTTCTTCGCTCGAATCCAACAACAAGGTCCAAGAGACGGACGCAAACATCTCAGGAGACAAGGCGTGCAGCGCGTCGAGGATCATGTACATCATCACGGTGCCGCCTTTGATATCGATCACACCCGGGCCGTAGATCTTGTCGCCTGCCTCGCGCCAAATGAATCGATTGCGCCGCTCTTCTTCGGCAGGATATACCGTATCAAGATGCGAGATCATCGCCAACTGACGGGGCGAACGGCCTCGGCGATGCAAGATCAGATGCGGCCCGCAAGCCGCTTGTTTGGAAGGGACGAATTCGGCGGTAAAGCCCAAAACAGCAAAGGCATCCGCTGTGCAACGGCCTAATCGTTCGATCCCTTCGGGGTTTTGAGTAAAGCTATTGATCTCCACCATCTCGCGCAAAAGTGCCAAGTATTCGCCTTGCTTGGCTGCAAACCGCGACTGAAGAGCTTCTTGAAACTGATCGATATCACGCATCCAATTCGTGTCCTATCTTTCTTTGTGAGACTTTTCTCGCGCTATACCCTACAACGCATCGCGTTGCAAGCATAGACAATCGAGCGGGGCTTTGCTACCTTGGCGCGGCGCTCTTTGCCCAAACCACCGAAAGAATAGAACGAAGGCAAACATGACTCAAGATGCCCTTTTTTCATACATCGAAGAACAACACAGCCCCCTGCCTTGGGGGCGGGTATTGGACGCAGGAACAGGCGATCATTCGTTGCGTTGGTTGCTTGGTATCCCTGCGGAAGAGATCACCGCCGTGACAGTCGATACACAACGCATGAGCGGGATGCAGCCGCGTTTTTCCGAACTACTTCGCTCGCAAGATCGGCTTGTTTTGGGAGATTGGCAAGATGAATCTTTGCTTGGTCAAGAAGCATTCGATGTGGTTTTACTCGATTATCTGATCGGAGCGATCGATGCCTTTACACCTTTTTTCCAAGATCGCATCCTCCAACGTCTTGCTCGGCATGTAAAAGATCGCTTGTATGTTGTGGGACTTGAACCTTTTCCCTCGAACTCCCCCGATCCTGCGGCCCAAGGAGTGATCGACCTAACGCGTTTCCAAGACGCCTGTCGTCTTCATGCAGGGTTGCGCCCCTACCGCGAATACCCTGCGGCATGGGTGGAACGTCGCCTCCATGAAGCAGGGTTCCGTGTGCTTTCAACCAAACATTTTGGGAACGTGTTTCGCGCATCCTACCTGCAAAGCCAAGCCCGTGCTTGTCGCCAAGTCCTCGCAACTCTCCCCTCCTTGGAACTGCGCACCGCCCTCCTGACACACCTCGAATCCCTCGAATCTGGACTGCTTTCTGCGGCACAAAGTCCACAAGGTATCCGCCTGAGTAGTGATTATGTGATCATCGCCGAAAAATAAGAGCCATTTCGCAGAACGGTACAGAAAAAGCAAAAGAGTCCACGGAAGGCACGGAAGGCACGGAAGAAGAAGAGGAGGAAGAAGAGGAAGAAGAAGAGGAGGAAGAAGAGGAAGAAGAGGAAGAAGAGGAAGAAGAAGAGGAAGAAGAGGAGGAAGAAGAGGAGGAAGAAGAGGAGGAAGAAGAGGAGGAAGAAGAGGAGGAAGAGGAAGAAGAGGAAGAAGAGGAAGAAGAAGAGGAAGAAGAAGAAGAGGAAGAAGAAGAGGAAGAAGAAGAGGAAGAAGAAGAAGAAGAGGAAGAAGAGGAAGAAGAGGAAGAAGAAGAAGAGGAAGAAGAGGAAGAAGAGGAAGAGCAGGGAGGATTAGGGGCCGTCGATGGCGATGGCACCGGCATTTCCAGACATGAAGGAGTTGACTTGTTCGGGGGTGGCGATGATGGGTGCGCTGCTTGGGTGGGCAGGATCGCAGACGATAAAGTTTCCATCGGCGGTCATGCCCGTGATGGCGACAAGGTGTTCTTTGGCTCCGCCGCCTTGCGCCCAAGTATCGGTTTTGACGTTGCCTTCGCTGTCAAGGAAATTTCCAGAGATGACGACGGATTGGCCATTTTGGATGGCGGTGGCGATATTTTCAGCGGTGGCGGGGTTGATCATGGCGGTGGTTCCGCCTGCGGCAGCGACAGCGCGTTCGATTCCGCCGAAGCCCGTGTAGGTGCTGTTTTCGTTGCCTGCACCGTTGAGTGAATAGCTCGTTCCATCGGCATTTACGCCATCGCGGTTGTTGTCGACGCCGTTGTACATATGGTAGCGGGTGGCTTGGACGGCTGCGCCGTCGGTGCCGTTGCCTTCGATGCCCGGGATACCGGGGATTTCGAGACCTTGGGAGCGCATGGCGATCAGCGTGGAGGTGGGGCCGCAGTTGGCGTTGCGTCCATCACCGCCGACTTGTGTTTCCGCCGTGAATTGGTTGATGTAGTGGGCGCTTGCGCTTTCGACGCTTGCGATATCGGCGGGATTGGGGGGGGTGGTGGCTTGGGTGTATTGCTCGGAAACCCAGCCGCTTTGTCCGTTGTGGGTGACGTGGACAAAACCATCGCGGCGGGTTTCGCCTGTCACGGGATCAGGCGTTACTTGGAGAGTTGCGCCGTTGGGGATGACGGTGAGTGGGGTGTTTCCTTGGGTGGTGGGGACGCTGCGGAGGTTGAGGGCGTCGGTGGTTTTGAGGAATTCGCCTTGGGGTTCGGTGGGCGAGGTGGTGGGGCCTGTGGGAGAGACCGAGCCTGTGGGAGCGATGGGGGTGTCTTGTGTGCTGAGTGCGGTGGTTGCGGGCTTGTTGCGCAAGAGGCTGTTTTCGAGTTGTCGGCGAAGCTGATCTTGGGCGGGTGAGCCGTTGAGGTTATTGACTTGGCCGGTGGATTGGAAGTTTGTGAGGCGTTGTCGTTGTTGGTCGAGGCGCAACTGTTCGGGAGAAGGGCCTGTGGAGGCGTTTTGTGTGGAGGTGGTTTGTGAGGTGGTTTGGGTGTTTTTGGTAGCGCTGGGTGCGGCTTGAGGCTGCACGGCGGGTTTGGGCGCTGGACGTTCGATCTTCATAGAAAAAGTCTCCAAGAAAAAAGGGGAGAATGGTTAAAGAGTTGGTAGCGGGCACAAGGTGGGGCGTCGTGATGCGTTTTGGAGTATCGGCTTGTGTGAGGGAAAAGTTACGTGGTGGATCAGAACGCGGTGGTAAGCGCTTGTATCGGCTTGTGGGGAAGTTGGTGGCGTTGCGGGGGAACGTCGACTTTGCTGAGGTTGTCGATTATGTTCAACACTTCTGCGTTGATATCCGACTTGACGCAACACGATCGTGCAAGCGTGTGATCGCGATGTTCGTCATGAGATAAAGGAGGGAAAGAAATGTCTCTTTTGATTTCTGTACCGACCCTTGCTTTGGCTTTTCTTGTTGTGGCCTTTGTTGTGATCTTTCGCGATGGGAGGCGAAACAAAGATCGTGTACCGCCTCCTCAAAAGCCTCTTACTTTTTCTTTTTTTGTGCTCTTTTCTATTCTTTTTTTTCTGATTAACATCGCTGTGAGCGCCGTCGTTATCGTTGATTATGCGCAGTGGATCATCTATCTACAGGGGCCTCGTCGTGTAACGAGAGCGGGAGAGCCGATTTTTGGCATCGCTATTTTTTTGGGAATTCCTCTTGTTGTTGTCTTGTCCGTGCTTGGTCATCTCTTTGTCGCCTTCCAAACATCCACCCGCCTTCGCGTGTGGCTGCGGAGATCTCATCGCTTGTTTTGGATCGTTGGCCTCTGCTTGATTGCGTCTCTGGCGCTTCACGAAGTCGTGGGTATTCTTTGGCATCAATATCAACAACGATGGCATTCTTTTTGGCAGCCTGCTCGTCGAGATTTTCACGAGAAAGGAAAGCTCGTCAAAACAGTTTTTTGGTTTCCCAACGGCTCGAAACAGCGAGAAAAAATATATCTTCCTCAAAAAACAGTAGATACCTATTGGTATATGAATGGAAAAAAGCAGGAGGAAAAAATCTGTAAACTTGTTCCTATCTATACTTGCGTACGCTCTCAATGGAACGCATCGGGTCAGAAAATTTTTGAAAGAATTCACCATCCCGATCAGTATGAAAAAAAAGAAACGTATTGGTGGCCACATGGCGTAAAACAGAAAGATGTTTTTTGCGATAAAAAAAGAAAATGCCGAGAAACAAGTTGGCATACGAACGGAAAAAAATGGACGGAGTCTTTTTATGCGTTGTATGGGGTAATTAGCGAAACGCATGGCACTTACACCGAGTGGTATAACAACGGTCAAAAAAAACAAACGAAGACATACGATCAAAAAAAACGTCGATATCTTTTTCACGAGTGGAATAGGGCAGGCCATGAACGCAAGCGCATCGAAATCAATTTTGAAGCGGAGTGGAAAAAAACACACGTTTGGGAAAGCGACCATTCGATCGAGGAGCGATGTGATTTTAAAGATAATTGTACGAAACTCACTTGCCGCGAACGCGATGGCTTTTGCCAACAAACCACGTACAAAAAGAAACGATATTAGGCGGTCGAGTTGATCTCGCCGGATATCTGAGAGCGCTCCCACCTACGCATAAGCACGATCAAAAAAATCAAACGCTCGGATGCACCGCAGTTTTTTCTTCGTGCTTGTGCTTATTTTCATCGGGGAGCGCGATGGGAGATCAACTCTTCGTGTCTGCGATCGATCACGCGCATACGGTGTAGCAAAGCCAACGGGTCGGATTCTTCGGGGGATAGGTGGATTCCATGAGCGGAGAAAAGGCGAACGCAGGCGTGTTCGACGGGCTGGAGGGGGTAGAGGGTTTCGCGTGCTTCGTGCGCCCATTTCATCAGTTGAAAGGCATCCCACCAGTCCCAAAAGCGTTTGCGAAAAGTCCCGAGGCTTGGGGCGTTGGAGCGGATCTCTTGGATCTTGTCGAGGAATCGTTGTTTGTCCAAGAATCCGCGCAAAGGTTCGGGGATTTGGTCGAGATGGTGTTTCCAAGCCAAAGCATCTGCGTCCCACAGGGTCCAGACTTGAGGGAGCCAGTCACGCAAAAGGGCGAAGACTTCGAGCGGATAGGTTTCATAGCGTGGTATTTCGTGTTGCAAGATCGCTTGCATGGCGCGCCCCGTCCCAAAAGGGACACGATGCGAACAACGTGCTGACGGAAACACCGTTGTTTCGGTGATATCCACCACGCCACCGTAGCGGATCAGTTTTTGGAGGAAATAGAAGTCTTCACCAGCTTGACGCTTGTTCATGCCACCCTGTCGGGCGTAGGCCAGAGCGCGTACCGCCATCGACGAGCCGACTGTCTGGTAGGCAAAGGGCAGATCGGCCCATCGCTGGGCGTGGATGTAGTAGCGTAAGAACAATTCGTAGAGGCAGATGGCCCGTTGTTCGCGAGAGAGGTCCGTCCAGAAGCGGGCATCGGGAGGGATCGGGTGTTCAAAGTGGATGGCGGCGGCGTGTGTGCTGTCTTGGGCAAAACCGCGTTTTAAGGCTTGTAGATAGTTGGGGGCGACGGTGCAATCGGCATCCAAACAAGCGATGATGCCATGCGCTCGCCCGACGGAGGCCAGTCGCGCTGCTGCTTCATCCATCCCGATCTTTCGGGCAAGTCCAACCCCTGCGTGTTTGCGCGGCAGTTGCGTTTGTTCGATCAAGTGCAGGGTGAGAGCGTGATGGGGCGGTTGGACCTGCCAGCGGGCAGCTTGTTCGCAAACGGCGCGGTTGCGTTCGCAGACGTCGAGGGATGCGCCTTCTGGTGCATTGACGACGACGATCACTTCGACGCCAACAGTCGGAGGGTCGCACGCCCAAAGCGAAGCCAACACCCCTTCGATATCGGGTTCATCGTGGGCTGGGATCACCACACACAGCCCAAGCTCTTTTGCGGGAGGGGCCGCGATTTGCGGCGGTACAGCGCGGCGCTTTTGTAGGTATTCTTGTATCTCTCGGGTGTGTTTTGTCATTTTCTTTCTTGATTTTTGATGTATTTTAATGTTTTTTTGATGGGTTTTAGTGCTGTTTTTCACGGGACTTGTGGGATGATTTTTGTGGGGCGCTGCCCCATACCCCGCAAGGGGTCTCGGCCCCCTTGACCCCGTGTAGGCGAAGAGATCGGAGGTTTTTGACACGGACGAGGCTGTCGCTTGGAGTGGCACGAACACGGGTTTTTTAGTGGCTGCGTGAGTCGGTTGGGAAGGCTATTTTCCGTAAGGAAAGCGGATGCTGTCTTCGAGGAGCAAAGGATGGGTGATCTGATGGGGTCGGTATTTGGGGGCTTGTGGGACGGGGCCGAAGTGGAATTGCTGTTGGAGGAGAGGGGGGAGTTGATGCCAACGCTCGATCAAGGTGCCGCTCGGAGCGCTGAGATAGATCAGACAGGCTTTGTCTTTGTTGCCCATGATATCGGGGGTGACGAGTAGAGCGAGCCAAGGTCGGACACGGCCTTCGGTGGGGCAGATGTGCAAGAGGTGGAGGGCAGGTCGTTCTTCGGGGCGGAAGAGTCCGGCAAGAGAACGACGCAAGAGGTAGGTTTGTTCTTCGGAGTAGAGGACGCCTTGGCGAGCGCAGAGTTCGAGGGAGTTTCTGGGGGCATAGTAGAGAGTGAACATCTCGACGAGAGGGCGAAGTTCTCGGCGAAAGCGTTCGTGTTCGAGCTTTGCAGGGAGGGTGATGTTTGCGCGAGGGGAGACCCATTGGGTGCGTTCGCGGTAGGCGACAAAAGCGATGGAGAAGGTGAAAAGGGCGGTGATGCCGGCGATAATGCGTAAGGTGCGTTGCCGCCCTGTCATGGAGAGATAGAAGCTTGTGGTGACGGTGGGCATGGTCATGGAGGTGGAGAGGATCAAGACAAAGAAGAGGGAGCCGCTGGTGTAGATGAAAAGCTCGCGTGGTCCCGTGTAAGGGGGATAGATCAGGGAATAGTTGTTGACGGCGTCCCACAAGATGCCGCTGCCTAGAAGCAAGATGATGGCCCAATAGACGCGAAATTCGGCGCGGGCTTTTTTGGAGAAGAGCATCATCGGAAAGCCGACGATGGGGAAGAAAAGGTAGTAGATGACGGAGCGAGGTTTGTGTTCGGTGTAGTGGTCTTGAAAGCTGCGGATGGTGGTGAGGACAGTGGTGAGGAAAGGGATACGCTGGATGATCGGGTTTTCGCCCATCTTTTCGGCGTTGGTGAGGCCCAAGTCGATCGAGCCGACGACAAAGGCAAACAACAAAAGGAAAGTGGTTAACGCCACAAGCAGATCAAGGCGGAAGGCGATGGCCATCATCACAAGGGCCGGAGGGAGCGCCACAAAGAGGATCAAACGCAGCGCGAGGCCGATGTAGTTGGTGCGATCGGTGGTCTGCGCCCATTGTGGGGCGATGGCAAGGCTCGGTGTAGCCGTCAGATCAAGGCCGATCTCGCGGGCGCGTGCTTCGCGGACCATAAAAAAGGTCAGCAACAGATCCGCTGCGATGCCAAGGCCAAAAAAGCCAAACGTGAAGGTGTAAAGGAGCCCAGAAAGCCAACGCCGCAGATAATAGCGGTGTGCGCCGAGCCATCCAAACATGAAGAGCAATAGATAGGCGGTTTTGTAGGATGTTTTGGGTTCCGCGACCTGTTTGATGTGGACGCGATGAATCCACAGATCGTCTTGTTTGAGCGGTGCGGAAGGTTCGATGGGTGACGGTGTTGTGTTTGGAAGGGGTTGCATGGTGTCCTCGTGTGAAGTGAAAAGTGCGCAGACACGGCGTGTTGGGAGTGATGGTGTCTTGGCAAGCGGAGAGAGACGTTGTATCACGCCCAAAGCAAACGAGGTACTGGTTTTTGTGCCGACGTTTGTGTCAGATTGTTGTCAACAACCGAACCGACAGAACATTGAAAAAATTGAGAAGGTCGTATGTACGCAGTGAAAGAGATCTTTTATACCCTCCAAGGAGAGGGAGCGCAGGTGGGCCGTCCAGCCGTATTTTGTCGTTTTGCGGGTTGCAACTTGTGGAGTGGTCGAGAAAAAGATCGTGCGCAAGCGATCTGCCGCTTTTGTGATACGGATTTTGTGGGCGTGGATGGCGAGGGTGGAGGGCGTTTTGCGGAGGCGAGTGCGCTTGCAGCGGTTGTTGCGGGGTTATGGCCGCGAGGAGAAGGCGGGCGGCTTTTGGGGCAGCCCTACGTGGTTTGTACGGGCGGAGAGCCGTTGTTGCAGTTGGATCGTGCGTTGATCGATGCGTTTCATGCGCAAGGGCTGATCGTGGCGGTCGAAACCAACGGGACGATCGAAGCCCCCGAAGGCATCGACTGGATCTGTGTCAGTCCGAAGGCGGGTGCTGTCTTGGTGCAACGTCACGGGCAGGAGATCAAGCTGGTTTATCCACAAACAGACGCTCCACCCGAGCAATTCGAGGCGATGGCGTTTGACCATTTCTTTTTACAGCCGATGGACGGGCCGAAACGAATCGAGCATACAGCGGCTGTGGTGCAATACTGCTTGCAGCACCCGCGCTGGCGCTTGAGTCTGCAAACGCACAAGATTGTAGGGATTCCGTGATCAGGTAGGTTTGGGGATTAGAGTTCGACGTCGATGGATTGGGCGTCGATCACAAGTTGAACAACATCGGCTTCTTCGACGCTGAGGGCAGCGAGGATATGGACGCCGAAGTCGTAGGCATCGGGGCCCATCTCTTCTTTCATTTCTTCGAGGGCCGCTTCGATCTCGTCATCTTCGAGGAGTCCGTGCATCTGGTAGGGAGCGCCGCAGGTTTCGGTCATCAGGATCACAAAAGAGAGAAAGTCGCTGGCGACGGTGTAATAGTCGCCGTTGGGGAAGAGGATCAAGACAGGAGAGGCGTTGAGGGCGGTGGGAGAGAGGTCTTCTTCGTCGACAAACGAGGCGTATACGGCTCCATCGGAAGTTTCGCCAAGCAACAAAAGCCCACCGAGATCAAAGTCGACGCCTTCAGCATCTGCGATCTCGTGTTCATCACCCCAGAGAAGGTGCAAGGGAGCGAAGTCCCACTCGTCAACAAAGTCTTGTGCGCTGGCTTGTTCGAGGACACGCTCGTAAAGTGGCCAATGGATATCTGACATCTTGCATCCTCCTGTGTTGTGGGGAAAAAAGGTTTCGCAAGCGCATCGGGATGGTTGTCTTGCGCTTGTGTGTCGTCTGTTTGAGATGGCTAATACCACGCGATCCAAAAGCCGCAAGAAAAATGTGCAAGAGTGTTGGTTTTTTCTGTGTGGTTTTTCAAGACAGGCGAGATCGCGGTAGATGGGGGAGAGGAGTAGGGTGCCTGTTTTTCGAGGAAGGAAAAAAGGCGGTAGATAGGGTATGTTGGAGCAGGTATGCGGGGGAGGAAGTGAGGCGAGTGGGAGCGAGAGGAGCGAGAGGAAATGAGCAGGCGCAAGCCAAGTTCAACTGACGGGGAAGTGAGACGAGATCCGCCCGTTGCGTGACCGTAAAGAGGTAGGGGCAGACAGGTGTGGCTGCCCAAGAATCGGGCATCTGCGTACTCTCGTTTGCTGTGTACATCACTCGGATATCGTATGAGGTTAGTGGGAGCAAGAGGAGTGGGAGGGAGTGGAGTCGTGGGGTTGGATGACGGGGAGGGGGAAGGGTGTGTAGACTTTTCCGTTGCTGCTGAGGTCGACGTGGAAGTGATTGTCGTGGACGTTGTTGTAGTTGGGTGTGAGGACGAGGGAAAAGATGTTTTGTTTCCACATCTCGCAGCCGATCTCGTAGAGGACCTTGGCTTGGGGGCTATTGAACTGAGAAGACCAGCATCCCATCTGTCCGCTGGCGTTTTTCCATGTGGTGCTGTGATCCCAGTGTTTGTAGAGGTTGTATTCGACGCCTTGGGCATTCCAAAAGGCGGCGAGGTCGATGGCGCGGCCAAGTCCGTGTTGGCTGAGATTGGCGGTTTGTCCGCTGTCGGTGCGGATACCTCGGCAGTTGTAAGTGCCGTAGTGCATGACTTTGGTGATGCCGCGTGCGGCGAGGTATTTGCTGAACTTGGACATGGCGAGGGCGAATTCGCAGCGCATGAACATGGCGCTGGCGGTATTGTTGCCGTTGACCCAAGTGACGCCGTGTATGGAGGGATCGAGAGAGAGGGCATCGATCACGTCGCAGGTTAGGCTGGGATCTTCGACGGGGTGTTCTTTGGGATTGTTTCGGACGGTGAATTGGAGTCCGAGTTGGGCGACTTGTTGGTAGCAAGTGGGTGTGGGGCCTGTGCCCGGGACGCAAACCATCGCTTGCGTGGAAGTGTCGTTGTATCGGCCTTTTGAGGTGCAATAATACCCTTGGCGGCAACCTGTTTGGGTGTGGAGGTTGAAGTCGCACTTGCTGACACAGGCTCCTGCGCCTGCGAAAGCGCCGGGGGCATCGATACAAAAGGTGACAGCGTGGCCTGTTTTGTCGGGGCAGGTGCGGGCGCAAGACAGGCTGCACATGCCGTTGGGGTAGTTGGTCAGCAGGCATTTTCCGCCGTTGTAAGCGCATTGAGCGTCGTTGTTGCAGGCTTCACCGATCCAGCGTTGTGTGGAAGGGGTGTCAGGGGTGGGTTCGGGCGCTGATTCGGGCGCTGATTCGGGCGCTGATTCGGGTGTTGATTCGGGGGAGAGGGGTTCGGGTGTTGATTCGGGCGGAGCTTCGGGGGAGAGGGGTTCGGGTGTTGATTCGGGCGGAGCTTCGGGGGAGAGGGGTTCAGGTGTTGATTCGGGCGGAGCTTCGGGGGAGAGGGGTTCGGGCGGGGGTTCGGGGAGGGTGTTGCGTTCGGTGCCGCCGTCTTGTTGGGCGATCACGACGATCTCTCCGAGGCCGCTTCCACCGCCTGCTGGGCCTCCGCACGAAGAGAGGGCAAGGCCAAGGCACAGACACAACAGAAGAGAAATCGAGAAGCGGATCATGACAAATCTCCGAGGGCTAAGGGGGCTTTTTTAGGAGAGTGGCGTACGAAGTGCGCGGTGGTCTCTCGCTTTGGGGGGGGCTTCGGGCTATGTTGAGAAGGGCTGCTGGATCTTTGTGTTGAGGGTCAAGGCAGCAGATGGAGGGCGAGAATGCCCGCGTGGAGGGAGGCCCCTAGGTGGTGCGTATGTTGGAGGAAGTGGAGCGTTTTCGTCAAGGTCTGCGCAGCGAAAGGAGTGAGGAACGCTACGCGAGTGTGCGGGCTTTGCGGATGTTGGGGAAGAAAGCACAAGGCACGTCGGCAGAGGTGTTGCGTTTGGCGCTGGGGGATGGGTCGTGGCGCGTACAGGCGGAAGCGGCGGAGACGTTTGCGCAGATGGGGGTGGATATCGAGGAACATCGGGAGGCTTTGGTACAAGCGTTACGTGCGCCCGGGCACGAATGGCTGGTGAGTGCGAGCTTTGTGCTGCATGCGTTGGGGCCGCAAGCGCAGCCGTTGCGAGGCGAGATCGTGCGGGTGTTGCGGCAAGAGCAAGATGTTTCTTCTTATTTTTTGTTAGGTTGTTTGGCGCAGTTGGAGCCGCTCGAAGAGAACGCACGGATCTTGCGGGGACAGATAGAAAAAAGAGGGAGGGAGTTGTTGTTTTTTTTCGTCGAGGCTTTTTGCAAGATGGGGCCGCGTGTGCTACCGGTGTTGCGTGAGGGGATCGAGATCCACAAGCCGATCGTTCGGTTGGTGTGTGCGGCCTCGTTGTGGGCGCAATGCAGAGATGCCGAAGCGAGGGCGTTGTTGGAGGCTGCGCAAGAGGACGAGGCAGAGATCTCTTGTGTGGCGTCGTGTTTGTTGGTGCGATTGGGGCTGTGGGAGCCTGTGGACGAGTTGTTTAAAAAGTCGGATTGGATACAGGACAGAGGCTTATTTTCTTTGATGCTTTCGTCGATCTGCAACGTTGCGCACGAAGCGCCCGATTGGGTGGTCGAGAAGATACGGGGGCTGTTGGTACAGAGGGAGCCTGCGCTCTTGGAGTCTGTGTTGGCGGCGTGTGGTCGATTGGGTCGGTTGGGCGGGGCTTTGAGCGCCGATCTGATGCTACTGTTTCGCCAAGTGTGGGGGTTGTGGGTGACGCGGCGTGCGCCCGTTTCGTTTCGGCTGTTGTTGCGCGATCGCTTTCCGCTTTGGTTTCCTTGGAATACGCAAGAACCAGATCATGTGCGGATATTCGGGCCGAAGATCTTTCCAGAAGACGGGTCTGATAGCGAACTACAGGCCGACCGGAGGAGGTGGGCCGAGTCGTTGTTGTTTCGCTTGATCGATACGATCGATTCTGCGGGATTGGTCGATGCGCTGCGATTGCGCAAGCCGTTGGAAGCGTTGTTGATGGCGGAGGATCTAAGCTGGATGCTGCGTCATGCAGCAGCCGAAGCTCTAGGACGGCAGATCCATGAAGAAGAGCTTTCACCGATGTTACGGGCGGCATCGCGTGCAACAGATCACGAGTTGGTCAGCGGGGTGTTGTTGGGGTTGGAGCGCAAGATGGAGATCGCAAAAGTACTCGCAGAGATCGCCGATGCGTCGAGAGGTGTTTGTGCGCCTCGATACTTGGGCGGGTTAGGACGTTCGATTGAGGCCGATGCTGTAGGAGAAAAGCCTCGTGGAGAAGAGAGGCTTGCGTGGCATCAAAGCGAACGCTTGCTTGAAAGCTGCCGACAAAAAGAGCGTAAGGCGATGTTGGAAGGTTTTTTGAATCATCGCGATGCGGATGTGGCTTGGTTGGGAGCGCGTTTGTTTTGGTTGCTTGGTGAGGCGGAACGAGTGCGCCCGTTGGTGAGAGAATGGTCGAGTGATGCGCGCTGGTTTGTTTATGGAGAGGATGTGTTGCGCAGGCTGATACAGTCAGCAGAAGCTGGAGAGGCGGAGCCTTGGAAGGAAGAAGCGCAAGCGATTTGTGCGGTGTGCGCCAAATCAGATATCCCGATGATTCGGCTGCTTTCTGTGGTGTTGGGGCAGATGATGGGATCGGATGTGTCTCTCAAGCCCGTGTCCTCGGAAGACGACCAACGGGAGTCTCGCGCTTCGCAAAACACCGAAGAGACGGGAGAGACAGAACAGGCAGAGTCCACAGAAAACACGGAAAAGGGAGAAGAGGGGTTGTGGAGGGGTTGGTGGTTTTCGCGAGGGTGGGAAGAGGCGGATGTTCGGTCGTTTGTGCAAGAGCGGGAAGAGGCGGATGTTCGGTCGTTTGTGCAAGAGCGGGAAGAGGCGGATGTTCGGTCGTTTGTGCAAGAGCGGGCAGGCCGATGGGAGATGTCGGATCTCGTGAGCGTATTGTGTGCGCCTGTGTGTGGGGACTCTTGGCGTGAGCGGTGTATGCTTCGTTTGGTAGGGCATCTTGTGGAGCGGCATCAGGGGCAGTTTGGTGCGTGGTGGCGCGCAGATGTTGCGGAGATGGTGGAGACGCGGGTGGGTTGGAGTAAAGGTGCGGTGTCGTGCGAACAGATGCAGGCGGCGTATGTCCAAGCCACCGATCTGCATTGGGATGCGTTGTTGCTGCGGAACCAGCAAGAGCATTTTTCGACACAACGTGTCAACGGTATGTACCATCTTTCAGTGGTATTGCAGGCTGTATTGCGTCCGAGTATCGGGCGAGAGCCGTCGATGATCTTGCAAGTGTTGTTGGCGGCCCGAGAATATTCTCTGGTGTGTGCGGTGGAGGATGGTTTGCATCCCGAAGCGTGGGTGCAAGCGCAAGAAGCGGGCGCACAATTTCGTTTTTGTGATTGGATGGGGCGGATGTTGGCCGAAGAATGGGCGAATTTTGAGTTGGCCCAAGCCGCGATTCAACGTTGGCGCAAAGAAGGGGATGCGTTGTTGTTTTCGGAGATCTGAACGGAGGGGTTTCGGAGATCAGAACGAAGTGTTGTTTTCGGAGATCGGAACAGGGAGTTGTTTGAACCTGTCGAGAGGATGGTGCGTCTAGCAGGCCGAAGTGGGCATAGCGCCTCGTTGTGATCGCAAAAACAAATGCAGTCAGGAGTGGTACGAGATTCGCCCGTTGTGTGATCGTAAGGATGTAGGGGCAGACCCCTGTGTCTGCCCAATAATAGGGCGTCTACGTAATCTCGTTTGTGTGCGCATCACTCGGATATCGTATCGCTTGTTGACAAAACCCCCGTGTTTGCGGCATTTCAAGCGACAGAGTGATTGTTTTGAAAAGTTGTGCTCTCTTCGCCAATACGGGGTCAAGGGGGCAAAGCTCCCTTGTGGGGTGTGGGGCAACGCTCCACCAAATCCCATCCAACAAGTCAATTCAATTCGATACAAAGAGCCGTTGAAGGAAATTCGATGAAGCCACGAGAGTTAGAGAATATGGGAATTCCTGCGGGAGATTGCGTGAAGCTGGCGAAGAAGCTGGCGGGTGAAGCGCAACTGTTGGGGATGAAGAAGAAGCAGATCCGCGAAGTCTTGGGAGCGGTTGCAGCCTCTCCGACGGATCATTTGGAAGATCGGATCTTTGGTGTGTTGGCGCGTCAGATCGTTGGAGAAGGGGAGGGTGTGTTTGTGGAGCGCGAACAGCCCGCACCTTGGCGGCAGTGGGGAGTGGATCTGGAAGAGGAAGCGATCCGACAGATGCGCAATGCGTGCCGATTGCCTGTGGCTGTTGCAGGAGCGCTGATGCCGGACGCCCATGTGGGTTATGGCTTGCCGATCGGTGGTGTGTTAGCGACCGAAGATGCGGTGATCCCGTACGCTGTGGGGGTCGATATCGCGTGTCGGATGAAGCTGACGGTGTTGGATCTTCCCGCTTCGGTGATCGAAGGAGAAAAAGACCGACTCTCGAAGGTCTTGGAAGAAGAGACGCGGTTTGGGATGGGGGCGAGTTTTCGGATCCCGCACGATCATGCCGTATTGGAGGCCGATTGGGGCGTGACGGAAGTGACGCGGCGTCTCAAAGACAAAGCGCGCAAGCAGCTCGGAAGTAGCGGTTCAGGAAATCACTTTGTCGAGTTTGGGACGTTTACGATCGAGCCAACGCAACAGGAGAATGTCTTGTCGCTTGCGCCCGGTGTGTATCTTGCGCTGCTTTCGCACAGCGGGAGCCGTGGAGCAGGAGCCGCCGTTGCTGCGCATTATTCAAAGATGGCGATGGATCTGCATCCAGAACTTCCGAAAGAACTGCGCCATCTTGCGTGGTTAGAGATGGATCGGCCCGAAGGGCCAGAGTATTGGGCGGCGATGCAGCTAATGGGCGAATACGCAGCAGCCAACCATGCGGTGATCCATCGGCAGATCCAAAAGGCCCTTGGTGTCAAAGTGTTGGCAGATGTGGAGAACCATCACAACTTTGCTTGGCGTGAACAACATGGCGGAAAAGAGGTGTATGTTCATCGAAAAGGCGCGACGCCCGCAGATGTCGGTGTGTTGGGGATTATCCCGGGTTCGATGTCTACACCTGCGTACATTGTGACGGGCAAAGGAGAAGCCGCTTCATTGCGTAGCGCTTCGCATGGTGCGGGGCGTGTGATGTCGCGCAAAAAAGCCAAGGAGACGTATTCTTGGTCGGAGGCCAAAAAAGAGCTTCGCAAGCGCGGAGTCACCCTATTGAGCGCAGGAATCGATGAAGTGCCGTTTGTGTACAAAGATATCGAAGAAGTGATGGGCGCGCAGTCCGATCTGGTCGATGTGGTGGCGCGCTTCGATCCACGCATCGTCAAGATGGCTCCAGACGGTGAACCCGCTGAAGATTAAGCAGCCACGGGGAAAAGCATCTTGGGGATGGGCAGTTGTACGGGTTGGGGGGCTTTACGTCTTTTTTTTCCTCGCGTTATGGTGAGAGATCTGTCTCGTCGGATGGGAGGATCTTGCCGTGAGGAGATATCTTTTGTGTTTGGTGTGTTGGGCCTTGCTTGCGCTGGATCCGTGGGCCAACTATGCCAAGGCATGTGATGGAAAAGAATGCAACGGCGGAAAAGCCGGAAAATGGTGGTTTTCGTTCGACAGCATTCGCGGTGTTGGAAAAAACGAACGCAAGTACAAAGTCTATTACTTCCACCGAAAACGATGCCGTGTGGTCGGGATCTACGGGCGTGATGCCGCCTTTTTCCGTCAATCTGTGTTGCACACTCACCGCGTCTTTCGTGATCCGTTCTTTCGTCTCTTGCTCTTACAAAAACGCGACTGGCAACTGATGAAAGGCAAAACACGCGGGCTGGTTCGCATCCTCACGCAAAAACGCGCCAGGATCATCGCCAACACCTTTCGACGAGACGCAGAGTTTCCTTGTCAAACAGACGGACTGGACGACCACACCAACGCTTTCGCTCCCCTTGATGCCCACATCCTTTTTCTGAGCAAGTCCTATCTGCGCTCTCTTCAGGTCAACGGCTTGATCGGAGTCCGTCAACTCGCACGCACCATCGTCCACGAAAGCCTACACACTTTTGGCTATAGCCATCGGCGTTTGATCCCGGGATCGGTGGCTTACAACAACACGGTCCCTGTGTTTGTCGCCTGCATGGTCATGCACTGGCCGCCCTCCGATCCCGATAGCCGACGCTACGCACAACGCGCCGTTTCAGTTGCCCGTTATTGCTCCTTTTCAGATCAAAAAATGACGCAAGACCGAGGATTTTATGTCTCTTGGATGACCACCCACCCCACACTCCAAGCCGATCCCTCTCAAAGCCGCTGGTGAGAGGGTGTTTGCGAAAAAGGTTTATTCTGGAGGGCTGCGACTGATCTGAGTTTTGCTTGATGGGGTGCCGCCCCACACGCGCTAGGTTAGCGCTGTAGACGCTTGAAAAGACAAAATTTCGGGCGCGGGCGGTTCGCGAACATTTGATCCAACGAATTCATTTCGAGTTCAAACCTGCGAACGATCATATCGGACAGTGCGGGGTTTCGCACCTCACCCCTGTCAAAGGCGGACATCCCCATGACCCACGGGCGCAAACAAGGTTTGCTGCGCGTTATGGGGAAAGCAAAGCCAAAGTCTCTGTCGTCCGTAAGCTTTTTTCTCCCACCTCGCCTCTGCGACAGCAGGGAGAGGGGGGCTGGGGGGGTGAGGGTCAAACGACGTATTGCCATTTTTTTCAACAAAATCAAATTCTTCGTAAAAAGACGCCCAATTAGTCGGATCAAATGCACGAAGCATTGGAGTGAGGACAAAAAAGACTCGGATGAAGCTTTCTTTCGTGATAAAAGCAACGTTGTTGGCTGTATTCGGAGATGGGTGTTCTTTGGAAGGCTGAACGGGTGACATTGTGGAAACAAAGCAGCTCGATGTGCGAGATGTTCCATTGCATCTTTCCAAAGTGTTGGATTGGGTGCGTCATGGGACAGAAGTTCTTGGAGAAAGGAAACAGCCGCGAAGAAACGGACAGGAGGAAGCGATGGACAAGAAAGCGTTGATGGAAGAGTTGGAGCAGTTGGGAAAGCTGCATCAAGCGGGAGTCTTGTCACAGGCGGAATTTGAAGCGCAAAAAGCGGGTGTGTTGTCGCAGTTACAAGCGTTGCGTGGTGGGCAGGTGCCTGTGCCGCCGAAGGGCGGGGGAAGCGAACCTGACCAAGTCCACGGCGCGGATGTGTTGGCCACGGGATTTGGGGGCGGGCAAGGGCAGACACCGATACCGTCGAAGGGTGATGGAAGTGGGTTCAGCCAAGTACACGGTGCGGATGTGTTGGCCACGGGATTTGGGGGCGGGCAAGGGCAGACGGGGCTTGGTGTGGGTCGGGTGGTGGGGAAGCGTTATCGGCTGGTGCGGATGTTGGGGCGCGGTGGGATGGGCGAAGTGTGGTTGGCCGAAGAAATCCGCTTGGGTCGGACGTTTGCGCTGAAGTTTTTGGCGGACGCGTTGGTGGGTTCATCGGGAGCGTTGGGGCGGATGCGCCGAGAATATGAAGTGCTGGAAAAGCTGTCGCATCCGCATATTGTGCGGGTGTTCGATCTGGATCAGGACAAAGACAGCGGACGCTGGTATCTGCGGATGGAGTACCTGGAAGGCGAAGACTTGGGGAAAAAGATCGCGACGGTAGCGCAACAAGCCCATCGACCGTTGTTTGGGATGGAGCAGATGATGGGTTGGTTGGGGCAGATTGTGGAGGCGCTGGATTATGCCCATCAGCAAGGGATCTTGCACCGCGATATCAAGCCCGCGAATCTGATGTTGACGAGCGAACCGAAGCAATTGAAAGTGATGGATTTTGGGATAGCGCGAGTAGTCAGTGGAACGCATACGACCGAACACACCGCGATGATGGGGTCGATGTACTACGCCGCACCAGAGCTTTTGCGTGGTCAAGCGGCGACTCCTTCAGCGGATATCTATTCATTCGGAGTGTTGGTGTATGAGATGTTGACGGGAGAACTGCCCGTGGGTCGGTTTGCGCTTCCGTCGGCGGTGGTGGCGGGGTTATCGAAGGGCGTGGATGATGCGCTAGATCAGATGTTGCTTGTGAACCCGAAACAGCGGGGAGAATCGTTGCGAGAGGCTTGGTTGCCGTTGCGGGATGCGCTGCTTGGAAAATCGGCGACAGTGATTGCGCCGCCTCAACCCACGCCAGCATCACCAAAGATCGAGGCGACAGCACCGTCACCGTCCAATGTCGTGGAACCATCGGCAGGAGAACGACGAGTGTTTCGGGTGGGTGAGGCGGATCTTGCGATGCGCTGGATCCCTGCGGGACGTTTTCTGAGGGGCGCGGGAGAGGATGACCAAGAGACCCATGATCGGGAAAAGCCGCAACACGAAGTGACGATCACACGGGGGTTTTGGATGGGGGAAACGCCCGTCACACAGAGCCAATACCTCGCTGTGATGGGCAAGAATCCGTCGCACTTCACTCAGGCAGGTTTGGATGCACCTGTGGAGTGTGTGCGTTGGTGCGATGCAGCGGTGTTTGCAAACAAACTGTCCGCGCTGGAGGGGCTGTCGGCTTGTTTTGTGGGAAGTGGCGAACAGATGGAGGGGGTCGGAAACAAGGGAAGCGATTACGTCGGGTGTAAGGGGTGGAGATTGCCAACGGAAGCAGAGTGGGAATACGCTTGTCGTGCAGGGACAGCAGTCCCACGCTACGGAGAGTTGGATAAGATAGCGTGGTACGGGGAGAACAGCGGCGAGACAACGCATATTGTGGGGCGAAAACAAGCCAACGCGTGGGGGCTACACGATATGCTGGGGAATGTCTGGGAGTGGTGCTATGACTGGTTTGGGTCCTATCCAACACTCTCTGCTACGGAGCTGCGGAGCTTACGCGCTTTGTATGTGGATCTCGATTCCTATCCGATGCGAGCTGCTACGGATCCAACAGGCGCAGCGACAGGTACGAACCGCGTGTTACGGGGTGGCGGTTGGGACGACTACGCCAACTACGTGCGGGCTGCGTATCGTTACTACGACGCGCCGACGAACTGTAGCAATGACCTCGGTTTTCGTGTTGTCAGGTCGGGCCCCTAGAGCGGTTTGCAGGTTTATGAAAGCACATAACCACAATGATGATACCAACCGTGTAGATCCGCGAGTGTGATTGTGCCGTAGGCGTCGGCAATCGCACGTTCAAGCTGCTGATGATTTCGTGCCTCACAACTGCGTAAGAATTCTTTGATCTTTGACCACATTTGTTCGATAGGGTTGTAGTCTGGAGAATAGGGTGGCAAATGGCTGCGACCCTACTCACGTTCTTACCCCAATTCCGAGGTGCGTGGGCAAAATCCCTGTCTCCGCTCTCTGCTCTCGCAAAACGCCTTGTCATCGCAGTGTTCACTCCTGACTCATCCAGAAAGATCAGGTTTTTCGGGGAAAAAGACGTAATTCTTACACAGTATTCGTAGCGTGAGGCAAGGACTGCTTTGGTATGCCTTTCGGAGGCTGACAATGTTTTTTTTTCGGGAAAACCCGATTTTTTTGAACGCTCGACAAAGAGTCGCGGAACTCACGGACAGCCCAAGTTGTTGTCCGAGTTCGGTTGCGCATTCATCGAGCGTGGCGTCTGGCTTCCGTCGAATGAAGTCCAAGAGAACACGGAGAGCAGCTCCCTCAAGCTTGGAAGAAGGGCCGCGTGCAGCTTTTGAAGGTTCAAGGCTGCCTGTTTCGTTGTGTCGTCGAATCCACTGTTGAACGCTGCTGCGAGATACACAAAAGCGTTCTGCTATCTCTTTTTGTGTTCCCTCGCCGCCGCGATAAGCTCCGATCCCTCGGCTTCGTAAATCTTCGGAATACGCTTTCATCCAAACACCTCCTGCCCTGTCAGTGTAGGACATGCTTGGATAAACCTGCAACCCGCTCTAGGTTGTAGGAGGTGTTGGTGTGGGTTGTGGGGTCGGGGGGGATGTTTTCTTTGTGGGAGTTGATCTTTGTAGGTTGGGATAGCGGGTGAGGGGATCTTGTTTTCGGAAGAGATAGCGGCCTGTGTCAATGACTTCGGTGAGGGCTAGGTCGAGGAAGCTCCATGCTTTTTGTCGGTGTAGAGCGGCTTGTTGGAGTTGTATGGAGGTGGGTTGTTTGTCGAGGTGAGCGAGGAAGCGAGCGCCATCGGTGGCGGCGCGTTGTATCACGTCAAGGGTGATCTTGGAGCGCCCTTCGGCATCTTTCCAATGGTGTTTCCTCATGGTTGCGAGAAGAGTGTAGCGGAACGTGTGTTGATGGAAGGTGAAGAACTGCGCCCGAGTCACAACTCGTCGCTTTAACCCACACCTGCCTGCGTACTGCCGCAGAGTTGTTTTCTGGACTTTTCCGACCGATACGCGATTCCTCTCTTTATTCGGGGGCTCAGCCCGTTGCGTCACTGATGTAAAACCACCGAATGCTCAAGGCGCAGCGTCGCTTCGACGCCTTGCTCTTGCAGTATCGGCAAGAAACGCTCGCGCAACCCTTGCACCACTTCTTTGGCGATCGCTTCTTCTGCTCTTCGTTGCAGATCCACCCCAGCCCACCGCGCCAAACGCGTCACCCATCCCCCTTTCTTTTGGCGGGCCAACTCTTCTGCGTTGTGTACTTCAATCTGTATACGAATCTCGATCATGGCGAACTCCTCTTCTTAAAAAATCTTGTGAAACCAAGCATCTTGGCTCGAATCAAGCACTCAAGCGCAAAAATCAGCTTGACAGATCTCATCCTGTTCGCTATATAGCGCAACACCTTGTTGTTATTCAAAGCACAAAACGCTCTCTGTGACAACAAAGATACTTCGGGTAGGTAGGGAAGTGGTCCAAACCCATCAGACTGTAAATCTGACGCCTCTGGCTTCGCTGGTTCGAATCCAGCCCTGCCCAAATCGAAAGCCGATCAATCTCAATTGATCGGCTTTTTTCGTTTGTTTCCATACTCTGCTTTCTAAACTTCCCCCCCTCAAGCGTTTTGTCGCGCTGCTTTTCGCACACCGCACAGGCAATACGGCGTCGCTAACGTCGGTAGCGTATCACTCGGTACGTTCTGTAGCTCGAACCAGAACCGCGATAGCTTCCTCCACCATAACCCGTGCCTCGATAACCCTGATACGTCGAACCCGCACGATGATGTCGCGGCTCAACGAACCACTTGGAACGCGAAGAAATCGTCGCCCACATAGCGGGGGATTGATAAGGCTTCCATCTCCGCTGTTCACGTAAAATACCATCTATTCGAGAGATCAGATCGATGTACTGGACGGCATAACTGGCGATCCGATGCCCGTTCATAAAGATCGGTGGGCTGTACATCGAAACCCCAACCTCCGCAGACAGACGAAAATCGCTGTCGATATGCGACTTGAATTTTCCACTCAACAAACTTCTTTTGAAGCGCTTTACGTCAAGCTTTAGTCGGTTGGCGTAGCGCACAAGATCAACCATCCGAAGTTTCCGAGGATTTGCAAACAAGAGATCGCTGTATGGCCAAAATTTTCCCTGCTCATGCGCAGCCATCGAGGCCTGAGCAGCGAGGTAGGCGCTTGGAGAATTGGCGGCAGGGGCGTGCTTGAACACCAAGCGCAATTCTCCATCCCTATAACGACGAAACAGTTCTTTGAGTATTTTTACCGCTTTCAACGAGGTTGGCTGCTCAAAATCAAAAAAACCAATGATCGTGATCTTGGGCTTGCCGCGTTCTAACACAGGTGCATCGCCTTTTCGTGCGGTATGAAAGCTTTCGTCGTAAGGCTCCAACGGCGAAACCTCGTAAGAATTTAACTTCGAAGCATTCGAAGTACCACGAACCGAGGACGAGGATCTGTCCGCTGAAGCAACAGCAGGAAGCCATCGAACGCCGTCTGTACGGGTGTAGCGAATCACGCAAGAAGAAGAACCTAACACAGCGCCTCGCGCTATCAAAAAAGTAGCTGCCGCACGACGTCGGTGCTGTAGACTCAAGCCCAAAGGGGTGTTTCCGTCGGGATCTCTACGGTCCAATTCTTGGGGCTGTTTGTTCAAGAGGGCTTCGATCGTCGCAAGGCTCGAAGCGCTGAGAATGGCGTTGTGCAGTGGGAACCCTGGCCAACGACGAATTTCCGATGACGCAGGGAGTTCGGGGGCTCTTTTTGGCAGCGCAAAAGAAAAGGGTTGCTCCTTTTGATGGCACCCCCACGTCGCTCCAAAAAGCAAGCCGACAAGCGCAGCCCACAAACCTTTCTTGTGCTTCGCAGCCACCCCAAAAAACAAGGAAAGCAAACAGTTCCTCCATCCCAAAAGGCACACAAACAAAACATGAACTCGGGTTAGCATGACGATACTCCCTAAGTTGATCGCGTTGGTCGATTGGAAAGAGGATAGATCAATCGTTGAAGATGTCGGATGTTTCAGCATTCTGTCTATCACTCGCTCAATTGGCCACCGCGATGGGACACAACGAAGCAGACGCTCATGCGAAATTAACAGAGCATCCCCGCAAAAACAAGAACAGAATACACAGGTTGTACAACAAAGGCCATCAAGGCCATCTGGCTTGCTCATCCCGTCTTGGTGAGAACCAGACGATCGAACCAAACGGATCCCAATCTCCACAAAGATTCCCGTTGGCATGGTACACCAGCTTGTACAACACCTCGGAACGATGGCGCTCTTTCATGGCTTTGTAATCAGAAGTCTCAAAAGTGATCCGTACTCCTTCGGAAGCCATCATCTCGATATTCCAGAAATAATAACCGACCGTCAAGCTTGTCCAAGCAAACCCTGTCGGTAAAGGAGACAAAAAGATCTCTTGCAACAACACCTCTAAAGAGACTCGACGGTCCTCGATATTCCGAGACGTTTGATTCTCTTGGTAGATATCGTGAAGCCGAGAAAACTCGCGAAATACCACATCCTTTGCGCCACAAGATACCGCCCAAGCAAGATACGCCCACACATCCCGCGCACAAGCCACACCACCCGACTGCAACACGCACACAAGACGAACGGGGATCTCCGCTGCGAGTAGATCTTGTACGGTTCGCTCGAACACAGCCTGATGGCGGATCGGCTGCCCTCGACGAAAGCGCATGATCGCGTCGTTCTGGTCTTCTTCATGATGGTGCCGAGATATCTCTATTCTCGTGAACGCAAACGACCGAAGGATCGACAACAGCCGCGCTCCCGTCGTTTCTCGCGCCAATCCCGCCGCGTTGCTATACAAAACCTTGTCTTCGACCACACCACCGCCATCTTGATGCTCTTGAAGCACACCCAACAACGCCTCCAACCACGAAGCTTGATCCGTTGCCTCAAGCCCAGAAAGCGAAAAGCACAACGGAAGGCCGCGCAGATCCAACAACACCTCACGCAGCCGCTCAAAATAATCCGCGCCCGGACGAAGACTCGCGGAAAGCTGCACAGCCTCTTTGTGGATCAACGTCTCTGAGCAAAAGACGCAGCGCGCAGAACACGGCTGCACCGAAGCAAACGGAGTGAAGGTGATCGGCAAAGCCACCTTCCATTCACGACCCGCGATCGGATACGACAACGCCCTCTCGTCCAAAGCCAAACGCCGATACACAGGCAGCCCCCAAGACATGATCTGCGCAAACAACGGTGACACCGAAAAGATCCCCATGTCTTCCCCCACCGCTCCAAACCTCGCCGAATCTTCCATCGCTAACGCTCCATCGATTAAGACCGCCTCCTCTTGCTCCAAGGCGGTGCGGAAAAGTATCATGGCCCTGCATTCCCTTGCGTCAACCCGGCACTCACAGATCGAGGCCCTCCAATGAACCGAACAGACTTCTTTTCCAACTTGCGCGCTCTCCTGTCGTCTTCCGTCGAAGGCATAACCGAACAAGAAAAACTCCGCATCATCGAGCATTTTTTGTCTTCTCTTCAAAAAGACGCGACATCAAAACTGCCTTTGCTGCGGATCATCCCTTTTGTCCGAGGGCGCCGCCCCTTTGACGAGATCCGCTACGCAGGCTATGGTTCGAGCGAACACGTCGGGTTGCTCGTTCCTCTCGAAGAAGCGGCAAACAACACGCTGTACTTGCTCTATCAAATCCAAGACCCACAAGAGCGACTCAAGGCCCACCCAAACGACTATACGCTCCGCCTCTCCGTTGGTTTTTGCGATCCACTCCATCCCCAAAAAGTCTATCCCCTCCCTTATCAAACCCAAGTCCCCGTCCATGCCGCACGTTTTGCACCCCAAGAACACGGCGAGTTCACGCTCACACGCATCTCCCCCGAAGCATGGAGTCCACAGAGCCTTGTCCTTGCTCTTCACCCCAACAACACCTTCCTTCCCGACGCTGCCGTTCTCTCCAACAACACCACCCTTCCCAACGACACCACCCTTCCCAACGAACTCGCGGTCCCTGATGGAAAAACACCGAGCCTGACGCCTTGGTCGTGGGACGAACTGGCTCCGACCGTCACGCAGTACGCCACAGACCACGACGATCCCTTCACATTTGGCCACCTTTTCCACCAACGCGCTCGCATCAGCCTCACTCTCCACCAACAAGATCTCCCAATCTCCGAAGCCTCTTTTGATACGGATATCTTCGATGCACGACGCTTTGGCAGCCTCTATCAACGCGTCCTCGAAAAAATCATCCAACCCGATACTGTCCGACAAGCCCAAGAATCCGGCATCTCGGCCATCGATCACACATACCATCCTTGGTATCCTGTTCTCTCCATCGGAACAGAAAAAGCCGACTTGTATATGAAGGCATTGTATCAAGATATCGTCCAAAAAAAGCGGCATCTCACAGAACCTAAATGGCTCCTTCGTGTCGGTCTTTATCTTGAGTTTCTGACCTGCTTGGGCATCTTTGAAGCCGTCAAAGACGAACTTGGCGATATGCTTTCCCCAACAGAACGCTGCGTCTTTGAACAAAGTCCACACTTCGAGAAGATCCGAAAAGCCATCCACCCCAAAGCGTGGAAAGAAGTCTGGAACCTGCGCAAGATCAGCTTTGCCAAAAACGCCGCTCCTGACGAACTACCCGTCAAGATCACGCACCTTCTCGCCAAGAAAAAAGCGACGCTCGGCTTCCTCAAAGCCCACCACGAGGACCTCAAATGGGCGATCGAGATGGCTGGTCCCAACCCACACAACGCCCAAGAAACTTGGCATCGAGTCTTTCGCGACGCCGAACGTGCCGTGTTGCGCAAGAGCCTTGATGCCTTTCCCGAACTCAACGGACTCTCCGCCAAAGTCCGCGAGTTTGTGATGTGGCACCAAAAAGGCAAACTCGACCTTGTTTTGCTCAAAAGCATCCCCTCTTCCATCAGCGGCTTGTTTGGGGACCAAGACGGACTCTACGCCTCTGCTTGCAACCAATACCGAGACTCCATGAACGAAGTCGCTCAATGGGCCAAAGAACGCGGATTGATGGACTACGCTGGAAACGAATGTGTCCCTTCGGAGATCAGTCTTCTTCGCGCCCACATGAACCAACAAAGCGGCCTTGTTTCCTTGCTCCAACGCCGTGATGGTTATGCCCCCGAACTAGAGGCTTTGCGCCCACTCCCTGAAGAATACCGCGAATCACACGAACAGATCGCCGAAAGCCTTCATCATCTGGGGCTTTTTGAGGCATTGTCACACGAAGAACGCGAAACCTTGGCGTCCAAAGCCCGCTTGATCGAACTCGGCCCGATGGAACGGATCACCATCCAAGGACAGCCGGGATCTTCGCTGTTTATCCTCTCCGAAGGTGTACTCGAAGTCCTCGTTCGCCAAAAGGACGGACACGATGCACACATCGCCTCTCTCCCCAAAGGAGCCGTCTTTGGCGAGATCTCTTTTCTCACAGGGGCCAAACGCAGCAGCACTGTCCGCGCTCTCGAAAAAGCCCTTGTGATCGAGATCCACTCCGACCACTTGCGACCTATCGTACAAAATCGACCGCAGATCCTAGAAGCCTTTACTTCTCTGATGGAAAAACGCTTGGAAGAACTCGAAGATCACAGCCAAGCCTACGACGAACACCAAAAAGGCCGCTCTCTTTTGGGGGGCCTCAAAAACAAACTCCGCACCTACCTGCTCGGCGCATAACACCCCACCGCCCAAGATCTGGACACCCCCTGCTTTCTTTTCATCCGATTTGCGCCGCCGCATGGCGTATGGGGCGCTGCCCCATGCCCCGCAGATCACACATCCCATCGCCCCTCCAAGATTCGGCACGCTTTTTGTTTTTTGCACGCCAGACAGAAAGAGATCGCAGATCAACCCTCTCCTCAGCGGCCTTGACAAAGCCATCGCTCCCGCATCAAGGAGGTTTTCGTGTTTTTCCCCAAAGTTGGAACCATCCTACAAAGCAGCACAGACAGGCAACTCTACTGCCTCGATCAACCCATCGGAGAAGGGGAACAAGGCTTTATCTGGCAAGCAAGACGCATCGAAGACGAATTTCTCGTCGCGCTCAAGCTGGTCAAGATCCCCCCCTACACCACGCCCGAAGAACGAATCCGCGCTCATCTCTGCCAAATAGAAGAAGCCTTGATCGGCAAACGGCTGCAACCCTCCCGACACTTCGCAAAGATCCACGATGTCTTTCTTGATCCCGATCTCCACGATGCCAAAGGGGGTTTGCTTGTGACGGTGATGGAACTGATCCACGGCTTCGATCTCGAAGAACTCTTTGATATGTACCTATCCACGCAAACAACGTCCTGTGGTGACGGGTTCTTGCCGTGGGAGATCGCCTTTTCGATCCTGCTCCAAGCTCTACAAGGCTTAGAAGATGCTCAGTTTCTCCAACACACCAGTCATGGGGCCTTTACCAGCTTCGTCCACCGCGATCTCAAACCCACCAACCTGATGCTTTCCTTCGACGGGATCGTCAAGATCCTCGATCTCGGCCTTGCCAAGTACGATCAGAGACATCTTCTTCTGCGCACCCAACACAATCGCTTTCGCCGATCTTCTCTATTTGCTGCCCCAGAACAGATCACACAGCAACATCCAACATCCGTTCTTTCTGATCTATTTTCTCTCGGAGCGATCCTCTATCTGTTGACCACCCGTTGCACGCTATCAGGAACCCTCGATCCTGCGCATCATGCCCAATGGATCGGCAGATACCGCGCAAACAATCTCCACCCCCAAGAAAAAAATCCCACGCTGCCCGATAGCGCAGCCCGCGCCATGTTGGCCTTGTTGGCAGAAGATCCCCAACAACGCCCACAAACCCCTCAAGCCGCACGAAAACTCTTGTGGGAAACGCTGGTCTGTGAACGCAAACTTTTGTGGACGCCTGCACACCTCCAACGTTGGCTCCAAGAATTATTCGGTCGCATCCAACAAAAACATCGACGCCACGCCCTCCCCTTTGCCTTCGTCGATGTCGATTCCCCCGACAACACCGCACTCGAAGAAGAATACAACAAACAAGTCGCTGCACGCTACATCCCATGCCGCTCACCCTCACCCTCACCCTCACCCTCACCCTCACCCTCACCCTCACCCTCACCCTCACCCTCGCCCTCACACTGCGCGAACCATCGGCCCAACAGACGCTCCCAGAGGCGACGAACCCTCGACTTTCTGTGGGTCAGCTTGCTTTCCGCCCTTGGAACCCTTGCCCTCTTGTTCGGGCTATTTGGCTTTGCCACCCCCAAATAACCCTAGAACTTAGACGATATCCGAGTGATGTGTGATCGTAGTTAGGTTAAGGTGAAAACCTCGTAGAGTCGGTCTTGATCGCCTTTTCTTTTGTTCTCCCCCCCTCAATCCCCCCGTGAACGGGGGGAAGTTGGAACGGGCAGCGTCTGCGTCTCGTGCAAACAGCGTGCGTCATGAAAAAACAACATCCCCGCTGCTTCCGACTTTCGCTCCCTCCCCTGTTCACGGGGGAGGGCGGGGTGGGGGGCTTTCCTCCGCTTCACCTAACGCCTATGGGGGCTGCCCCTACACCGTTATGGTAATACGATGGGCGGATCTCGTATTACGCAGTTCTATGGTTTTTGTAGGGTTTCACCCCAGAGTCCACCATAGACTGTCGCCCCTTGACCCCGTATTGGCGAAAAGATCACAGGTTTTCCAAAACAACGGCTATGTCGCTTGGAGGAACCCGAACACGGCTTTTTTTGGCGACTGCGTAAGTCCTCTGCTGTTGAATCAAGCAAGCAGATCGCCTTGTTTGTGGCCCCAGTCCTTGTCTTGTTAGGGCTGTGGTTTGGGCCGAATGCCAGAGGCGAATGGACAAACTTGGATTTCGGTCTGATGGAAGTCGCTGGCGTCCTGTTGTCGGTGATGATCGTCGCCCACATCAGCCATGATGGAGAAAGCAACTGGCTCGAAGGTGCCATGCTCTTGGGCGTTTACGCGATACTCGCGGCAGGTTTCTTCTTCTTACCTTGACGCCCACGCCTATCGGACGCTCGAAGTCGAAGCCCCCATCGCTTTGAGCGCAGCCAAGGCGGCTTGGCGTACCGCAGGTGAGGGATCGCGCAAAACACCCCGTATATCGGTCCGTAGCGCATAAGCCTCTTTACCCAACGCTGCGAATACTTCCAAAGCCCCCTTGCGTAGGTGATGATCACGCGCCGCCAGCAAGCTCCGAAGAAAAGACACCAAGCGCCCACGCAGCGTCCCCCACACCGCCAAAGAATTCATCCGAGATAACGACCGAAGGAAGGCGATCTGTGTACGCGGCGAGGCTTTTTCGACGGCTTCGAGGATGCGCGTCGCCCGTATCGGATCGTGTTGAACACGCACCATCACGCCCAAGGCAAGGCGCTGTTCGTCTGGTGTACCCCTTAACATCTCCAGAAAAGACTCCCGAACAGACGGATGCGGAGCCACACCGCTACGCTCGACCACCCGCGCAGCCAACATCCGCAAAGCCCGATCCTTCGACAAGATCAACGTTTGCCACAGCTTCCACAGCGTCGTGACGCGCATGGGATGGCGCACAAACACCTCGACGATCTCCCTGTCTTCTTCGCGCCCTGCACGCATCACTCCCGCAGAAAGCACACCATCCCAAATCGGCGGAAGACTGGGGACGTTTTGCAACATCCGCCACATCCGCAAGCGCTTCATACGCTCGCTGCGCACACTCGGGGCCGTAGCCCGTGATGGTGACCACTCCGTCCGCAAGCGCTTCATACGCTCGCTGCGCACAGCACCTCGGGCCTCAGTCGCCTCCGCACGCTGATGCAGGTCGGCTCGTAGCGTACCGTGTTGACGTTGCGGTAGAGCTTCGGTCGCCTCCGCACGCTGGTGTAGCTCGTCCCACGCTCGCGCAATCTCCGACACTTCCGCCCCCACACGAATAAGCCCCTCCAACCATTCGTGCGGATAACGCGACTGGATCTCACGCGCCGCCAACATCTTTGGCAACCATGCCTGCGCCAACCGACCCGCTTGCCCAAACACCCACCACGCCTCCAACCCCCGCTCCGGCAAGACCGCCCACACCGCCACCAACCACGCCAACACTTCGGGATCTTCGACTCGAATCGTTCGAGAATGCGCCTTGATCGCCAACTGCTGCCCCACCACCCGCAAAGCCAACGAACCCCCATGCCCCTTCGCCCTCAATAACGCAACGACACACGGCAACCCAAGCCCCGAGACTTGGCGCAAGGCTCGTAAAACAAACCGCGATTTCTTTACGTCCCCGCTCGACAAGACACGGCAAAAAGCCGCAGACAACATCGCTTCTTCCTTGGCCTTCAAGCCTTTGTGGTGACGTTCCAACCACTGCCCCAAAAGATCCGCGACAGGATACCAGATCGGCCCCATCGGATGCTCAAAGCGCCCCAACATCTCGCGCAAAAGCTCTTCGCTTCGCAAGGTCGATATGTATTCGGCGGTGTGTTCGCGCTCACGCAACGAACCCATCGAAAGCCCCGAAAACAACGCCTCATGCGCCTGTTTTCCCACCCGCCCCAATGCCCACGCCGCAGCCTGCCGAACACGCGGATCTTTGTCCGCCAACCCCAAACGATACCACGCCGCTTGCTGCTTCTTCTTGACCTGCAAAAATGGCAGTTCTCGCAAGATCGCAAACCGCACTTCCCACCCCGGATCAGGCGGCTTGCCGCAGAAAAAACCTTGTTGCTTTCGCGGATCGCGGTGATGTTCGTGTGCGCTATGCCCGTGTGGATCGTTCGGATCGTGGCTGTGCAGATCGGCCTCTGTCGGCGCACCTTCTTGCAACTCTTTGTACAAGCGCGGCAGGTACGCTTGACCCGCTGCACCAAAACGACGCAGCCCTTGCACCGCACGATAACGCACAAACGCCTTCTCATCTTGCAATGCCTCCCCCAACCAACGCATCTCCATCGCTATCTGACCCGTCACTTCGGACTTTTCAACAGATCGCCCCGTCGATCCAGCCTTCTCCTCGCCTCCTCTTGTGATCGCTTCTTTTTCAACGGATCGCCCCAACGCAAACACCGCCGCTTCCCGCACGCGCCAATCTTTGTGCCGAAGATAGCTCTCAAACCACGCCTGCTCCAAATGCCCGCTGCGCCCCAATAACCACGCGATCCGCAGTCGGTCGGGTTGCTTTGCACTCAAAAACTTTGCCCGAAGTACCTCATCCAATCGCTGCGTCCCCACAGGGCGCTGTTTCCACAACGATGAAAGATCCCGAATATCCGCATCCATCGCTTGCGACAACCAAGCCTCTAAGCGGCGCTCTGTCACTTCCCATATCACCCCCGCGCCCACCATCCCCAAAAAACTCCACAGCGCGACCCAACGCGCTCGATGGAGCCTTCCTTTGTCTTTTTGCCGCTCATCCATATCGCGCACATCCTCTACAGTTCCGTCAACACGGGGTCAAGGAAGTCCGACTCCCTTGCGGGGCTTGGGATGGTACCCCACCCATCCAACACAACAGGTCGCTTCTCTCTATACACACCACATAACAAACACAACGCCCCCTCCCTTTCATCCCCAGACCACCGAGAATACCGCTTCACCAAACGCCACAACAGCTATCCCCCCAAAAACTGCCTCTATGTTGCCTTGCTCCGTTCGCATCGCGGTGGTACGTTGCCTTGCCTGCTGCTTTTCTCGCCCGCGATCGACCCACAGGAGTCCCCCAATGCCCATCCTCTCCAAGAGCTTGATCTTTCCCATCCTCTGGCTGCTTTCTATCCTGTTTCCGCACCCCGCCCATGCTTCCCCTCAGCCCGTCCTCTTGGAGATCGCCCCTCGACGCGCACGCATCCTCCCTCACAAAGCCAATGCCCACGCATGGGATCTCGGCTTCGGAGAAAGCGCTCTGCCCGATGTCTTCGTTGTCATCGAAGCCAACAACCAACGCCTCGAAACCAAAGTCCAACGCAATACACTTCGCCCCCACTGGCAACAAAAACAGATCTTTGCCCTGCTCAAGCACCACACTCTTCGCATCGCTCTCTACGACAAAGATGTCCATCGCATCGAACTGATCGGTCAAATCGACATCCCCGTATCTCAACTTCAAAAACGCAACCTCCTCCGATTTGGCCAAGTGATCGAATTCATCCTCGACGCCCGCCCCGCCCTCCCCACGCACGCAACACCCACCCCACCCAGACCTCGCGAACATCCTCATCCTTTCCATTCTTCGCCGATTGCTCGCCCCCCTTCTGTCTCTCCCATCCCGCCCACAGCACGGACGCTTCCACATACACCCATCCCACCACACACACCGCCGCTTTCGCGACCCCCCACCTCCTCCACAACTCCCTCCCTTCCCACGAATACCC
>JAKLKB010000171.1 GCA_023150835.1 Myxococcota bacterium | reverse complement strand
GAAAAAGTGTAGAAAAAGCAGGGGAAAGAAAAAGTGTAGAAAAAGCAGGGGGGGGATTAACGGCGGGTGACAGCGGCGGCTTGGATGTATTCGCCGTTGAGGCGTTGGATCCATTTGGGGGATATCTCTTTGGGGCAAGCGGCGGAACATTCGAGGGTATTGGTGCAAGAACCGAAGCCTTCGGCGTCCATTTGAGCGATCATATTGAGGGCGCGGTCGTGGCGTTCGGGGTGTCCTTGGGGCATGAGGGAGAGGTGTCCGACTTTTGCGGAGACAAAGAGCATGGCGGAGGCGTTTTTGCAGGCGGCGACGCAAGCGCCACAGCCGATGCAGACGGCGGCATCGAAGGCTTCGAGGGCGACATCTTTGGGGATGAGGATGGAGTTGGCTTCGGGAGCGTTTCCGACGTTGACGGAGATGTAACCACCCGCCATCTGGATGCGGTCAAAGGCGGAGCGGTCGACAAGCAGATCTTTGATCACGGGGAAGGCTTTGGCGCGCCAAGGTTCGAGGACAAGGGTGTCACCGTCTTTGAAGCGGCGGAGGTAAAGTTGGCAGGTGGTGGTGCCACGGTCGGGACCATGAGCCATGCCGTTGATCATGATGCCGCAGGTTCCGCAGATGCCTTCGCGGCAATCGTGTTCAAAGGTGACGGGTTCTTTGCCAGCGGCGATCAGTTCATCGTTGAGACAATCGAGCATCTCAAGGATGGACATATCGGTGGTAAGGTCCTTGGGTTGGTAGGTTTCGAAGCGACCTTTGGCGTGGCGATTGGCTTGTCGCCAGATATTGAGCGTCAGCTTGATGCTGTTGGACATTACTTGTAGCTCCTTTGTGTCAACTTCACGGACTCGAACTTCAGTTCGTCTTTGTGGACGGTGGGTTCTTTGTCGAGGCCGTTGAATTGCCAAGCGGCAGCGTAGGCGAAGTTGTCATCGTCGCGTTTGGCTTCTCCGTCGATCTGGTGTTCAGCGCGGAAGTGTCCGCCGCAAGATTCTTCGCGGTGGAGGGCGTCACGGGCCATGAGCTCACCAAATTCGATAAAGTCGATGATACGGCCCGCTTTTTCGAGTTCTTGGTTGACATAGCTTGCATCACCGGGGACGCGGACATTGTTCCAGAAGTCTTCGCGAAGATCTTGGATCTCTTTGATGGCTTCTTGGAGTCCTTGTTTGGTGCGGCTGATGCCGACTTTGTCGAAGAGGATTTTACCGAGGCGACGATGGAAACTTTCGGAGGACTGGTTTCCTTTGGCTTTGAGGAAGCGATCGATGAGGTTGCGGGTGTCGTCGATGGCTTGTTTGCAAGCGTCGTCGGAAGTGGAGAGGGGTAGTGTGTTCATTTTGTTTGCGAGGTAGTTGCTGACGGTGTAGGGGGCGACAAAGTATCCATCAGAGAGACCTTGCATGAGTGCGCTTGCGCCGAGGCGGTTGGCACCGTGATCGGAGAAGTTGGCTTCGCCGAGGACGAAGAGTCCGGGGATATTGGACATGAGGTGATAGTCGACCCAGAGGCCCCCCATGACGTAGTGGGGTCCGGGATAGATCTTCATGGGTTGTTTGTAAGGATCTTCGCCCATGATCTTGTGGTACATATCGAAGAGGTTGCCGTATTTGGAGCGGATGGTGGGTTCGCCTTCTTTGGCGATGGCTTCGCGGAAGTCGAGGTAAACGGAGTCGCCGCTGGCCCCGACGCCGTGGCCTTTGTCGCAGTATTCTTTGCAGTTGCGGGAGGCGACGTCACGGGGGACCATGTTGGAGTAGGTGGGATAGCGTTCTTCGAGGAAGTAGATGCGCTCGGCTTCGGGGATGTCGTTGGGATGGCGTTTGTCCCCGGGAGTACGGGGGACCCAGATGCGTCCGACGTTACGGAGACTTTCGCTCATGAGGGTGAGTTTGGATTGGTAGTGTCCAGAGACAGGGATACAAGTCGGGTGGATCTGGACGTAGCAAGGGTTGCCAAAGTAAGCGCCGCGTTTGTAGGCACGCCAAGTTGCCGAGACGTTGGAGGCCATAGCGGTGGTGGAGAGATAATAGACGTTGGTGTAACCGCCCGTGCAAAGGAGGACAGCGTGCGCGGTGTGAGCTTCGACTTCGCCCGTCATGAGGTTGCGGGTGACGATGCCTTGGGCGACGCCGTCTTTGACGATCAGGTCGTGCATCTCGTGGCGGGTGTAGAGTTTGACGCGTTGTTCGTGGACTTCGCGCATCAAGCTGCTGTAAGCGCCGAGGAGGAGTTGTTGTCCTGTTTGACCGCGAGCATAGAAGGTACGGGAGACGAGGACGCCGCCGAAGGTGCGGTTGGCCAAGGTTCCGCCGTATTCACGGGCAAAAGGGACGCCTTGAGCGACACATTGGTCGATGATGTTGGTGCTGTTTTGAGCGAGGCGGTAGACGTTGGACTCACGGGCGCGGAAGTCGCCGCCTTTGATGGTGTCGTAGAACAGACGCCACGTGCTATCGCCGTCGTTTTGGTAGTTTTTGGCGGCGTTGATACCGCCTTGTGCGGCGATACTGTGAGCGCGGCGAGGGCTATCGTGGAAAGTAAAGCAGTGGACATCGTAGCCTTGTTGTCCCAAGGAGGCGGCAGCGGAAGCTCCGGCGAGTCCGGTTCCGACGATGATGACTTTGAATTTGCGTCGGTTGATGGGTCCAACGAGACGCATTTCTTCTTTGGCTTTGGCCCAACGTTGATCGAGAGGGCCGCTTGGAGTTCTTGGATCTAGGATCATGCCTCAACACCCTTGTGTTTGTTTCTGTGCGCGTGTGGATGGTGGAGCGCATCAGATCACTTTGTGATAAAACCGACAAAGATCGCGATAGGCATCGACGCAAACAATGCGCCGATCAAGACTGCAGCGATCACTCCGAATTTTTGGATGTAGGTCATGTATCGGGGGTGACGCATGCCCAACGAACGAAAACCGCTTTGGATGCCGTGGAAGAGGTGCCATCCGACGAGAAGGCTGGCGATCGCGTACAAGAAGGCGCGCCATGGGACTTGGAGGGCGCTGACGACTTTGGCTTGGGTGATCAAGTTGCCGTCCATGAAGCGCGCCATACGGAAGTCGGCCATGTGGACGACCAAAAACACCAAGATGATCATGCCGCCGAGTAGGGTGGTTTTGCTTGCGAACAAGGCCAATTGATTTTGGGGGTCTTGTTTGCTGCGAACTTCAGCGTAGCGTTGTTCGCCGCGAGCGAGGCGGTTGGTGTAAGACAGCCAGATCACGAGGACGACGTGTGCGGCAAAAGCGAGCAAGATCAGGGCTTCTGCGAGAGCAAAGCCGGGGAGATCATGCAATTTTTTGGCGTAGGCGTTGAAGGCGGGATCTTGGCCGACTTTGGTCTTCATAAAGAGGGTCAAGTTGCCCGTTACATGGGCAATAAGGAACAGAAACATACCGAGGCCGGTGAGACCTGCCAAGAATTTCTTCCCGACAGAAGAGGTAAAAGTGCGAGTCAACCAGCTCAAGATGAACTCCTTTCTTCGCGTGTAGGCTCCGAAACACTTGACACGCTTGGGTTTCGAGCGCTGCGGGTGGCTTGGATCGCACAAGCCCCCGTTTGTTCTTGTGCAACATACACGTTTTTGTTGGCTTTGCAAGTTGCTTTACGCCATCGCGGTGGGGGATAGCCACGCACAGAGCGATGCTTTTTTTTTGCGGATCAGGTAGATATGGAATTTGCGCAGACGGACAGAGGTGTGGAGTTTCATCCCACGCCCGACAAGGGGAGACAGCCGTTTGCCCCGTGTTAGCGGGGTGAACAGACGTTTTCAGATCAACAACCCTGCTGCGTGAAGTGGCGCGAACATGGGGTTTTTGTCAACCTGCTGCGTGAAGTCCTTGACGAGTCTCAACAAGCGTTGCACCAAGGGCGCGAGCACGGGTTTTTGTCAACCCGTTGCGAGGCTGCGAGGCTCTCTATGTTTTGGGATGCCTTGACAAGCGGGTGGTTGCGTGGGCAACGATGGCGGAGGGTCGAGGGTTGGGTTTTGTTGGTGTAGAGGTGGGTTTTTCGGGAGGTTTTTGAGATGCGGTCTTTGGGCTGGAAGTATGGTGTGTGGAGTGTGTTGGTTTGGGTGGGATGGAGTGTTCAAGCGGAGGCAGCGGGGCTTTGGATCACGAAAGACCCACAGCGTCAAGTGCGAGTGCGTGGGATGCGGGTGTTGTCGCACTTTACACGCGATCAACTGGCGTTGCATGTGCAAGTGGCGGTGCAAAGCGACGATACGGAGGTGGCTTGGATGCTTCCGATCCCGCTTGAAGATACCAAAGGATTGGGCGTTTTGATTAGCAGCACAGATCGGATGAAAAGCCTTGAAAAGCTAACAGCCCCGATTATCGAGCTCAACAGCATCAACCAGCGGACGGGATGCGGGCGGCCAAGCGCCCATTCGATCACTGCGCCTGAAAACGCACCGATCTCTTTAGGGCAATTGTTCGATGCGCCGAAGCTTTCGTTGCAACCGGCGGATGTGTCGTACAGTAGCGATGGCAAAGTGGAGCCGTTGGCGCAGATGTTGGGGTGGCTCCAACAACAGGGCTTTGCGCTGTCTTCTTCCCAAGAAGCCCAACTCAAGGCGATCTCCGCACAGCAGCGCACGCAATGGATCTTTGCTCGTTTGAGGACCAGCGGCAAGTCGGAGATCCAAGCGGTGGAGCCGTTGTTGGTGCGGCTGCCTCGCCCGACGTATCAAGACTGGACGCATCGGCTGTCTTTGAGTCCGCACGATGGGGATGTTCCTGTGGTGTTTTGGACGATCGGAAGGGCGCGATACGCGATTACAAACAAAGCCTTTACAGAGAAGTCGCTCGAAGAGATCGGGCGGGTGGTGCGGCAACAGTTTGATGCCGAAGGGAAGGGGAGTTACGAGGGGGCGCTTCGAGAGCAAACCAAGGCCGCGCAAGCGGGTTTATTTGTTCCCGAATTCAAGCAAGATCTGCTCAAGCTGTGCCCGAGAGAGATCCCCGATGACGATCCGAATTATGCGTTTTGCCAAGAGTTCCAAGAGATCGTGTCGATGGCGGAGAGCGGTTATTCGGTGTTGACGCGGTTGCGTGTGCGTCTTCAAGGTGCGGGTGCGCTTCCCGATATCGAGATCGGTTCGGAAAGTGTCGATCAGAGCGATATTACGGGGCGCGTGCTTGCGTCTGCGGTGGGGGCTGTATTTTCGGGCGTTTTGATTGCTGCGGTTATGCCGATGAATCGGCATTTGGGAACGTTCAAGCCCTACGAACGGCGATTCGAACAACAGCAAACGATCCGTTGGGATCCGTCGATTGGGGCGTCTTCTCTTTCGCAAGTCGCCTTGTTGTGGGCGTTTGGATTGTTTGGACTGTGGGCGATCCGTCGAAAGCGCAACTGGCTTTGAAGGTAGAGAGGAGCGGTGCAGTCGCAAAAACCCCGTGTTCGCGGTCTTCAAGCGAGAGCGTTGTTGGTTTGAAAAGCAGTGATCTTTTCGCCAATACAGGGTCAAGGGAGCTGTGCGCCCTTGCGGGGTGTGGGGTAGAATCCCACAAAACCATTGCGCAACATGAGTTTAGAGGGAGGATTTGTCTCGTCCTGTGCCGAGCAAGGTTTCGATGTTTTCGACGTGTGCGGTGGGTCCGCGAGTGCTGAGTTCGTAGGAATCGAGTTCGATGATGGCTTTTCGGATGGGTAAGATAAAACGGCGATCGATCTTGATGCTAAGGAGAAAGTCAAGTCGTTCGAGAAGGCGGTTGCGTAGGAGTTCGCAAAAGACTTGTTCGTCTTCGACGCGCAGGGGGTGAAAGTACTGATCGAAGAGGGGGAAGAGGCTTTCAAAGCAGCCGGGTGCGGGGATCTGCGTACCGGGGAAGTAGGGCCAATCGATCCATCGGATCTTGTTTTGCGCAAGCATCGGATAGATAGAGAGAGAGATCTCTTTGGTGACTTTGCGAAGTTGTCCAGCACGTTGTTTGTTGGCGTTGATGAAGAAACTGCCCGTGTTCATCACGATACCTTGGCAGCCAAGGTGTTGTACGAGTTTTTCGAGCGATTCGGCTTCTTGTTGCATGCCCCATGTGTTGAAGGGGTTTGCGCCCGGGATCATGCGCAGTTTGCCCATCTGTTCGACGGGAAGATTTTCTGCGGAAGTGGAGCGGCTTGCGAGGCACATATACATCGAAACCATCAGTTGAGAATTGGTGATGCGCACGACGGGAGGGAGGGTTTCGTCTTTCATCAGCAAGCAAAGGTAATCAGGGTGGGGTGTATTGAGATCGCTGTCCGCGCCCGACAAGAGGTGGCGTGCGGTTTGGACACGACCATTCCCGTTGAGGATATCTTGGTGCAAGATATCGAGCTTTCCTTGATCGTTGCGAAAGACCATGACGTTTTCAGCCGATTGTACGGTGCGAAGATACATCGAATCGGGAGTGTAGTCGTTGGATTTGTTGTAGCATCCGTCTTCGAGTCCGACGGTTCCATGATCGCGCAGGTTCTTATCGTAAAGGATCACAAGGGCATCATCGTTGCCGATACGGGAGTACTCGCCTTTTTGGGGATCGAGGAAGGCGTGGTGGGGATCGTTTCCGATGGTGGACTTGCCCGAGCCAGACAAGCCGATGGTGATGAACGTGACGGCTTGTGGCTTGGAAAGTGCGGTGGTTTGGGCTGTTTGGTCAATCGACGAGGGAGCGGTGGTTGGGGTGTTTTGGTCGATCGATGAGGGAGCGGTGGTTGGGGTGTTTTGGCCAATCGGCGAGGGAGCGGTGGTTGGGGTGTTTTGGCCAATCGGCGAGGGAGCGGTGGTTGGGGTGTTTTGGTCAATCGGCGAGGGAGCGGTGGTTGGGGTGTTTTGGTCAATCGACGAAGGAGCGGTGGTTGGGGCGTTTTGGGGGATGACGAAGAGCGTTTTGGAACTGCCGTGTATGGGCATTCCGATACCGCTTTTGATGGCGGCGTCCCAGATCATGGTGAGGCAGGCTTTTTTGACTTCGCCGAAGTAGCGAGCGCCGAGCAGATACGCCGTATAATAGGCGATATCGAAGACCATCATTAAGCGCTTGGGTTCGGGATCTTTGGCGATCTGTTCTTGGTTGGCGGGGGTGACGCGGTTGCGCCATGCTTGCCAGCTTGGGTTGAGCCATTCGGGGTGGCAGACAAGCCAAAGGTCGGGTATTTTGAGGACATCGGAGGCGTCGTAGATCTTTTGCGATTCGGGGGTGACGCGGATAAAGTTGAGTCCGAGGTCAAGAGCGAGTTTGGCGTACTCTTTGGGGACGATCATGTGGATCTTGCCCATGAAAGAATGGTTTTTCCCAAAGAAGACTTCGGTATGAACGAGGGTTTGTTTTTGCATCAATTGGATGTTCATTTCGCGCACAAGGCGCTCGATGCGGTCGCGTGTATCGAGAAGTTCGGGGTGTCGTTGGATCTCTTCAGGCTGTGGGCAGATCAAGCGCGCCCAAGATGAACGGCCCGTATCTTGGCCGCTATAAGAGACGATCACGCGGTTGTGTTGTGGGCTGAGTCCTGCGTAGGCGGGATCTGCCATCGGTACATCCGTGATGATCGCGCTGTCTTGGTTGCAGGACATCTCGTAGAGTTCGTCCATCGTTGGGTTGTGGGCGATGTTGCGGGCGCAACTCAAGGTGATGGCAGATGCGCGGATATGACTCAGTTCGTTGACCGCCGTACGTTCGTCGATCTTGTACCTTGTACTCATCGGGGATCCTTTTGGGCTTGGGGCGGGGACCGTCTGTGGTCGGGCAAAGATCGGTCCTCTGCGCGGGTGGTGAGGTTTGGTGGGCGCTATCAATCACAACCCACCCCAAAAAGGCAAGAGGCCGCTTGTGGTGGTTTGCAACGGGTGGTTGTTTGGGTCGGTAGATGGGCTTGGATGGGCGTTCGTTTGGGTCGGTAGATGGGCTTGGATCGAGGGGGGGTATCGTTCGGTGTATGGGCTTGTGCCGGTGGTTGGCGAGGTCCGATGGATAGGCTTATGTCGGTGGTTGGCGAGATCCGATGGATAGGCTTATGTCGGTGGTTGTGAGGCTCGGTGTATGGGCTTATGTCGGTGGTTGTGAGGCTCGGTGTATGGGCTTATGTCGGTGGTTGGCGAGGCTCGGTGTATGGGCTTATGTCGGTGGTTGTGAGGCTCGGTGTATGGGCTTGGATGGGTGGATACGTTGACAAGGGATTGGCGATGGACTAGGATGCGGCCACTTTTTTTGTGCATGGATGTAGAAAAATGAGGTGAAGAAGTCGTTATGGCAAAGCCACAAAAAAGCGAGAGTGCGCCTGTTCGGTTGACACAGCGAGCTGTTGAGCAAGTGAAAACGGCGATCGATCGGGAACTCGTCGCCAAAGAGAGCGGAGTGCGGATCTTGTTGATCGATGCAGGGAACGGTTACCGTTATGATCTGGCGTTTGAGAGCAAGGTCAAACCGAGCGATCATGTCTCGACACAAGGCGGTTTGCGTGTGATCTTGGACAAGAGTTCGATTCCTTATTTGGAAGGGACGACGTTGGATTTTATTGACAATCAGTACGGTGGTGGGTTTGTGTTTGTGAGGCCCGAGGAAAATTGAGCCTGTCTGTGGGAGAGTGTGGGCAGGTGACCCATGATGGTATAGAGAGGTGTTTTGTGATGTTGCGATCTTGGCGTTTTGTGCGAGCGGTAGCGTTGGGATGTTTGGGGATGGGCTGGTTGTTGGCGGGGGCTTGTGGAGGAAGGACGACACCGATTGTTTGCAGCGATGCGGCGCAAAGCCCAAAAGCGATCTTTGGTGCTGCTTTACAGATCCCGACACCTGATGGGCCTTACAAGCTGTTTCAAGGTGGAAAAGAATACGGATGTGTGGGCTTGCGTTGGAGCGGCCAAGCGGGTGATCCACCGACCTACGTTGTGCAGTACAATCCGGATGGAAAGTATCTTGTGCGCGATGCGGGCGGGACATTTAGCGATGCTTCGGTCTCTGCGTCGGTGGCTGCGGGGGTGGATAAGTTCGATGTGTACTTCTTCTTGTCCAAGGAAAGTCCCGATAGTATCGACTGCAAAGGCTACCTGCAACGGGGTTTAGAGAGCTGTGTATCCAAAGTCGGAGCCAACGCGAAGTGCGTGTTGGCTTGGCGGATTCAAGGGGCCAGTATGGGAGGAGACAACGGCACTTGTAGGTTGTGTTATCGCGAGCAATGCAACGGGCGTGATGACGATTGCAACGACGATGGAACAGGCAAAGGCGTTGATGATGCGGGGGCTTGTGGCTCGGTGCTTGGACAAAGCTGCTTGTATGTCCCCACCGTGGACGCCAAGACAGCGGGATGCGATGCAAGCACGAAAGATATCAAGTGCTTGTTGGACAAAGGCAACGAAGCTTACTTGTGCGCAGGAACGGTCGCAGAACCCGCCGCTTTGCAGTGGCGCAAAGTGTCCGAAGTGGCGGCAGGTTGCAACGATGCGAATGATGGAAAGTCGATCAAGACAGGTAGCAAGGAACTGTTGTGCGATCTCTGCGACAACAAGCGAACCTTCCGTTTGAAAGACGGGCCACGCTGTGCAGAAAATGCGGTGGTTGCCTATACACCGCCCAAATGAGATCGAGCAAGGCGGGGATGTTGCGAAAAGGGGGGTGTAAGGTGAGGGGGGGTGAGAGCGTTTGCGTGGCGTTGGAGGTTGAGCGTGAGTGAGATTTGAGAACAGGTTCGGCCTCTCGACGATCAAAAAAGATTGGTGTAGGTTTGGAAGTCCTTGTCGGAGAAGCCTCTTTTGGGGGCGGAAGATCCCGATGTATGCGAAGCATGCGAGATACCCCGCGAGGACACGCAGGGAAAGGCAAAGGAGAAACAAAAGATGCGTTGGATGAGAGCGATGGGATGGCTGTTGGCGTTGGCGCTGTGTGCGCAACCTCAAACAGCCAAGGCAAGCAAGATCCAAAAAGCGGTAGATGCTTATTTGAAGGGGCAAAGCCACGCACGAGCGAAAGAATACTCGAAGGCGTTAAAAGCGTTTGAGGCGGCACACAGCTATGTGCCGCGCCTGCCGCGTTTTAACTGTCGACGTGCGACCTTTTTGCAGTACCAAGGGCAGATGCTTTACAAGATGAACCGCCCCTACCAAGCGATGCAGCGGTATTATCAAGCAGCGCATGGTAGCCGTTGCGAAAAGGCGGATGTGACCAAGGCAGCGGCTTCTTGGTATGCGACGTTGGATCGGCGTTATATGTGTTATCTGTCGATCGCTTCGACGCCACCGAAAGCGCGAGTGATCCAGATCACCACCCAAGGCGAAACGAAGATCGGCGAAACGACGTGGAAAAAGCGTTTGATGCCGGGGCGTTATCGTTATAAAGTTAGTCTTTACGAACACAAAACTGTGTACCTTGACTTCGATCTTCGCCCGGGGCAGCGGATCAACAAAGACGTTCAATTGGTCAAAGGGGACGACCCGATCTCGCGTCCTGAAAACGTAGACGTCGCGCCCCCTCCACCGATCGGCGATGCGCCCGGCTCGGACCCCAACCCCGCCAACACGGGCAGCGGCGAGCCAGTGGCAGCTCCAACAGAGACGGAACCGCCCGCACGTCGGGGCGTTGTGTTTGAAGACGATCCCAACGAGAAAAAAGACAGCGAAACCAAAGTCGCCGCAAGCAACACCATCGGAGCCAAAGACGATGACCTCGGCGTCACGCGCCGCAAGGTTGTAAAAGAAGGCCCCCCTATTTACAAACAAGCTTGGTTTTGGATCACCATCGGGGTCGTTGTGGCGGGTGGCGTGGTGGTGGCGATCGTGGTTCCCAAACCCCAAACAGTGAACGTCGGCCAAGGTTCTTTGTTCCAATAAACCACCCCCAACAAACCCACAAGAAACAAGCCGTTTGCAAAGAAACAACAGACAAACCGAGAGGTTCGTATGCCTTTGTTCGAGTATGGTTGCGCGGCCTGTGGACGGCGTTTTGAGCAGTTGCTCTCTTCGCGTGATCTGATGGCGGAGATCCTTTGCCCGTTTTGTGGCTCCGAGGATGTGAGCAAGCTGCTGTCCACTTTTTCAACACCGTCTCGTGTCGCCTCTTTTGCTTCGGATCCTGCCCCAGCTTCCGCCCTCCCCATGCCACAAAGTGATCACTGCGGTCTCGACTGGTGCAGCGAACATAAGCCCTCCTCCACATAACACAATCCCCCCTCCGCATAACGCAAGCCCCCCCCTCCGCATAACACAAGCCCCCTC
>JAKLKB010000170.1 GCA_023150835.1 Myxococcota bacterium | reverse complement strand
CGACGCGGCGCGGCGGAGCTCGCTGCCTTGCGTCCTGAAGCGCCACGCCCATCAGAACCCGCCGCACTCTATACTGCACACACGACTGCACTGTCGACGGACAACACATTCGTTCACGAAGCGCCCCCCTCTTTCAACCCCGATAAATCGGGCCGCAAACGGTAAAACGGTAAAACGGAAAACGGTAATTAGGGGCTCGACCTGACGACACGGAAACCGATGTTGTAGTTGCGGTACGTCGGCGTGCCGTAGTAACGCCGCGCCGCCCGCACGCTGTTAGCGTGGTAGTGCCAACCGCCACCCCGTACCACGCGGTTCGTGCCTGTAGCTGCTCCAACAAGGTCTGTAGCTGCTTGGGCCGAATAACCACCAAACCAGTCATAGCACCACTCCCAGACATTGCCCAGCGTATCGTGTAGCCCCCACGCATTGGCTTGTTTTTGCCCCACAGCATGCGTTGTGCTGCCGCTGTTCTTCCCATACCACGCGATCTCGTCTAACTCTCCATAACGCGGCGTTGTCGCACCCGCACGACAAGCATATTCCCACTCCGCCTCCGTCGGTAAACGCCACCCCTTACACCCGACGTAATGGCCGCTCTTGTTTCCCACTCCTTCCATCTGTTCGCCACTACCCACAAAACAAGCCGACAGCCCCTCCAACGCAGACAACTTGTTTGCAAACGCTGCTGCTTCATGCCAATTCACCTGCTCCACAGGCGCATCCAAACCCACCGCTTTGAAATGCGATGGATTATGGCCCGTGATCGCTTGGTATTGGCCCTGTGTGACGGGCACCTCCCCCATCCAAAATCCCCGTGTGATTGTCACTTCGTGCTGCGGTTTTTCGTAGTCATTGGCCTCCTTGTCATCGGCTCCTGCGCCCATGAGGAAGCGCCCCGCAGGGATCCAGCGCATCGCAAGATCCGCCCCGCCCACCCGAAACACCCGCCGCTCTCCTGCCGATGGTTCCGCGATCTTCGGTGGCGGTGGCGGTGCGATCACCTCGATCTTTGGCGATGCTGGCGCGGGCTGGGGTGGCGCAACCACCGTTGCCGATTTTCCAAGCAGCGCATCCCGCAACGGCGACCACGCCTCTCGCAACGAGCCCCCCCGTTTTGTCGGGTTTGGCGATAACATCCCCAGCAGCGGTCGATCCACCTCTACCGAAAGCCCATCCACCACCAAAGACGGCTTCTCGAAATGTCCCATCGGCGGTTCCCCCGTCAACATCTCGTACACCAACACACCAAACGAATAGATATCCGCCGCTGGGGTCGCCGCTTGACCGCGCAAAAGCTCTGGTGCGGCGTAGTACATCGATCCCATCATCGCGGTGTGTTGGGTCGTATGCGTTCCGCTGACCACACGCGCTATCCCAAAATCCATCACTTTCAATCGCTGCGGTTCGGTCGTCAACATCAAATTTGCGGGCTTGATATCGCGGTGCAAGATCCCCTGCTGATGGGCGTAATCCAAAGCCTCCACTAGCTGCCCTAACCAACCCACCATCACATCCATCCCAAACAACGGTCGTTTGGCTTGTTGCGCCACCACCGCGATCTTTTTCCCCAAGTCTTCGCCTTCCACATACTCCATCCGCAGATACCAGCGCCCGCTGTCTTTGTCCTGATCCATATCGAACACCCGCACAATATGCGGATGCGTCAGCTTTTCCAGCACTTCATATTCTCGGTGCATCCGCCCCAACGCTTCCGATGATCCCACCAACGCATCGGACAGAAACTTCAGCGCAAACGCCCGACCCAAGCGGATGTCTTCGGCCAACCACACCTCGCCCATCCCACCTCGCCCCAACATCCGCACCAACCGATAACGCTCCCCCACCACTCGGCCCACACCCAGCCCCGTTTGCCCTTGCCCTCCCACAAATCCCGCCTGCCCTTGCCCTCCCACAAAGCCTGTGGCCAATACATCCGCACCGTGGACTTGGCTGAGTCCACTTCCACCACCCTTCGACGGCATCGGCGTCTGCCCACTGCGCAACACCCGCAATTGCTCCAACAACTCCGCTCGTTGCGCTTCAAACTCCGCCTGTGAAAACACCCCCGATTGGTACAACTTCCCCAACTGCTCCAACTCTTCCATCAACGCTTTCTTCTCCATCTCTTCCTCCCATCCGTTTTTTCGGGTGTGTGTTCCTGCATATCATGCGATATCCCTAAATCTATCGTTTTCGATTCGTTTACGCTTCTCCTCATCTTCGATTCGTTTACGCTTCTCCTCATCCCTAAACCTATCGTTTTCGATTCGTTTACGCTTCTCCTCATCCCTAAACCTATCGTTTTCGATTCGTTTACGCTTCTCCTCATCCCTAAACCTATCGTTTTCGATTCGTTTACGCTTCTCCTCATCCCTAAACCTATCGTTTTCGGTTCAAAAGGCCAACGCCCTGCTGTTGGGCAGCCACAGATGCCTAACACTCGTACACATCCTCTGTAAAGCCCGTCCAGAGGGGGTAATCTGACAGGGGTACTTGCCGTCGCCCCCAAACCACAGGGTACAAATCGTGTGACGATCACCCCGTCGCCATACTTTCCGTGCTTTCCGTGCTTTCCGTGCTTTCCGTGCTTTCCGTGCTTTCCGTGCTTTCCGTGCTTTCCGTGCTTTCCGTGCTTTGCGAAGCGCGCAACTCCCGTTGGTCGTTGTCCGTGGACTCTTCTTTTCGGCATCCTCTGCGTGATGCGCGCATTTTGTACCCCTGTAAGCTGTGGCTGCCCAACAACAGGGCGTCTACAGCCACCCTTCGACGATCGCCCCCACCGCGCTGCTCAGCGCAGATATAGATTCGTCTGGGAGACGATATCTAGCTTCTTGCTCGCAAACACCCCGCAATCCCCCGAAGAAGCTCCCGCAATCCAGCTACTGTTGATACTGCACGCCGTTCCTGTTCCGCCAAGGCCGATCCATGAAAGCGTCTCTTTTGGCTGGGCTGCGCAATCCTCTTCTTGGCCGACCGCCCCGATCCGCACTTTTGCGTTTTTGAAGATATCTGTTGTCCAAGATTGCTCTTTTGAAAACCCTTCGAGGACGCAGTTTTTATGGAGTTTTGCCATCGGATTGGGAAACCACTCCATCCACGCCATCGCACCGAGCGAATACGCAAAGCGCAACGCTGCTGGATTTGGCGAAACAAACACTTTTGACAAGGGTTCGCTGTTCGGATTGTCGAGATGCACCACAAGGCTCGTCAGCGTCGAATCTTTCGTGCCAGACGACATGTCCAACACCGTTTGTTCCAGCATGATCTGCTGTGGAGCAAGGCTGGTGTAGCTTGCGAGTGAAAAACTGCCTTGGGTCGAAGGCGAGTGACCTTGGTTTACGTTGATTGAAGGAACACCATTGACCCAAGCCGCCGCGTTATCAAACGCAAAGGCAGATTCTTTCCCGTTGATTTTGAGCGCAAGCGTCCATCCTCCGCCATGTTTGGTCATATCACAATAAGTCCGATAGGAACCTGCTGGACCCGCCAACCAGTATTCACCGCTGATCTCGCTGACGGCGGGTGGCGTCCGATACTCAAGACAGCTTTTGGCGAACTGGTTGGAGCCATAGGCCAAGGCGTTGCTTGTCGTCACGAGTGGTTGTGTGGAAGCAGGAAAAGCCCGTACCCACAGATACGCATACACATTTTCAACGATCGATCGACTCCCTCCCCGCCAAAAACCAGCCCCAAAAATGGCGTGTGCGGCGGCATCGTACTTTGCTCCCACACCCAGAACCGAGAAGTTTGCAGTACAAGCCACCGCGTCCGAAGAAATCAAACCCATGCGGATCTTGAGATTCGCTCCTTTGGTTTTTTTAAGACCCTCCGCACACGGGTACGAATACACCTCCGAACCACCGATCAACGCACGCCAGTTTTGGCGCTCCAATCCGCCACCCACCGATAGCGCTGGCGTTGGCGCTTTCATGACCTCCATCAAAGAAGGCTTGCTTTGATCGAGCGTCAAGATGGCTCTTCTGCGCTCGGTGGCAGGAGATGCCGATACGTCGGGCTCTGTCTGCATCTGGAGCATGATCTGCTTGACTCCGACTTTGGTGTAGCTGCGCAGTTTCGCGTCTGTCCCGTCCAACAGAGCGTCGTTTGATTGCGGAGTTGCAGACACCAACTTATCGTCCTCCCATTTGGGCGAATCGTAATCAAATGTCGAACCTGTTTTCTGGATCTTCATGGTCAACGTCCATCCGCCGCCTGCGTAGGTCATATTGCAGGACACCCAATGCTGATCTGCTTTGTCGAGGATCTGGTACACGCCGTCCTGCGTTGCAGCCTCGTACCCTGCGGGCGGATAGCGGTACTCCATACAATCTTTCGCAACGGCCCCGTCTCCCCATCCCACCACGTTATTCGACGAATCCCTTTTCAACAGCGCCACACAACGGCTTTGCTGACAGACCATACCTGTCGGACAATCAGCGGGGCTCGTACATGGATCATAAAAGCAGCGTTTCTGAAGACTGCACTTTCCGCCTGTTCCGCACTCGCCGTCGTTTGCACAATCACCGCACTTCCCGTCTTTTTTGCAAACATCTCCTAACGTGGGACAAGTTTTTGGATCAGAGTTCGTGCATTTATCTTTGGCGTAGCAATAACCGTTTAGTGCGCAGTACGCGCCCGGCCCAAGACTTGTGCAATCGTCTGCTTTCTGACAGCACTTTTGGCCGCTTGGTCCAACACAAGTGTCAGGTCCGACTTCTTGGGAGGGTTCTGGAGAACTCCCGTCGGATACAGGCTCAGCGGTTGGCTCAGCGGTCGGCTCGTCGACGGACTCAGCGGTAGGCTCAGCGGTCGGCTCGTCGACGGACTCAGCGGTCGCTTCGTCGGCGGGTTCGGCGGTTGGTTCCGCTGTAGGCTCAGCGGTCGGCTCGATGGTCGAATCAGCGATTGGCTCGATGGGTGCGGACTCTTCGATGGAGCCTTCTTGCGGGTTGGGTTCGGTTGAATCGGGTGGAACCGTTTCTTCGGGTCCGCTTGGTTCGCCCGCTTCGGTCGGGATCTCTGTGGTCCCTTCGGTCGGGATCTCTGTGGTCTTTTCGGTCGGGATCTCTGTGGTCCCTTCGGTGGTCCCTTCTGTGTGACTGTTTCCTTCGATCCGACTGGCCAAGACGCAGACATTGCCTTGGCATACGTAGCCCGTATCGCAGGCTGTGGTGTTGTTGCAAAAGAATTTCGTGGGCTGCAACACAGGGACATCACCACAGGCCAAGAACGCAAGCCACAAACTTGTGAAAAAGCTAAAGAAAAAGCCACGATACCACCCTTGCCTCTTGTTTTTTTGCTTCTCCATCACGAAAACGCCCTCACAAACATCCAAAGAAAACGCGACCCAAACAACCCTGTCCAAAAATAGACGATAAGCCTTCAAAAGAAAGAGGCTCCCCCCCAAAAGCAAGGAGCTTCCGTTGAAATGAGATGAAACGAATGGAACGTACGATGCGGCAAACGAAACACACGTCCTCCATCCTTTTTTCCGGCGCTTTTTCCCGAACCAAGGGCTTGCTGCTCTACAGCTTTTTTCTGCTGGTATTGGGATGGAGTGCCGGTGGCTGCGATACGCTCTCTCCCCCCACCGAACTTGCCGAACCTACCGTAGAGATCGCCCTCACAGAATCTTTTCAACCTTCCGACGCCTCCGAGTCTCCGAGCGAAGCACCTCCACACGAATCGGAGATGGACGCATCGCCCCAAGAAACAAACCAAGAGACGAACCTCTCCGAGCCAACCCATCCCCCCAAAGAGGGCGATCCCGAACACGCTCGCCCAGATACCCTTGTGGAGCTTCCTCCAGAGATATCGCCTGAACCTCCGAGCGAATCCACTCCAGAGATATCGCCCGAAGCTCCACCACGCCGACCGCTGGCGTTGCACTTCAAAAAGCCCGTGTCATGGGCGACACCGTCGATCCATTTTTCTTTTGGAATGGAGTGGAAAGTAGACGAGGCGCTCGACGCCCTACTCACCGAAGATCTGATCGATCCTGCGATCGTTGTGGGGATCTACAACACAGGCCCCACAAGGTCGATCGAGTATGTTGGGACGTTAGCTGCCGACAAAAAAGCCCAGTACAGCAAGTGGATCGTCGAACACCTCAAACCCTACATCGATCACCATTACCGAACCCTCCATCAATCGGCCTATACGACGGTGATGGGTTCGTCCTTTGGCGGCATCATCTCGATCTATCTTTCTTGGAATTATCCCCAGATCTTCGGTGCTGCGGGTTGTGTGTCCAACTCGTTTCGTGAAAATGGTGCGCAGTTTCTCGCCGATCTACTCGCCTACCAAGGCCCCAAAAAGCCCGTGCGTTATTGGATCGATGCAGGCTACGAAGAAGGCGAGAAATACCCCGACGGGCGGGCATGGTATCTCGCCAATAACCGCATCGCGTTTGTGGTTGGATACGATATCCGAGTAATGCGTGAGCGAAGGAGAGTGCGTAGACGCCCGATTCTTGGCCCTCCCCCGTGAACAGGGGAGGGAGCGAAAGTCGGAAGCCTCGGGGATTTTGTTTTTTCATGACGCACGCTGTATGCACCAAATGCAGACGCTGCCCGTTCCAACTTCCCCCCGTTCACGGGGGGATTGAGGGGGGGAAAAAAAAAGGCGATCAAGACCGACTCTACGAGGTTTCCACATTAACAAGGCGCGTATGGGGGACGCCCCTACATTTTGACGATCGAGATCTGGGCGGATTGCGTACGAAGCGCCGATCGGGTTGACTTTTGGGCAGAAACAAACACAATTCGCAACGGTTGCCACCCCTCACGATCGCAGAAACACAAAGGAGCCGTTTCGATCATGTACATCCATATCCCGCCCAATCCACACATCTTTGTCGTCTATAACAACTTACACGCAGCACGGCTGTTTCCACCCGCCAATGCAGGGGAACTCTTTGGTATGCAGGGCCATCTCGCGATCAACTTGACCAAGATCGCAGGCGTCCACTACGGCAAAGACCAGATCGCGCTCAAACGCGCAGATTATCAAAAGCTGATGGCGACAGGCGAAGACAGCGAGGTTGAACTTTGCCTGAGTTATCGAGGGGATCTGCCCACCGAAGAGCGCACCAGAGCTGCAGGACAAAGCGAATACCTCTCAGTCAAATGCCATTACTTCTCTTTTGTGGACGATACCGAAGCGCGAGGGCGGCAATTTGTGATCTTTTTTGAAGGGGCCAAAGGAATCTATATGGTGCTGCGCCATCGACTCGAAACCCTCCTTGGTTTGAGCCTAACCCCCCCCGAGCAAGAATAAACGGGCAGCCTGCAAGCAAACCGACGCTTCGATCCATCGCGTCGGGGCGGGGATGGGTCATACGAAATCCGTCGGTTGCGTTATCGTAAAGAGGTAGGAGCAGACAGGTGTGGCTGCCCAAGAATCGGGCATCTGCGTGGTCTCGTTTGCTATGTGCATCACACGGATATCGTATTAGGTGGTGGTTTGTTCGGGGAGGAGACGATCAGGTGGGGAGTCTGTATTGTTCGGATCTTCGGGGTCTTCCGAGCGAGGGAAAGCGTAAGGAAGAACACTCAACAGGTTGACCAGATCAAGATGGGCCGTGTTGAGGAAGATATGTACGGCGTGTTCGATCAAGGAAGCGAGTGTGCTCATGCGCTCAACGCGATCCATCACTTCGGGAGGCGTGTGTTGATCGCTACGTGCGGATACCTCAGCCTGTTGGAGATCTTGTTTAACGCGATGGATCACGCCCGACTCGCGCTCGCGGATCACACGACTGATCATGTGCATCAAGTCGGTCTCTGCGGCAAAATGCCAAGAGGAGGTTTTGGGCAACCGAACCCGTCGGATCACATTCCATTGCTCCAACTCTCGAGTGATCATGGAGACTGCTCCCTTCGAGAGTTCGAGGATCTCTTGGATCTCGACCGCCGAAAGAGCCTCACCGCGCAAATAAAGCAAAGCCCAAACACGCCCGTGGTTGCGCTTAAATCCCCAAAAATCGATCACATCTCCCACCGCATCGATGGCTTTGTGTTCCCAAGGCGCAAGCGGTTTTGCCGAAGATTGCGCTTCGGTCGGAGAGAAATGATCGTCTTGCGAATCGGTTGTATGTTCGGTCATGATCTTGTGTCCTTGTGTGCAGAGCCGAGCGTCTTGTGTTGCGTTGTGTTTTGAAAACGGCGTAGGGTTGGCGGTGCGCTGTTTCGCCTTGGTGCGTCGGTTGTATGCCGTTTGGATGCCAGCACAACCATCCGATAGGCGGTGCGTTGTTTCGCCTTGGTGCGTTGGTTGTATGCCGTTTGCCAGCACAACCATCCGATAGGCGGTGCGTTGTTTCGCCTTGGTGCGTCGGTTGTATGCCGTTTGGATACACCAACAGACCACCCGTCACGCCTGCCGTAATCCCTTGCATAGCCATTCTCCCCACGCCGCGATATCTCGTCCTCCGGGTGCGTAGAGATAAGGGCCAAGCGCAGCCATCGCGAGATCCACTTCTCGGCAAAGCGCTTGGTAAGTGTGTTCTGCGATCCCCAAGGCCAAGACAGATTCGCCAAGCTGCTGGATCTGAGGCTCCTCAAGGCGTTCTTTGGACCACGCCAAGGAGAGCGCCTGACGAAAAGCAGGCGAGCGTTCGGAAGCGGTCAACAAACAAAAAGAAGGATTGCGATTGCGGATATCGGCAAAGCGATCTTTGGGATCATCGCCGCGTAGATCCTTGAGATCATCGGCCATTTGAAACGCTACGCCCAGACGGAGGCCACAGTCTCGCAGGTTTGCGATGGCGTCGGTTTGATTCATCAAGAGGGCGACCGCTTCGCCACACCAACCGAATAGCGCTCCCGTCTTGCCCATCGCGATCCCCCACCATGCCTCGATGCTCATCTCGGGGCGACCACATGCAACAATCTCCATCATCGCTGCTCGGCTCATGCTTGCGACCAATTCAACCGCACGTTCGGTAATCATCGGCGGATAGCGTTTCACTTGTAGGAAAGCCAACGACAACACCATGTCGCCCGATAATACGGAGACTTTGTTGTCCCACAAACTGCGCGCTGTCGGTCGCCCTCGGCGCAGGGTGCCTTCGTCCACCACATCGTCATGCAACAGGCTCGCGGCATGGATCAGTTCACCTGCCACAGCGATATCAGCCAAAGCCTCTTCGGGTGCGCCAAGAGCTTCGCCAAACATCCCCACAAGACGGGGGCGAACACGCTTGCCTCCCCCTTCCAAACAAAGATGGCGTGCGGCTTCGAGCAACACGCTGGCTTCTTGCATCGGAGCCGAAAAACCTCCCTCCAATGCTTTGCGTAAACGCGCTTCCACTTCTGCGAGGAAAGACTCCTTAGAAAGCGAAAGACCTCGCTGCAAAAGCCTTTCTTGGCTTTGTGCCTCAGTGGACTTGTTTTGCGCTTCTGTGATCATCGTCGTCAACCTCTTTCGCTCCCTCTTTACCACGCCACGTTGCAGCGCGCCGACTCTGTTCAAGATGACTTAAACCAATCAAACGATTCGCTTTGATCGCCCTCCCCTTTGGGAAGGGGCGGCATCATACACAAAAGCCTTTCCACCTCAAGAGCATCCTTTGCGTGCGGACCAACAACACTCTAAAGTGAGCGAAAAAAGTTCTAAACCGCCCATCGTTAGAGCAAGATGAGCACATCGAGACCATACTAGGCGTTGACACAAAGAGGCGAGGCGGTCATGCTGTCGAGGATTTCGGCCCCGAAGATGGGATGCGACGCCAAAAAGCGCAGAGAGCAGCGGTTGCCCAAAAGCAATAGAGAACAGCGGTTGTGTGGAGTCAGGTGTGAGTGTGGGCGCAAAGAATGGATGGAAAATAGATTGCCACAAAGGGCGGTGGATGCTTGGTTTGTGGGTGTTCGTTTGGCTTTGGCCTGCACAAGCCCAAGCCGACAAGTCCGCACAAGACGAGGACGCGGACTCTTCCAAAAACGCCAAAAAAACCACCATCGAGTACGCTTGGGACGATCTGTCGGATGGTTTGTATTCGCTGCTTATTAGCACAGTCGCCGTCGATCCGACCAAACCGTCTCGAATCTATGCGGGGGCCGATGGATTGCTGTATCGCTCGGATGATGGGGGGTTGCGGTGGAAGGCTCTGGTTCGTTTCCAAGGAACCAACCGCACAGCTTCTGCGCAGCAAGTGACACAACAACAACGCGTCAGCGAGATCAAAGAGCGCCTGCTCGAAGAAAAGATCGAAGACCTTGCCTCCCAATATGGCGAAACCTACGCTCGCGAACGCGAAAGCGAACTGGAGCGCGAAGCCGAAGAAGAAGCCGAAGACCAAGTCGCCCAAACCCAACGCAGTCGCCGCCGTCAAGTCCAAGGCCGTTTGCGCCGTTTTATTCGGCGCGTCGTGATCTCCACGCACAAACCACAACGCATCCTCGCAGCAACCGATGGCGGGGCGTTTTTGTCGGATGACTTTGGCAAAACATTTCGCAGCATCTTTCGTGGAAGACGCCCGGGCGAAGGCGATATCCTCTCCGCCGAATTCGATCCACGCGATCACAACAAGATCTGGCTCGGCACCCAAAATGGCCTGTGGTACTCGATCGATGGAGGCAACACGTTTCGCCTGATCTACGGAAAACTTCGCCGTATGAATATCCGAGAGATCCGCTTTCATCCGCGCAAGCCCACCATTCTCTACGTCGCCACCAACCGCGCTCTGTTTGTGTCCCGCGATGACGGAAAAACCTTCACCGAACCGCTGACTCTGCCCGCAGGTCCGCGCCGAATCACTTCTCTTGCGATCTTACCCACCCGTCCTGTGCGCGTGATCGTCGGTACAGGCGGCGGATTGTACACCTCCGTACGCAAGGGCCAAGATATGCGCTTCCGCACACTCGAAGCCCAAGGCATCGGCGATCGCCAGATCACCTACATCACTTCTTCGCTGGCTTCGCCTCTCAGCGTGTATCTGCTCAACGATCGCGGTGTTTTCTTGTCCCGCAATGGCGGAAAAAGCTTCCGCTTGTTGCGCGATGGGATGCTCAGCAACGTGATCCGTTTTCTCTCCGTCTCGCCCACCGACCCCAACGATATCTGGGCCGCGACCGAATACGGCGTGATGCGCTGGTCCAAATCGATCCTTGGACACGTCACACGCGCCCAACTCGCTCGGTTTGAACGCTATCTCAAACGTGAGCCCTCCATCTGGAGCGTCGTACTTTCCGCCCTTCGCTTTATGCACCTACGCACGCCACTCACCGCACACCACGACCGTTTCCGCGCACGCGCCCTGTTGCCCGAGTTCCGCTTCCGCCTGTTGATCACACACGACTACGACCAAGACTTTGCCCCCTTTCGCAATCCGATCCCGATCCAAAGCAACGAAGGCCGAGCGTTTTTCTTCGAGGGAACCGCCACATGGCACCTCGGCCAGTTGATCCATGATCAACGCGAAACAGCCCTTATCACCGAACTCCGGCGGCTTCGCCGCATCCGCGATCGCCTGATGACCCGCGTTATTCGCTTATTTTACGCACGCCGTCGCCTCCAATACCAACTGCTCCGCTTTCGCGACAAACAATTCTCTCGCTACCTTCGCCTTCGCTTCAAACTCAGCGAGATCACTTCTCACATCGACGGCCTCACAGGCGGTATGTTTGAACCCGGCGTTATCCGTGCGCAGCGTATGTCCCGCAAAAAAAGAAAATGACCCAAGTCCCAGAAACATCGAAGTCTCCCAATAGGATCGAGAGACACACCCTTTTCATCGACACGCAACCCAGAGGTGTTTTCATGCAACACAAACGACGCTTGGCTTGGCTCGGCCTATCCGCCCTGTTGGCCCTGCTTTGTGGACTCCCTTCTTTGCCTATCCGCGCCCAAGTCGATCCTGAGATGGAGCGCAAAGCCACCGCTCTTTTGCGCAAGTTCAGCAAAGAACCTACCGTCCGCCAACTCCACAAAGCGGGCCTTCAGTACGCTCTCGTCAACCAAGATCGCATCGGTGGACTCGTCAGCCGCGCCCGTCACTCGGGATGGTTGCCCGAATTCCGTGTCCGCTACAACTACAACACGGATGATGACCGCGCCACCTCCTTCCCCACGCTCAACTCCCCCATCCTCACCACCCAATCCACCGACCTTGACCACCGCCTCGAATTTCGCGCAACATGGCGTCTTGATGACCTGATCTTTAACCGCAACGAGATCACCGTCTACCGCGAACTTCGCCGATTGGTCGAACTGCGCACCGACGTCCTCAAAGAGATCACCAAGCTCTACTTTGAACGCCGACGCCTTCAAATCGACCTGCTTGTCAATCGCCCCTCCAATCTACTCGCTTATTTGCGTCAACGCCTACGCCTCCAAGAATTGAGCGCCGATCTGGACGCGCTTACGGGCGGAGCCTTCTCCAAAATGTTGCGTGAAGCTGGCCAAGATCCGTATAAATGAGCCACAGGAGGCACAAATGATCCACACAAGGACGAGCATACGGAGACTTTTGAGCAGCGCAACCCTCGGTCTGTTGGGGCTGTTGCTCTCGATCTCCTGCGCTCCGCCTGAGACGGTCGGACTCGAAAACCCGCCTTGCGTCCTCGCGGTCGATCCTGACCCTGCGACCAAGCCCGTCGTCGATATCAAGCAAAACTTTCGCATCACCTTCTCCAAAGTCATGCAGCCCACCACTCTGACAAAAGAATTCTTTTTCCTTGTGCGGGGCCAAGCCGACTACAACTTTATCCGTGATATGGAAGCCCCGCCCGTTGCCGACTCGCGCATCCCTTTTCTCACAGACCTCACTGTGAAAGCCGAAACCATCGAAGAAGGCGGTAAAAAACGCACCGTCGTGACAGTAACTCCCAACAACCCCCTCGCTGGCGAAGAACTGTATGATCTGGTGATGGTGCGCGGCTTGCGCGATGAACTCCGCCCGATCGCTCAAGGCGATCCCCGCTACACAGGCTCTCGCCCACTCAACACTTGCCCTGACCAAAACGACATCTGGCGCGGTGATATCGCTTCTTATCGCACAGGCGAAACCAAAGTATTTACCTTCCGCACCACCGTCGCTCCGCCCCGATCAGGTGACCCCCAGATCATCGAAGTCATGGCCAGCCCTTCCGTTCCAAATGGCGAATACGTCGAGATCCAAAATGCCTCCAACTCCGAAGATCTCGATCTGTGCGGCCTTTCCGTCGGAAAAGCTGGCAGCGGAGGCCGGCTACTCGCCCCCATCAAGGCAGGCTCTTGTCCTTTGATCAAACCCAGAGGCTTCGCGGTGATCGTTGAACCTGATTACGATATGGTCGGAAATCCCTATCAAATCCCCACATCAGCTGCTGTCTTCACCGTCAAAGAAGGCGGAACAACGCTCTTTTCAAGCAATCTTTCCTCAGGCGATACCGTTGTACTGCTCGACGGAGCCAAAGAACTCACCCGTGCTGATCCCAACGTCGCTTCCGGCGGAAACTGGCCTAGCACAGGAAGATCCCGCGAACGCTGCGACAACGGCTCTTGGCAAGACAAAGAGAGCGGATCTCCCGGGCGCCTAAACTGCCTATGATCCCGTCTATTTCTTCCGAACCACCTGCTCCCTCCGAACAGATCACACATCCCCGATCATCCGAATCATCCCAATCATCCGAATCATCCCAATCATCCGAATCATCCGAATCATCCGAATCATCCCAATCATCCGAATCATCCGAATCATCCGAATCATCCGAATCATCCCAATCATCCGAATCATCCCAATCATCGGCACTATCGATTTCTTCAATATTACATCAATCAAGATCATCGGAGGATAGGGGATCTTCAAACTGGAAATATGTTGTTTTATTGTGGTTGGCCATCGCAAGCACCGCGATGTATGGAGCCTTTTTCTTTCTTCCGCTGCTCGATCCGCCCAACGCAGAAAACCACGTTCGTTGGTCTTTGTTGTTGTTTGCGCTGTACTTGCCGTTTGTGGCGTGGGCGCGCCAACTCCCCAAATGTCGGATGTGGTGGGCGTTGGTGGGCCTTGCGATCCTGTCTCGCCTCTTGCTTTGGCCGCATGATCCGTCGATGTCTGACGATGCGTATCGGTACTTGTGGGATGGAAAAGTCCAAGCGCACGGACTCAATCCCTACGAGGAGCCTCCGAACTCTCCTTATTTGATGCACTTGCGCGACACCCTGATCCACCCCTTTATCAACCATCCCAAGATGCCGACCGTCTATCCACCCGTCGCCCAAGCGGTTTTTACGGGCGCTTATCTTCTCCAACCCCAAGGCTTTGTTGGATGGAAGGTCTTACTCGGATTGTGTGAGGGGGTGGCTTGCTTGTTGATGCTGCACTGGTTGCAACTCCGAGGCAAAGCAGCGGGGGGCTTGTTGCTTTATCTTTGGTGCCCGTTGCCGATCTTGGAGATCAGCCTTGATGCGCATCTTGACGCCTTGGCCATGCCTTTTTTGTTGGGGATCTTGTTTGCTGCGGCCTCGAAACGCGGTATCGCGGTGGGAGTGCTGCTGGCAATGACGATCTTGATCAAGCCTTTGCCGATCTTTTGGGTGCCTGTGCTTTTTGTGTGGCTGCGCTGGCGGCAAGGCTGGCGGATGCTCGCTACCGCCCTACTGACGGGACTTTTGATCATGCTTCCCTACATCCAAGAATGGGGAAGCCTGCTCAAGCAGATGGGCGTCTATTCCCGTCATTGGTACTTTAACGGCCCTTTTTACACGCTGCTCGATATCTGGCTGATCCAAGAAGCCAACCGCTTGATCTTGTCGAGTGTGGTGTTGCTGGCGTCCATCTCATCGGCCTTTCTGCACATCCCGCTGCGATGGCGTCTGTTTCTACCGATGGCGGTGTATATGCTTTTCACGCCCACGCTTTATCCTTGGTATCTGCTTTGGCTTGCGCCTTGGTTGGTGATCGGGCCGACGCGCTTTCTTTTCGGATGCTTCGCGTTGATCCCGCTCTCTCATCTCGTCCGCTCCTTCAAACAGATCGACGGTCAGTGGGCGCTCCCTGCGGCGATCCTGCTTGTTGAGTTTCTCCCTCTGTGTTTGCTGCTTCTGCTCGATCTGCGCGACTTCTATCGAAAACGCCAACGCCAAGCTGCGCGATTCTCAGACTTCTCCGCTCACGCTCCCTGAGATACAAACAACGATGTCGTGAGACCTGAACACAAGATGCCCTCTCGCCCCGATTGCTTGGCCTGTGCTATATTCCGCGCACTACCGAAAGCTCCACGAACCTTCCGCCAAGCGGATTCGATCAGCAGCGAGGTGCCTTTTGGACGCCGCACAACAACGCACCTATCCTGCCTCGTGGCTGGATACGCAACGACAAGCCGCGATGCAACAACAACAAGCCTTTCTCACCGCGCCTTCCGATTCCTCCAAAACGCCTCCTTCTGCTTCAACAGTCCACCCGCCATCCGAAGAACGCCCTTCGTTCGGCGCGAATCGGCTCATCCTCGTCGCAGAAGACAATCCTGATCTGCTTGCGCTGCTGCTCCATTTCCTCAAGCGCATGGGCTTTCGCACTCTCTCCGCAAACAACACCGAACAAGCCCTCGCGCACCTTCAACACACCCTCACACACCCCGCCCCCGAAACCACCCCCGCCCTGCTGCTTTCCGATATGGTCATGCCCCAAGGGGGCGGTCTCTTCTTGCTTTCGTGGGTCAAACAACACCTGCCCTCCCTTCCTGTGGCCTTTATGTCCGGCTACATGGACGAACACACGGCTCGATCTGCTGCCGAGATCCCCTGTCTTAGTAAGCCTTTCTCCTCGAAAGAACTGGAGAGCTTTTTGCGCCGTATCTTTGCAGGACTCCCCCCCTCGATCGAGGCCCCGCAACCTCCGCAGTCTCCGCCATCAAACGAAAAAACATGAAGTACGCCTTTTTCCACAAGTCACCCCCTTTGGAGAAAAATCGGATGAGATACCGCATCGGTGGATGTTTGTTGTTCGTGTGGTTGGTTTTCTCACACCATGCCCTTGCAGCCGAGCGGCGGGTCAGCGATGTTGCAGGACTGCGTACTGCACTCCAACAAGCGGCCCCGGGCGATACCATCGTCCTCGAAGATGGCGTATACACCGTCAACACCAACCTCAACTGCACCACCAACGCTCGTCAAAACCCGATTACTGTTCGCCCTGCCTCCAAAGCAGGCGCCCATATCCGTTTTGATGCGCTCGAAGGCTTCAAAGTCTCAGGTGCAGGATGGCGCTTTGAGGGCCTACGCATCGAAGGGATCTGTGCGCAACACTCTGCTTGCGAACACGCCTTCCACCTCGCGGGGGACGCCGATGGTGTGGTGATCGCCAACAATACCCTTTGGAACTACAACGCCCATATCAAAAGCAACGGCGATGGCACCCCCCGAAAATTCCCTGACGACGTGCTGATCGAAGGCAACACGATCTACAACACCACTCCCCGCCAAACCAGCAATCCCGTCACCCCGATCGATGTTGTTGGCGGAAGACGCTGGATCCTCCGCGCCAACTTTATCTACGACTTCGCCAAAGCACAGGGCAACAACATCTCTTATGCTGCTTTTCTCAAAGGCAACTCACGCGACGGGCTGATCGAGCGCAACTTGATCCAATGCGAGCGCAACCACACAGGCTTTATCCGGCTTGGCCTATCGATCGGCGGTGGCGGCACAAGCCCCGACAGCATCTGCGAAGACGGAACATGCACCCCCGAACACCAAAACGCCCTCGTACGCAACAATATCGTGGTGCGTTGCCCCGCAGACGTCGGACTCTACGTCAACAAAGGAAAAAACACGCGCATCTACCACAACCTTTTCTTCCAAACGACGGGCATCGACATCCGCTTTGCCTCATCCGACGCCGATGTCCGCTACAACGTCTTGAGCGGAGGATTGCGCGCCCGAGACAGCGCAACGCTCACACAACAGCACAACCACACAGGCGTCACAGACGCCCAATGGAAGGCTTGGTTTGTCGATCCACTCGCGCTCAACTTCGATATCACAGGACTGCCGCCCACCGCACAAGCTCCTACAACATCCGTCCCAGACGACTTTTGCGGCCAACCACGAACCAACCACTCCTCCCCCGGAGCCACCCAACCCAACCTTCCCTGCGATACTTCCCGCGTACACCCCCCCACTTCTAGCACTCCGCCCAAAGAACAACCCACCAACGAAAACCCCCTTCCCACCGAAACGATCTCCGAAACCACGCCCGACGATCCCGAGGTCAACACACCCGACGCCTCCGAGACCACGCATCCCGAAGAACCCGCAACCATCGAAGGCAGCGGAGACACCACTCCTGAACGCCCTACAACCTCCGACGAGGCCGAGACCATCCATCCCGAACCCACTACGTCCGAAAACGCCGAACCGACCGCAGATTCCCTTGTCGAATCTGCCCTCGAAGCCCCTGCCCAAGACACGCAGCAGCAAGAAAAATCGCCCGAAACAGCCATCCCTTCAGGATGCAGTAGCTGTAATTCGTTCGAATCAAAAGACTTCTCTTGGCTGTGGCTGGGATGCTTTTTGTTGGTTATCTATTTGTATACCCCACCTTCCGCACTGAACATTTGAAGTATTAGGAATAAGAGGCCGGCGTTTGGGTTGGCAAAAAGCAAGGAGCGAGATAGAGTTGCGCTTTGGTTTGTTTTGGCCGAAACAAAGGAGCGCTCTCATGAATATGCAAACAAAAAACCTCGATCACCTCGGACTTGTCGCAGGTATTTGTGAGCAAATACAGCTTGTCGAACAGATCGATGCCTTTTTTCCGAATCCATTACGCAAAGTGACGGTCGGAGAGGCCACAAAGGCAATGATTCTCAACGCTTTAGGCTTTGTGTCCAAACCCATGTATCTTACCGTTGACTTCTTTCGCAACAAAGCCGTCGATGCCTTGTTTCGCCCCACTCTACAAGCCGAAGACTTCAATG
>JAKLKB010000169.1 GCA_023150835.1 Myxococcota bacterium | reverse complement strand
CAGCGTCTGCGCGTCGTGCATACAGCGTGCGTCATGAAAAAACAAAATCCCCGCTGCTTCCGACTTTCGCTCCCTCCCCTGTTCACGGGGGAGGGCTGGGGTGGGGGGGCCAACAAGCGCTTAACCTAACGCCTATGGGGCAATGCCCCACAAACACCATGAAACTGCCTCGCTCCTCTCTGGAGCAGATCTCCTCTTTTTTTTTCTTTGGGTTCGATTTTCAAGGGCTGCCTTGTCAATGAGATCGAAGGATCTTGCAAGACCATTCGTTCACCTGATCACAACGCCCCAAGCGGCGTATCCACAAGCACGATGGACCTTATCGGAGTATAACCATGTATCGATTGCGTTTTTATCCCATTCCATTGGCCCTTGTTTGTTGCCTTTGGCTGACCTCTTTTTCTGGCTGTGGTGTCGTCCAAGAATGTATTACCGGTAAAGATTGCCCAGTTAAATACATCTGCCAAAATGGAACCTGCATCGCTCAAGCCGATCCCTGCGCTGCAACAGGCGGCACTTCCTGCGGCTCGGCCTGTGTCGATCTGCGCACCAACAACGATCATTGCGGTGCCTGCGCAACCAAATGCGGCATCGGCTCAACCTGCCAAAACGGACAATGCAAGGCCGTCACCAAACCCTGTCAAAGCAACGCAGAATGCCCCACGGGCCAAGTCTGCCAAAACGGCCAATGCAAGGCCGTCACCCAGCCTGTCTGCACATTCGGCCAAGATCAAACCTGCAACCACCGTCTTGAGATGTCGGCCTTAGCGGGAACTTGCCTCAAAGACGGAACTTGCCAATGCAACACAAACTTCGTCAAGAACCAAAGCAGCGGGAAATGCGACATCGCTTGTAAAGCTTCGACAGAGATCTGCAACGGCCTTGATGACGACTGCGACGGCGTAATCGACAACAACTGCACTTGCCCGTCTGGTCAGACCCGTTGTGGCTCGATCTGCGTCGATCTCCAAACCAACAACGATCATTGCGGTGCTTGCGGCCAAAAATGTGGCATCGGCACAGGTTGCAAAGCAGGCTCCTGCAAGCCCGTTGTTCCGCCGCCATGCGCAAGCAACGCCGATTGCGCCGCTGGCCAAGTCTGCTCAAACGGCCAATGCCAACCTCACATCACCCCCTGCGCAAGCGACGCCGATTGCGCCGCTGGCCAAGTCTGCCAAAATGGCCAATGCCAACCTCACACCACCCCCTGCACAAGCAACGCCAATTGCGCCGCTGGCCAAGTCTGCCAAAACGGCCAGTGCAAATAATACGATACCCGAGTGATGTGTACACAAAGGTTTGCGATCATAATTCCTACAATATCCGTCAAAAGCGTATCCACAAGCGTCGATGCGGTTTGTTGTAAACGCCCTGTGATTGGGCAGCCACGGGGCATTTGCTCCAACGAATTCATTTCGAGTTCAAACCTGCGAACGATCATATCGGGCAGTGCGGGGTTTCGCACCTCACCCCTGTCAAAGGCGGACATCCCCATGACCCACAAGCGCAAACAAGGTTTGCTGTGCGTTATGGGGAAAGCAAAGCCAAAGTCTCTGCCATCCGTACGCTTTTTTCTCCATCCTCGCAAGAGCGACAGCAGGGAGAGGGGGGCTGGGGGGGTGAGGGTCATACGCGCCTTGTTAAGGTGGAAACCTCGTCGAGTCGGTCTTGATCGCCTTTTCTTTTGCTCGCCCCCCCCTCAATCCCCCCTCAATCCCCCCTCAATCCCCCCTCAATCCCCCCTCAATCCCCCCTCAATCCCCCCTCAATCCCCCCTCAATCCCCCCTACGGGGGGAAGTTGGAGCAGGCAAAGACGATCTCTTGTGCAAACAGCCTACAGCATGGAAAACCAAAACCTCGCTGCCTCCGACTTTCTCTCCCTCCCCTGTTCACGGTCTTTGGCTCTTACTGGGGGACAAATCGCGTGACCCTCACTCCGTCGCTTCGCGACACCCCTCTCCCTGCGACGCTCGCAAAGCCTCGCTGCTGCCGCGAGGGGGAGGAAGGCAGAAAGTCTGAGCGCACAGAGAAACCCCGTCGCCGTACTTTCCGCACTTTCCGCACTTTCCGTACTTTCCGTACTTTCCGTACTTTCCGTACTTTCCGTACTTTCCGTATTTTCCGTACTTTCCGTACTTTCCGTACTTTCCGTACTTTCCGCACTTTCCGTACTTTCCGTACTTTCCGTACTTTCCGTACTTTCCGTACTTTCCGCACTTTCCGCACTTTCCGCACTTTCCGCACTTTCCGCACTTTCCGTACTTACCGCACTTTCCGCACTTTCCGCATTTTCCGCACTTTCCGTACTTTCCGCACTTTCCGCACTTTCCGTACTTTCCGTACTTTCCGTACTTTCCGTACTTTCCGTACTTTCCGTACTTTCCGTACTTTCCGTACTTTCCGTACTTTCCGTGCTTTCCGTGCTTTCCGTGGACTCTTCTTTTCGATATCCTCTGCGTGATGCCCGCGTTTTGTACCCATGTAAGAGGGGCCAGCTGTGGCTTCACCTAACGCCTATGGGGGTGAGGGTCAAACGACGTGCCGCCATTTTTTTCAATAAAATCAAATTCTTCGTAAAAAGACGTCCAATTCGTCGGATCAAATGCACACCTGTCTGCCCCTACGTCTTTACGATCACACAATGAACGGATTTCGTACAACCATCCCCCCGCAAGCGGACATACCCGCCTCTCCTGCCTCTCCGCCTCTCTCACTTCGGATCGACACTGTTTCAAAAACCCCCGTGTTTTCACGCCTATTCAAACGACACGACTGTGAATCGAAGTGGCGCAGTGAACAAAAATCCCCCCCATAACGCATTCCTACATACTTTTCCTTTGTGGATCCGCTCACCTTTCGCCATGTTTCTCGCTTTTTTCTTTGGCTTTTTGGAGGCTGCGCGCTATCTTTTGCGTGGGCTGACCTTGTTCATTGATCAAACTCATTGAACAAGTTCACACAAGAAGAAAGGCGAGACAGATTGGGCAAGCGAGAGCAACAAAAAGAAGAGACGCGAGCGACGTTGTTGTCGTCAGCGCGGGCGTTGTTTGTAGAGCGTGGGTACGAAGAGACGACGATGCGGCAATTGGCGCAACATGCGGGGGTTGCGACGGGGACGGTGTTTGCGCACTTTCCAGACAAGCCTTCTTTGCTGGCGGCGATCTTTTACGAGTTTATAGAGGAGACGATGGAGGTTGCGTATGCAAGCCTCGATCGGACGGCCAAGATAGAGTCCCAACTGGAGCACATGATGCGTTGTTTGTTTACACGTTATGCGGAGAATCCGTCACTTTCGCGGACGTTGGTGCAGCACGTGTTTTTTTTGCAAGGTGAATGGGGAGAGCGCATGGCGGTCCAAGCAGCGGGCTTTTTGGACTGGGTGGCGGGCTTATTGGAACAAGAACGTGCGCAAGGTCGGCTACGAGAGGACTTGGATATCGGCTTGGCCTGTATGGGGGTGTGGTCGCATTATCAGTTGGCATTGATCTTTGGATTGCGCGAGGGGATGGAGCCTGTGGAACATTTTGTGGAGATGTTTTTGCGACTGTTCGAGCAATCTTTACGGGGCTACCGAGCAAGTGGGGGCTTGTGAAGAAGGGCTTGTTTGTGCATCTTGCAAAAGGCCGCACAACAGAGAGTCGTCCGCGTCACGGCGGTACAAAGCAAAGGCAAGGGAAAAGTCGAATACCCCGAAGGAGTTGAGAATGCGTTTGCGTGAGTGTTTGATCTTGTTGGCATTCGTTCCGTTTTTGTGGAACGGCGGAGACAACAAAACAAAGCCCAAAGCACCGAGCGATCAAAAAGAAGAGCGTTATACGCTAGACAGAGAGCGGCTTTTGGAAACACTCAAGCCACGTTTTGCAAAGCTGCCAGCGAATGCGCAACCGATGATCAAGCGCATGATCGCCTCCATCCAAAAGATGCGCGTCAAACTGACTTTGCGCTTCTCTCCGAAGAAAGTCGCGATCCTTGAATCCAAAGCCGTCAACCCGTTTACAGAAAAACCAAAAAGCAAGACCGACGAGATGGAATGGAAGATCGACGGTGCGCACCTCGTGATCGGCCCGCCCAAAGACAAACGCGGCAAAAAAACGCTGTTTTGCTTGCGAGAAGGCGAGCACCTGAACTGCAAAGACGCCAAAGGCATCCCGCAGCTTTATTTTCGGCGTCGCAAAAAATAGATGGAGAAAAAAGATGGATTGGTATGGTGTGCGAAAACTCGCGGGAACGCTCGGATGGACGGCGCTTTTGTTGATCGGCACAGGCTGCAAAGCCAGTGAAGTGGCGGGAGAGTACCGGCTCGAAGAGAGTGCGATGAAACAAGTCGCCCGCGAAGAAGTCGCAGGGCTTCCGAAAGAAAAAGCGCAATTCGCGCAATTCCAGAGAGCGATGTTGGGGCGCATGGGTGTGATCTTGGTGCTACGCTCCGATGGTTCGGCAGAGATGAAGATGGCGATGATCAATCCGTTGATCAAAGGCCATGTAGAAACACAGGTCGATCGGGGCGAATGGCGATTTGTGGAAGGCCGATTGAAGCTCACACTCACACCTCAAGGAAAAACAGAAGCCGCGATCTCGCTGTGTTCTTGGAGCAAAGAAAAGATCGTCTGTGCAAGCGATGACACGGGAAAAAAACAACCCTTGCTCTTTTCTCGTGTCACCTCTCCCCGCCCATAATATGAGATCCGCCTGTTGTATCATCCCCGCCCGTCATACGAGATCCGCCTGTATTATCATCCCCTCAAAAAAAACAGTAAGCCACGACCCGAAAAGATCACTCCAAAGAAGAGCAACACGCCGATCGACAAGGCGCGCTTTTTGGCCTCAAGCCACCAACGCATCCACGCCAAAAAAGCAGCAGAGCGCTTAGGAAAAAGTAGGTACACAAACAGCGGTAAATACACTCCAAAACAAAAAACAAGGACGATCGAAAACAAGACAACAAGCCCTTCGTTGATCGCAAGATGACTTGCAAGCAAAAAAGAAAGTGAGGACAAAAAAAGAGCCAGATTTTTGACATTGAGTAATGCCACAAGAAACCCAAAGAAAGCAGATTTTTGGGGAGAGATCGCATCAAAAAAAGAAAAAAAGCTCGGTTTTTCTTCGGATGCCTCTTTTTTCCACGAACGGAAGGCAAAGAACAACAACAGCCCGCCCAAGCCGATCAACACGCTGGATGAGACGGTTTTGGAAACGGAAAGCGCGGCAGTGCGTTGACTTGCGAGCCAGAGAACTCCGCCCAAGCTAAGATATCCCGCGCAGTATCCGAAAACATACGAAGAAGCAACCCACGCCCCGCGCTGGCTGCTCAACAACAACAGCACGATCAAGATCGATCCCACAGACAACGATCCGCTCAACGCAACAAACAACGAAGGCCACAGCACGCTTAACATCGATCACCTCGGTTCATCCGCAACAAACAACAAAGGCCACAGCACACTTCACATCGATCACCTCGGCTCATCCGCAACACACAACAACGGCGAAATAACGCTACGCCTCGGACACTTGCGCCAAGATGCGCACGAGGCCCGTTGTTCCGTCCACAGAGACGCGCATCCCATCTTGGAAGATCGTGGTGGCGTTGGACAAACCCAAGACAGCGGGGATCTGGTACTCTCGCGCAACAATCGCGGCGTGTGAAAGAGGCCCGCCTGTGTCGGCCACAACCGCTGACGCCATCGCAAACAGCGGCGTCCATGTTGGATCTGTGTAAGGGCAGACCAAGATATCCCCTTCTTGCAGCTTAAAAAACGCATCGACACCCATCACCACACAAACCGTTCCTGTCGCTTGGCCCGGGCTTCCTGCAATGCCCTTGTATACGCCTTTTTCGGAGCTTCCTGAGAGGATGGGCCTTGCTTGCCAAAAGGACTGCGCTGTTCGACGCGCTTTTTTCCGTGACGCAACCCTCGCCTTGATCGCTTCTGGTTCGAGCTTTTTGTCAACGCCCCCCTCGATCTCTTCGAGTGTAAGATAGCGCACATCGTTTGCGTCTTGCAGCAGACCTCGTGCAACAAAGCGCTGCGCCAAAGCATACACCCCGCGCCGCGCCTGCACAAAAGCCCCTTCGATCGCAAACAACGTGGCTTCTCGTGCGATATGCCCTTCACGAAAACGCTCCAGCGTCCGCGTAAAAGACCGCCTCAACAACCACGGCAACTTCGCCGTGATCCGTTGCACAAGCTGGCGATATCGCTCGATGCGTTGGGCCTCTTCGTCTTGTTCTGCTTCGGAAGAACGCACCATCACCGCAAGCGTCGCAAGCAGCGCCGAAGGCTGTTCACCCCACGAAAGATTGGAAAAAGGCAGATACACCTTGTTTGTGCGCGCTCCGTAGCGCTTCAAAAATGCACCAAACTCGGTCACAAACGCCGATGCTTCGGGATTTTGTGCGACATCCTCCAGACGCAGCGGAGGCGTCGCCTCACGAAACCAAGCCGCCACCGAAGGGACGCGCCGCGCTGTCTTCGCCATTTCGGACAAAGCATGATGGATCTCTGCGGTCTTGAAGGAGAGATCGCCCAACAGATCAAAGCTCTCTGCTCCGCGCTGCCCCGCCAAACGCATCAACAGCTTGAGCCAAACAGAGCGCAAGATCGCTGGATAGATGTAGTCCGCAAAGCGCGTCTTGCCCACCGCCGAAGCCAAAGCATTCGCTTGTTTTGTATGCTCCACAAGTCCCTTGTCATCGAGAGGATCGAGATCCACTTCTCCAAGCGCTTGCAAACGCAGCGCAACCCCTTCTTCTTCGGCTGTTCTCCACAACGACGGATCTCGCCGCATCTTGCGCCAAACAATCCACGGCAACCCCAACAACCGCAGATTCGCCCCCATCCGCCCGATCTCCACAAAAGGCCGACCCTCCTCGTCCATACGGATCATCTGCTTGGCCTCGGTCATGGTGATCCCCAAAGCCCGCGTCGCATCCAAGAATTGCTGATACGTATCGACCACCGACGCATGATCCAAGGGATACGGAGCGTCAGGAAAATGCTCCAAGATATCGTCCAAGATCCGTGATTGAAGAGAAGATAGTTTCTTCGTGGGTCTCACCTCCACAGACGGCGGGATCTGCGCAAGCGTCGTGATCGGCCGCGTTTGCAACAAAAACACGTCCTCTCCCACCACACCCCACTCGATATCTTGTGGCGCGCTGTAATGCCCTTCCACCCGCATCCCGAGCTGCACCAGCTTTTGCAACGCACCCTCGCTCAAAGAAAAGCGGCCCCTTGCCTCCGCATCCACGGGCGTTGCCACCGTTCCGCTCTCAGGCAACATATCCAAACGCTCGGCCTTCTCACCCAACACACGTTCGATCACACGCAACGGCTCGCCCTTGTGCAACGTGTATGTATCCGGTGTCACCCGCCCCGAAACCACCGTCTCTCCAAGTCCATACGACGCATTCAACAGCATCTGCTGTGGCTGCCCATTCAACGGATTTACCGTAAACAACACTCCCGCAACATCGGGCGAGATCATCTCCTGCACAACCACCGACAGCCGCACGCTCTCATGTGGAAAACCTTGTCGCTCTCGGTAATCCATCGAACGCAGCGCCCACAACGAAGACCAACAAGACCGCACCTTCGACAACAACGACTCTTGCCCTCTCACCCCCAAAAAGGTCTCCTGTTGGCCCGCAAAGCTCGCCTCAGGCAGATCCTCCGCCGTCGCCGAAGACCGCACCGCCACCAACCGCTCTCCCCCCAACGCTTCGTAAGCCTCGCTTACAGCCTGTGCGATATCTGTCGGGATCTCCACTTCCCACCACAACGAACGTATCTGCTCCGCATACACCTGTTTCGCCGTGATATCCGCTCCTTTCATCTTCTCCAAATACTCGCTGATCTGCTCCCACATCCTCGGCATCTTTAACACACGCTCATACGCTTTTGCGCTCACACAAAAACCCTTCGGTACTGGAAATCCTGCACGATACATCTCGCCCAGATTCCAGCCCTTCCCTCCCACCAAACTCAGTTCCTTCGTCTCTTCGTCTCCAAACCAATGCACCGCCATGTCTTTACCCGCCTTCTCTTCCGCTCGGAGATCCCCGTCTCATTTCTTAGTGAACAAGCTCATTGAACACACTCGATGAACATGGTCATCAAATAAAAGAAAGAAAGAGGTTTGTCAAGGAAAGAAATCAGGGTCACGAAAGGGGGGGCAGGAGGGATGGGCCTTCCCTTGATAGAAGGGGGTTTGTATAGTGCGTTTTTGTTGAGGAAGAAGAGAACGAGTCACCCGTCGCGAAAAGAGCCGAACAAAGGGCAAAAGAAGCGACGCAAGCATCATCTGAGGAGAAAGCGGATGGCGGGTTATGTGATGTCGATCGATCAAGGGACGACGGGCAGTACAGTGATGCTTTTGGATCGGGCGTTGGAGGTCAAAGGTCGGGCGAATTGCGAGTACGCGCAGATCTATCCGAGGCCGGGCTGGGTGGAGCATGATCCCGAAGCGATCTGGCGATCGGTGCAACAGGCGATCAAAGCGTGTTTAGAAGAGGCAGGAGTGGGAGGCGATCAGATCGGAGCGATCGGGATCACCAACCAACGGGAGACGACGGTGGTCTGGGATCGCAAGACGCACAAGCCGATCTACAACGCGATCGTCTGGCAATGTCGCCGCACAACGGACTTGTGTCGAGAACTCAAAGAAGCGGGATTGGAGCCGCGTTATCGGGAAAAAACGGGTCTTGTGTTGGATCCTTATTTTTCGGGGACCAAGGTGCGCTGGATCTTGGACAATGTGGAAGGCGCACGCGCCAAGGCCGAACAGGGCGAGCTTTGCTTTGGTACGATCGACACCTATCTGGTGTGGCGACTGACGGGCGGGGGGAGCTTTGTGACGGATGTGAGCAACGCATCACGGACGCTGTTGATGGATCTGCATACGCTTGAATGGTCGGAAGATCTGTGCGGTCCACTGCGTGTACCGATGAAGATGTTGCCGAGTATCCGCAGCAGCGCGGAGATCTATGGTCATACCGTTGCGGAAGGTGCGTTGCCATCGGGCATTCCGATCGCGGGGATGGCAGGCGATCAGCAATCGGCGTTGTTTGGTCAGGCTTGTTTTTCGGTGGGGGATGCAAAATGCACATACGGAACGGGAGCATTTTTGCTGGTCAACACAGGGAACAAGCCGATCCCTTCGGAACATGGGCTACTGACGACGGTGGCATGGCAGATCCAAGGGCAGGCCGCGCAGTACGCGCTTGAAGGGAGTGTGTTTATTGCGGGTGCTGCGGTGCAATGGCTACGCGATCAGATGAAGTTCATTCCCAAAAGTCCCGAAAGTGAGGAGCTTGCGGCCTCGGTGGAAGACAGCGGGGGTGTGATCTTTGTGCCGGCCTTGACGGGGCTTGGTGCGCCGTATTGGAATCCTGATGCGCGGGGTTTGATCTGGGGGATTACACGCGGAACCAACACAGCGCATCTTGCACGCGCAACGCTCGAAGGCATCGCCTTTATGACGCACGATGTCTTGACGGCGATGGCCTCGGACTTGGGCAAACCGATTACTGGACTGAAGGTGGATGGGGGAGCTTCGCAAAACAACTTGATGATGCAGTTTCAATCGGATCTTTTGCAAGCGCCGATCGTGCGTCCACAAATGCTTGAAACGACGGCTCTTGGTGCGGCTTTTCTTGCGGGATTGGGGGCAGGGCTGTGGTCTTCGACAGAGGAGATTCGGGAGACTTGGAAAGAAGACCGCACATTTTCTCCGAAGATGGATGCTGCCATCGTGCAAGATCGCCTTTCGCTTTGGCACAAAGTCGTGCGTTTGGCTTGAGCGCATCGGATGCCTTTTCGCGCCCACGTCCCGCGTTTCCCGCCTTTTCGACAAGCCCCTCGTCGGTTCCAAAAACGAACGCAAAAAGCCAAGACCTTTCTGCTACAAGTAAGCTCCCGTCTTTTCTGGAAACTTCATCGTTTTCAAGTTCCACAAAGCCTAGGACTCAACAGGAGATAGAGAATGCAAGGCAGCAAACGGATGAGCAAAGGATATGCAGATCAGCGTTGTATCCTTTCCCTTCGATCTTTCCAAAAAGAAACATCCCCCCAGCACCCGTGGTTGGGCTATCTATGGACGTGTCTCGCTTTTGTGCTGTTGGCGGGTTCGATGCAAGACGCCCACGCGCTCTCGCTGATCAAGCTCAGTGAGAAAGAAGTCGTCGCCAAGTCGACGTTGATCGTGCAAGGCCGTGTGACGGCAAAACGTTATGTGTGGGCTCCGCGCAAGATGGGCGTGGTGACATTGGTGACGCTTGCTGTCCAAGAAGAAGTCGTCGGTCGCAAAGCCCCCAAGGAAGTGGTGATCCGTCATTACGGCGGCCAGATCGGCGATGTAAAAGTGGTGATGCCCAACAGCCCGCACTTTGAAGTCGGCCAAGAAGTGATCGCCGTCTTGGAGGCGAGCCGCTATCTCCCTGCCAACGAGTATCTGCTTGTTGGTTGGACCCAAGGCCAGTGGCACATCTTGCGCCCTCCCACAGGTGCCACCTTTTCAGCCGAACCCATCGTTGCGCGAAGTTACCACAAGCTCTCGGCCTATCCGACCCCCCAAGCACAGATCAAAGATATCACCGCACTTACCAGCCTGCGCGTCCTGAAAAGCCGGATGCGTCAACATTGGCAAGACTTCCAGCAAGTCAAAGTCTTGCCGCTGCCGACACTCAAGATCCTCCCACCAGCGATCAAGCTCAACACCCGACACCCTCTGCCCAAAGGTGTTCAACAGATCCCCAAGATCGCCCCAAAACAAGCCCCCCGATCCACCCCCCACAAACACACGCATCCCTAAGCAACGCGGATCCCACAGGAGACCCTCAATTATGACCAAACGAACCACCGCACACCGCTCGTTGCAGATGGCCGCGATCTTGTTGGTGTCGACTTTTGTCCTTCCTACCGATGTTTTCGCATGGAACCCTCTCGTTTATAACGGACGCTGCGCAGAAAAAGGCAACCGTTGCGACTCCACCGTTGGAAACGCCGGAGGAGCGGGTGCTTGTTGTGACCCCGCCAACCCACGAGCCAACGGATACAACAGCGTCCCCGATTGTGCCAACCGCAACGCTTGTTCGGGCGGCGCAGCCTACAAATGGAAGACCATTCCGCTGACATGGTATTGGAACCCCAACAACCGACCGGGCGGATTTCAGCGCCGCACCGAGGCACAGTTCGCCACCGCGCTCCAAGAAGCCGTCGATGCGTGGAGCAAACCCACCTGTACTTCGTTCAAAGCAACCTACGGCGGTATCCGCACCAACCTCGCCCCTTCGACACGCGACGGCAGTGTGGTGCTGTATTTTCCCACCCAAGCGGAGTGGGCGCAGTTTGGTGCAGGCAGTTCAACTCTGGCCTTTGCGCGCCCTATCCCCATCAACTCCCAAGGCGATCTCAGCGATGGCGACGTGATCTTTAACCCCAACCTCCCTTGGGGCTTTCTCTTGGACACTTCTTTTCTATGCACTTGATGTTTTTGACATTTCCCATCCTTGGAGGATGTCGAGAAATTGCTCGTAACCTTCCCACAGCTTCTGCCATCCGATCTTTCCGTCTCCTTTCGTATCTTGCCAGC
>JAKLKB010000168.1 GCA_023150835.1 Myxococcota bacterium | reverse complement strand
TGGAACGGGTAGCGTCTGCGTCTCGTGCATACAGCGTGCGTCACGAAAAAACAACATCCCCGCTGCTTCCGACTTTCGCTCCCTCCCCTGTTCACGGGGGAGGGCTGGGGTGGGGGGCCAACAAGCGCTTAACCTAACGCGTATGGGGCTTTGCCCCACGCCCCACAAGGGGTCGCGGCCCCCTTGACCCCGTATTGGCGAAGAGATCGCAGGTTTTTCAAGCCAACGGCGCTGTTGCTTGAAGTGGCGCGAACACGGGGGTTTCGTCGATGGCCTAACTTTTGGGGGTATACAAAAGGCGTTGTTGTTTTCGGCTATAGCGTGTCGCGAGGGAGGCAAGGAATCCATCGAGCAGTTTGAAGCAGCTTTCGTTGAAGCCGTCTGTTGGGATGGAAAGGCGCTGTTGGGCGAAAAAGTCTCCGAGATCTTGCCATGTGGTGAGACAAAGCTCCATGTCTTCCAAGAGGGCCTTGCAGCGGGGGTGATAGTTTGCGGCGTCTTCTTTGGAGAGTCCGCGTTTGGGGTAGAGTTTTTGATCGAGTTGGGAAAGGGCGGTCTTTTGGAGTGTTTGAGCGTGTTGGTGGTGGGGATCGTCTTGGTTGCCGAGGATCAGGAGTTTGAGTGCAGAATGGGGGAGGATATGTTGTCGAGCTTCGAGCGCAGCGGTCATCATGGCGTATTTGAAGACTTGCTGTTCACCGACTTCGGCATCGATCTTGAGTTCGAGAGCGACAAGGGTTTGGTGTTCGGGGTTGTAGGCGAGGGTGTCGATCTGCATGAATTGGATATCGGTGGAGTATTCGAAGTCGTTGGAGTTTCCAAAAACGGCCCACGATCCGCCTTGTGGGACGTTAAAAAAGCGCGAGAGATAGGCATGGATCAGAGTCGTGGGGAGGAGTGAAAAAAAGATATCGAATTCTTTGTTGAGGAGATCTTCGGAGAAGTAACGAAGTCTGCGCGTTGTTTCGAATGGATGGAGGTAATGGTTGCTTGCAGGGGCGGCGTAGGGTTCGTTGGGAACGGATTGTTCGAGTTCTTTTTGGTAGAGGGTCTCAAAAGCATCGAGGGCGCGCTTGGTTTGGGGGGCATCTGCGCCAAGCGTTTCGCAAGCAGTGGAGATGGCTTGTTTGGTCATGGTGGTTTTGGTTTTGCCGAGGATGTTTTCGGTTTGCCAAGCGAGCCACTTGATCAGGCCGATCAAGCCCATGCCCCAAGGGTAAGGGCGCGTGAGGTCGCGGATCTGCGTAAGTCCGGGGTGTTTGGGAGAGATGTCGGGAATGATCGTCTGGAAGGGGCTTTGAGAGGCTTTGTGGTTTGCGGTGGGCGGTGTTTGTGGGCGAGGCATGGGTTTGAACTCCGAGTGTTGGCGGGAATAAGAAAAAATGAGGATGAAGGCTGGCACAGCGTTAGAAGGCGGTCAAGTGGCGGAGTGTTGTATTCGGACATCGGCTTGTATCGGGTGTTTCGGGCTGTGCGAGAGCGGGGAGGCGTGAGTGGATGGGGTTAAGCGGCTTGTGCGCTTGGGTGGGGCAGTTGTTGATAGAAGCGGGGATAGAAGAAACGGTCGCAGATCGTGGCGTGTTGCCAGACTTCGCGAGGGATATCAACGGCTTCCCAAGGGCATTGTCGCAGGCGGTGAGGGGACTGGCGAGCAGCGTATTCGCGCCAGCAAACACCTGCAAGCATCCCAGACCAACGCAAGTCGACGCCTTTGGGCATGGGTTGGTGGGGGAGGATGGCGTCCCAATGTTTGAGCAGTCGGCGCTGTCCGCTGATCTCGTGGCAATCGTAGAGATAGGCGGGTGCTGCGGGGATCACGAGGTGTTCGTCGTTGGGAAGGGCTTGTTGGAGGACACGTGGATCGAGCTGATCGGCAGTTTGATCCCATGCGTCGGTTAAGAGTTCGATCAGGACTTTGGGTCCGTAAAAGGGGTTGGTGTCCCAAAGGGCTTCTTCGACAAAGAGTCGGGCGGTGGGGCTTTTGGAGAAGGCGCGTTCTTTCATGGCGTCGATCTGCCATGTCACACCGAAGCGATCACGTCGCCGCATGGCACGCCAAAAGATCCGCCACAAGTCATCGCGATCTTGGGCAAGATCGACAGCTTGTTGGACTTGTTCAAAGCTGGAAAAGATCGGATCATTTTCGGTGGCAACGAAGGCTTCGACGTATTCGGCAAAGAGACCTTCGCGACGGGGGACTTGCCATTTTTTGGGGGCGGCGATGCCTTTTTGAACGCAATCTTCCCAATTGAGACCTGCGAGGCTTTTCCATTGATGCAAAAGGCTGATGGATCGGGACTCTTCGAGCAGAACGCGTTTGAGGTAGGATTTGGGCCACGAGCGTCCGTGAAAATGGGCTGCAAGCCGAGCCCATCGGAAAGCGGCTTGGAGATCGCCACGACGGAGTTCTTTGTGGAAGCCGCTTTTGGCGAGATAACGGAGTCCAGAGGGGCCGTCTTCCCAGACAGCGAGGGCGCGCTTGAGATGCCAACAGGGATCGGAGAGCGAGGCTCCGCAAGAGCAGCCATGAAGGGGATGAACCAAGACGCGAGGGCCGTGTGGGTGGATCTCGACGGCGAGGATCGGGTGTGTTTCGTGGGGGTCTTGGGACCATGCGGGGGCGGAGGATTGGGAGATATCTCCCGATGTTTGGGGGAAAGAGTTGTTGGTTTCGGCGGAATCTACCGTTGTTTCGATGGAATGAGGATGGATGGAGTGGTTTGGTAGGGGCGCAAGAGCAGAGAAAAAGGAGAGTTGTTTGGGTGAAGAGAGCATGGTTCGCTCCTGTGTTGGGTGAGCGTTGTTCGGAGGGGGGGGTTTGTCTTTGTGGTGTGGAGCGTTGTATAGGTGGAGAAAGAGACGAAAACCCGCCGCAGTGTCAGGGAGGAGCATAGTCTGTGTGGGTGTCGCAATTTGTCAGCGAGGAGAGCGGAAGGTGTTGGGGAAGTTGTGGTTATTGGGATGGAGAGGATGGAAGGCGATGTGGGCGATGCAAAAAAGACGGATGGGCGGGGCTTGGTGGCGGTTGTTGTGTGCGTGCGCGTGGCTGTGCGGGTTGGGATCCTGCGTTGCATCGCAAGAAACGAAGCGGTTTCAACTACAAGAAGGCCCGAGCATGGGAAGAGGGCGGATGTCCGCGAGTTTGGGGGTGGTGCGTTTGACGGATGGTCGGGTGGTGGTGGTGGGCGGCTCTCCTACGGAAGATCCCTTTTTGCCTGTAAAGGGGAAACAAGCGATCGAGGTGTTGGACACGAAGACGGGGGCATGGTCGTATGCGGATATCGATGTACCGTATCAGATCTCAGGGCGAGTGTTTGTGTTGCCGGATGGTCGGCTGTTTGCGTTTGCGTCGGTGTATGTGTTTAACCCGGACGCTTCGGAGACCGAACCCGGGGCTGAAAAAGCCGATGCAGCGGGGGCGGTGTCGGCGGTGATCTTGGATCTGGAGAAGAAGACGGCGCTCCCGTTGTATCGGCCCCAAAGAAATGCGGTGGGTCAACCGCCATTGAAAGGGGACGGTCCAGCGTTGATGCAGCGTGCGTTTGCGCAAAGCGTTCGATTGCGCGATGGTCGGATCGTGCGGGCAGGCGGGGCTGTTCGTTATGCGTACCCCGATCCTGTGCCGCGTTGTGAGGCATCGCGTTGTCGTTATTGTTATGGCGGGGAGTGTAAGCCCTTTTCAAGCAGCCAAGACTACTTTTGTCGAGAAGTCAAAGACTGCCCGTATGTCAAAGGACAGCGCAAGATCCTCCAGTCGTCGATCGTGGAAGTGTACACACCACCCGATGCAGCGCATCCATTGGGACAAGTTCGCGTGCTGTCTTTGCCGGAAGGACGGCAAGATCTAGGGATGTTGGAACTGCCCGATGGTCGGGTGTTGTTGGTGGGTGGTCAAGGAGAACAGGGTCTTGGAACGAACAAAGTGTACGACAGCACCTTGTTTTTGGATCTGGGGACGGGGTTGTTTGCGGAAGGGCCGAGGATGCGGATCGGGCGTGAAGATCTTTCGATCGCGTTGTTGGACAACGGAGAAGTCCTGATGACCGGGGGAACGGACGCAGAGGGAAGAACATTGAACGTCACGGAGATCTTAAATCCGTTGACAGGGACGATCCGAGACGGCGAACCGATGAGCGAGCCGCGTGAAGATCACCTCCCCGTTCGTATCGGCGGATGGTTGGTGTTTTTCGGAGGCGAATCCAACGACAAAGAAGATCAGATCTTGAATTCTGCGGAGATCTTTGATGCCAAAGAGGGCCGCTACTTGGGATCTTTCTTGCTGTTTCGGCGCACAGATGTGTTGGATGACGAGCTTTGCCCAAACACCAAAGGATACGCAGGGATCGATGACTTTGGTGTGGTGTCGTTGGATGCCAACCGTGTGCTGCTTGTTGGCGGTCAACAAGGCTGCCAAGATGCCGATGGGGCCTATATCAGCGCAGGAAAAGGCAACAAACGGACGTTGTTGGTGATCTTGGGGGATCGAAAATAATACGAAATCCGCCCATCGTGTGATCGTAGAACGCAGGGGCAGACAGGTGTGGCTGCCCAACCGTAGGGCATCTACGCACGATCCTTCGATCACACATCTTGCGGATATCGTACAAGCAAGAGCCTTGCGGTGTAGGGTGTGCGAAAAGAAGAGTCCACGGACAACGACCAACGGGAGTTGCACGCTTCGTAAAACACGGAAGGAAGGCCGAAAAGGAAGATCTGAGGTGGAGTGTACGGATAGAAGAGTTTAGGGGAGATCTTGGGGGCGGAAGTTGGGTTGGAAGTCGAGATCGGCTTCGACACGGAGGGGTTCGTCTTCGTCTTCTGGTTCTTCGTCTTCGTCTTCGTCTTCTTGTTCTTCTTCTTGTGAAGGGAGGAGTTCGAGTTCGTTGGGATCGCCCCAGCGTCGGGTGCGTTGTTGAAGTTGTTCGAGGGACTGAGTGAATTGCTGCCAATGATCGAGTAGGATCTGGGCGATCTGATGGAGGTCTTGGGGAGAGAGCGGGGTAACTTCGGAGGATTCGGTCTGTGTCTCTTCGACGGCCATCTCAAGCAGGCGGAGGACATCGGTAAAAGCGAGCATGGTTTCTTGGGCTTCGCTTTGGACGCGGTGGATGGCGCGTTTGATGTGAAGAGGTACATCCACGACAAGGCGGGTTTTTTTGGGCTTCATCGAAAAGATCTCCTTTGGACCAGAGTGAGCGTTGTGGTTATAGCGTATCTGTGGTGTGGTCGCAACTTGGCATACACACGAAGCGCAAGAAGAGGGCGTCGTATCAGGTGGTGGCGTGGTTTGTTGTGGGGGACTGGCGGAAGTTGTGGGTGCGTGGGACGGGTCGAGTCGTATCGTGTGGTGGCGTGGTTTGTTGTGGGGAGCTGGCGGAAGTTATGGGTGCGTGGGACGGGTCGAGTCGTATCGTGTGGTGGCGTGGTTTGTTGTGGTGGCGTGTAACGCTGGAGGGGGCTGTTGCGTTGTGGTTTGAGTCGTTCACAGGACAAAACACGGAAAAAAGGAGGTGTCATGCGAGTGTGGGTGTGGATCATCGCGGTGTGTGCGGGTTTCGGGTGTGGTGAGGCGTATGCGGTAGAGAAGGTGAAGACGCCGTGGTCGTTTTGGTTTTCGGGGAGATGGGAGAAAGCACGTTTTGATCATCGGCTATTGGATGAAGTGTTGCGAGCGCACGTGAAGGGCGGTGCTGTGGATTACCGAGGGTTGGCGGGTTCTTCGCGGCAGAAGCTGGACGAGTATCTGTTTCGGGTATCACGAACGAAAGCATCGGAGATTCAGGGGAACAAAGCGCGTTTTGCGTACTGGATCAATGTGTACAATGCTTTGACGTTGCGTGCGGTGTTGGATCGTTTGCCCTCTTCTTTGGCGCAGCAGCGGGCTTTTTCAGTACTCAACGTCAAGGGCGGATTTTGGAAGGGATACAGTTATGAAGTTGGGGGGCGTTATGTGACGTTGGATCAGATCGAACATCAGATATTGCGTCCGAAGTACATCGATCCGCGTTTGCACTTTGCGATCGTGTGTGCTTCAAAAGGCTGCCCTGATCTTCAGGCACGAGCCTTTACGGCGGAGAGATTGGAGGGGATGCTGGACAACGGCGTGCGTCGATATCTTGCGCATACACGGGGGTTTCAGATCGATCGTGAGAGTAAGACGGTCAAGATATCGAAGTTGTTTGAGTGGTTCAAAGGTGACTTTGAAAAAGGCGGATACAAGGGGGTGTTAGATTTTATTGGAAGGCATCTACAAAAAGGCCACGACAAGGCATTTGTTGAAGCGCATGGTGGGGAAATAAAGATCGCCTATCTACCGTACAGTTGGGCCTTAAACCTGCGTTGAGGTTTATTGTGAAGTGGGCTGCTTTAGAGGGACATTTTGTGGGTATCTACCGTACGGGCCTTAAACCTGCGTCGAAGATGTGGGTTGTTTGGTTCGTTTGATTGGAGGGGTGATTTGGAGGAGGGGGGGGGTCGTCAAGAGGGGCGAGGAGGGGGGAGATTACCAAGAAGATTTGCGAACACCGGGGAGATCGCCAGCGCGAGCCATATCGCGCAGAGCGATACGAGAGAGTCCGAATTTGCGGTAGAATCCGCGAGGACGGCCCGTCATGCTGCAGCGGTTGACAACGCGGCAGGGGCTAGAATCGCGGGGAAGCTTTTGGAGTTTGACTTGGGCTTCATCGCGATCTTCGGGGCTGGTGTTGGGGTTTTTGATGAGTTTTTTGAGGGCTTGTCGTTTTTCCCAGTGACGGTCGACGATAGCTTTACGTTGTTCGTTGCGTGCGATCATACTTTTTTTGGCCATTGGATACTCCAAGAATCTGTGCTTGCGTCTTTGGTTGGAATCTTATAACAACGGAGTGCTGCGTGGGAAACGTCCTTTGTTTGGGATGTTGCGTGGCAGCGAGCGTGCGATGGATTGATTGCAACGGGCCGAGTATCGAGGGTTTCGATACTGAAGGGAACAAAGGGTTCTGTACCCGTCCAAGGCCAAGGAATCTAGCCGAAGCGTTGTGGGATGTCAAGATGAAGATCGTGAAGCGGAAGAAAAAACCCTTGTTGGGTGGGGATGGGAAACGAGGGCAAGAAGCAGATCATTGGTTGATGTTTGAAAAAGGCGAGTTGCGTGGAGGTTCGCAACATCCTGAGTGGCTGGAGTTGTATCTGCTGTTGTGGTTTTATCAGCACACGCAACGACACGGCAGTCGCCAAGTTTCGCCAGAGGTGGTGTTGGAAGCGCTTCAGGTGAAGGCTTTGTCAGAGGAAGCGATGCGCCGTTTGTACCGAGAGATCCAGACAGAGCACGCAAGCAAGATGGTGTCTTTTCAAAAGAGTTGGGCTTTGGTGCGCCGAGGTGCGCTGCCCAAGAACGCGCATTTTTTGTATCTATGGCTGCACCGTTATGCCGATGAGTCGGGGATCCTTGTGTTGCCTTTTGAGGAGTTGGTGTTGCGTGTTCGCTTGCCAGCGCAGGTTGTTTCGTATGCGTTGGCGGTGTTGGAACGGATGCGTCTGATCGAGCGAAAAGGCCCAAGCATCGAGCCAAAAGAAACAGAGCCTTTGTTGGGAAGCGAAGCAACAGACGTTGTTTTGTTGGAGCGGGAGAGCGCGGAAGGCGCGATGGTGACGGACAGAGTGGATCGTGTGAGGGGCGACGAGACGGGAGAGTGGGTGTTTGCGTTGGCAAAGTCTCGGATACCTTGGTGTTAAAGGCGAAGTGGGGTTGAGGGAGATGTTTTTCTTGCTTGTGTGTGGGGGGTGTTGTCCTGTACGGTGGGGGCGTTGTGTTTTCGGAGAGGCAAGAGCTTTGTGTGGGATGATACGAGATCCGAGTGATGTATCCACAAAGGAGGGTACGTAGCCGCCCGATTGTTGGGAGTTCGCTGTGGCTGCTTACGATAACGCAACGGGCAGATCTCGTACGAGTCGCACGAAAAGTGCGTGGAGCAAGAAGGAGGTTTGATGCGGAAGATGCGGCTGTTTGGGATGTTGTGCTTGATTTCGGTGTGGTTTGGTTGGATGGCGGGAGCGGGGGCCGAGTCGGCGGGTGGAGAACCTGTGTATCGGACGTTTGGTCGTTACAATCGTTTTGAGCCGTCGGCGGTGGCGTTGTGGCCGGGGACTTCGTATCTGGTGGTGCTTAACGATCGCTCCAAATGGACGAGTCCGATCTCTGTGTTCAAACTGAGCAAGAAAGGCAGACTGAAAGAGATCGCCCGTCCTGTGGTGGTGATCGGAGGTAAGCCGTTGGATATCTCGAAGTTTGAAGGGATTACAGCTTCGCAAAAGACCCCGGGCGTGTTTTATGCGACAACGGCGTTTGATCGACCCGTTCCAAGTTTTCGGATAGTCGTGCGTTTTGAACTTCGAGCGAAAGTGAAGGGCAAAAAAGGCAAGAAAGTGTCGATCAAGATGAAGTCTGCGCAGGTGATCAAACTTCGCGATCCTGCGGGTGTGATCAAGGCCAAGTACAAGATGCCTTGGTACAAGATCGAGGCATTGGCGTTGACACCCAAAGAAGACGCTTTGATCGTGGGCGTGCGTACTTATGGCGAGAGCTACAAAAAGCCGCAGTTTCGGGTGCTGTTGTTGCGTTATGCGCTGAATCGCCTCAACAAGGATCCAGAGGTGTTGGCGCATATCGATCTGAAGGGTTTGTTGGGGCGCGAAGAAGGCATCTCGGCGCTGGAATATCTGCCTGAGCGCAAGCAGTATTTGTTGGTGACGAGCTACGAAAATGACGATGCTTCGCCGCCGACAGCACAGGTGGGTGGGCATCTGTGGTTGGTGTCGACGGATCTCACAGCCCTGAATCAAGTCGAGACATGGAAGAAGGCTTGGCGTCAAAAGGTAAGTCACAAACCAGAAGGGGTGACGCCGCTTGCGGGAGGGAAGATCCTTGTGGTGTACGACGACGACAACGACCGCAAGGCCAAGGGCAAAGACAAGCCCGGGACGTTTCCGATGCAGGCCAACGAAGCGGCTTATTCGATCCTCACGCTGCCTGCGAAATAACGAGGTGTGATCTTGTGGGGGGATTGTGGGGGATTGTGGGGGATTGTGGGGGATTGTGGAGGATTGTGGAGGATTGTGGGATGGCTTAGATACGGGCTTTGGCGCGTTCTGCGTACTCGACGATCAGGGCTTCTTGGACTTGGCGGGGGACGGGGGAGTAGCGTCGGAATTCCATGGAGAATTCGGCTTTTCCTTGGGTGCCGGAACGGATCTCGTTGGAGTATCCGAACATTTCAGCGAGTGGAACATCGGCTTCGATCACAGCGAGTCCTTGTTTTGCAAGGTTTCCGATGATCACACCGCGTCGTTTGTTGAGTGTGCCGAGGATGGTTCCAGAGAATTCTTCGGGTGTTTCGACAACGACCTTCATGATCGGCTCAAGGATGACAGGCTCAGCTTTGCCGTAGGCTTCACGGAAGCCGGAGCGAGCGGCGACTTGGAACGCCATATCCGAAGAGTCGACGGGGTGGTATTGCCCATCGTTGATACAAGCGCGGACACCGATGATGGGGAAGCCGATGAGGCTTCCGCGCTCAAGGGCGGACTGGAAGCCTTTGTCGCAGGAGGGTTGGAATTCTTTGGGGATGACACCACCCACGATGTTGTTGACGAATTCGTATGGGATGCCCTCTTCGCCGGGTTCGATATAACCAGCAACACGTGCGTATTGACCGGAACCACCCGTTTGTTTTTTGTGGGTGTAGTTAAAGTCGGAGCGTTTGGTGATGGTTTCGCGGTAAGCGACTTGGGGTTGACCGACAAGGACTTCAACGCCGTATTCGCGTTTGATGCGTTCGATGTAGACTTCGAGATGGAGTTCACCCATCCCGCCGATGATGGTTTGTCCGGATTCTTCGTCGCGGAAAAGGCGGAATGTCGGGTCTTCTTTGGTGAAGCGGTTGAGTGCTTTTCCAAAGTTTGCGAGACCTTTTTTGTCTTTGGGTTCGACGGCAAGGGTGATCACGGAGTCAGGAACGAACATCGAGGTCATGGTGTACGTGACTTCGCCATCAGTGAAAGTGTCACCCGAAGAGCATTCGATTCCAAAGAGTGCCACGATGTCGCCGGCTTCTGCGAACTCGATATCGTTCATCTCGTTGGCGTGCATGAGAACAAGGCGGCCGACTTTGTGCTTGTTGCCGTTGCTACAGTTGAAGATGGTATCGCCTTTTCGGACGCTTCCTTGGTAAACGCGGCAGTAGGTAAGCTGTCCGAAACGCCCGTCTTCGAGTTTGAAGGCGAGCATCACGAGAGGCTTTTTGGGGTCTGGGAGGAGGTGGACTTCTGCTTCGTTGTTTTCTTGGTCGAGGGCCTTGTACTGCATCTGAAGGGGGTTGGGGAGAAGTTCACAAACCTTGTCGAGCAAGGGTTGAACGGCTTTGTTTTTGTAAGCGGATCCGAGGCACACAGGCGTAAACTTGCGAGAGAGCGTGGCTTTGGACATGACGGCGATGATGTGTTCTTCGGTGATCTTGTCGCCTTCGCCATCGAGGTACATCATGGCGATCTCATCGTCGAAGTCAGAGAGTGCTTCGAGCATGGTGTTGCGTTGCTCTTTGCAGATCGCCACGAGGTCACCAGGGATGGGGATTTCTTTGATGATCTCGCCGTCTTCGCCTTCGTTGACATAGGCGACCATACGGATGAGGTCGACGACGCCGCGATGGGCGGCTTCGAGTCCGATGGGATGTTGGATCAACACCGCGTTGTGGCTGAGATCGTCGCGAAGTTGTTGACAAACACCGAGGGGGTCTGCGCCAGCGCGGTCGCATTTGTTGACGAAAGCGATCGCGGGGACGCCGTAGCGGCGCATTTGTCGGTCAACGGTGATGGATTGGGATTGGACGCCCGCAACGGAACAAAGCACAAGGATGGCACCGTCAAGGACACGGAGGGCGCGTTCGACTTCGATGGTGAAGTCGACGTGTCCGGGAGTGTCGATGATGTTGATGGCGTACTCGGTGGTTTTGTTGGTTTTGGGGTCTTTGAAATCCCAGTTGACGTAGGTTGCGGCGGATTGGATGGTGATGCCTTTTTCACGTTCGAGATCCATCGAGTCCATTTTGGCCCCGACGCCGTCTTTTCCGCGCACTTCGTGGATGGCGTTGATGCGTCCTGTATAAAAGAGGATGCGCTCTGTGAGCGTGGTTTTTCCAGAGTCGATGTGTGCGGATATTCCGATGTTTCGGAGAAGGGTCAGGTCTTTAACGCGTGTACTCATTGTTTAGTCCTCGTGGATCGATGCTTACGAGAGATCGCCATGTCCCCAAAAAGGCTTGGGGGGGTGGATGTTACAAAGGCAGTCCTTGCCGAGATTTGTGGAGTGAGGCGTTGGGGCTACCTAAAGTCGCCGCTTCTGTAGCAGGTTGCCGCAGGAATTTCAAGCGAATAGTTTTGCCGCGCACAGAATCTTTTTTGATTCGCGCCGCTGCTGTGCGTCGGAGCGGTTCCCTTGGGTCCGTTGCTACAAGGAAATGATGGACGGGCCAAGATGCACAGGGTTCATTTGGAGGTCTAGGGGGGGCGGCGGTTTTGTGGGCTTGGGGCGGGTTGAGGGGCGTCTGGGATGGGGGGGGGCGGGCTTATTCGTCTTTGCCTTTG
>JAKLKB010000010.1 GCA_023150835.1 Myxococcota bacterium | reverse complement strand
GCCTCCCCCCCCAACGACCACACCCGCTCATTCGATCCCACCCCATGAAACAAGATCACGGGAACCGAAGATCGACGACGCTTCGCAGGATAACGATGCAAGGCGACTTCCCATCCGTCTCGTGTTGAGAAAAAATGACTCTCGGACGCCTTCTCCAACACACGCCAACGCGATCGCTCGCGCCACAGCCCCAACAACGCCAAGCCCACCGATGCCACCGCAACCAACGCCCACCAAGCCATCTTTCTACTCCATCCCTCGCACAAAACGCCCTACCCAACAACGCCTCTTTTGAGTATGGTACGTTCTTTGCCGTCGCAGGCATCGTACTCGCTCAACTCGATCAGACAACATCGTCGGTGTCGCCACAACCCAAGACGGGCGGGTCGCAGGCATCGTACTCGCTCAACTCGATCAGACAACCCCCTCACCCCATAGGAGCCGATCATGCAACAAAAACTAACCCTTTTTTGGATACCTCTGCTTGTCACAGCCTTGCTGTGGGCGTTTGTGCGACCCGCTGCTGCACAAGAGGCCCCTCCCCTCGCAGCCACCGAACAACGCGCTCTTCTCGAACAGATGATCCAACACACCCAAGCCACCCAAGACGCCTACCATAGCGCTTATGACCTCGGACAGATCCGTAGCTGGACCGCGTACCACAATGCAACACAATCCCTCAAACAAGCCCAGATCCGCCTGAGTGCTTCGTACAAAGCCTTTCAAATCGCACAACCCGCCCTCGCGCAACGCCTCAGCCAAGGCATCGGTGCCATCGAACAACACCTCGCCGCCAAAGATCACCCCGCCCTGCTCGGAAAAGAAGTCTATCACCTGATCCGTGATATCCATCTCGCCGACCCTTCCGTCGTCCCCAACATCCTCGACGCTTACCGCCGCACCTCCGAACAAGTCCAAGCCCGCTTTTCCACTGAAGCCGCTCAAGGCGATCTCCGCGCCGGCTTGAGCGTCGAATCCCCCCGCGCTCTTTACCAACTCTTCCAAACCCCCCGACAAAACTTCCGCATCAAGCGCATCCCCGATATGCTCAACGCCACCAAGATGATCCGCGTTGTCCTCCGCCACAGCAAAACAGGCGACTTTCTCAGCAACACCGACGTCTCGCTCGAACTCCTCGACGCCAAAACCAAAAAACAACGCTGGAGCTACAAGATGCACCCGATCTGGGATGGCTACCCCGCGTTCGTTCTCCCCCTCGCCCTCCCCAACAACCAACCCCTCATCCTCCAAGTCACCGTCTCTCCTTTCCCTGTCTCTCGCACCTCACAAACCTACAACGACCTTCGTTCGGGGGCCGTCTTTCAATTCCCCGCCACCCTTCAAAACGAAACACTGGTGTTTTCTGCTGTCCCTGCTCCCCCTGCCCTCGCTTGGCGCGGCGGCATCGACCTTCTCAACGCCCTCGCCGCTGTCGGTGGACGTTGGCAAGACAACGGACCTTACCGCCTCGGCTTCGCCATTGTCCCCCCGCAACAGGTCTTTCGATGGAATCTCGGAAACCTCCAACCACGACACCTCTATCGCCCTAGCAACGGCGAGATCGTCGCTTTCCTCCAAGACAAACGCTCGGGCGTCCTGATGCCCAGCCGACAACTCAACGCTTTTGTGTACTGGCAATCCTCCTACGGAAAATATCGCTCCAGCTTTCCCCTCCACCCCACTTTCGACCGCTTCTTCGGCTACCAAGGCCCCATCTCCCTCCGCCCCATGCGCTACGATATCCAAGTCGAGATCACTCCCGCTCTCATCGCTTCCTTTCACCCCGAGATCCCCCTCAACTTCTCCATCGAACTCAAAGAATACTCCCCCCAGATGACTCCCTATCAAATCGTCCCCCGCAAAAAACGCCGATAAGACGAGAGCCAAGAGCAGCAAGCCACGTTGCGTCACACGTCACGGCTAGGCTCCTCAGAACTGTCTTCGTCCACAAAACCTTGCGCACAACACCCTCCATTTTCCCAACACACCGAAACACCGACACGCCACGCAAACAAAGCCACCTGTCGGCCTTTTCTTTTTCTTGCAGGGTTTGCCACTTCGCAACGCAAGCGTTAGGATACAGACCGCCCACAAACCAACCTGCTTTCCTCTCAGAACAGATCGAGGAAGAACCGTGTTAGAAACGTCGCCGCCCCAAAATCCCCTGTCGTTGCAACTCCAACAAAGCCTGCGCGGTTCTGTGCATCGTATCGTCTACAACAACGAAGAAAACGGCTATACGGTCTTGGCCCTTCAAGCCGAAGGGCACAACGATCCAGTCACGGTCGTCGGAAAGTTTGCAGCGATCCAACTTGGCGAAGAAGTCCTCTGTCACGGCCATTGGACCGATCACAACCGCTACGGAAAACAGTTCCAAGTCGCCCACTACGAACGCAACCTGCCCGAAACCATCAAGGGTATCCGCAGCTATCTCGGATCGATGGTCAAGGGCATCGGCCCCAAAAAAGCGGAGCTTCTTGTCAACTACTTTGGCATCGACACCCTGCGCGTGATCCAGTACGAATCCCAGCGCCTCACCGAAGTCCCCGGCATCGGCCCCGTTTCTGCCGAACGCATCCGCGCCGGTTGGGAAGAAGCCAGCCTCCTCAAAGAAGTCATGGTCTACTTCCAAGGATATGGCGTCTCACAACACCACGCCTACATGATCCACCGAACCTACGGCAACCAAGCCATCCAAACCGTCCGCGAAAATCCCTACCGCCTCGCCACCGATGTACGTGGCATCGGCTTCTTAACCGCCGACCAGATCGCCCAGTCTCTCGGAATCCCCGCAGATAGCGCGTTTCGCGCACGCGCCGCCATCTTGTTCCAACTCAAATCTTACAGCGATCAAGGCCACGTCTACGTCCCCCGCAGCGAACTCCTCCAAAGCATCGAACAAAACTTCAAGATCCCACACGACGCCCTCGAACAAGCTATCGCTTATCTCGATGCCAACGACGAGATCTCCCTTGAACCCCTTGAAGACAACGACACCGCCGTCTACCTCGTCGTCCTCGCCGCCTGCGAACGCGGTTCCGTCCATCGACTCCGCGAAGTCCTCGATATCCCCCCTCCCTCTAGCCACATCCGCGTCGATGCCGTCCTCACCCAATTCCAAAAAGACAACCACATCACCCTCGCCACCGCCCAAATCGACGCCATCAAAATGGCCCTCGCTCACTCCGTCTCCATCATCACAGGCGGACCCGGCACAGGAAAAACCACCATCATCCGCGCTGTCTGCGAACTCGCCCGCCGACAAGATCGCGCCGTCCTTCTCACCGCACCCACAGGGCGGGCCGCCAAACGACTCTCCGAAACGACAGGACAAAGCGCCCGCACCCTCCACCGCACCCTCGAATTCTCCCCCCAAGAGTTCTCCTTCCAACGCAACCGTGACAATCCTCTCGAAGGCGATATCGTGATCGTCGATGAAGTCTCCATGCTCGATATCTATCTCTTCTATGCACTGATTCGCGCCGTACAACCGGGATCACAGCTTTTGCTCGTCGGCGACGTCGATCAACTCCCCTCCGTTGGACCCGGCAATGTCTTGCGCGATTTGTTGCAATGCGGCGAGATCCCCGTCACGCGCCTCAACCAGATCTTCCGACAAAAAGAAAATGGCCTGATCGTCGAAAACGCCCACCTGATCAATCAAGGCCAGCTTCCCATCCTCCCCAAAGCCTCCGCAGACCAACTCCTCGACTTTTACTTCATCCAACGCGATGACCCCCTCCAAGGCGCACAAACCATCCGCGAACTCGTCACCCAACGCATCCCTCAACGCTTTCACATCGATCCCCTCAAAGATATCCAAGTGATCTCCCCCATGTACAAAGGCGATGTCGGCGTCAAAAACCTCAATACCCTCCTCCAAGAACACTTTTGCAAACACCAAAAAAAGCACATCGACTTCTCAGGAAACCGCTTCTACCCGGGTGATCGCATCCTCCAAACCCGCAATGACTACAACAAAGAAGTCTTTAACGGAGACGTCGGATTCATCGTCGATATCGATACCGAAAACGCCCAAATCACCGCCATGTTTGAAGAACGCGAGATCACCTACGAACGCCACGAACTCGATGCCCTCACACTCGCTTACGCCGTCAGCGTACACAAAAGCCAAGGCAGCGAATACGCCGCCGTCGTGATCCCTGTCTTTACACAGCACTACGTCATGCTCCAGCGAAACCTCCTCTACACCGCCCTCACACGCGGAAAACGCCTCGTCATCCTCGTCGGTGATGAACGCGCCCTCCAATTGGCCGTCCGCAACGACCAGATCCGCAAACGCTACTGCCGCCTCGGTTGGCGCCTCGAACAACGCACTCCCCCTCCTCCCCTCCCTTGGCGAGATGATGACTTCGCCCTCTCTGCTCTATAACCCACTATCTCGCGGGTCTTCGACGATCTCCGAAAGACGCGTACACAGAGGGTCGATGCTATCCACCGTAGATGCCCTACGGTTGGGCAGACACGGGGGCTGCCCTTACGTTTTGCGATCACACCCTCGGCGGATATCGTCCATTCGGTGCTTTCCAACACGAGGTTCCGCTTCTTTCTGTGCCTTTGCGTGCCTTTGCGTGGACTCTTCTGCTTTTTAAAGATATCGGGTAGAGTGCGCGTGTTTTTGGCTGGATGGATCTCAGGACCGTGCTTCAGAGCAAAGATATCGCACAGAAAGGAATCCGAGATGACGCTGTTGTCACCGAATCGAAAAAAAGTCGCTATTGTGGGTGGAGGCGCAGCAGGAGTTGCGGTTGCGGCTCGATTGTTTCGAATGCTCAAAAGGCCGGATGTGACACTTTTTGAGACATCGATGAGCTTAGAGTACCGCGATCTTTGGCCGTTGGTGGGAGCAGGATATGCAAAGCCCGAAGAGTCCGTGCGTTTGTTGCGGGACTATCTGCCCGAAGGGATTCGGTGGGTGCGTTCGGAGATCAAAAAGCTCGATGTCTTGGAGCGCGTGATCGAGACGGAAGACAAAGCCAAGTACAACTTCGAGTACATCGTGCTTGCGCCCGAAGCCGAATTTGATTTTAGCGGGATCAAGGGTGCAGAAGAGGCCCTTGGTGGGGATGGTGTGGCATCGATCTTTGGACAAGAACATCTGGCTGTCGCCCAAAAAGAATTGGATATCTTTGCGGGAGGAACAGCGATTTTTACACACCAGATGGCGGGAGCGATGGGGGCGCACGCGCATCGGGTGATGTTTCTGTTCGACGAGATGCTGCGCAAAAAAGGCTTGCGCGAAAAAACCAAGATCTTCTTTTGCACCACCGAAGGTTCGGTCTTTGAGATCCCCGCCCTCCAAGGAACCATCGGCGATATCCTCCAACGCAAGGGCATCGAGATCAAACATCGTCACAGCCTCAAAAAGATCGATCCCGCCAACCAACTCGCTCACTTCGAGATCTTGAACGAAGAAGGCAAAAAAGAAAGCACCGTCGAGCTTTCCTACGATCTGCTTCACATCATGCCCGAGATCACACCCCCCAAACACATCACCAAAGCCAAAACCGCCGCCAAAAAGCCCCTCAAAGGTTGGATCGAGATCGACCCCACCACCCTCCAACATCCCAAATACAAACACGTCTTTGCCGCAGGCGATATGCTTGCAGAACCCGAAGCCAAGCCCGGACTCCATCTGCGCAAACAGATCCCCGTCGTCACCGACAACCTCGTCAAAGCCATGCGCGGCGTCGGCCCCGCCCTGTTCTCTCGCTATAAAAACCACCACTACCTCCCCATCGAGATCGCCCCCCAACGCGCCCTTCTTGCCGAGTTTGAAGACAGCCAACCCCGCCGCTCTTTCCTGCTCGACCTCTCCAAAGAAGGCTTCCTCCCTTGGATCGTCGAACGCCATCTCCTCCCCCGACTTCATTGGCATCTGCTGTTGCGTGGTATCAGCTAACACGACAGGTTGCAGGATAGATTTTGCGGGGCGAGGTACCATACCCCGCCATAGACTGACGCCCCTTGACCCCGTATCGGCGAGACAAGCGTCGTTTTTCAATCCCACAGCACCGTCGCTTGAAGCAGCCCGAACACGGGGGGTTTCGAGAGCTGCTTCTTTGTCTGCGGCATCGCTTTATACGAAATCCGCCCGTTGTGTGAGCGTAAAGAGGTAGGGGCAGCTTGTGTGGGCGTAAAGAGGTAGAGGCAGCCCCCTGTGGCTGCCCAATCATAGGGCATCTACATACTCTGCCTTTGTGTGCGCCTCTCTTGGATACCGCCTTAGCCTCGGTGGGCGTTAGCGGTCAGTTGTCCAAGGCGCGTCCACACCCCTTGCATCTGCAAGAGCGATTCGGTCATCCGCCAATGCCAGTTTCCAGAGTCTGTACCCGGGACATTCATTCGGGCGCGTGTACCGAGCGGATAGATATCTTGTACAGGAAACACCGTCAAACAAGCCCGTGAGTCGAGCAATCCCTGAATGATACGCCACACCATATCGTAATCGCCGTGTTGAAAATATGTGCGCACGCGGTGGCGGATCTCTTCGGTGGCACTGTCGTACCAACCTTGGGTGGTGTCGTTGTCGTGTGTGCCTGTGTAAGCCACGCAGCCTTCGGGATAGGTGTGCGGCAAAAAGATGTGGTTGGGATCTCCATCATCAAAGGCAAATTGCACGATCTTCATCCCGGGTAGCTGGTTGTGATCGCGCAAGGTATACACCGCTTCGGTGATCATCCCCAGATCTTCGGCAATAAACGGAACGCCCCCAAGCTGTCGGCGGATCGCATCAAAAAAGGGCTGCTCGGGTCCCTTTAACCAACGGCCTTGGATCGCCGTTTTATTTTTTGCAGGAACTTCCCAATATGACTCGAAACCTCGGAAGTGATCGATGCGGATCAGATCCACCGTTTCCATCGCCATGTGGATGCGTTGCACCCACCAACGATAATCCGTTTTCGCCAAGATATCCCAACGATACAGGGGATTGCCCCACTTTTGCCCTGTCTCGCTGAAATAATCGGGTGGAACCCCTGCCACCACGTCGAACGAGCCGTCTTGATGCACGCGAAAGATCTCGCGATTCGCCCATGTATCGGCGCTATCCATCGCAACGAAGATCGGGATATCCCCGATCAACGATACGCCGCGCTTACGCGCTTCGTCGCGCAAAGCATGCCATTGACGGAAAAACAACCACTGCCAAAAACGATGTCGCTCCACCGCATCCGCGTGATGTTTGTAGGCCTTCGCCAACGCCGCTGGTTGCCGCGCAATCAACGCTTTGTCGCCCCACTCTGTCCACGCCTTGTCGTTAAACACTTCTTTGAGCGTTGCGAAAAGCGCGTAGTCTTCGAGCCAATGAATATGCTTTTTGCAAAATGCCTGATACGATGCTTCGTGGTTTCCGCCCTTTGCGTGCCAACGCTGCCATGCCTTTGTCAACAGCTTGAGACGCGCAGGTTGCACCACTTCCATCACATACTTTTCTTCTGGCAAGGTCGCACAAAGCTGCCGAAGTTCCAAAAGCTCCGAGGCTTCGAGCCATCCGTGATGAGCCAGATCTTCGAGATCGATCAAGATCGGATTGCCCGCAAACGCCGACGTTGCCGAATAAGGCGAACCACCATATCCCGCCGGATTCAACGGCAAGATCTGCCACCAACGCTGATGCGCATCACGCAAACGATCCAAAAAATAACGCGCCGCTCCACCCAAATCACCCACACCATACGGCCCCGGCAAAGACGTGGGGTGCATCAACACACCCGAAGAACGTGGTATCTTCATCGCAAAACCCTCCAAAATAACCCAAACACCCGCCCGTTTTGGGACACGTGCTTTTGTATCACAACCAACCCACACAAGACCAACGCCGAGGACAAAACCCCCGTGTTCGCGGCACTTCAAGCGGGACCATCGCCGGCTTGAAAAACCTCTGTTCACCCCGCCAACACGGGGTCAAGGGGACGCAGTTCCCTTGCGGGGTGTGGGGTAGCACCCCACAAAACAAACCCCACAAAAACGCGCCGCTGCTCTAACAGAGAAACACACCAAGATCAATCGTCTCCTCGATTCGCCCTTTTCACCGCCCATTCCAACGCTCACGATGCTCATACAATCCCCGAGAGACAGTGTACTCGAAGGGTAGGTGCGATCCCGCATAACGCCCTGTGGTTGGGCAGCCCCCTGTGGCCCCGACATATTGCGATCACACGCGAAGACAGCACAGGTTGCGCGATCCCGCATAACGCGGGGCTGCCACGATATGTTGCGATCACACCGTAGACGAATTTCGTATCACTCCACATCTGCTCCCTGCAACACGTCCGACAACACCTTCAGATCGGGCGGTAGTTCGGCAGAAAAACGCATCTGTGCGCCCGTCGTCGGATGCAAAAAACGCAACGACGCTGCATGCAGAGCTTGACGGGTCGGAAGTTTGTCTAACCATATCCCTCCCTCGGCCTCTGGCTTGGCATCCTCCGCGATCCGCTCAAGAAAAGCGGATGTTGCGCCATAGTGGGGATCGCCTAACAGCGGATAGCCGAGATGTTGCAGATGCACGCGGATCTGATGCGTTCGCCCCGTCTCAAGGCAGCACGCAACTCTCGAAAAGTCAGCCCCTTCCGCGATCCGCTCGATATGTGTGATCGCTTCTTTTCCCTCCTTCGGATCTTTTGGAACAAAACTCCCGCCCGGACGAGATGGATCGATCGCGATCGGCGCATCGACCGTCGTTTGGTCGTAAGGAAACTTCCCCCACACAAAAGCATGGTAGATCCGTTGGATCTCCCCCGCTTGCATCTGCTCAAAAAAATGCACCGCCGCCGCAAGATGCCGCGCCACCACCAACAAACCACTCGTCCCCCGATCCAAGCGATGCACCAAAAAGACTTTGTCTTGCAGCGCATCCCCCTGTAGATTTGGGCAAAGATGGTGCAACAAGCCATGCAACAAGGTCCCTTCCCAATGCCCTCGGCTTGGATGACACACCACACCCGCTGCTTTGTTGATCACCAAGATATCCGCATCTTCGTACACGATATCCAACGCCATCGGCGTCGGCGTCAACGACATCACCGTCGGATGCGGCAACCACAACGCGATCTCATCCAAAGAACGCACCCGATATGCGGGCTTTTTGGGTACACCGTTGACGTGGATCGCTCCCATCTTGCAAGCACGCCGCGCCCGCGCCCTTGTAAACCGCGCAAAACGCGAGGCCACAAAACAATCCAACCGCGTCGGCTGTTGTCGCACCCCCGCCCGACACACACCATGCAAAAACAATTCTTGCTCTTCGTCTCCTGTTTTCGGCTGCATCCACACACTCCATCGCCACCCAACCACCGCTTTCTGATCCGTTGCGCTTCTCATCTCCCCGCTGCGGCCTTGTCGCAAGATCGGCGAGACCCTTCTTCTGTACAAATGGTCTACCGCTGTGATACAAAACGTCTTTCCCGCGCTCTCCCACAACCCCGCACAAAGACGCCAAACACCCATCACGAGGCCCGTTATGCAACGATACATCTTCTCGCGATTCTTTGTTTGTAGCCTACTTCTCGGGATCTTGGTTGGAAACAGCGCTTGTGGCGTCCCTTCCAACGCCAACTCTTCCGAGTGTACCTACGAAGGCAAGACCCATCAAGGCGGAACCTCCTTCCCTTCCTCCGACGGCTGCAACACCTGCACCTGCATCAGCAGCAAAGTCGCTTGCACCCTGCGCGACTGCAACCCAAACCAACCCAAAGACTGCACCGCCAACCCCGCTGTTTGCGAGGCTGGCTCCTTCTGCCTCTTTCCTGAAGGTCTGTGCAAGTCTGGCACAACACCGCTGTTTTGTCAGAAAAAACCGCAAGCCTGCACAGGCGACGCCACGCCTGTTTGTGGCTGCGATGAAAAAACGTACTCGAACGCTTGTGCAGCCCACACAGCCGGGATCTCCGTCAAAGCAAAAGGCGCTTGCCCAACGCCCCCCAAAGGCTGCACCTACGAAGGCAAAGACTACAAAGATGGCGAGTCCTTCCCCGACAAAGACGGCTGCAATACCTGCAGTTGCAGCGATGGAAAGATCGCTTGCACCCAAAAGGCCTGCGTCCAAACCTGCGGAAGTCGCGGCCTTCCTGCTTGCCCTACAGGCTCGTACTGTAAGTTCGACGCAACCTGCGGTTCTACCGACAAAGGCGGCATCTGCGAACCCACGCCACGCGGTTGCACCGATCACATCGAACCCGTCTGCGGTTGCAACGACAAAACCTACAACAATCCCTGCGAAGCCGCTGCTGTCGGTGTCTCGGTCAAATACGAAGGCGCTTGTAAGGCCCTTCCCAAGACCTGCCTCTATGAAGGCAAAGAATACAAAGACGGCGAGGCTTTCACCGACAAAGATGGCTGCAACCAATGCTTCTGCAAAAATGGCAGCGTCGCTTGTACCGACAGAGCCTGCGCTCGAATCTGTGGAAGTCGCGGACTTCCTCTTTGTCCCACAGGTTCGTATTGCAAGTTCGACGCAACCTGCGGTGCCACCGACAAAGGCGGCTTCTGCGAGCCCATCCCCCAAGCCTGCTCGCGTGAGATCGATCTTGTCTGCGGTTGTGACAACAAAACCTACAACAACCCCTGTAACGCCGCATCATCGAGCGTTTCCGTCAAATACAAAGGGGCTTGCCAAACCGTCAGCAAGTGCCAAACAGACATCGATTGCGCCAAAGGTGAAGTCTGCGTAAAAGAAACCTGTCAAGCAGGCGCAACGTGCCTCTACAACGGCACAAGACACGAACACGGAGCCTCTTTCCCTGCGGGCGATGGTTGTAACACTTGCTCCTGCAACAACGGCGCAGTCGCCTGCACAACCCTAAGCTGCGGCACAAAATGCAACGGCAACGCAGACTGCACCGTCAAAACACAGATCTGCATCAACGGTTTTTGTAAAACTCCCCTTACCTGCCAATACAACGGCGTTGACTACGCACACGGCGCTTCTTTTCCTGCGGGCGATGGCTGCAATACTTGCTCTTGCAACAACGGCGCGGTCGGATGCACCAAGATCGGCTGCATCAAATCCTGCACAGCTCACAAAGATTGCTCAATAACAGAGTATTGCACCCTTGCCTTCGGCGTATGCACCGGCCAAGGCCAATGCAAAACCAAGCCCCAAAGCTGCACCAACTTGCTCGATCCAGTCTGTAGTTGCGATGGAAAAACCTACAACAACAGTTGTCTCGCCGAATCTTCCGGCGTAAATGTCCGAACCAAGGGCAATTGCGTATCACCTTAACTTTTTCGATGAATGAAGATACGGGTTTTTTTGCCAACGGCGTCGCTCCGATCTTGCGAAAACACCTCGTTCTCGCTACAAGGAGGCGGTCTGTTCGCGCCATTCGCTTTGCTCACAAGCAACTCGATCAGCCGCAGCGATCTTACACGCCACCCCTTTTTGTTTTGGATCGATCACGACAATGCGTTTTTCTTTCTTCTTTTTGTGCCTGCTCTGCCTTCTGTTTTGGACACTTCCCGGCTGTCCAGCCACCACCAACGAATTCATCGGTGACGGCGGCGTGATCGAGTTCACCCCCGAACAAGACACCCGCACAAAGTGGACTTTTCGCACCGAAGGAGCCATACACGGCCCCCCCGCGTTCGATGCACAACGTTTTTACGTCGGCAGCGCAGACAAAAAGCTCTATGCGATCCAACGCAGCGATGCCACCAAGGTTTGGGAGTTTCTCGGACAAGATTGGTTTACAGCTCCGCCCACCCTCGACCAAGATCGCCTGTACATCGGCAACACAAACGGTCAATTTTACGCGATCAACGCTGCAACAGGAAAAGAGATCTGGAAAACCAAGATGCAAGAAGGCTTTATCAGCGCAGCCGTTGTGGTCGGCGACAAAGTCTTGGCGAGCAATCTGGAGGGAACTCTCTACGCATGGGAAAAGAGCCAAGGCCCGATCGCATGGCGCTTTCAAGCCGAAGCGCCCTTTGTGGCCTCGCCTGTGGTCTTTCAAGGCGTGGTGTACATCGGCGCACGCGATCACAAACTCTACGCGCTCGATCTCTCGAACGGTGCGCTGCGATGGAGCGTCGATCTCGGAGCAAGCATCTCTGCACAGGCCCTTGTCACCGAAGAAACCATCTATGTCGGCGACGATCGCGGGATCTTGCACGCCCTCAAACGAGCCAATGGAGACAGCCGCTGGCGCTTTACGAGCCAAGCCGAGATCACCGCAGCCCCCGTACTCGACGGCGAAGTCTTGTACGTGGCTTCGTGGGATCGCAGCCTTTATGCGATCAACGCTTCCGATGGGAAAGCCCGATGGACCGCACGAATCGGGGCCATCCTCTCCACCTCGCCCTTGCTCCACAAAGGCAGCCTGTTTCTCAGCGCATGGGACGGCAAAGTCCACCAGATCAAACCCGACGACGGCAGCGTTCTCGCAAACTACCCGACATTTGGACGCCTAACAGCCCCTCCTCTTGCGCTCGACGAACGCCTCTACGTCAGCAGCCACGACGGAACACTTCACGGCTACACGCCCTGAACTGCCCCACAAAAACCACGCAACAAGCCACACAGAAGAAGAAAAACCAAGGAGAGCATCGGATGATCGTCCTCGTCATCAATATGGGAAGCTCGTCCCTCAAAGCCGGACTGTTCGACACTTCCGATGGAAGAGAGTGCTTTCGCATCCATATCGAAGACACCGAACATCTCAGCGAGGGCCTTGAGACTCTGGCCCAAGCCATCCGCGCCCAAGGCTACGAAAGCCCCGATGCCATCGGCCACCGTGTCGTGCATGGTGGCCCCCATCTGACGGCCTCGGTGGTTGTCGATCAGGATGTCTTGCGCCTGCTCGAAGCCAGTACACCTCTTGCCCCCCTCCATAATCCCCTGAACTTACGCGGCCTGTACGCCACGCTTGAGCGCTGGCCCCAGATCCCCCAAGTCGCCGTGTTTGATACCGCTTTTCACAGCACCATCCCCTCACACGCCGCCACCTACGCGATCCCTGCGGCATGGCGCGACATTGGCATCCGACGCTACGGCTTTCACGGTATCTCCCACCAATACATCGCCGAACGCATCCAAGCCGCACTCCCTTTCCCACGCCCTTTGCGCGTGATCAATTGCCATCTCGGAAACGGCGCAAGCCTGTGCGCCATCCAAGATGGCCGATCCATCGACACTTCAATGGGTTTCACAGCCCTCCCCGGCCTGATCATGGGAACGCGCTGTGGCGATATCGATCCCGGGATCTTTGGATTCTTACACCGCGAACAACACCTCACCATCCAAGAGATCGAAGACGCTCTCTACCATCAAAGCGGAATGAAGGAGCTTTCAGGCATCAGCCACGATATGCGCCTGATCGAAGCCGCCGCAAAAAAAGGCGATCTACGTGCCTCGCAAGCCCTCGCAAGCTACGCCCACCGTGTCCGTCTCTATATCGGCGGATACACCGCCAATATGGGTGGTCTTGATGTGTTGGTCTTTACAGCGGGGGTGGGCGAAGGCTCGGCGTGGATGCGCGAAACCATCTGCGAACCTCTCGGATACTTGGGCTTGCATATCGACTCTGTGCGCAATGCTTCCATCCAGATCCAAAAAGACGAGATCGCATTCATCCAATCCCCCACATCCACCGTCAAGATCGCCGTGATCCACACCCGCGAAGAATGGATGATCGCCCACGAAACCGCCCGCCTTTTTGGCAACCTCTCAACCCCACCCACACGAACTTAACGCACCAACGCACCGATCTGACGCGCAAGGCGCTGCTCGAAACCTGCGGAAGGTCGGCTGATATGCAGCTTTTTTGCGCCCGTTGCATCGTAAAGAATCAACTGCGGGATGCTAGAGATATTGTACTTGCGCGCCAGACGGCCTTGGACATCAAGGGCCACTTGAAAAGGAAAGCGCGCTCCCCATTGCCTCAGAAAAGGCCGAAGCATCGAGATCTCATCGCTGGTCACAGCATAGATCTTCAAGCCCCGCGCTGCATAACGCTTCTCCAGATCCCGTAGCATCGGCACCATCGTTTTGCAGCCTTCGCACCACGTCGCCCAAAAGAACAACAACGTCGCTTTGGCTCCCTTCGCAGGGATCGGCAAGTCGGCTCCGCGCATATCACGCAAAGCACTCTGTTGTTGGCCCCGTTGGCGCGGGGGAAGACGATAGGGATCGACTTTTTGTGGACGGGTGTCCTCTTCAAACTCGGGTTCTGTCTCTTCAGGAACAGACGGGATCTGCGGCGTAGATCGTTCCTCGGGAAATGTTGGTGGTTGGGCTTGAGAGCGGTCTTCGGGGGGTGCTTGTGCGATCACTTCGGCTCCGCTGGATATCGGACGCAGAACGACAGGGATCGTCAGAAACTTACCCGCACGATGGACCATAAAATAGATCTTTTGGCCTGCTTTCGCCAACATCACATGAAGACGGATCTCTCCGTTCAGTTGAAGCATCTGCCCACCAAGCGAGACGATGGTGTCACCCACGCGCAACCCTGCTTGCTCGGCTGGTGAAGCTTCTGCCACTTCGTTCACCACCACCGCCCCGGGCGCAAGCCGCGAAAAACGCGGATGCCAGCCTTCTGCGGTAGGTTGAAAAGCGATCCCAAGCTGCGAGGGAATCAAATCACGCACAGGCGTATTCGGGGCGTCCCGCGCAATCGACACTTTCAGCGGATCGATATCTTCGCGTTTATCGGGGCCTTCTGCTTGCAAAACACCTGTCACCTTGCGTCCACCAAGCGAAGTCGACTCACAACGCAACAACGACTGTAGATCGCCTCGTTCTGCTGCACTCCCCGAAGAAGCGAGGTAGGTTCGGCCTGCGATCCGCAACAGCAACGTATGAACCCGTAGCAAGGCGGCTTCTTTGACGTGCAGATGGAACACTTTTTTGCTGACCAAGCCATGACGCTGATAAAGCTGCTTGAGCAGCACTTCGTCGCGCTTGCCCTTGAGATGGCGCAGATAAGCCGTGTGGAGTTGGCGGCCCAACCCAAACGTCTGCTCATCCAAGCCGGTCCGATTCATCTCTTTTTCCAACGTCGCCGCAAGGGTCGGCTCCGCTTGGTAAAAGCGCACCATCGCTCCGCGTCGCATCTCTCCCAAGACTTGTTCCCACAATCCTTCTAACTTTTGTAATTGCTTTTGTGCTGCTCGATTGGCCCGAATCGCTTCCCAGATCTGCGCGGTTCGCGTATGAACATCCACACCAAACCGCTTTTCCAACCTCCGCAACAGCCGAATATCCGCTCGAAGCGCCAAACGAGGTCGTTTCCAATCGACTTGAGCAAGCCAACGATCCGCCTCAACAGCCAAACGCCGCCCTGTTCCACGCGCTCGACTGCGCAAACGATCTTCGAGGTACACGTCGGATGTTGCAAGCGGTACATCGGGCGCATCGTCCGTCAACAAGGTCCGACGATGGGCTTCTGCAAAGGTTTGAGCCGTCTGCATCGCATGGATCATGTGATAGGCATGGCCTGTGCGGCTCGATCGGGCGGTCTCTGGAAAACAACCGTAGGCTTCACGCGAGGCGATCGTCGAGAAAAAGCCACAACGGTTTCCGTGTACTTTCCCGGGAGACTCGTACAACACATTCGCAAACCCGCCCGAATAACACTGCGACATCACCGTGACGACGCGGTTTCTTTTGCCCAACGGCTCCATCATCGTGCGCAGTTGTCGGACATCGACATTCTCTCTCCACAACTCGATCTTGTTTCCGAGCGGCCCTTTGCCTTTGGTCCCATGATCGGTCACAAACAAAAACAGCGTCGAAGGCTTGGTTCGGCCTTCCGCTTTGCGGGCATAGCCTCGAAACCAACGCGCTAACGCCGAACGCTTGGCAGGATGGAGCTTCTGCCCTTTCATCGTGGTGTTTTCCATCAAAGACGTCACAACCATCTGATGCTCGTTCAAACCTTCATACAGCCAATCCATCGCCACATTCTTCACGATCAAACGATCGGCCTCGGGCGATTCGCCGTCTGTGGAAAAGACGGTCAGTCGGCGCAGATCAAACCCTCGGCGCGGCAACAGCTCGTGCAGCATCTCTAAAAACAAATGGTGCGAAAAATAGTTGCTTTCGGGCTGACCACCGCCGTTGAGCAAAACGGTGTCGGTCAAAGCGATATCCGCTCCGATATTGGCCGATATCGCGGGGTCCAAAAAGTCTTCGGGAGAACTTCGCAGATCGACTGGACGCAGGGGCGCAGCAGCGCTCTTGTTGTCGATGGCTTCGGGTTTTGCCGATGCCTGACGTTCTTCTCCTCGCGAGGATGGCTTGCCTTGAGCAGACGCACCTTGCGTACCCTGCGCAGCATCCGAGGAAGGTTCCGAAATTTGCGTGGGCCTCGCCGATGGCGCACCCGTTTGACTGCCGAATGACGGTGTTTTTGCCGAACGCAAGGGATCTTGCGATCCTTGTGTTTTCATCAACCATCCCGCCAAACGCGTGTTCGGGTCGCTCGAACCATAGGCCAAGATCAACGCAGCCCCCGCCATTCCACCTAAAAGAAACACAACGAAGAATCCCAAAAAACGCCGTCCCACCGAGGGGGCAGCGCCCGATATCCGCTTTTCCATCGCTCACCTCCATTGTTCTCACTTGCCAAAACGAGTGCTTTCCGCCCTTTATTCCGCCGAAGAACACCGCACAAAAACCCGAGGCTTGCCTCGCGCCAACGATGGGACTATCCTCGCGTTTTTTTGTTGACAGGACTTACGCAGTTGGACGGATATTGTGGGGTTTCACCCCATGCCCCACTTCCTTGGCGCGGCTCTATGGACCCCGTATTGGCGAAGAGATCGCAGGTCTTTCAAGACAACAACTCTCTCCGCTTGGGCGTTCGCGAGCACGGCTTTTTTTGGCCACTACGTGACACCTGTGTTGAGTTCGATGGTTGGTACAGTTCAATGACATCACAAGGTTTTCCTGTTTGGCGCAAGCATGGCGCGCCTCTGCTGTGTTTTGTGCTGCTCAATAGCTTGTTGCTTGCGCTCTTTTTGATGCAGCATCTTCGCTCCACGCTTCCCGCGATCCCACAAACCTCCTTGCATCCGTGTATTGCGTCGGCGGCGTGTCTTTCGGTCTGTTCGTTGGTGGCGCTTTTCGTGGGCTTGTTGGGTACCGCTGCGGCTCGATGTTCTACTCGCTCGGCCCGATGGCTGTTCGAGCCTGCGGTGACGCTGTTTTTCTCCGCTGTTTGGGTTTATGTGTGGATCGATGCCAAAACCTACCGCGAGTTGGGGCTTCACCTCGAAAGCGACTATGTGCTTAAAGCCCTTACGAATCCGAGTTTTCAGCGAGAAACCCAGATCAGCGCGATCACCTATGCCTCGATCTTGGGCGGCTTTGTCTTGCTCCTCTGCCTTCAAGCCCTTTGTTTGCGCCTGTGTCGCTCGCTCGCAAGCCACACACGGATCTCCACCTTTGCCCTGTGGTTCAGCAGCTTTGGAGCAACCGCCCCCTTCTTTTTGTGGAAACTTCACCAAGAAGCCCGATCTTCGACTGCTTTTGCAGAAGCCTTGCCTTTCTTTCAACGCCTTTCCCAAGCCTCTGCACTCCCCACCTCCCTTGTCACCGTTCGTTATCCTCATATCGCTGCACAACAGCCCCCAACGCTCGCACAACGTCCTGATATCGTCTTTATTGCAGGGGAATCTCTGCGTGGCGATATGCTTCAACCCGCGTGGATGCCACAGATCACACAGATCGCCCAACAACGTGGATGTCTCGTCTCTTCACAACACCATTCGGGCGGGCACAGCACAACGTGGGGGCTGTTCTCTCTCCTGTACGGCTTGCACGCCTACCACCTCACTTTTTTTCACAAGCACGATATCGCCCCATATCCGTTGCGACTGCTCAAAAAAAATGGCTATCGCTCCCTTGCGATGGTCTCTACAAAGCTCACAGGGTGGGATCATGGGGGCCTCTTGCTTCGACACTTCGATCAAAAAAGAGAATTTTTCGACCAACGAAGCGACCAAAACGATCTGCGCCTCTTGCAAGAAGCCCAGTCTTTTCTAAAAACTCCGCCCAAAGAACCCTTTTTCTTGTTCCTTTTTCTCAACGCAACACACCACAACTACTTGTACCCTCCGAGCTTTGCGCGCCATCTTCCCGTGATGCCCGAAAACTACAACCACTTTCTCGTCGATCACAAACTCTTGCCCTTCAAAGAGAAGATCCTCAACCGCTACAAAAACAGCCTGCTGTTTCTCGATGATCTCGTCGCACAGATCGCCGCAAGGCTTCAACGCACAGGCCGAAAAACCCTGCTCGTCTTTACGGGCGATCATGGCGAAGAATTCTGGGATCACGGACTGCTCGGACACGGCGCGCCCAACTTCATCAACGCACGCACCCAAGTTCCTTTTTTGCTTTGCGCTCCCACCCCGATACAACGCCCGATACAACGCTCTGGTCATCCCGATATCTGGCCCACCGTCATCGATCTTTTGTCCCCACAAACACCCCTTCCACCCGAAACCTACAGCAACGGCATCTCGCTTCTTCGCCCACCTCCGCCCCAACGGCATCTGCTTGTCACTTCGTACGCTTTTCCCCAACACCGCAGGCGTATGGCTTGGATCGATCAAGAAAAAAAGCTCTGGCTGCGGATGCACGGGGCTTTTACAGACTTTCGCCCATTCAAACACACCGATCCACAAGATCGCGAAAAGCCACCTCTTTCTGCACCCATCGCACAGAAGATCTCCAACACGCTCACCCAAGAAACCCGCCGTTTCTTACGCATCGGCCAGATGATGCACAAACGTCCTCCGATCGTGGCTTTCCCCAAACAAGCCCAGTTCGGCCCTTATCTGCGCGTCCTTGGCTACCAGCTCTCCACCACAAGACCCAGCCCACAAACTCGCCTCACGCTTACCACCTACTTCCACACCCTCCAAACGATCCCTCCCGAATGGCGGCTGTTTTTTCACCTTGAAACCGATCACCCCAAAGCCTTTTGGAACGCAGATCATCCGCCCTTGCAGGGCTTTTTGCCACTTCACGCATGGAAGCGCGGGATGTATCTTCACGACACCTACACCTTTTCGATCCCTGCGCATTTCCCCGTCGGACGGCCTCTCAAGATGTACATCGGGATGTGGTCGCCCCAAAAAGGCCGCTTACCCGTCCTCGGTCCTGACAAAACGCAGATCACCGCCGATCAGCGCTTTCTGCTGTTTTCTCTCCCCCTCGAACCTACGCACAAAAAGGTGCAGCCTTGACAAAGCCTCTCTCTCTTTGGTTCCAGCCTTTCTCTCGCAAAGAAAGCTTTCGTGTGTTCTTTTTGCTTGGCGCTTTTGCGCTTTTGCTGCTGTTTCTCAAATATGAAAAGATCTCCATCCTCACCCATACATCGGCCTTTGCACAACCTCTGATTTTGGGGATATCCTTTTTGCGCGATCTCTTGCTCTTGCTTTTGGTGGCGATCTTTTTTCTGCTTGTTCTGGAAAACGATCACCTTTGGGTCAAGCGTATTGCTTACTTTTGCCTTGATACGCTCGTTCTTTCTCTGATCTTGCTCGCACTTGTCGAACACCAATTTTTCCGAACCACCCGAACCTTGGTCAGCGCGGAGATCATGCTTTACGGAGCGCAACAGATCTGGATGCTGTCTTCGCTTTTGTGGGGCCAGATCACCCCTTGGCATGGACTCCTTTTGGGGTTGCCGCTTGGGTTGTTGTGGTTTCCACGTTGGCTGCAACAGCACCCCAGACTCCGCGATCGTCTCGAAAAAAAAGCCGCCGGCTTTTCTCTGTTTTCGCCTGTAGGATTGCTGCTTTTGGCCGTTTTTCTGCTGGCCTCTCAAGCGTGGACTCCGCGTGCTCACAACAGCCAACTCGCCGCCATCCAAGAAAATTATTTTCTGCGATGGCTGCGCGAAGGCTTGCAAGATCGCAAACTTGCAGCACTCGAAAAGGCGCGTCTCCAACAAAAAGAACCGCCGCTCTTTGATGCCCAACACCTGCGGTTTTTGCCCACCGCTCAAACCCGCCGCCCCAACATCGTGATCGTGGTCTTGGAGTCCATTCGCCAACGCTCTACCCCGCTCGCCGATCCGCGCCTTCAAACGATGCCCTTTCTCGCTTCTCTCGCCCAACAAGGCTTGCAAGTCGAATCAATGTACCCTGTCGTCCCGCACACTTCCAAAGCCGTCGCCGCGATCTTTTGCGGGATCTATCCCAAGATCACGATGCACGTCGTCGAGTCCGAAGTCGGCGGGATCCCCGCTCGCTGCCTCCCCTCTCTTCTCGAACCGCTCGGATACAAGACCGCGATCTTTCACCCCGCCACCGCACGATTTGAAAATTACGACCAACTCGCCCGCAATATCGGCTTTTCGACGATACGCATCCTCGAAGATCTCCCGACTGACGGCTTTTTCCGCACCAATTATTTTGGCTATGAAGATCGCATCTTGCTCAAACCGAGCTTTGCGTGGCTCGATCAGATCCAAAAAGACAAACAACCTTTCTTTTTGGCCTATCATACGCTGACTTCTCATCACGGCTACACCACGCCGCCCACCTATCCTCGACGCCCTCTCGGAGCCAAGCGCGGCACAGAGTATGACGATTATCTCCAATCCCTCCGCTACACGGACGAATTTATCAAAGAAGTCTTTGCAGGCTTTGAAAAACGCGGTCTGATCGAGAACACCGTGTTTGTGTTTGTGTCCGATCATGGCGAAGCCTTCGGTGAACACGGCTTATATCAACACGGAAACGGGATGTGGGAAGAGATCGTCCACATCCCCGCGCTGATCTACAACCGCAAGCTCTTTCCAAAAGCACGCAAGATCCGAGGACTCCGCCAACAGATCGATCTCTTGCCTACAGTCGCCGATCTGCTCGGCGTCTCGGTGCATGGGGGACGGCTGCCGGGCTACAGCTTGTTGCGACCCGTCCCAAAAGATCGCACGATCAAGATGACGTGTTGGTTTGAAAAGCACTGCATGGCCTTGCGTCAAGGCGATCACAAGGTGATCTACAACTACCACCGAAGCCCACTCTTGGCCTACCATCTCGCACACGACCCACTCGAAAAACGCGATCTCGCTAAGCAGCCCGCCCTTCAACCGATGCTCCAACAGGCCCAAGCCCAGCTCATCGCATGGAAAACTTCGGTCAATCGGTCCTTTGAATACCCTTCCCGCACACAACTCCACAACGCGATCTTGCCACAAGCCCCTTCGTTGGATCGCTCCACCGAAGCCACCCTCGAAGAATGGGTGCGGATCGTCGGCTACCAGATGCACACGCCCCATCCAGCCCCGGGCGAGGCCGTTGAGATCACCTTTGTCTTCCAAGCCAAACAAACGATCCCTCCAGAATGGCAACTCTTCTTTCATCTCGAAGGGCAACAACCCAAGCGCTTCTTTAATCTCGATCACCCTCCTGTGGCGGGCCGTTATCCTCTTTCTTCTTGGAGAAAAGGCGAATATATCCTCGATCGTTATCGCTTTTATCTTGCCGCCGAGATCCCCCCCCACACCCCTCTGACGCTCTATGTGGGCCTATGGTCCGCACAAACCAACCAGCGCGCCGTCGTCAAAGCCCTCCATCTCTCCCCCAAAGACCAAAAAGAACGCCGCTTTCCGATGCTCACGATCACCCCCAAACCTGCTCCTTGGCGTGCAGGGCGGCCCCCTGTCCAACTCTTACTCGACGCACGTTTTGGAGACTGGCTTCATCTTGTCGGCTATAACCTCCACAGCACCGCCCCCTCGCGCAACGAGACCTTCGACATCACACTGATCTACTACGTCCATCGCTCCATCCCTCAAGGATGGCAACTCTTCTTCCACCTCGAACAACAGCATCCCCATATCTTCCTCAACGCAGATCGCGCTTATTCCCCCGACACACCGCCTCTTTCCGCATGGAAGACGGGCCAATACATCCCGCTGCGCCTGCGTTATACGCTCCCTCCCACCCTACTCGCGGGTGCAACGCTTCGCCTTTACACGGGGATCTGGAAAAATGGGCAACCGTTCCCTTCCTTGACGGGTCCACAAGACAGCGTAAAACAAGACGCCAAAGGTCGCTTGCTTGTACTCACCCGAAAGATCGTGCGCTAAACATCTTTTGCCACGCAAGCAGCCTTTGCTCACCCCACCCTCAGAGGTTTTCATGGAACCGACCTCTTCTCTTGGAACCGAGCAGCCTCCCCCACAACCCCCGCTGCATCGGAGTTCTTGGCTGCGTCACTCTCCTTGGGACGCTTGGCTGCTTTTTGCCGCAGCGTTGCATGGCGCGGTCTTCGCGCTGCTGATCGCCTACCACTCGGCCTTTCCAGCGATTTTGGTGATCTTCGGCTTCGCGCTTGGTCTTTGTTGGAATGCCAACACCATCGCGCATAACCACCTGCACAACCCTCTCTGGCGCACCCGCGCACTCAACCGCGCCTTCGATCTCTACCTCTCCCTTTTGCTTGGCATCCCTCAAGTCCTTTGGAAAGAACGCCATCTCTGGCATCACGCAGGTGAACCCGCACAATGGCGCTATCGCCGATGGTGGTCTCAAAAAGGCTTACAAGGTCTCGCGATCTTGGCGTGGTGGGCTGGCATGGCGTGGTGGCTCCCTGCGTTTTTCTTTTGGCTCTATCTACCGGGGTATCTGCTCGGCTTGGGGCTTTGCTCTCTCCAAGGGCGTTATGAACACATCCGCGAAACAACACGCGGGATGGGCGTTAGCTACTACAATCAATGCTACAACTTCTTCTGGTTCAATGACGGCTATCACACCGAACATCACTTGTTCCCGCGTTGCCATTGGAGCGAGATCTCCCGCCAGCCGCTCTCCAAAGAACAACAGTCCATCAGCGCTTTTCCGCCCCTCTTGCGGTGGCTTGCTGACCTCCCTCTCTTGTTGAATCGCTTGCAAAGTCGTGGCCTCGGCCACTTTGAACGGATCGCCTTGCGCTCCCGCCGCCTCCAGCGCTGGTTGGTATCTGTCCATCAACGGGCTTTTTCCGCACTTTTACTGGAGATCCCCGAAACTCGCCGACAACACGTCGTGATCGTTGGCGGCGGACTGTTTCCGCGTACCTTGTTGGCCTTGCTCGATCTTCTTCCACAGACGGCCTTTACGATCATCGAAAAAGAAACCACTCACATCCAACAAGCCCAGAGCATATTACAAACCCATTCCAACGCCCTTGGCCGTGTGTCTTTTGTCCAAGCGGATTTCATGCTCGAACATGCCCATCACGCCGACATCTTGATCTTGCCTCTGGCTTTTGTCGGTGATCGCGCCGCTCTTTACCAACAAATCCCCACCCCTTACGCCTTCATCCACGATTGGATCTGGCAACGCAAAACCCCCAAAAGCGCCAGTATCTCTTGGTGGTTGCTCAAACGCTTGAACCTTGTCGAGGCATCTTCTTCATGAGCCTGTTTCGCCGCCCTTTTTTCTTTTCAGCGTATCGATTTTTTCCACACACATTCCTCAACCATTGTGCGCGGTACTTGATGCAAGCCCGACGCCCCCGATGGCTGATCCAACGCCTGATCCGCCTCTGGATCAAACGAGCCGCCATCCCCATGCAAGAATTTGAAGAGACAACGTACTCCTCTATCGAAGATTTTTTCTTGCGCCGTATCAAGCCCGAAGCAAGGCCCTTTCGCGAAGGCTTTTTGTCGCCCGTCGATGGAATCCTCCTTGCACACGGCAAGATCGAAGCCGATACGATACTTCAAGTCAAAGGCTCGCCGATCTCAATCAAGCAGATGGTCAATGGCTCCCGATACGACGAAGCTTTGCAAGAGTACGCAGGCGGCGTCTACTACACGATCTTTCTTACGCCCAACGGATACCACCGTATCCACCTGCCATACGACGCGATCCTCGAACGCGTCTTGTGGTTGCCCGGGCGTTTTTTTCCACAAAATCCAGACGCGATCCACCATATCCCTCGGATATACGAGCGAAACGAACGCGCCACGCTGTGTTGCCGAACTCCCCAAGGCAGCCCGTTTTTGATGACGCTTGTCGGGGCCAGTCTCATCGGTTCCATCCATCTCACCGACCACGACACCGCACAATGGAGGCACGCAAAACCTTATCTCCCCCAACAAACCAGAAAAAAAGGCGACGAGATCGCGCATTTTTCGTTTGGATCGACGGTTGTTTTATTGCTACCTCCTGCTTTCCAAGAAGCCCTTCCCACCGAGAAGATCACGCAACCTCTGCCCATAGGGCAGCCCTTGTTGATGGGGCAAACCCTCTTCAATTATGATGCTCCACGCGATGCCACCAACAGCGAGACGCGATGCGTGGGGTGGAACCCCGCAGACTGACCGAGACGCACAAGTCCACACAGAATTTTCTTGCTATCGTTCCGAAAGCCACCATATAGAATCGTCATACGAAATCCGCCGTAGTGTGATCGAACGATGTAGGGGCAGTCCCCTGTGGCTGCCCAAAAACAGGGCGTCTACAGCGGATCGCACCGACCCTTCGTGTGCGCGTGTCTCGGATATCGTATCATTCCACCGCCGACTGATCTCTGCACATCCCCATCAAGGGAGAATTTTTCATGACCCAAGAGAACTGGCTTCTTCAAAAAGGAAAGCAACTCCTTGATCTTTTTGTTCCGAAACATCCACAAGACAAGATCGACGAGATCATGGCAAAAGTTCGCCAAGAGATGCCGACGCCTTGCCTGCTGCTGTTGGGTGAACCGCAGGTCGGCAAAAGCAGCGTCGTTCGGAGCCTTACACAAGATCCCGAGGCGCGCATCGGCCAAGGCGACGGTTGTCCCGTCACCGACGCTCTTGCGCTGTACCACTTTCCCCCACACAGCGAGATGCCGCTGTGGTCTTTTCTCGACACCCCCGGGCTTGGCGCGCACGATCACGCCGATAGCATCGAACAAGATCGCTTGTTGTTGCAGACGCTCACAGGCAAGGCTTCGCCTCAAGAAGGCGAGCCGATCCCGCAACCCCACCTGATCCTTGTGTGTGTGCGCGTCGATGATCGCAACATGGCGATCCTTTCCAGCCTAAAACGCCTGCAACCCCTGTGGGGTCGAGCACAGGATCCCTTGCCTGTGTTGATCGTTCAAACTTGCCTTCACCGCGTGCTTTACCCTCATCCGATGCCTTATCCCTTTGGAGAAAAGGGCGAAGCTCTCCCCTCCGATCTGCCCTCGGATGCGCGTGCAGCGATCGAAGGCCAACGCGCCAAGATCCGAGAGATGCTCCCCCAAGCTCGTTTTGTGGCGGTAGACCTCACCGACCCAGACGATGAAGTCGGGGATCCGACGTACGGCGCGATGGCTCTATTTGAAGCCGTTGCGGAAAAACTGCCCGAGATATCCGTGCGCTTGCTGCGCGCCCACCGACAGGCCGTCGCAGACGCCTATCGCCAAGAAGCCTCTCCGATCATCCTCCACTACGCGATCGCCGCAGCCGCCACAGGCGCACTCCCCCCACCCATCGGCGATATCGGAACGTTGGGTATCACGCTGACCATGCTTCAGCAGCTTGCCAAGCACCACAAACAAACATGGGATTGGCGTGGATTTTTGGATCTCTTGTGGAGCCTCGGTAGTTCGGCGCTGTTGTGGTTGATCTTGCGTTATCTTGTGCGACGTCTGCCGATCCCTGTGTTGATGGCTCCTATCGGTGCGGCAGGTGCGTTCTCTTTGACCTACAGCATCGGGCAGTTGATGTCTTGGTATTATAGCCGCCTCAACGAAGGGCACGAGCCACACACCGAAGAGATCCGAACCCATTGGCAAGAGGCCCAAGCCCAAGCCACCGAACAAGCCCGTCAATGGCTTGCCGATCTGCTCTCCAAGCCCAAAGATCCCCCAGCCAGCGCTTCTTGAGGCCCTGTCCAAACCAAGCGAAAAATTAAGGCCCTGTCCAAACCAAGCGAAAAAAGCGCGAGTGTTCGACAGACACTCTCGTGTTCTTCTACCAAACCAAGCGAAGGAAGTGTGTATGTTCGATCTGTTGGCTCCTTTCTTCTTTGCGGCCCCAACGACCTCTCCGACAACGCAAGCGTTGTCCGCTCACTGGCTCCAAGGCCGAGGCTGGCAGATCGCCGCTTGGTCCGTGGCTTTGGTCTTTTTCTTGGTTTGGGCGGTCGCGGTGTGGTTGTTTTGGTCACGCCGTAATATCCGAGGAAACAACCCTTTTTACATCTTGTTTCGTGAAGCCTTTTTGCAATTTCGCACCCCGCTGATCTTGCTAAGTGTTGGCGCGACGTGGATCACCGCAGCAGGGCTGATCGCGGGCGCGCAGATCTCGATGATCCTTTTTGCCACACTTTCGATCGCAACCCTCACGCTGTTCTCCTTGCTTGCGTGGAAATTCTGGCCCAAGAGCGGAGCTTCTGGAAACCTCTTTGATCTCCTACCGCTGCCGGGCGTCCAGTGGCCCCACTACGAAAACGAGCAAGATCGCCTTGCTCGTGTATGGGTCCAAGACCGTGTGCGCCAAACGAAGCTCAATCCGCCTGCTTTTCGCGGCGAACGCTTCGGCCTGATCGTGCTTCAAACAGCCGAAGAACTGGCGAAGATCTACAAAAAACCCAATATCCTTTCGGTCCGAACGGAAGCCTTGCTCCAAGGCATCGAACGCACCGCTGCGGATATGAAGATCCTTTGCAACCACCTTCCGCTCGCCGATCGCCTCACACTCGCAGAGTTTGAAAAAGAGATCCAAGAAGCCACCAAAGAAGGAAAACGCCTTTACCTTTTTCTCTTGCTTATCCTGTCGGTCGTCAACCCGGGAAATCTCTTGCGTGTCTTGTTGCTCTTGCTCAAAGCACGGTCGCCTTGGGAACACGTCTTGCGCGACCTTGAAGCGTGGGTTTATGCCAACTACAGCGAGCGCTTGGGCTATCACATGACCTTGATCTACAGCGGACGCAAACCCCCGCCAATCGAGGATCTCGAAGCCTTAATCCAAAAAACAGAAACCGAACAAGAGCGCGAAGCACGCAACCAAAAGCTCGGAACCTTGGCCTTTCTCACTTTGTTTGGTAGCGGCCTGTATCTGTTGCTCCAATTCGCGAGCGCAACCGCCTTTTTTGGATTGCCATTTGTATGGCTCAGCCTCCCGATGCTCGGGATGTTGGGCTACAGCGGATGGCAACTGCGCTCCCCCAAACGCTGGCGCAGATTTTGGGATGCACTTCGCCCCCGATGGCCCGACGAAACGCCCGCGCTCACCGCCAAAGACAATCGGGCGTTTGATCAAGCCGATCTTGTCTTACTCAAAAAAGCCCCGATTCCTTCGGTCAAAGAGATGGAAGATACCCGCGAACTCCCCGCACACTATGCGCGCATCCTGTGGGATCTTTGGCAAGCCTGCTTCTCCGCCTACGCCGATCCCAACGATCCCTCGCCTCTGCGCGCAACACGCGCCTTCTATCTCCCCCAAGGCTTCGCAGGTATCGAAGCCCTCGCTCACGATCTCCGCCGTTGGTACAAAAGCGATACTTTGGTCACGCAATCTTTGCGTCTCATGGAAAACTTCGGCTGGGATCTGGGCTTGCTTTACCGATACATCGAGGCACGCAATCAGAAAAAAGCCGAGGCAGCCGCGACTTCCACACAGGGAACGCACACCGACCCAAGCAGCGAAACCACAAACAACCCACCCACCGATCTCTCGATCCCATCGAGCCAAACAGACCTGCCTTCCACCAAAGAAAGCGCCCCACAATCCCCGTCCTTTTGGGGCAGTGTGTGGAAAGGGATCAAAACAGCGGGTCGTGCGGTCGGTGGAGTCGCCAAAGATCTCGCGATCAAAGAAGGCCACGAGCGGCTGTTGCGGATGTTTCGCCATGATCTCGTCGTTCGACTCGTCGATATCTATGGGGCGCGCTTTCCTGCTTCGACCTTCGTTCCTACACCGCATCCCCGCACGACGACCGAAATGGCTTCTGCCAACGAAGAATCCGTCGTAGAGGCTCTCGTTGAGCCTGACACCGCCTCTCTCTCTCCTGCGGATCAACGCCCCCTTCCGATCGGCTCGCGATCGGATCACCCCGCTGAGTCCGATGCCGCACCTCTCGTCACAACAAGCTCTTCCTCATCAGACTCCACAACCGCCGAGCAAACATCCACCACAAAATCCCTATCTACCGAGCCTCTTGCACTTCTCGAAACCAAATCATCCGAGAAAATCGAGCCTCTTGCACAGCTCGAAACCAAATCGTCCGAGAAAATCGAGCCTCTTGCACTTCTCGAAACCAAATCATCCGAGAAGACCGAGCCTCTTGCACTTCTCGAAACCAAATCATCCGAGAAGACCGAGCCTCTTGCACTTCTCGAAACCAAATCATCCGAGAAGACAACACAACCTTCTGTCCCCCAAACTCCGCCCATCACAAAGATCACGACCGCTCCAGTCAAACGGCTGCTTTTACTCAGTCGAGATCCCCATGTATTCGGGGATTTCTTGCGCGCCTTTTTCCAACAAACCCCCATCCAAACCATCGACACCAACCAACGCAACCCCAAGCATCTTTTGTCGATCGAAGCACAGGCTCAACCGATCGAAGTGTTTGCGGCTTGTTGGGACATCGAAGAAAATAGCAAAAAGTCCGATTCATCGACGTTTTCGGAGCGCACATATCATCACGTCCTTGTCTTGGAAGAGATCGACTATGGCGCAAGAGGCCATGTAGCGCGCAAGATCCGCGAAGATCTCTTTGATGCGATGCGCGTGGGAGATCTGGGTCCATTGTGCCTTGTTTTGTTGGGTGTCGAAAAACTCAAACCGCTCGCGTGGTCCCCTCCCTACGATGACTACAAGATGCCCGAACCCACGCAAAAGAAGTCACAACGCATCCGCCAAGCGATCTTGGCATGGCGCGAAGCTTTCGCTTCTTTCCACACCATCCCCATCGACGTTATCTTCCCCATCGGAATCCCCAAAGACGCCGATGCTTGGGGGCTTGCACCGCTATCCAAACACCTTCATATCCACAGCGAAACACCGAAGTGACCGATATCTCGGTCTTTTCTCTCCATAACAAACATTTTTTTAGACGCCCTCTTGCCCGTTTTCTCGCCCTGCCCGAAGTGGTTCACCGCTTCTCGCGGGCTCATCCGATGCGAGATCTACGCCGAACCCTTGCGACGCGCAGAGCAAAGCTGCTTCAACTTTGTTTACCAGATCGTCGAGTTCTTCGCGTGGTAGACTAGGTTTAATTCTACTGCTCGGAGTCGGATAACGAAAAGCTGTTGAAAAATAACCCAGATCTTCAATATCTTGGAGTTGGGGTTTGAGTGGGTTTTCCTCGGGAACTTTGTCAACCAAAAGATCCAGTTGGTGTTCTCTGCCTCCATGGATGCCTTCGGAAGTTAGAATTGCTTTGATGATCTTTTCAGCGGCTTGAGAAAGGAGAGAAGGAGCGTTCCGATTGCCTTGCAATACCTTCAAGATCTTCTGCCGCAATTCGCAAGAGGCTTGCGATCGTCCTCTGTTTCGCTATTTGTTCTTCGGCAGTCATAAGGTACGTAATCGGTAGATGGATTCGTCACTTTTATCCCCGCAGGTGAAAGTGCTTGGCTTTCTTTATCCACCAAGCCAAAACCCAAAACAACATACCCCAAGCTACAACGGGTGCCTCCAAAAAGTCTAGGGAAGAAGGCTATGTGTTGGGAAGTAAAACTCCTAGAACGCTGGCGTTTTTTTTGTCTGAAAAACAAGCCACAACGCCAACAAAAACATCGCAGCCGCCACCGCCCAAGCAACATACGCCACCGAAGGCGCACGCTGCGCATTCGCAACGCCTATCGCGGTTAAGGCCCACACAAGCACACCAAGATACGTCGCATCACGACGCGGGATCGCGATCCATGAAAAAATCCCCGCAGCGATCGCGATCAGCAGCATCGACCACACTTCGGGCGAGATCCCACCACATTGCCAACCCGATGCTTTCAACGCAATCACCGTATTGATCACGGTCGCCACCGTCACCCACGCTGTGTACAAACTAAACGGCCACGCCACCCACCCATACGCTCCGCCCCGTCTTTGCGAACGATCCGCATCCAAGATCAGATAAATCCGCACCAAGCTTGCCAACAACGCCACGATCACAACCCACGAAAGCCAAAACGCTTTGCTCAGCCAAACGAAGATCCACACGCTGTTGAAGACACAACTCAACACATACCAACCTGCGATCTTCTTGATCGTCTGATCTTCGCGTTGTGCGGGTAGCCATTGAAAGATGGCAAATCCCAATAACCCCGTGTAGATCACCGACCAGATCGAAAAGGCGTATCCTGCGGGCGTCATCAAACTGGGGATCTTGTCCGAGATCGATCCCACCGTCTCTCCGCGAAATCCCAACGCACCCGGAAACCCATTCGCCACCAACATCCCCACCGTCGCAACAAACACCCACACTCCTCGAAACGCAGCTCCTGTCATCTTTCAAACCCTTCTCTCTGTTGATTTGCCCTCGAAATGTTATCAAAGCGGCATGGTTAAACTTGCATTTGTGGGGTGTCACCCCACACCCCACAAGGGAGCTTCGCCCCCTTGACCCCACGCAGGCGAAAGCAGCATCGTTTTTCAAACGGACGACTCTGTCGCTTGAGAGGACGCGAACACGGGTTTTTTGCCCCAAATTCACTTAAGTCAAGAGACACCAAGGAAAGGATCCGACACTTGCGCGCTTCGACTTTTGGCCTTGAAATAGATAACGTGTCGCGTCAACGGTTGCGATCTTTTCGCATCGCCGCATATTTTGGAGCGTTGATCTACGGCTGTTTCGGGTGTGTGACGCAACAGTCTTCCCAGCGCTCCGATACACCCGCCCAGACCACCCCAAATAAAATGGAAGCGCCTCACACAGATCATCCGCCCACGGATCAAAAAGCGCCATCAACCGATTCATCGCAGACATCGCAGACATCGCAGACATCGCAGACATCGCAGACATCGCAGACATCGCAGGCATCGCAGACATCGCAGACATCGGCTTCCGCGAGTCCTGATATCAATCAGCGGTTGACGCACTATTACGCAGCAACGCGCATGGTGGTGCTGCGGTATCTTGCGGCCCGAGGCGTTCAAAAAGCCCGAGAACAAGGGCAAGAACTGCGTGGACGCATCCGCGTCCGTTGGCCCACCAAAGCTGCACTTCCGTTGTTGATGAGCCAGATCGGCGATGCCCCAAAGTGGGAAGAGCGTTGGGCTGCGATCCGTCTGGTGGGTGAACTGCAAGCCCACGCGGCTCCCGCCCTACCTTTGTTGCTTCGGCAGATGCAAAAAAGCCAGCAGCCCCTCATCCAAGCCGTTGTCGCCGATACATTCGGCCACATGGGCCTCTCCGCCTCGTCGACTCAACCCCTGTTGCGCGCACTCTTCGCCCGAAGCTCACACCACGAAGTACGAGCCGCGATCCTACGGGCATTATGGAAGATCGATCCCACCGATGCCGACAACCGTACGATCATCGCGCAAGGGATCACTGACCAGCACCTACAAGTCCGACTGATCGGGCTGATCGCGATGGCGTCTTTGCGACCTTATACGGACGAGGTCAATGATCAGCTTGTGCGCGGACTCAAAGATCCCCATTGGATCGCTCGTTTAACCACGATCGCAAGCCTCGCAAAACTCGGGATGTTGGCCTCCTCCAACGTACCGCTACTGCAAGGCTTGTTGCGCGATCCACACTGGCAAGTGCGGATGCACACCGCTCGGATACTCCCGCTGATGGGGCCTCGTGCTTCCCTCGCTCGTGCTGACCTCCAAGCCCTCCATAACGACCCTCACCCCCAAGTCCGCACCGCCGCACAACAAGCCCTCTCCCAGATCCCCGAATAATACGAAATCCGCTCATTGTGTGATCGCAAAACGTAGGGGCAGCCCCCTGTGGCTGCCCAAGAACAGGGCGCCTACGCACAACTCTTCAACCACACATCTCTCGGATACCGTACAACAACCCTCTCCCAGCCCCGCAAACCACCATCGGATCGGCGCATCGGACAAAAACCCCCGTGTTCTCGACATTTCAAGCGGCAGCGCTGTTTGTGTAAAAACCTGCGTTCACTCCGCCAATACGGGGTCAAGGGAGCCGCGCTCCCTTGTGGGGCGTGGGGCAATGCCCCACAAAATCGGCGAGCGGTGTCACCGTAGATGGGGCGCGATCACCACCCGAGCGCCGTCGTCAGGAAAAGCGGCGATCGCTTCGAGCAAGACAGAACGCACCAAGGGATCATCTTCAAACATCCGCCGACCTTTGAGCAGTTGGCGGGGAAACGGTCGATCCGAAGTCGCCAACAACGTGATCGCTCCGATCCGAAGGGAGCGTTGGGGATCAGCGATCGCTCGTCGCAAGGCTTCTTCTTCCTCATCGTCTGGAAACGCGCAAAGGATCTGCAACGCGGATTCTTGTTGTGCGGGGTTGTCAGAGTTTTCAAGGATCTCTGCCAAAAGCGGGCATCCCAAAGAAGGCGGAGGGACGGGCAAAAACAACAAGGCTCCCGCTTGGAGAGAAGGGATCGGACCGAGACTTTTGAGGATACGCTTGGCGTGTGGTCCTGTGTACGCTTCGAGGATCTGCCGAACCAATGGGCGCAACGGGATACGCTCTCCCCCCGCAAGCAAAAACTGCAATTGTTCGGGAAGCGCAGGATCTTGCTGTTGGCCCAAGATCGCGATGGCTCGGGATGAAACGCCATCCTCGGCGTGCGAAACCAAGGGCCGCAAAGCCCCCGCTTCAACAGGAAAAGGCGCACAACGCAAACGCTCCAACAACCGCACCAACAAGTCTGCGTCTTTTTCGACAAACAGCCGCTCGACAAAAGCATGATCCACCCGAGTATCCGCGATATCCGATAGGATACGTACTGCGCCCCGCCTTCGCAGCCGCTCGTCATCGTCCAAAAAGGCTCCCAAACGCTCCAACAATCCGGCCTGACGGCGATGCGCCATCTGAACATCCGCTTGGAGCCGCAAAGATATCTTTCGCTTTTGTTTGGCAGCACGCATCAGTTTTTCGATCGGGAACGCTTCGGCACGAAAAGGGAGCAACAATCCCACCGCAGGCTCTCCAAGCGCACCACAAGAAGCCGATAGTCGGGCATATTCCCCGCCGAGATTTGCACGCAACACCTCGCCCAAGTAGGCTCCGATATCCGTCCATTCTTGGGTGATCTCTTTGGGGATCTCGTCGTGCGGTTCGGCTTTGGACAGCAGCGTAAGAAATCGTGATTCGGCCTTTTCCAAACGTTCTGGCAGATAATCAGAAAGCTGAAACAAAGCCCTCCATCGTTCCGCACGTTCCAAGACTTGTACAGCCAAAGTATCCGCCTCTCCATCGTAGCGCGTCACTGTCATTTGTACGATCTTTTCGTGTTGATGCCGTCGCAAAAATCCCATCCACGCCAAGATCTCAGGCTCCAGCAGCACACGCAACGGCTGCGCGAGAACGCGATACACCCCCGTCAAATCTTCGATCTCCGAACGTGCCGTCAGATCTTCAAAACGATCGATCCCATCCCAGTTTCGATTGATCAAACAACGATCAAACGCAGCTTCCAACATCCCCGTCTTGAGGCGCTTTCTGGAAAAAGTCGGCATCGGTGTTCCCGCCCGAACCATCGGCGCAAACGCATAGCGCGGTGGCAAGGTCTCCGTAGCAAGGGCGCGAGCAAAAGAAGTCAAATGCTCCAAAAGCTCCGCCGCATCGACAGCAACGGATGCTTCCCACAAAGGCGCAAGAGACAACGGTGCAAACGAGAGGACGGGACTTTTCGCGCTTGGTTTGGGCGATGGCGCGTCATCAGGAGAACCGATCAAAAAGCGCCACAGCCAACCGCGTTCGGTGGGTGGTTTCTTTGGCTTCGGTGGTTGGAGAGGCTTCGCAGGGGCGGATGCAACGGCAGAAACAACAGCAGCGGAAGACTCTTTGGCTGCTTGTTGACAAGCGGCTGTCAGGGTTTCGCCGAGGGCACGCAAAAAGGAGAAGCGCTCGGCAAAACAGGGATGGGCAAGAATGGGCGGGATACGCGAAGACGCAGAAAGCCAGAGCTCTTTGAGGTGAAAAGCGGCTGGCGTTTGATTTTGCGCAGATTGTAGGGAGAGATTCAAGGTTTGCCGTGATCTGGCTTGAAGGCTGTGAGGACGAAAGGAACAAGTAAGGAGACAAAGTGGCGGTACAGGGATTTGAACCCCGGACCCTACGGTTATGAGCCGTATGCTCTCACCAGCTGAGCTATACCGCCAAAAGTGAGGAGTTGAATACTCGATCTGTTCTGGCCTGTCAAGCAAAATCTCGCAGCCAACGTAAGGTCGCGGCAAAAAATCGGTCGGTTGTCTTTTTGCCCACAAGTGCGTACAAGAAAAGACGCGAGGGCGAAGAAACAAGCCGAGCGGCTCAAGCCGAGCGGCAACGACCAAGAGAGGAAGAGATCGATGCGTTGGTATGTGCTGTATTGGGTATGTGGAGCGGCGCTGTTTGTCGGAAGCGGTTCTCGCGTACAGGCAGAAGCGCCCTTGCCTTCGGCCATACAGAAGATGCTCAAAGAGGGCCATCGCCTGACACAAGCCAACCAGAAGATGACGCGGATACGCGGGGCGTATATGCTTCTCAAAGCGTACGAAAGCGCACCGATCCGCTTTGAGACCTTGGTGGGCGTGTGTCGTGCAACCAACCAGCTGGCCTTTGAAGCAAGCGACAACAAAGAGATCCAACGTTGGGCCAAAAAAGGTTGGGAACACGCCAAGATGCTGATCAGCCGATGGCCCGATCGCGCCGAAGGCTACTTTTGGTCGGCGATCAATATCGGCCAGTATGCACGCGGTGGTGGCGTCTGGGTGGCGATGACACAAGGATTGGCCGGAAAGATCGAGAAGATGGCGCAAGAGTCGATCAAACGCAGTCCTTCGCTCTATCACGGCGGCGCACAACGCATCCTTGGCCGTTTTTACTACAAACTCCCGTGGCCGATGCGCAATCTTCAAAAATCGCTCGGATATCTTCAAACTTCGTATCGCCTTGCACCCAAGAACCCAGCAGCCCTACTTTTCCTTGCCGACACGCTGTGGGATCTTGGAAAAAAAACCGAAGCACGCAGCCTTTACCAAGGCTGTGCTGCCCTCTGGCAAAACGATATGGAGCCCCAAGCCACACCGCGCACTTGTCAAAAACGCCTCCAAGAACGCCGCTGACCCCCAAAACAGCGTCGAATCGACACAGGAGTTCCCCGATAAAAAACCCGTGTTCGCCCCCCTCCAAGCGACTGAGCGTTGGTTTGAAAAGCAATCGATCTCTTCGCTGATACGGGGTCCATAGAGCCGCGCTCCCTTGTGGGGCGTGGGGTGAAACCCCGCCCAAAACATCCAACGGCATAGGCCCTATACACAAAGCGATTCAATCCGAAAGCACCGATGTTCGAGACTTTTTGAACGCACCGAGACGCCGATATTCAACGCACCCAGAAGATCGGACGAATCGGTTTTCACCCCACGCGATCCAAAAGATGGATCGCCCCGCACCAAGGAGTCCTAAAGAAGATGAGAGCTACTGCATGGACGTTTTTGACGCTCGTGTGGGTGGGTTCGTGGCTGGGCTGCGGCCCTGCAACAGACCCCCCAAAACAACAAACCGCTGAGCTGACCTATTATCGGGATATTAAGCCGATCATGGATGCGAAGTGCGCCAATTGCCACACACAAGACAACATCGGCCCGATGCCACTCAACAACTACGAGATGGCGCACAAGTTCCGCGACTTCTCGAAACTTCAGATCGAGCAAAACAAGATGCCTCCGTGGAAAGGCAACGATCAGTGTAACGAGTACACCAACAACATCGCACTCACGGCAGAAGAACGCCAAAAGCTCCTTCGTTGGATAGAGATCGGCTCCCCACAAGGCGACCCCAAGGACACACCACCGACCCAAACCAAAAGCAGCGGACTCGAAAAAGCCGATCTGACGCTGACGCTTCCTGTTGCGTATGTCCCGACCAAAACCCCCGACGACTATCGCTGCTTTGTGGTGGATTGGCCGCAAACAAGCACCACCTACATCACGGGCTACCACGTCAAAGCAGGCAACCGAAAGATCGCGCACCATCTGATCGCTTATGTGGTCGCTCCCAAGGAGGTTCCCAAACTGCTTGACCTCGACAGCAAAGAAGAAGGCCCGGGCTACACTTGCTTTGGTGGCCCCAAAGTCAACGCAGGATGGGTGGGCGCTTGGGCTCCGGGTGGCGGGGCGCAATTGTACCCCAAAGGAACAGGGATCAAGATCGAACCGGGTTCCAAGATCGTCTTGCAGATGCACTACAACGTCCTTCAAAGCAATCCTGAACCCGATCAAAGCAAGATCGAGTTTCAGCTTGCAGACAAAGTAGAAAAAGAAGGGCTGCTCGTTCCTTATTCCAACATACTCGGCGGTTGGAACGGAAAAGGGATGGAGATCCCCGCAGGCCAATCCGATGTCAAACACGAGTTCAAGGCGGATATCGTTTCTTTGTTGAAAGCCCGCTCTGCCCCAAAACTCGAATCGATCACCATCCACAGCGTCACACTGCATCTCCATCTGCTCGGTAAATCGGCCCAATTATACGTCAAACGCTCGAACGCCAAAGAAGATTGTGTGCTCGATATCCCCAAGTGGGACTTCAATTGGCAGTATATGTACGATCTCAAAACGCCGATAACTCTCAAAGTTGGGGACGAATTGGGGATCGTGTGTCGCTGGGATAACTCCCCCGAAAATCAGCCGATCATCGACGGAAAACGCGCCATCCCCCAAAACGTATACTGGGGCGATGGAACCCGAGATGAGATGTGCCTTGGTGTTGTCTACCTTACGTACAACACGACGCCTTAGCCTCAAACGCGCAAAAGGCGTTTGCCTCGGTGGATCGGAAGTATTGGAGGTTTGTGATGTGGTTTCGTTTGTGTGGCTGGTTGGGATGTGTTGGCTTGTTGTGGTTTGGCACGGTGGCGTGTGGAGGAAAGACGCCTACTCCCACGGGCGTTTGTGGCGGTGACGCCTTGGGTGTCTGTCCTGACGGCGCACAATGTAGGCAAGTCAAACTGAGCGGCAGCAGCAAAGCAAACTTCGTGTGTGTGCAGATCCGCGAAGGCTCGAATGTCGGGGGCGTATGCGAGGGACGTTCGGATCGTTGTCAGTCCGACCTCTTTTGCTACACCCCCGAAGGACGGACCGCAGAGAGTTATTGCACACGAGAATGCGCCCTCCGATCCGATTGCCTCAAAGGCTATCTTTGCGAGACCTTCGGAAACAGCAAAGCCTGCTTGCGAGGTTCCACCAGCACAACCGAAGGATGCCGATGCAAAAAAGACGGCGGCTCTTGCAGCGAAAATGGACATACCGATTGCGCCCTTGAGGACGGTTATTTCTGCCTATCGAGCGGCCCCAAAGATCCACAGGCGATCTGCGTCAAGTCCTGCGATCCCAAAGATCCGCAAGCCTGCAAAACGGGCTTCTTCTGTTCGCCAGATGTGACGGGTCGTTTTCTTTGTGTAAAAGAGGCGTTTTCTCGGCAAGACCTCGGAGGAAACTGCACAAACTACGGAAAAGCAGAGTGCAAACAAGATCTCTTTTGCTACAGCCAATACGACAGCGATCCCGACGCCTACTGCTCGCAACGCTGCAATCCTTATCAAAGCGATAGCTGCCCTGCACGTTTTGTCTGCGAATCCCCGCGCATCGACGACCCTTTCCTTTGCATCCCGCGAGGAACGAAAGATATCGGCGAGGACTGCTCGAAAGAAGGCTACCGCTCTTGTCGTTCCGGTTATTGTGCGCGCCCTGATCGCAACAGCTCCGAGGCTTTTTGCTCTCAACGCTGCAACCCAAGCCAAGACGATTGCCCGAGTGGCTTTTCGTGTCGGTTGTTCGGGAACCTGTATCGGTATCTTTGCGAACGCGCTCAAGTCGGTGGACTCGGTACGATCTGCAACAAAAATGGCGATGCGGCTTGTGCAAGCGGCCTTTGTATCTCCCCCCAGCAAGGCGCGATCAATCGCATCTGTAGCCAAGTCTGCGATGCACAAAAGCCCTGCCCAACGGGCTGGAAGTGCGCAACGGACCGTCAGCTTTGCCTCCCCGATACAGGCAACGGGCAGATCGGCGATCCTTGCCAACAAACCGAAGATTGTTTCCTTGGGAACTGTGTCACAAATGCCGCTGGCAAGCGCTTTTGCACTCAAAGTTGCCAGCAAGACGCCCAATGCCCCACCGACTATACTTGCCAATCTTACGGGCATGGTCGGTTTTGTATGCCTCAAACCACACAACAAGGCAACGTCGGTGATCCCTGTCCAAACGGTGCAGGCGATTGTTCGAGCAACGTCTGCATCACCGACGCTCTCCAAAGCCGCACCTTTTGTTCGCAGCCTTGCGGCGATGGGACCCCCTGCCCCGCTCCTTTCAAATGCCATCCCGTCACACCCGAAGCCGGATTTTGTACCCCCCAAGACTACCAAACCCCTTAGCGGTCTGCCACCCACCTTCTCTCGCAACTCCTACTTCATAAAAAACATTTCCTTTTTAAATAGATAACTGTTTTTTTGAGAAAAAATTGACAGCCTTCGCTACCTATGGTAGCCCAACATTTGTACTATGGTACAAATGTATAGGCATTCTTCGTCCAAAAACTGTGTATTTGATACGTAACGTTGTGTATTTGATTTGTAATACGATATCCGCAGGGCGTGTGATCGCAAAACGTAGGGGCAGACAGGTGTGGCTGCCCAACAATCGGGTGTCTACGCACGACCCTTCGATCACACATCACACGGATATCGTATAAAGCTGTGTATTTGTCCTCCATCCAAGCGTAGAGAGGAGTGACGCGGTTGGCAAACCCCCTGTGTTCGTGGACTTTCAAGCGACAAAGCCGTTGGTGTAAACAACGATGCTCTGTTCGCCAATACGGGGTCAAGGGGGCAAAGCTCCCTTGTGGGGCGTGGGGTGACACCCCACAAAATAAGCCCAAATGCGTAAGTCCTATTCAAGTAAAAACGGCGAACCTCCGAAGACAAACAAAGGACGAAGATCGTGAGACTCAAGCGCATCGACCTCGAAGGCTTCAAATCATTCTGTGACCCTGTGACGATCGCATTTGATCACAGCATCGTGGGCGTCGTTGGCCCCAATGGATGTGGGAAAAGCAACGTCCTTGACGCGATCCGTTGGGTGATGGGCGAACGCAGCGTCAAAAACTTGCGAGGAAAAGAGCGGTTAGACGTGATCTTTGCGGGCAGTGAAAAGCGCAATCCAGCCCCCCAAGCGCGTGTGACGCTGACCCTTTCAGACGTCGCGCCAGAATACCGCCCAGAAGGACTCCAAGATCACTCCGAGATCGCGATCTCGCGGGTCCTCAAACGCAACGGAAACACCGAATATCTCGCCAACGGTGAACCTTGTCGCCTGCGCGATATCCGAATGCTTTTCCTTGGGACGGGACTTGGCAACAAAAACAGCTACGCACTTCTCGAACAAGGCCGCGTGAGTGCGTTCATTCAGTCAACGCCCGAACAGCGGCGGCTTTGGATCGAAGAAGCCGCAGGTATTACGCGCTACAAAGAACACCGCAAACAAACCGAAAGCAACCTCACCAGCACCGAAGGCAACCTTGAACGCCTCAACGATATCTTGCGAGAACTCGGACAACAGCGAAAAAATCTTCAAAGACAAGCCAGCAAAGCCCGACGCCATCGCCTTTTACGCGAAGAGATCGAACATCTTGATCTGTATCTCGCGGCCCACCGCTTTCTCGAAAATTGGGCAAAAGAACGCCAACTCAAGCTGATCCTTGAGGATCTCAGCAGCGCAGAACAAGCGTTGCGCGAAGCCATCCAACAACAAGAACAAGCCCTCGAAGAAAACGAGCAAAAGCTCAAACAAGAAGCAGGACACATCCAAGAAGAACGCGAAAAACTCCAAAAAACCCAAGCGCGTGTCGCCCTCTTGGAACAATCCGCAGAACACCTCCAAAGCGATGCGGGCGGCCTCAAAACACGGCAAGATCAGCTATCAGAAGAACAGCAGCGCACCACCGAACAACAAAAACAAGCCGCCCACCAAGGGCAAGTCATCACGGGCCAGATCGAACAACTCCAGCAAGAAGGCGGCGATGCTCACGAATCGCTCGAACAGATCAGCGGTGAACTAGAGGAACTCAACGAACGACTCACCGAAGCCGACCGACTCATCGAGGCGATCAAAGGCGACGTGATCGAAGCCGTTACCAAAGAAACAACGGCCCGCAACCACACGCAAGAACTCGGTCGCCGCCAACAAGAACTTCAACAACGCCAAGAGCGCCAACGCACCGAGCTCGACGAAGCCACCGCCCAAGAAGCGATGGCTCGTGCCCAACAGCACAAAAACATCGAAGAGATCGAGCGCAACCGCGAAGATCAAGAAACCATCCTCCACGCCCAAGAAGACGTCAGCGCCCGCAAAGAAGCCCTCAAAGAACAAGTCGAACAATCACGCACACGCCTCCAACAAAGCCGACAGATCCTTGCCGAACGACGGGCAAAACTGGAATCCCTCGAAGAGATCCAATCCCAATACCAAGATCTCAACGAAGCTGCACGCGCACTTTTACTATCACGAGACACCGACGGGCCACTCGATAACGCCCAACTACTCGGACTTGTGGCCGACTTGATCGATGTGCCTCAGTCCTACGAAGGCCCCATCGCTTCCGCCCTAGGCGATCGTCTGCAATACTTGGTGATCGATCGCCCCGAAGATGCGCGGATCGCCATCGACTATCTCGAACAGAAACAACTCGGACGCACGGGCTTTTTCGCCAATCCCAAACAGCCTGCAACGTTTGATGAAAGCCTGCCGCGTGACCCTTCGATCCGAGGAAGCCTGTTACATCTTGTGCGAGACGACGCTCCCACCGCCTTTTTGACACATCTGCTGCGTCCCTTTGTGTTGGTGGGTGATCTAGACGACGCTTTGCGCCTGCGTCCGCAGCTTCCGCTGCACCTGACGCTCGTCACAGAAAAAGGAGAACTCGTCCACGCAGACGGTGCGATCGTTGGCGGGGTCCAGCGCAGCGCAGGACTCGGGATGATCCAGCGAAAACGCCAGATCCGCGAACTAACCGAAGAAGTCGAACAACTCGATGAACAAGCCCTTCGCTTTGAAGATCTTCTTGCAGATCAAGAATACGAACACGAACAACTAACCCTTCAATTGGCCCAGTACCGCGAGCAATTGCAACAAATTGCTCTGCGACAAACCAAGCTGTTGGCCGATCAAGAGCGCCTCGAACAAGAAGTCGCTCGACACAAAGATCGTGTCCATCGGCTCCAAATCGAGATGCGCCAGCTTCAACAAGAACAGACCAACCTCCAAGAAGCCCAAGCTGAGGCCCAAAAAAGCCTTTCGATCTATGAAGACCTGCGCAAGCAACACGAAAAGCGCCTACAAGACGCAAGGATGCAGATCGAAGCCGACCGCCAACGTCAAGCGATCTTGTCGCGCCAATGCACCGATCTCAAAGTACGCATCGCAGCCCAACGCGAACGCCTCGAAGCCCTCCAACAACAACACAAAAGCCTCGCAAGTCGCCAAGACTACCTCAAGCGCCGCAGCATCGAGATCGACGCCGAACGAGAACTCATCCACGAAAAACTCAACGAAAAACGCCAAGGTCACGAAGAACTCAAGGCCGAGATCACCGCTCTACGCCAAACGATCCAAACCGACGAGGCGCGCATTCAAACCCAACACAAGGGCTTTCTTGCACTCGAAGCACAACATCAAAAAACCCGAAAAGACACCGAGAGCCTCCGCATCCAGATCGAGAAAAACCGCGAACAACGCACACAGCACCTGCTTACGCTGCGCGAAGTCGACGTCAATCTCAAAGCTCTCAACGATGATATCCGCCAACGCTACAGGCTTTCCATCGGGGAAACCCTGCCCAAACACCACTGTTCTCCCCGTCCCACCGAACAAGAACCCAAGCGCCTCAAAGAGCTTCAACAAGAACTCGCACGACTTGGCGACGTCAACCCCCTCGCAGAAAAAGAGTACGATGAGATCGACGAACGCTATAACTTCTTGAAAGAACAAGTCGCAGATCTCGAAAAAGCCGCTTCCTCAATCAAAAACACCCTGCGCAAATTAGATCAACAGATCCGCGAAGAATTCTTCGCAACTTACGAAGCCATACGAGGACACTTTGCAACCCTCTTCCCCAAGATCTTTGAGGGCGGAAGTGCCGAGCTTTTGCTCACAGATCCCAAAAATCTTCTCGAAACGGGCGTCGAGATCATGGTTCGACCCCCGGGAAAACGCCGCCAAACCGTCGCCTTGCTTTCGGGCGGTGAAAAAGCGATGACCACCATCGCCCTATTGTTCGCCTTTTTCCTCTACAAGCCCTCTCCTTTCTGCGTCCTCGACGAAGTGGATGCGCCCCTTGATGACGTCAACATCGATCGCTACAACCATGTCCTACGCGAACTCTCTCAACTCACCCAATTCATCGTCATTACCCACAACAAGCGCACGATGGAAATGACCGACCATCTGTATGGCGTCACCATGCAAGAACCCGGCGTATCCACCGTCGTCGCCGTTCGCCTCGAAGCACGCAGCCAAGCCGAATCCTTTCCCCGCGCCTATGTCGGCTGATCTCGCCTCGGCAGCCTCCTCACAGCAACTCTTCGTCCCCGCGTTCGCTGATCTCGACCCAAAGCCTCTGGGGGGCTGCCGGAGTCCAAAGAGAACAGCAACTCTTCGTCCCCGCGTTCGCTGATCTCGACCCCATTCGCCGCGAATTGACAAGCCGCCGCTTTGTCGCTATCTCTTCTCACCCATAAAACGCCTCTTCTGTGCGTTTCTTCATCCCCAATCGTACCAACTTGCCCTTTTAACCGACCACAAGGAGTCGCTTATGCCGATCTTTTTTCTCGCAAGCAAAAACGCCCTGCTTGTCGATGCGCTCAAGGATTATCCCGTCCTTGTTTTGTTCGTGATCGTCGCAGTCCTCTTTTTGCTCACCAACCTTTTCCGCCCAAGCGTCGAGCGATGGCTTGCCCCGCCCACCCCCACCGAGCCTACCCCCCAAAAAGAAAAGCCCGAAGCCAAGGTCGAAAAACCTACCCCCAAACATCAAAAGCCCGAATTCAAGGTCGAAAAGCCCGAACCCAAGGTCGAAAAGCCCGAAGCCAAGGCCGAAAAGCCCGAATCCAAGGTCAAAAAGCCCGAATCCAAGGTCGAAAAGCCCGAATCCAAGGTCGAAAAGCCCGAATCCAAGGTCGAAAAGCCCGAATCCAAGGTCGAAAAGCCCGAATCCAAGGAAAAAAAACCCGAATCCAAGGTCGAAAAGCCCGAATCCAAGGTCGAAAAGCCCGAATCCAAGGTCGAAAAACCCGAATCCAAGGTCGAAAAGCCCGAATCCAAGGTCGAAAAGCCCGAATCCAAGGTCGAACCGCCAAGCGAAACGGAAGACGAAGAAGACGAGAAGCGCCGTAGACGAAGAGAACGCACCGATCGTATGCGCAGCAAACGCGAGGTGCATGTGTCGGAGATGGAAGTCAAGCCTGACGAAATACACAAACCACGAACGTTGCGAGAAGGTTTGGAAAAGACGCGCCAAGGTTGGTTGAGCAAACTCAACAACCTATTGTTGGGCAAAAAAACCTTGAGCAAAGATATCTTGGAAGAGCTTGAGACGATCTTGTTTAGTGCGGATGTTGGGACGAAAACGACGCAAGCATTGCTTCGTGTGATCGAAGAAAAGCTCGGACGTTCGGAGTTGAAAGACAACGATACGGTGAGAGAAGCGTTAAAAGATGAGATCTACAAGATGATCAATCTTGGGGAATCGGAGTACAAATATGAAAAACACAAGCCTTGCGTGATCATGATCGTCGGAGTGAACGGCGTTGGAAAGACTACAACCATCGGCAAGATCGCGGCACGACTGAACCAAAAAGGCAAAAAAGTGATGCTTGCTGCGGGCGACACTTTCCGAGCTGCAGCAGACGAACAACTCGAGGTCTGGTCCAAGCGATCGGACGCGATGTTGGTACGCGGCCAACCCGGGCAAGATCCTTCCTCGGTGATCTTTGATGCAGTCAAATCAGGTGTGGCGCGTGATGTTGATGTGATCCTTGCGGATACAGCGGGACGATTGCACACGCAACAAAACTTGATGGAAGAGCTCAAAAAAGTACGTCGCACCATGGAAAAAGCCCACGAAGGAACCCCCCACGAGATCCTTTTGGTACTCGACGCAACCATCGGACAAAACGCGGTAAACCAAGCCAAAGAATTCAACGATGCTTTGGGCTTAACAGGGATCGCGTTGACCAAGTTGGACGGGACCGCAAAGGGCGGGATCATCATCGCGATCACCAACGAACTCAAGATCCCTGTCCGTTATGTCGGTGTAGGCGAACACATCGACGAATTGAAGATCTTTGATCCAAGCGAATTCGTCGAAGCCTTATTCTCCTGATCCTTCCGAGATATCACCCACCCCCGTTTTTCTGAGAGAGGAGGGGATTTAGAATTGGAAGGGGACGCCACCGATCTCCATCGGAGATCCAGAGAAGCGGGGGAAACGCCAGTTTCGGATCTTGCCTTTGACGCAGTTCTCAAACGATCCAGAGGCTCCGTCGACCGAGATCCCTGTGGGCATACCGCTGGGTTTAATGGTCCAGCTTACGCGGATACTGCGAACACTTTTTCCGTAGCGATCTTGGCAACCGCTGATCTGCTCTGCGTTGTTTTGAATTACACGGGCAACTTGAGACTTCGTGAGTTGTTCGGGGACGCTCGCACGACGGGGAGGCGGCTCTGCACGACGAGGTGCGGGATCAGTTCCTCCGCCACCAAGCAAGTTTCCAAGACCGCTATCGAGTCCTGTTTTGCTATTCCCCGTCGCAGCGGGGGGTGGAGGGGGGGGTGGATCATCCCCCGAGGGCGGGGGGGGTGGAGGGGGTGGATCATCGCCGCTGGGACGCCGTGCTGCGGGTTCTTCACGAGGTTCGGTCGCTTCGCGTTCGCGGGGTTCGGAGGCTGTGCGTCGTCGTGGAGCGCGGGTTCTACGCCGAACAGCACGACGGGTTTTGCGGCGAGCGGTCGGTTCGCTGCGTTCTTCGGGCTCGCTGCGTTCTTCGGGCTCGCTGCGCTTTTCGGGTTGGGTGCGAGTCGCGGAAGGTGCGGGAGTATTTTGTGCAAGAGGGGCGGAAGGTCCGGGAACAGGGGGAGGAGGCGGCTGTTGAACAGGAAGCGAGGGAACTTGTTGGGATGGGATATTTTGGTTCATGCCGGGCTGTAGCTGGGCGACGGTGGGATCATTTTTGGGTCCGCTCATCACAAAATAGATCCCGAGAAAGATCGCCACACCAAGCAGCAAAGTTCCACCGATCGACAAACCAACAATCAGACCAAGATTGCTCTTTTTTTCTTTGTCGAATGGCGAACCTGTAAAAGGCGCAGGAGCAGGACTAGCAAATCCAACAGGAGAAGAAGCAAAAGCCCCCGTAGGTTGGGGAGATCCGAAGCCTTGAAATCCGCCTGTCATCGTTCCAGCAGGGGCAGCGATATCAGGAACAGCAGGACCAAGAACGCCAAACCCACCCGAGGGAGCAAGCGGAGGAGGAGGCTCTTCTTGCAGCAAAGCAGCCGCCATCGAGGTCGGACGCTTGGGCGTAGAAGGCTTGTTTTCGGCGATTCCACCGGCCAATGCCCGAAGATCGTTGTTTTTGGGTGGTTCCGCGATCGAGGCAGCAGGCTTGGCTCCGGGTGGAGCAAAAGAGATGGCCCCAAGATTACCGCTGGACGGGGCAGGGATGCTTGAAGCAACAGACAAACCGTTGGGCTTGCCGACTTTTTCGTCTTCGACTTGTTTGAGAACTTCAGCAAGGGCAGCGACTTCTTGGATGGGCTTCCACTCGGGGAGGCCCTCTTTCCAGATGTAATGTTCGGCGTCAAGAGCACCGCGTTTGAGGCGATCACGGATCTCGGCTTTGCTCAAAGGCCCCACCTGTTCTTCATTTTCGATCACATACCATTCGGGGGGTTCTTTGGTTTCGGCGATCCCGACAGAAGCGGGAGCAGGAGCTTTTTTGCGATCAGGTTGTTTGCCTTTGGTGCGCTGTTCGCGTTCTTTGCGTGCAGCTTCGCGTTCCGATCGCAAGGTTTCAAGGGCGTTGATGTTGAAGACCTTGGTGCTGACTTCTTCTTTGCCGGCTTCTTGGACTTCTTGGCGTGCCATGCTCAGCGGCACGATACCTTGTTCCTGATGGTTTGGAGCGATGTCGCTATAATCCTGACGGATCGGCTTACGTGGCATCAACTCTTCTTCGCGCTCTTGCAAGGCGCGATCAAACTCATCATCGACCGCTTCGTCGCTTTCGCTGTAACTTTCTTCGTGAGCAGCCCGCGACACGTTGGTGTCCATGCCTGCGTAGATATCCTCTTCTTGTGCGGCTTGTGCTTCGTTGATCACATTTTGCCAGTCGGCATTGTCCGCAGAGAAAAGACCGGTGGCACCGTACATATCGTCTTGAGGATACGCCCCTGCCGCGCTTTCGTAGTCTTGGTAGCCAGCCGCTTGGTTGGCTTGCTGTGCGTAGTAGTCTTGCGCAGCAGGATCGCCATACGCCGCATCTGCGGCCTCTTCGTAGGCTTGCGCGGCGGTCATATTTTCATCATAACCGCCGTGATAAGCGTGCGCATGATCATGCGCGCCTGCGGGAGCCCAACCCTGCGACGACACTTGGCCGATTTGTGTGCTTTCCTCAGGAAAGTCAATCGCCGAACTCGGAGCATCGGGAAGGTTTGCGAGGTCATCGTGATCTCCACCCTCCCCATCGGGAGTCTGCACAGACATCACATGGCCACACTTTTTACAGCGAAATTTGGTGACCGTTTTTTTGAGCAAGTTGTCAGCGATGGAATACTTCGCCCCACAACTTTCACAGCGAATCTTCATTCTCGCGCCTCTCCTTCGTTCGAGTCTCTGTGATCGTCCTGCCTTGGATCGGTGTGGCCTTCAAAAAGGCCAGCATTCCACAAAGATCGAGCCACACAAGTCTCAAACCCCATTGATGGCTTTGGGGTTGAGTTTACGGAATGCTATTGCGCACACAGAGCTTTTTTCCTGAAAGATCCTTGATCGATTGCGGAACGGATGCAGGCAAACTTTGCGAAGGAACGGGGAAAAAGTCTGAGCACGAAAAGTCTTTTGGACAGTCCTCTGTCACTGCGCACACTTTGGAACAATAGCCGAGGTTGGCTTTCTTTTGTTCGTCGTAACCAGAACCAATGCAAAAATTAAGTCCGGTCTCACACTCAAAAGACGGTTCCAACAACACCGCAGCGTTGTTCGGCGAAGCACTTAATCTCTGAAGCTCTTTGATGTTTTCTTCGTTGAGACTACAACGCTTTCCGACTTCTGAACCACCACAACCCGCTCCATACACACCAACGCCCATCAGCATCACCAGAAGAAACCACCGAAAGCCCTGCATCCTTTTTTCTTCTCCTTGCCCAATCAACCCTGCTTTGGGGCGTTTGGAACATCCATACGCAGACCCGAGCAAAACGATCTACGCCCACGAGTTGATTTGGCCTGCCTAAAGGAAGGTCTAACCACATACCGCCAGAAGATAACACAAACAGCGATTGCAATCCAAGCACGAAATACATCACCCCCCCTTCTCTATTCACTTAAACGGCTGTTTTCAAAGTAGATATTCACAACGACAGCCTGTCCCCCCTTCTCGAACCACCCCAACCGCACACGCCCCTCCACACACGCCCCTCCACAAGAGACACCCAGAAAGCGAAATATCAACGCTCTTGCCAAGGTGGTTTGAATGGTTTATGATGTGGATGCTTTTTGCGCCTTCGTCGTATCTGCTTGAATCAACACTTGTTTTTGTATCGACGATTTCATTCGCTTTGTGTTTCGGCGCTTTACGTTTGACTGTCCTTCATTGGGATGGAGCCAAGAAACCATGAGACTCCAAGCCGCTCGTCGCTCTCAAAAATGGCCCTCGTTCTTTCGGATTGTCGGGCTGATTGGCCTGCTTTTCGCTCCTGTTGTGGTGGGCTGCAACTCTTATCCGCTACAATCTCTCCCCAACAACACTTACATCGTCCCCGAAGACGTCGGCAGCCAAGGTGCCGACAAAGGCGTTGACATCCTCTTTCTTATCGATAGTTCGGGATCGATGGCCGAAGAACAAACCAAACTTCGCAACAACTTCGAGCGCTTCATCCAAGAATTGCTCAACAAAGATGTCAAAGACTTCCAAATCGGCATCTTGACCACAGACATGGACACAGTCTTTAACCCCAAGGGCTGGGGACGTCTCGTTCAAGCCGATCCCGGCACCCCCAAGATCATCACCTCCAGCTTTACCACCAAACAAATCGTCGAAGCCTTCACCAAAAACGCAGCCGTCGGCACCAAAGGCTCCAACTTTGAACGCCACCTTGAAGCCATCAAAGCCGCGCTCAGCAACAGCGCCAACGGAGGTTTCGCGGATATCGACAACAAGGGCTTTTTACGCGAAGGTTCCTTGCTTGCCATCATTATCATCTCCGACGAAGACGATTGCTCGCACGAAGGCAAGCTCGACGAAAAGCGCACACCTGACACCTGCTTTATCCCCCCAAGCGTGACGTTGACGGACGACAAAGGCAACCCTTTGATCGGCCCTGACGGCCAACCCGAAAAAGGGCAGATGGACAAGCTCGTCAGCGTGAGCAAATACATCGACTTCATCAAAAGCCTCAAACGCGAAGTGATCGTGTCTGGCTTGATTGGCAATCCCTTTGTCAACAAGCCCGGAACACAAACCCCGATCGATCCGCAAGGTGGTTGCACACAAAATAGCGAATGTGGCACAGGTGGCGGAAAATGCGAATATTTAACTCCTGTTCCTGTGTCAAGAAAATGCGGCGGCTGTAAATCCCCAGATGCCGATGCTGCAGGAGGTTTCCGTCTGTTTGACTTCATATCGCAGACAAGTACAGGCGATCCCAACGAACGCTGGTTCCCGATCTGCGGGGATGACAACGGATTCCGTGAAGCTCTTTTGCGTTTCGCAGGAGCCATCATTGATCGCCTCAAAAACATCGTACTCTCGAAAAAACCAGAAAATCCGAACGGGTTGATCGTTCGCGTGACACAACCCAACGGTAGCGTCGAAGAGATCGCAAAAGCCCCAATTGTCGGCGATTGCAATGCCAACGGAGCTTGCGTCGGTTCCCAAGAATGCGGACCCGCCAACAAATGTTATGGAGATGGTTGGTTGTACATCCCCCCCGCAGCGGGCAGCAACCAACACATCATCAAACTCAGCGGTGCCGCCAAACAACAACCCCAGCCCGGGGCCAAGATCAAAGTCGTATACCTCGCAAAACCCGGCAATTGAAACACATTGGATCTTCTACGAATAAACCCGATCGTTCGCCATGATACGTTGTCATAGACCCCGAGAGAGCAACAAACCCCCGATCGCGCTGGTTGGCTCCTCCGAATCTTGTTCGAGTGAGGTATTGCATTGCGCACAGAACGCTTGATCTCTTCCGTACTCCTCTCGCTATGCCTGTTGTGGTTCGGACTGCCGACATCTGCCGTCGCAGCCCCACTCACCGAAGATCGCGTGGACGTCTTTCAACTCAAGTCCATCACAAAGAAGCGACGCCACGAGATCAGTGGGATCTTCGCAGGTTCCATCAACGACGGCTTTATGCAGGTGATCATGGGCGGCGGAAGCTACACCTTCCACGCAACCGAATCCTTTGGATTCGAACTGATGGGCCTGTTTGGCACAGGCTTCAATACCACCATCGTTGATCGCTTGCGCGCAGGCGAAGGAACCACCCCTGCTCCCGATGGAACGACACTCAAGATCAACCCTGACTTTGCGCGGCCTCAGATCATGGCATTTGGCAGCTTTGTTTGGACGCCTTTTCCCGGAAAGTTTCAGGCCGGCAACGCCATCGTTGATATCGACGCCTACATTACGGCGGGTGCTGGGTATATCCGCACCAACCGAAGTGATCTCTTTGGTGTAAGTTTTGGCCTCGGTATGCGATGGATGCTCGCAAGCTGGTTTTTTGTGCGCATGGACATCCGTGACTACATCTTTAGTCAGAACCTACTTGGCGGCAGCGTGAGTGTGCTCAACCACAACCTCGTCGCAACCTTTGGTGTTGGCTTTGTGCTTCCCGTCACGTCGCTCTATACCAGCTAATCCACACACACCATGCACCAAAAACACGCTCGCCTGCCTACTCAACCCCGTCCGTGGCGTCGGCCTTGTCCCCGAGTCCTTCTTGCCTATGTAAGGAAAAAAACATGATGGCACGTCCGCTTTGGAAACGATTGGCGCTGTTTTGTGGCGCGCTCATGGGCTTGGGCTTCACTTTCCCTGCCCAAGCCCAACTTGATATCTTTGAAAACAACAACCAAGAACCCCCCGGGCGGAGGGGATTCACGTTCGGCCCGATCAAACTCAACAAACAAGCCGGTAGCCGCGAGATGGCACGTGGAAACACCTTCTACGCAGACAAAAACTACGCCGCAGCAAGCCTCATGTTTTACCGTGTCGTTAAAGACGCCGCTGGTTCCCGTTATTTCCAAGCCGCACAGTTCCAACTGGCCCTCTCTCTCTATCGGATGGGCTTGTTTCACGCCGCACTCGACTACTTCACCGATATCATCCGCGCAGGGGCCAGCCACCGCTACTTCAAACGCGCCCTCACCTACTCCATCACGGTCAGTCGAAAACTTCAAAACGAGTCGATGTTCCTCGGAAAACTGCGCAGCTTTAACGTAAGTGACTTCCCCAATCAATACCGCGACGAATTGCTTTATCTTCTCGGTAAATACTACTACTTGCGCGAAGACCTCTCGCTCGAAAAACGCCTCCCCCTCGCGCAACGCTTGCTAAATCGCGTTCGTTCTCAAAAACCCGAATTCTACGCCCGCGCACAATACATCCTCGGCGCGATCTATGACACCTCCGACCGAAAAGAACTCGCGGGAAAATCGGCTCAAGCCTTCAAACGCGCTGCACGCGCCGCCATGCGCATCCAAGACAAAGAGATGCGCCAACGCGTCTTTGAACTCGGGATCATGGGCATCGCACGCATCCACTACAGCGCAAAACACTTCGGCGGGGCCACCTACTGGTACCAAGCCATCCCCCGCAATAGCCCCCGTTGGCTGGATGCACTCTTTGAGATGTCTTGGGCCTTTTTGCGACGCGGCAAGTACGAAGAAACCCTTGGGATCATCCATACTCTTCGTTCCCCCTACTTCAAAAACGAATACTACCCCGAAGTCGGCATCCTCCAAGCCGTCAGCTTTTTCGAGCGTTGCCGCTATACAGAAGTCAAAAAGATCGTTCAAGATTATCTTTCCCAGTACCGCCCGCTGGTTGCTTCGCTCAACAGCTTCCTTCAACGCAACCCCAACGACGAAGCGATGTACAAGGCCCTCAGTGAACTGCGCAATCAACAAGAAGAAAAGACCAAAGTCGCAGGACTCGAGGACGATCCAAGCGAGCAGATGTTCCAGCGCATCCTCAACCTCACCTTCCAAGACAAACCGCTACAAGTCTTGTTCTCTTATATCAAAGAACTTGAAAGCGAACTCGCCATCATCCAACAAAGCAGCCAAGCATGGCAACAATCCGCCATCGGCCTTGAGATGGCAAAACGCCTCCGTGAAGAACGTATAAAGAAGATCAAAGAAGCCGGCGCTCGCGCTCGCGAACGCATCCTCAAAGCCCAAACCGAACTCCAAGGACTCATCGGACAGGCCCTCAAGATCCAATACGAAACCCTCAGCGCCCAAAAAGAACGTATCAACAAAGCCGCCAACGAATCGGGCGGCTTCACCATGCGCGTCAAAGGCAAAAAAAACGAAGACCGCAAGCTGATCTCCGTCTCTGTCGCTGACGATTACACCTTCTGGCCTTTCCAAAACGAATATTGGATCGATGAACTCGGCTATTACCGTTATCGCATCAAAGGTGAGTGTCACCGCTAAAACTCACCAGAGGAGAAATATGTGATGAGAGCGTATTCCCGTGCTATCTTTACGCTTCTCTTGGGGACGGCCCTTTTTGTACCGCAGTCGGTGGACGCAAAGTCTTATCGCGAACTGCGCAAAAAAAAGGGCATGAGCCTCAAAAGTAAGAAGCGCTCATACGAGATCCAAGAAATCAAAAAAATGAAGGTCGCTCCCGTCGAGGACACCAAAAAACGCGGCCCGATGAAGCTCCAAGCCTTTGAGCGCTTTAACCAAGAGCGCCAGCGCCAGATCACAGACGAACAGATCAAGTCCCTGATCGAGATCATCGAAACCACCCCCAAAGACCAACGCGCCGACCTCTACTTCCGTCTCGCCGAACACTACTGGGAAAGCAGCAAGTACTACGACTTTATCGGCCATCGTTATGATGACTTTCAAGGCCGCCCGGATTGGCCCGAAAAAAAGCGCCTCCAAACACAAGCGTGGGCTCGCGCCAACGAGGCGCGTAAAAAAGCCGCCACCGAATACTTCAAGATTATCAACAATTATCCCGATTATCCACGCCTTTGCGAGGCCTACTTCTTCCTCGGTAAAAACCTGATCGAGATGAACGAAACCCAAAAAGGTTTGGGAGTCTACCGCCCCTTCCTCCAAAAATTTGCGCGAACTTATCCCAAATGTCCCTTTATTCCAAATGCCTACCTCGCGTTTGCAGAGTACTACTTTGAAAAAGGGCAGGTGAAAAACGCCAAACAACAGTACGAGATGGTCTTGCGCTTCCGCGACACCAGCATTTACGGCTTTGCGCTCTATAAAGTGGCGTGGTGCGATTACAACATGATCCGCTACCAAGACGCCCTCAACAAGTTCGTCGCCGTCATCAACTATGCCCGTGATGCCGAGAACTTTAAAGGTAGCAACAGTCGCCGCCTCGCCCTGCTCAAAGAAGCCCTCCGCGACATGGTACTGGCCTACAGCCAAGTCGGCGAAGCTGCCGACGCCGAGCGCCGATTCCGCGAGATCGGCGGCGAAGATAGTTATCTTCGTATGCTTCAAAACCTTGGTGGTATCTATCGATCGCAAGGAAAAACAGCCGCCATCCTCACGATCTACAACACACTCATGCGCCTTCAACCTGACGATCCAATCACCGTCAAATACCAGCTCTACATCACACGCGCCGTCGACGCCGATCGCTCCAAAACAGACACGATCCGCGAAGCCACCAAACTCGGCGGTCTTGTCAAGTCTTTCAGCCAAACCAAAGCCAACGACGAGCAATACAAAGAAGCGGTTTCCGAAGTCAAAACCCAACTCAACGAATACGCTCGTTATCGCCACTACGAAGCCCAAAAGACCCTTCGTCAGGACTTTTTCGACGAAGCCCGTGAGTTTTACAAGATCTACCTCGATGTCTTCCCAACAGACGACAACGCCTACGAGATGCGCTTTTGGTTGGCCGAGATCCAGTACAAATCCCGTCAATTCAAAGAAGCCGCAGACAATTACATCCTCGTATACCGAAGCAATCCAAAAGGTAAATACTCTTTTGATGCTTCATACAACACCATCCTTGCGTACGACTTATTGATGAAACGAGAGCGGATCAATCCTGAAAACCTCACCGAGAAAAAAGGCGCTCAAGAGAAAAAACCTCTGCCCGATATCGCCAAAAGCTTCCTTGATGCTTGTGAAGATCACATCAAATACTACGCCAAAGGCGACCGTGCGCTCGAAGTTTCCTACAAAGCTGCGCTGCTTTACTACTACTTCAACCACTTCGACAAAGCCCTCCCCCAATTCTACTTCCTTGTCGAAAAACACCCCAAACACGAGTACGCGATCTTCTCCGCGCACTTCATCCTCGACACCTACCAGCTTCAACAAGAATGGGACAAACTGAACAAGTCCGCATGGAAGTTCTACAAAGTCCCCGATCTTGGCGATCGGAAATTCAAAGGTGAGATGCGTAACTTGATCATCGGATCGGGGATGAAGATCTGCGAAAGTATCGTGCGGCAAAAACAGTACACACCCGCAGCAGAATGTTTCTTGAAGATCGCTCGTGAATTTCCTGACAACAAAAATCTCGGTCCCACGGCTCTCTTCAACGCATCGATCCACTACGGCAACGCCAAAGAACCCGAAAGAGCGCTGAACCTTCGCCTTGAGATGTTGGAGAAATATCCGGGTTCTCGATTTGAAAAAGATACCGTACTTGGCCTTGCGGATCTCTACGCGAGTCGCGCAGATTTTAGCCGTGCAGCCGCATTTTACGAACGATACGCCAACAAATATTCCAAAGATCCCAAGATCGACGACATCATCATCCAAGCCGCAATCTTTCGCGAGGCCATGGGTGATAACGCCGCTGCGATGGCACATTACACACGCTTGATGCGTACTGGCATCACTTTGATCAAAAAGCGCAAAAAAAGCAAAGACGATAAGACCTTTGTCGCCATCTACCTCAAGATCGCACAACACCACAAAGACAACGGCGAGTTTTCCCGCTATCGCAACATGATGGAAGAATTCGCCAAACAAGGCTACGGCTCTGCTGGGCAACGACTTCACGCCAAAATGGAAGTCGCTCGTGTGTATGACCGCCAGCGCTTGGTCAGCAAAGCCAAAAAAGAGTTTGAGCTGATCCCTCGACGTTTCAACAACCTGCCTGACAAAGACAAAGAAAACATCGATGCCATCGATGCTGCCGCCAATGTCCGCTTTATGGATGCCGAAAAAGACTTCGCTGAGTACCGCAAGATCCAACTCAAAGCGGGCATCTCGCAAGATGCCATGAAGAAAACTCTCCAACAAAAACTCAAAGCCTTGGAAAAAACCAGCAAAAAGTTCGAGGTCGTCGCAAAATACAAGCACCCCGCTTGGCGGATCGCCTCTTACTTTCGGGTCGGCGAGCTTTTCCTTGACTATTCTCGCTTCATCGGCAGTGCTGCCGCGCCCGATTTTCGCAAAGAAGCCGAAAAGAACGTCATGGAAAAACTGATCGAAGTCCTTAAATCTCGGGGAGTTCCGTGGAAGTTCCGACGCCCCCTTGCCAAACGATTCCTTCGGGGCCCACAAGGCAAACAGTTGATGTCCAACCTTCTTGAAAAACTGAAGATGCAGTACGAAGAAGGACTTCTCAAACAATCCGCGCCTTACGAAGCCCAAGCCGTCACATTCTACCAGCGCAGCTTGCGGGTCTCCCACAATGCCAGTGTCTACAACGAATGGACCTTTAAGTCCCTCGGACGCCTCCAAGAACTCCGCCCCAAAGACTACCACAAGTTTATCGAAGAGCGCCCCTCTGCGGGGGTGGCCGACAGCGGCTTCCGTTATAGTTCCACCCTGATGGAACAAGCGCCAACGCCGAGCGAGCCCCCCTCCAAAGGAAAAAAAGTCGCGGATGACGCTGCTTTGCGCACGAAGGAAGGTGGACCGTGAACGCGATGCGAAAGCACCTCTTGCTTCCCTTGGGTTGTGCATGGCTTCTATCGATCGGCTGCACCACCAAAGTCGTCAAAAATGACCCGCCTCCTCAACGTGATGTCGTGGTCGAAAAGACAGCAGAAGAGATCTACCAAGAAGCTGTCGGTATCCACAAAGAAGGCAAACGCTCAGGAAGTATTGACCACGCACAAGTCGAAAAACTCTACCGCCAAGCCATCGAGAAAAAACCTTCTCTCGCTGCGGCGCACTTCAATCTGGCCGCTCTCTACGAAGAGACAGGACAATATAACCGCGCCACACGTCAACTTGGCCAAGCCTTACAAAATGACGAGAAAAACCCCGAAGCAACCTATCGGCTTGTCCAACTCTATGTCCGACAAAAGCAACACGACAACGCCCTGCGCACCTATTACCGCTACCTTCGGCTCGATCCACAAAACGCCAAAAAAGCAGAGATGCAGATCAACCTCGCTTCGCTGCAAGTCGCCAACAACCAATACGAAGATGCCCTCAAAACGGCGCAAGGCATTCTTGCTCTTGACCCCGAAAACGTCGAAGCCTACCGCGTAATCGCTGGCGTCTACCTCAAGCAAAAGAAGTACAAGATCGTTCATTTGGTGTACCAACTGGCCGAGAAAACCAAGAAAAAAGATGCGCGCCTCTTTAATATCCGAGGGCTCGCGTTTATGAACGAGCAAAAAATGCCCGAAGCAATGTACTTCTTTGGAGAAGCCGCCAAAGAAGATCCCAACCTGTTTTCCGCACAAATGAACCTCGGCTTGCTCGCGCTGCGTTATCACGACTACTCCCGCGCCCTCACAACCCTCCAACAAGCCGTGAAACTCCGCCCAAGAAGCCAAGAAGCACTCCTTGGCTATGCCCTCGCGCTACGCGCCAATCGCAAGTTTGAAGAAGCCGAAAAAGTCTACCAAGAACAACTGCTCAAATACTATCCCGGCCATGCCTCCAGCGTTTTCAACCTCGCCGTTCTTCACCTCCGCTTCATGAACAAACCAAAGCTTGCAGAGACCAGCCTTCGACGCTACATCGGCGAACAAGGCTCGCGTATCGGCGAGAAACACGCTGCGTATCAACTCCTCAAAGAGTCGCAAGATCGCCTCAAAATGCAAGAAGCCGAAGAAAAAGAAAAACTCGCCAAACAACAAAAACCAGCGCCACGAAAAACCGACGCAAAAGACAACATCGACAAAAACGTTCCCAAAGATCTTTCGACCGACAAGCTGGAACCTGACAAAGGCGATCCCGATAAGCCCGACGATAAAAAATCAGACGACAAGCCCGAAGATAAAAACCCCGAAGGCGCAAAGCCTGCCCCAAGAAGCTAACCCCCACCCACTCCCGATCCCGCCACACGATTCTCGCCCCGATATCCCCTCAGATCTGCCCATCCATTCGACCGAATCCTCTGTCTATCCGACTGAACCTCGCGTCAATTCGCTCGGATCTCCTGTCCATCCAAACCAACATCCTGTCTACCGAGCTGAATCTCCCATCCATCCAACCGAACCTCTTGCATTTGCCCTCGCCGAACAAAAAACGATTTGCTTGGGAACTTCCCTGATCCCCCTTTGTCTAAGCCCACCAGTTCAACGATTTGGCACGCTTCGCGGCGGGCTTCTCCATCTCAATACCTTAGACACACAGGCCATCTTCAAACGCACAGGAACGCGCAACATGAACACCACCTTGCACATCTCGCCCCTTTGGTGGCTTTGGAGCTTTTCGCTCGACGGCGTGCAATGGCGTGCTTTTGTTCATTCAAAGCTCCAAACTGCCCGTGCCTTTGTTTTTCGTGCCTTGCCTTGGTGGACAACCCCCACGACCGACTCAAACACAGACGAACAAACCACCGCGATCGCCCCTTGTATCGAGGAGATCGAGCGATCTTCTCAACCACTTCCCTGCTTCCCCACAAAAAAAGTCTCCACATCGACGATCAGATCGTTTACTATCGCGCAGGTACGCCTTGCTGGCGTCAGGGATTCTTTGATCCAACAGCGACCGTGCGAATCTCTTCTCTCTACTCGCGCACCCCGCGCACCGCCTTGGATCTTTTCGCCAGCCCGCGCACACAAACCATCCTCAACGATAGTTTGAAGATGCAGACAACAGGGCCTCCTTCGAGGCATCCGATGGAGTAGGAGTTTTCGATGAAACGTTGGCTTTTGATTGGGCTTTCCTGCGCAGCACTCAGCACTTTGACGCTCCCCACCTCTCCACAAGCCCAAGACAGTTCTGTCAAAGTCGGCGGTCGCTTCTACCAAAAGAAGACCGTGTACGACTTCAGCAGCGACACCATCTCGGGCGACTTGACCAAACCTGACGGCGAATACATCGAAGCCCGAAAAAACGTGAAGTTTCAACGTTTGATCCAACTCCGACAAAACTTTCGTGAACGGATCATCCAATCCGTGAACGACCTATAACCCCGATACAACGCGATACAACGCGATACAACGCGATACAACGCGACACAAACGCAATACAACACAAACGCACTTGCGAGCGCCTCCGCTCCTCTCCTACACAGCCAAGGGAGATCCCAGATGGCAAAGCCCATAACCCCAATTTTCCTCCTGATCGAACGCGAAGGACAAGCTCCGCGAACCGAGGAATTCAACGAAAGCATCGTGAAGATCGGCAAGCTGGCCTCTGTCAACCTCCGCCTTGATGACCCCCACATCAACCGTATCCACGCCGTGATCGAGATCCTCGACAACGACGAAGCCCAAGTCATCGACATGGGTTCGTCCAAAGGAACCCGCGTCAATGGCAAGCGCATCCACAAAACCAAAGTCGTCTCGGGCGACGAGATGATCCTTGGCGATACCAACATCAAGATCTTCATCGGCGAAGAAGCCGTCGGCCAAGCACGTCTCGGCAATTACAACGTCAAAGGTGCGGCCCCCGCAGCAGAAGCCCCCGCTCCTATCGCAGAAGCCGCGTTCTCTCCCGCAAGCCTCGGTGCAGACGTTGGCTTTACACCTGACGCATCAGGTATGACCGGCAGCGTTGGTGTAGACGTCGGGGCATCTGGCATCGATTTCGGACACCACCACAATCCTCTCGCTGGACTTGGCGGTGAACCCAACTTCGAGTCCACTTCCGTCACACGCAATCCCCTCCTTGAGGCCGATCTCTCCCAAGAGACCGCTGAACCCGATACATCCCAACACAACGCTGCGGCTGCTTATGCGGTGCGCGAAGCTGCATACCAAGAAGCAACGGCCCAATCTCCCGCAGTTTCCGAACAACAAGCGCACGCTTACCAAGCCCCTGCCCCGATGCAGTACCAAGAACCTGCACAGCCCCAAGTCGCCTACACCCAAGAACCTCAAGGCTACGGCGCTCCCCAAGGCTACGGCGCTCCTCAAGGCTACGATCCCAACGCACAAGCCTACGCCTCACAACAACCCAGCTATGGCCAAATCCCACAAGTCGCGGCTCCCCAAGGCTACGACCCCAACGCACAGGCCTTTTCAGCCCCCCAAGGCTACGGCGCTCCCCAAGGCTACGGCGCTCCCCAAGGCTACGGCGCTCCCCAAGGCTACGGCGCTCCCCAAGGCTACGACCCCAACGCACAAGCCTACGGCGGCTATGCACAACAAGCCCAACCCATGAGCGGTTTTCCACAACAATCGCCCTATCCTCCCCAATCGACGGGCGGCTTTGCTCCGATCGCTGCACAACCCTCCATCGCGGCCCCTGCCCCCCAACAACCCGTCGTCATGGACGCCCAATACGCCGATACCCAAGAAGCCCTCGAAGTTCGCGTGATGTGGGGTGATCGCATCCTTGATCATGCTCACTTCTACAGCCCCAAAAAGATCACCATCGGCGAATCTCGCAAAAATACCTTCTCGCTCAGCACAGACGCCCTTCCTGCCGAGATGACCTCGTTCACCTTGATCGAGGCCAAAGGTGACCGCTTGATGGTCAACTTTACCCCCCAAATGGAAGGCACGGTCCAAATCAAGGATCAACTCTTCACGCTTGAGCAGATCAAACAAAGCTCGAAAGTCGAACGTACCGACTTCGGCCACCAGTTTGCCCTGCCTGCTCAATCCCAAGTCAACCTCACCCTCGGGCAGCTTGACTTCGTGATCAGCTTTGTTCCCGCCCCCAAACGCATCGTCCCCGGCCTCTTTAGCCAACTCGATCTCGCTCTTGCCCGCGCGATGGGCGCATCCTTCTTGCTCCACGGCCTTGCCGTCCTCTTTATGTTGCTTTCCGACGAAGCTCCTCGTGGCCTCGATGACAGCTTCTTCAAACAACCCAACCGCTTCGCCCAATTGATCGTGCGACCCCCAGAAGAAGAAGAAAAGAAAAAGAAACAAGAAAGCGGTGGCGCCCGTGCCAAAGACACCGAAGGCAAAATGGGCAAAAAAACCACCGAGATCCCCAAAAATATCCAAAAGAAAGCCGGCCAGATCGAGAAAAACCCCGATGGTACAGCTCCGATCAATATGCAACAAGTCGAAAAAGAATTGCTCGACAAAGTCGGCCAAAAAGGTATGCTCGGGCTTCTTGGCGGCGGCCAAAGTTCTTATGGAGCGATCCTCTCCGCAAAAGGCTTTGGGGGCGATGATGCCGATGCGATCGGAAACTTCCTCGGTGGAAAAGTCGGTAATGCCTCGGGTGACGGCGGCCTCGGCGTCCGAAGCGGCGGTGGCATGGGCGGTGGCGGTTTAAGCGGACTGGGCGTAGGCGTCGGAAACCTCGGAACCTACGGACGTGGCGGCGGTAAAGGTGGACGCGGTTGGGGCCAAGGCCGCCTCAAAGGCAAGCGTAAACAAAGCGTCGATGTCTCGACGGGTCCGCCCCTTATCTTCGGTTCGCTCGACAAAGAGATCATCCGTCGCGTAATCAACAACAACCGCAGCCGTATCAAATACTGCTACGAAAAAGAACTCAACAAATACCCCAAACTCCAAGGCAAGATCAAAGTCTTCTTCCAAATCGAAGGCAACGGGATGGTCTCCACCTCCAGCGTCAAGGAAACCACCATGAACAACGAACGCGTCGAAGAATGTCTCGCACAGCGCGTCAAAAATATGCGCTTCCCTGCCCCCAAAGGTGGCGGTATCGTCCAAGTCAACTATCCCTTCTTCTTTAAACCCTCCTAATCCCCCCCGATCTTGCGCCCTCTTTCTTGCCTTCACCTTTTCTCCTCTCTGACCCATCGACCTGCAAAAGAAGATTGCACACACCAAGGATTCGTGTTAGCTTCTACCAGCCTTTTGTGATGACCCCGAACATCCGTGGAGCTGAACAGATCATGTTGCGGCGCATACTCTTCGGTCTCTTTGCCTTTTCCGTCTTTTTCGCTCTCTTCACCCCTCGCGCCAACGCGCAATTCCTCGAAGAAGATCCCAAATCATACGTCCGAAAAGGTTTCTTCATGTCGGCCTCTTACGGCCTTTATATCTTCGCTCTCCGACCCTCTGCTCTCGCTCGCGAAAATGGAGCCCAAGCCAACCTCGTCGGAACCCTCGGTGGTATCGAGATCGGATTCGATATCGCTGATATCTTTTCTCTCCAACTCTCTTTCCTTGCACCCGCCGTCTCGGGAGAGCCCCAAGCAGGCGGTGGTAACGGCGATTCTCTCTTTCAACTCGGCGCAACCATCCACTTCGTTCGCCTCGATCAACTTTACATCTACGCCAAACTCGGCGCAGGCGTCTCCCTCTCCCTCCCCGACACCAAAAACAACCTCGGCTTGATCGTTCACCTCGGCCTTGGCTTGCGCTACTACACTCGCGCACGCCATCTCTCCGTCGGCATCGAAGCCATCGGCCTCTTACGCCCCATCACCTTCGGCCAAAGCTCCGGCACGGACAGCGTTCTTAGCCTTGGGATCGGCCTCATGCCCACACTAACCTACAACTTCTGATTCCACCCCATCAACCACACCGATAACCCGATATCTCGCGGATATCTCCGCGTCCTTGTTTTATCCATTCCAAAGGAAAGATACCATGTACGCGAAAAGCCTCACCCTTTTCCTCTTACTTTGCAGCGTTTGGCTCAGCCTCGGCTGCGAAAAAGTGGACCAACGGCGCGCCCGACGGATCGCCAACGAAGCCGTCGAAAGCATTAACGCTGGGCAATACACCAACGCCAAAACCCTCCTCCAACAAGCCGTCCGACTCTACGCCTACGATCCCCACACTCACTACCTGCTCGGGCGCGCACAGCAAGCCAGCGAAGAGTGGCCCGAAGCCATCCAATCCTACCTCAAGTGCATCTCCCTCGAAGCCAACAACAAAAGCGCTCACCTCAACCTCGCCAAGATCTACGTCAAAAACAAAGAGTTTCAAAAAGCCATCCCCCACTACGAAAAAGCCTTTGAACTCAATCCAAAAGACGCCAACTACGCCTACGAACTCGCCCTCACCTACCAATCCGCACGCCAATTCCCCAAAGCCGCCGAAGCCATGCAAAAGGCCATTCAACTCAACCCCAAATACACCGAAGCCTACAACGGCCTCGCTTCCGTCCACCTCGATCAAGCCGCTGAACACGAACCCCCTCCACCCGATCCCACCCCTCCCCCCGAGGACGACGACAAAAAGAAAAAAAAGAAAAAGAAAAAAGGCGAACCCGAACCCCCTCGCACCATCCTTGTCCCCGTCGCCGAAGCCGCCAAACCCTTTTACTCAAAGGCCGAAGCCGCCCTCCTCTCCGCCATCCAAAATCAAGCCGCCAACGAACAAAGTTACAACCTGCTCGCGCTTCTTTTCATCAAACAGCACCAGTTCGAACAAGCCGTCAACACCACCCAAAAGATCCTCGCCAACAAACCCAACGATGCCGGCGCACTCTTTCACCAAGGTCTCGCCTACGACCTTTGGTATGAAAAAAGCCGCGTTCAGGCCATCACCGAAAAAGACAAGGCCCAAAAAGCCTCTCTTGAACGTGACGCCGCCGAAAAACGCGAAAAGGCCCTTGACACCTTCAAAGACTTTATCCAACGCAAGATCGGCGACGAGGGCATGAAGATGGACGTCCGCATGAAGATCCGAAACCTCACCGAACTCAAAGAAAAAGAACTCGCTAAAGAACTCGAAGCCAAGAAAAAACCGCGCCGCAAAAAACGACGTTAGTCCCCCACGCCTCCAATTGCACCTCCGTCCCCCCGAATTATCGGCTCAAACCACCTCGATCCTTATCATGTCTTCCCTTCTGGCTGAAAGAGCATGGAAATTTCCGCATACCCTACTGTAGCGTCCGTCCTTCGGGGCGGACAAGCATCGAAACAAGCACAACACAAAGAGCAAAGAGCATGACTGAGCGCAACGCTTTTGATCCCGTTCCTCTTCTTGTCGCCGAAACTCAACTCCCCGCCCCAAGCATCCTCGCCACCCTCCGCCTCCTTGAAGACGGAAACACCGTCCCTTTCATCGCACGCTACCGCAAAGAAGTCACCCAATCCCTCGATGAAGTCCAGATCCGCACCATCCAAGAACGCCACGCCTATCTCGTCGAACTCGAACAGCGCCGACAAACCATCCTCTCCTCCATCTCCGAACAAGGCAAACTCACCGACGAACTCCGCGCCCGTTTGCTCGCTGTCCACAACAAAGCTGAACTCGAAGATCTCTACCTCCCCTTCAAACCCAAACGCCGCACCCGTGCGATCATCGCCCGCGAACGCGGACTCGCCCCCCTCGCCGAACGCATCCTCGCACAACCCAACCAAGGCGACCCCGAAGCCGAAGCCGCCGCCTTTGTCGATCCCGCCAAAGAGGTCCCCTCCACCGACAAAGCCCTGCTCGGCGCTCGCGATATCGTCGCCGAAAACCTCTCCGAAGACGCCGATATCCGCGCCCTTGTCCGCGAACGCTTCCTCAACGACGGCATCCTCGCCACCGAAGCCACCGCCGAATTCAAAGAACAAACCAGCAAGTTCCAACAATACTACGACTTCAAAGAACCCCTCAAAACCATCCCCTCCCACCGCTTCCTCGCCATCCAACGCGGCGAAAAAGAAGGCGCTCTCCGCGCCTCCCTCGAACTCGACACCGAAACCCTGCTCCACGATCTCCAATACAAGGCCCAATACAACCCCTCCTCCCCCTTCGCCGAACAACTCGCCCTCGCCATCAAAGACGCCTACAAGCGCCTACTCGCCCCAAGCGTCGAAACCGACGTCCGCGTCGAACTCAAGATGCGCTCCGATCGCGACGCCGTCGATATCTTTGCCAACAACCTCCGCAACCTCTTGCTCGCCTCTCCCCTCGGCGAAAAAAACGTCATCGGCATCGACCCCGGTCAACGCACAGGCTGTAAATGCGTTGCCGTCGATCAAACCGGCAAATTCCTCGACAACACCACATTTTATCTCGCTACTGGCGACGAAACTCGCGCTGCCCGAGACTTCCTTTCCTTCCTCACCAAGTATCCGCCCTATGCCATCGCCGTCGGCAACGGGACGGGTGGACGCGAAACCGAAGCCTTCCTCAAAAAACTCCTCAAAGCCCAAGGACTACGCGATATCATCCTCGTCCAGATCAACGAAGCCGGAGCCAGCGTCTACAGCGCCTCCGATATCGCACGCGAAGAATTCCCTGACCTCGATCTCACCGTTCGCGGCGCGATCTCCATCGCTCGACGACTCCAAGATCCCCTCGCAGAACTCGTCAAAGTCGATCCCAAGTCCATCGGCGTCGGTCAATACCAACACGACGTCTACCAACCCCTCCTCCAAAAAAAGCTCGATGAAGTCGTCGAAAGCTGCGTCAACCAAGTCGGCGTCGAAGTCAATACCGCCAGCGCCCCTCTGCTCGCTTATGTCGCAGGCATCGGACCCTCCCTCTCCAAAAAAATCGTCAAACACCGCGAACAAAACGGCCCTTTTGCCGAGCGCAAGGCACTCCTCAAAGTCTCCGGCCTTGGCGCAAAAACCTTTGAACAAGCCGCTGGCTTCCTTCGCGTTCGTGGCAGCAAACATCCCCTCGATGCTTCCGCTGTTCACCCCGAACGATACCCCCTCGTTGAACAAATGGCCGCTGATCTTGGCGTCGATGTCCGTACTCTCATCGGCAACACCGCACTCATCCAAAAAATCGAGATCAAACGCTATCTCCGCGACGATATCGGCGAACCCACCCTCCGCGATATCATCGACGAACTCAAAAAACCCGGTCGCGACCCGCGCACCACCTTCGAAGCCCCACACTTCCGCGATGATGTCAACGATATCCAAGACCTCACCCCCAACATGCAACTCGAAGGCATCGTCACCAACGTCACCGCCTTCGGTGCCTTCGTTGACATCGGCGTCCACCAAGACGGCCTGATCCATATCTCCGAACTCTCCGACCACTTCGTCAAAGACCCCAATGATGTCGTCCAAGTCGGACAAAAACTCGCCGTCCGTGTCCTCGAAGTTGATATCCCTCGCCGACGCATCGCCCTCTCCGCACGCTCCGGCGACTCCGCACCCCGCGCCAAAAGCGTCTCCGACGAACTCCCCGACAACAAACACCCACAACAACACCGACCCAAACAACGAAACGACCGCAACTCCCGCCCCGATCAACGATCCAACGATCCCAAAAACTTCCAAAGCGGCAAGTTCTCCAACAATCCTTTTTCTTCCCTCCTCAAAAAATAAAACAACCCCTCTTTTCGTCTTCATCGCTCGTTTCGTCGCTTTTGTGGGGCGTTGCCCCACACCCCACAAGGGAGCACCGCTCCCTTGACCCTGTACGGGCGAAACGATCCCTGTTTTTCAAATCAGCAACCCTCTCGCTTGAGGTTTTGCGAACACGGCTTTTTTTGGCAACCGCGTCACTCCTATCCTGCTCGCCCCACCTCGATCATCGATCCTGCACATCGCCTTTCTGCTCGCCCCACCTCGATCATCGATCCTGCTCATCGCCTTTCTGCTCGCCCCACCTCGATCATCGATCCTGCTCATCGCCTTTCTGCTCGCCCCACCCCGATCATCGATCCTGCACATCGCCTTTCTGCTCGCCCCACCCCGATCATCGATCCTGCTCATCGCCTTTCTGCTCGCCCCACCCCGATCATCGATCCTGCTCATCGCCTTTCTGCTCAGACGAGCCGAGCGTTGATCGACTAAAAGACTTTTTCTCTGATAGGACTTATACGAAATCTGCTCATGGTGTGATCATAAGACGTAGGGACGGTTCGCAAACCGCCCGATTCTTGGGCAGCCACAGGGGGCTGCCCCTACATTTTTACGATAAGACGTAGGGGCGGTTCGCAAACCGCCCGATTCTTGGGCAGCCACAGGGGGCTGCCCCTACATTTTTACGATCACACTACAGGCGGATTTCGTATGAGGGGATGTTCATCGCTTTGTACGAGCAGGCGATATGTGGATTTGGTATGACGCAGTGGAAAAGGCAAAGCGTGAAGAATCAACACGTTGTAGGGGCGGTTCGCGAACCGCCCGCGCCTAAACATCGGACTTTTTCGTGTCGGTATGACCTTTCCGTCTGTTTTCTTCACCCGATGCTTGTGGGGTGAGACGACAACTGCCCGTGCCAGAAACCCCCCGCCCTTATGGGCTTTACAGACGAGGTATCCGAGTGTTAGCCCTTAGGGCCTCCCCTCTCCCTGCGACGCTCGCAATGCCTCGCTGCTGCCGCGAGGGGGAGGACAGCAGAAAGTCCGAGCGAACAGAGAAACCTCGTCGCGATACTTTCAGCCATTTCCGTGCTTTCCGTGCTTTGCGAAGAGCGCAACTCCCGTGGGTCGTTGTCCGTGGACTCTTCTTTGCGGCATCCTCTGCATGATGCCCGCGTTTTGTACCCCTGTAAGCGTTGACCGGGGGGGAATAAGGGGGGCCGACAAAAAGAAAGAGCGATCCTCCTTGACTCTCCGGTGTTTCCGCCTTAACAAGGCGCGTATGGGATGACACCCCACAGAAAAACCGAGATGGCGATCACCCGAAAAGGAATCCAGCATGCACCGTCTTCTTTTTTTCACGTTTTTCCTGTCATGCCTTTCCACCCTCGCCACTTCCGCCGCTGCTGCGCCTTGCGTCATGCGCGCTGGAGAGGCCGATGTCCTCGCACAAGTCAACACGATCCGCAAACGCTTCAAACTCCCCCTCCTGCGCTGCCACCCGATATTGCTGCGTTATGCCCGGCAGTGGAGCCAGAAGATGTGCAGACACCGCTTTTTCTCTCATGACGACCCCGCAGGCCAAGACAAATTTTCCCCTCGCATGGCCCGCATCAGTCTACGGATCGCTCAACAAGGTCTCGAATCCTTCGGAAGCGCCGAAAATATCTTCGCAGGTTCCCCAAGCGCTACCGACGCGATGAACTCGTGGATGAACAGCCCCGGCCATCGCCAAAATATCCTCACCCCCTCCATGACCCATCTCGGCACAGGCTACATCCCCTGCCGAGGACGCCACCTCTGGACGCAGATCTTTATGCAACTCCAAAAAAGCCCACCAACCCGTCATTTCGGAACAAAAATCCCCCCAAGCGCACTCTCTGTCGACGAAGACAGAGCCTTGCTCCTGCTTCGAGTCGGCACCCAACAACGCCGTACCACCCGCCAGATCACACGCACAACCCAAAACGGTGTACCCACCACCCTCACCACCACCACCACACGCATCACCACCGTCTCCCCCGGCCCGCGCCCCGGCTCCCGAAAGATCCAAACCAAGATCATCATCCACACCCACACACAAACTCCCTACAGCACCCGCTCTCAACGCAAAAAAACCACCCGCACCCGCATCGTTTACGATTTTTGAAGGAACAGATCAGGAATGAGGGGGGTGATCTTCGGAGAGATAATAACGAGCGAGGCAGGCGGCAGCGGCGGCACAAAGCAAGTGCCAGATCGCGTGGCCCTGAACGATAGAGTATGGAGAACAATGCAGCTTATGGAGATCGACGTACCACACACCAAAGGCTGTGAGCAAGCAAAGCAAAGCAGCGATCATCCACGAATGATCGATGCGAGAGACGCTTTGGCGGCGTTGCCAGATCTCGGCGAGCAAGGCAGAGACGATCAGTAGACCAAAGATCGAACGCCGAGCATGAGGGAATTGCGCTTGGAGGATGCCGAGTCCTGCGTTGAGCGAAAAATAGGCCATCGCAAAGCCTTTGCCCGTCAGCCATCCCCCCCGCGCAAGGGCATAAAGCAAGACAAACGTCACGAGCAGATACATCGCCGCGATATCCAGCCATTGCCCGACAAAACGCATGGTGGCGTGATACACCGCACTAAACCAGCCCACCCATCCCACCGCGAGGCCCAAGATCAACCCGAACCACGAGGAGGAGAGCAAGGTTTTTTGCACAACACGAGGACTACCTAGAGGCAAGGACCATTGTCCCCAATCCCCCACATCCTCCCGAAGATAGGTGTTTTTGATACGATGGTATTGTAGCTGGGCTTCGATATCAAGACGGTGAAAGATCCACATCCCCACAAAAACAAATCCAAAACTCGACCATGTATTGGCAGGCTGCATGATCTGCCCGAAGCGAAGGGCTTCACAAAAGCAGTCGTGCGGCATACAGGTTGCGGGAGCCCACGATTGCCAAAGTTGTGCGAGGCGTGGCAACGCAACCATCACAAAGGCAGTACCACCCACCAAGATGCCAAGACCACCCATATAAACTTGCGGAGGTTGCAAACGCATCGCGTTCCTTTCGTATCGTGCGGCGAAGTCGAGTGTCGACGAGCAAGAGACCACACCAACCCAACAGGCACTCCAAGCTGAAACCAAAAGAGCAGAACCAAACGGAGCGCTGCCCGCGTTATGTGGCGAAACCAGAAAGAAAAGCAAGACGCTTCGTAGGATGCCGCTGCTTTTGGCCGAGTTAGCGGAGTTTTAGAGCCGCGAGTGCCAACAACGCCAACATCCCCGAGACGATCCAAAAACGCACCACGATCTTGGGTTCGGAGAGTCCGCGATGTTGGAACGTGTGATGGATCGGCGCACGGTAAAAGATCCGACGACCCAACACTTGTATCCCCAACCAATCTTGGATCGCCACCGAAACCAACTCGGCCAAGAAAACACCACCCAACAGAAAAAACAAGAACTCTTGTTTTAACAACACCATCACCGTCCCCAAGATACCGCCCAAGGTGATCGAGCCTGTGTCTCCCATGAAGATCTCCGCAGGGTAGGTGTTGAACCACAAAAATCCCACCAACGCCCCCACGACCGCCCCACAAAACACCGCGGCCTCACCTGCACCCGGCAAAAAGGGATACCAAAGATAGCGTGCAATCAACAGGTTCCCCAGAAAATAGGCATAGATCCCGAACACCAAAAACGAAAAGATCGTGGGTCCAGTCGCCAAACCATCCAATCCATCGGCAAAATTGACGGCGTTGGCTGCATAGACGATCATAAAGATGATCACAAAGATGTAGAGCCAAGAAAGATCCATCACAGGGTACTTGTAAAACGGAACGTAAAGCTGGGAAGGACGAAAGGCGATCACTTTGTTTCCCGGGACGGGATACTCCCAATTCTTCGGACAATAGGCCCCCACCCCACAGGCCGCCACACAAGCATCATCGCTGCGACAAGACGTCGCGTCGGGTTCACCCGAACACACGGGCGGCGGCGAGCAACGCCCTTCCAAGCACATCGCACCGTTGATCCCACAAGTATTTTGTTTGCACTCTGCGTTGGTTTTGCAGGGACGATCGCACTCTTTGGTTTTCCACGACTTGACGCGACAAGAGGCGCTTTTGGCGGGATGTGGAAGCGGTGTGGTTCCGTTGTACAAGAACAAGATCCCAAAGATCACGCCGTAGCCGATCTGTGCGAGGTATTTGGCTTTGCGCGAAAGCCCTGCGTCGCTGTCTTGGTTGCGGATCTTCAAGTAATCATCGATCCCACCGACCGCTGCGAACCAGATCATCGCAAACAACAGGTAGTACAAAAAAGGACTGCGAAAGTTGCCCCACAACGCGATGGACAGGGAGATCGCGAGGATCATCAAGACCCCGCCCATGGTGGGGGTGCCTTTTTTGCTTTCCACCGACATTACGCTGTAATCCCGCACCACATCGCGGATCTTTCGGCGGTAGAGGAAGTTGATCACCATGCGCCCGATCAGGATCGTGATCAAAAAAGACGTAATCATCGCAACGATGGTACGAAACGAGTTGTAGCGCACGAGGCGCAGGGGGCCTGCCGCCTCCGTAAATGCTTGGACGAGGTATTCACTGAGGTGGTAGAGCATGCTTGGCCTTCTGTAGCGTTTGGGAGAGATGAAGCATTTTCTCGCGCAGATGGAAGCGCGGCGCAAAACCAATACTCGTCAACAAAAACTGATCAAGATCCGCAGTGATCACGTCGGGCGCGATCACTGCGCGCTCAACAAGCCGCGTCAAGGCGATCACGACAGCCTCGCGCAAACGCCAGTTGGGATGTGTGTAAAGCGCACGAAAAGCATGATAGATCGCAGGATCTTTGGCGAAATGACCCATCGCCAAGATGCCTTCACGAGCCACTTCGAGATCGCGATCCACCATCAGTCCCTTCAAGGCTGCCAAGATCTCGGGATCTTCTCCGATCTGTTCGGAGAAAAAGATCGCGGATTGGGCCGCGCTCGATCGCACTTCAAAGTACGGATCGCGAAAACCCGCCAACAGCACTTCCCGCACTTGCAGATTCCACACATTGAGTTGGCGCAAGACTTGGAAGGCATTGCGCCGAATAAAGCCGACCTGCCGAAGATCTCCCCCCAACAAACGTTGCCATCGGGGTGCGGGTGTCTTGTCTTGAAGAATATACAAGATCAAATCAAGATGCTCGGAAAGCTGGAGCAATCCGACCAGTTTGACACCGTTGTTGCGGATCTGCCATGCTTCTGAAGACAAGTAACCATCGGCTCGATACGTCAGATATTCGATCTCTCGTGGTGGGATATCTTTTAAGCCGCTGCGGCTCAGATGCGCCACCAAGCCCGCACCGCTCATCTCCGCAAACACAGGTCCATCACTGCGCGGGATCGGGCGTTCTGGAAGAGACAGCAACCGACCTGCGGCCAACTCTTGCACGCGATCAGCGATCCGACCGAGCGCGCTTACATCTCCAAACGGACGGATCGCTTCGCGCATCTTGGCCAGCCGTTCGGGATCTTGCAACAAACGCTCGACCGCGACAGCCAGATCTTCCCCACTGACCACGTCGATCAAGCCTTCTTCGGTGCGTTGGGCATGCTCATACACCACATCCGCCGCACCGTCGTCTTGGAGCGCTCGTGCATTGCGCACTTGATGATCTCCCGGCAAGTTGGCCTTGGGGATAATCAACGCCGCAAGCCCACACACCGCCATCTCCGTCAACGTCCCCGCCCCGCCCCGACCGACGACCAGATCCGCCGCAGCATAGTACTCTTCGATCGGATCGAGGTAGGTGTGCATCGAATAACGTTTGCGTTGTTCTTCGGAAAGCGATAGCGCAGAAAAACGAGACAAGGTGTCGTGTTCTGCCCGATACGACGGGCTATCCAAACGGCCCACGCCATGAATGACCCAAACCTTCGGATCTTGGAGCAAGCGCGGTAATGCGTCGATTAGCGCACGGTTGATCGTCCGCGCTCCTTGGCTCCCCCCAAAGGCCAACACAACACGCGCATCCAGCGGGATCTTCAAACGCTCCCGCGCTTCTGCTTGTGTGATCCCCACCATCTCCTTGCGAACGGGATATCCCACAAACTCTGCTTGAGGCAGATAACGGCGGCTCTCTTCAAAGCTCACCCCCGTCCGATCCGCCAACTTACCGATCAAGAGATTGAGCCGCCCCGGCATCAAGTTAGATTCGTGTACAAACGCCCTTGCCTGCGTCAGTTTCAATCGTCGCAACAACACCCACGCCAACAGGATCGGAGCCGAAACATACCCACCCGTCGCGATGATCGCATGAGGCTGATAACGCCGTAAGATCAGGATCGATTGCAAGATCCCGACGCTTAACCGCCACGCAAAGCGCAACAACGCCACGCTCGGACGCGCTCCCGGCCATCCTTCGCTCGACACAAAGCGGATCTCATAACCCCTCTTCGGTACGATCTTTTCTTCCGATTTGCCTTTGACACCCACATACAAAAACCCAGCTTCGGGTTCACGACGACGCAACTCATCCGCTACAGCGATCGCTGGATAGACGTGGCCGCCTGTTCCACCACCTGTCAACAAATAACGACGCTTTTCCAAGGCTCTCTCCTTGCTTCGGTCACCGATGACACGGTCCTTCGGTTGCGCTGATCTTAGAAAGCCTCCCACCAACAAGCAAGAAATCAGCATCCAACTCGCACGGTCGGCTTCTTTTGTGGAGTGTCACCCTGCGCCCCGCCTTTGAACTGGTTGGTTCGACGCAAACACACGGGAAAAAGGGCAAAAGATGATTTCGGCATTGACGCGGGGGCTTGGCTTGCATATAAAGACAAGCCTTTGAGCCAACACAAAGACATCGCCTCCTCGTTCATGTGCGATGCTGATCTCGCGTTGGCGTTTTTGTATCTGCAAGCAGGCATTGGAAAAAGACAAGGGAGGCCCTCGTGGTCAAGACAGCAAACAAGTCCAAAAGTGGCAGCAAACCGAGCCGCAAAGAACTCAAACAACCTGATCAATTTGTCGAGGTCGGCACCCAAAGTCTCGACTGGGTTCACAACCACCGCCATCAAATCCTCGCGGGTTTCATCGCCGTCCTCTTGATATCGCTCGGAGTGTTCTTGTTCTTCTATATGCAAGAACGCAACAACAAAGCCGCGACCCAAGCGCTCGGCGAAGCCCTCAAGACCTACGAGGCCAAGATCAGCAACGACGCCAGCACCGAGAACACCGAGAAAACCTTCAAGACCGAAGCTGAACGCGAGAAAGCCGCCACCACCGATTTTGAAAAAGTCTCCCAAAACTACGCAAGCTCTAGCGCAGGGGCATTTGCGCACCTTTATCTCGGACACATCTACGCCAAACAAAAAGAATTCGCCAAAGCGCAACAAGCCTACGAACAATTTTTGCGATCCTTCCCACCAAACGATCCTGTCCGATTCCTCGGCATCGACGCACTCGCATACGTTCTCGCGCAAACCAAAAAAGAAGCCGAAAGCCTCGAACAACTCAAGCGATTCGGCGAAGAAGGCGCGCCGATCTATCGCTCCTTTGCGCTCATGCGCCTCGCGAGTCATTACGAAACCAAAAAAGATCTGACCAAAGCGTTGCACTTCTACGGTCTTGTCGGCCAAGACAAGCTCAACAGCGAATACCAAAAAGAAGCCAAAAAACGCGCAGCGGTCTTGGCCCTCCAAGCTCCTGCACAACCCGCCCCCAAACAGCCCGCTCCCGCGCAACCCACCCCCAAACAGCCCGTTGCTCCGCGCAAATAGTCCTCCTGCACTCCTGCCCTCGACCCCTCACTTGCGTCTACACACACGGAGAAATTCGTCATGCACAAACCACCAAGGCGTTTTGTTTTCGGATGCTTGGTCTTTTTCGTTGGTCTTCCGTGGTGGGCTTGCAGTAGCAGCCAACAACAAGTGACGTTCTCCGCTTTTGTGCGCGGGGCAAGCAAAGCCAAACGCCGCCTTGCGTACCCTGTGCTCTTTGGCCCCAACAGTCACACGGGCGCACAAACGGAGATCCTGTCTTTGTTATGGACGGGTTCTCCCGATCCCGACAGCCGCTTTGTGTGGAATCGATGGGAGATCCAAACCGAAGAACACGCTGCCCCCGCGATCTCCCAAGACGGTCAACAGCTTTATGTCGGAGGATCGAGCCAACGCCTAAGCTGCATGGCCACCCGCACAGGAAAGCATTGTTGGACGCGCACGATCCAAGGCCGCCTCGCTGCCCCGCCTTATACGCACAAAGAAGTGGTGTTTGTAGGCACAACCAGCGGCATGATCTACGCTATCCACCGAAAGACCGGCAAAACCAAGTGGAAATACCAAGCCGAAGGCGAGATCCTTTCCGAGATGGCCTATGTCGAGGGCGACAAAGAAACCTCCCCGACGCTGCTGGCCACCACCGGAAATGACCAACTCTACGCCCTCCACGCAGAAAACGGCAAACTCCTCTGGCGTCACAAACACGAAAGCAGCACCGAAACCACCCTCTCTGTACGCGGTCAAAGCCCCCCCACCGTTCACAAAGACAAGGTCTATACGGGCTTTTCGGACGGAACCTTGGGAGCCTTCCAAGTCGGCGATGGCAGCGTGGTTTGGCAAAAGTCTTTGCGCCAACAAGAGCGCTTTATGGATATCGATGCGCCTGTCGTGATCCGAGGGGCCTATCTGTACGCAGTCTCCTACAACACAGGACTCCACGCCCTCCGCCTCCAAGACGGCCAAAAGCTGTGGACCTACGCCATCCAAGGCGCAGGCCCTCCCACCTTCCACGAAGACAAGCTCTATCTCAGCAACTCCGAAGGCCGCGTCGTCTGCCTCTACGCACTCAGCGGCAACAAGATCTGGGAACAGCGTTACAAAAAAGCCGGTGCCTTCAGCTCGATCATCGCCACCCCCACCTATCTGTTTTTAAGCGGCAACCGCAACGGGCTTTATGTGCTGCGCCGAGATGGGGGCCATCTCGTCCAAGCACTCCGCCTTTCTCGTGGTATCTCCGCACCACCCGTTGTGTTTGGACAGCGTCTGTTTGTCTTTGCCAACAGCGGCTTTGTCTTCGGCTTCTCGATGGGACTCGAACGCAATATCCGTTTCTCGACCGAAGAATAACCGCCCTCTCCCCAAACTCCCTCCCCACTTCTCAACCACGCAGAATCTAGACATCAAAGGGTCGCTTCTGTTAAGACACAGGCCCAAGCAGCGCACGCCAGCGCTGCAAAAAGCGGCTCTTTTGTGGATGGGAATCTTTCAATGCAGACAACGATCAGCCCCTATGGATCGCAAAACACGTACGACATCTTGGGAGCCGATGCCGCCGAGAACTACACGCTCGAAGATCGGATCGGGGTAGGAACTTTTGCGGATGTTTACCGCGCCAAAGACAACAAGTCGCGGGAGTGGGTGGCGATCAAGGTATTACGCGCTCCTTACAGCCGCGATACGTTGGCTCGTTTCAAAAAAGAACTTCGCATCCTTCAACAGATCGATCATCCCAACATCGTACGCCTGATCGAAGACCGCTCCAACGAAGATATCCCTTATTGCGTGATGGAGTACTGCACCGAAGACTCCTTGATGGCCTTGATGAATCAGCAACACGGCGGCCTCAGCATGGGGATGATCGCTCAACTTTTCCCTCCGATCGTGCGTGGTGTCGAAGCCCTTCATCAACAGGGCATCGTCCACCGCGATCTCAAACCCGCCAACATCTTGTTGACCAAAACCGAGCAAGGGCTGTTGCCCAAGATATCAGACTTTGGCATCGCAAAGCGCCTTCCTACCGACATGACCCACCAACGCGAATTCACGCAGATCGACGGTGGACGCACACTCGACGGAACCTCGCTCGGAACCTTTGGCTATCTCGCCCCCGAACTGCTCGGATACGCCAACGAAGCCAACCAACGCAGCGATATCTTTTCGCTCGGTGCGATCCTCTACGAGATGATCGCTTGCATCAATCCCTTCGATGCACCGGACTTTTCCCGCACAGCCCTCGAAGACAACAACGCGGTCTGCCGCTACACAATTTCTGTCGACAACATCCCGCTGCGTTACCACCCCGTGATCCGAGGCTGCCTCCAACGCGATCCTGCCCATCGCTTCGGCTCTTGCGCAGAGGTGTTGCGTGCGTTTTCTTCGCCGCCTGCTCCCCCCACCGATACACGGATCGCCAATCTCCAAACCGCGATGCTTGGCGGATTTGTGGGCCTGCTCTGTTCTTTTTTGCTGATGTGGTTTTTGTTCCCTTCGCTTGTCCCGAACGCTCCGCGCTCAACCACCTCTTCTCCCCTTCCTTCCTCACCCCAACCCGCTCCCACCGCTGCGATGCCCTCCCCGATCCAACTCGAACCCCTCCCCAGCCGACCCTCCGCAGACGCCGCAACCCCCTCGAATACCGTCGCCCTTCCGACGCCGTCGCATCGCCCTCGAAAACGCCGAACAGTCCGACGCCCACCGCCTCGCCGTCTTTCTTTTCCTGCCTTCCAAACCCCCGCCGCCGCGCCTCGACCTTCCAAGCCTGACCCCTATCAAGACCCCCAAAACTCCGTGGCCAAAGACACCAAAGACGCCTTCAACACAACCAAAACAGACCAAGTGTTCCAAGACAACAACAGCCTCAAAAAAGACACCGAAGATGCTTTCTCTCGTGCCAAACGCCCTCCGCCCAAACCTCCGAAACCCCGCTAAGTCGGCCTTTTTCAAGTGTTCTGATGGCGGAATTCTCCGACAAATGGCTTTTACAAAAAGCCGTGGCTGCTTGCCGATGACGAACTTCCCCGCTGGATGGCTTTTACGAAAAGCTGTGGCTGCTTGCCAACAAGCCCATCCCAACGAAGCCTGCGGAGTGTGGTGGAAAACCTCCCAAGGATGGGGGATACACGCCTTCACAACACCGACACTCACCACCACACCCACACGATACGCGATCCCCTCCGAAACCTTGTTGCCCATCCTCAAACAAATCGACCGAGAAGACGGCCAGATCTGCGGTTGGTTTCACAGCCATCCCGATGCACCGCCCTTTCTCTCGGACGCTGATATCTCGATGTATTGGGCCTCTTCGAGATGGGCTTGGTGGCCTCAAACGCAGATCTTGTTGATGTCGCCAACTCAAGATGCTTATGCGTGGTGCCTGTATACCCCGACAGCATCGCGTTCTTGGGAGGCCGTAGCTTGGGGAAACACACAATCAAACAGCCGAGCAGAAACGATCTTGTAGGAAGCAGTTGCAGCGCAAGGCTTCTTGCGATAAACTCCGCAGGTCTTGATGAGGTGTATTCGGATGTTTGATCTTCTTTCCCATAAAGGGCAAAAAAGCCCGAATCTGCTGCTTCGACGACGTGCGGAGCGTGCAGAAAAACAACTGCAAGCGGTGATCAAGATCAGCCGTGCGTTGGCTCTTGCGCACGAAAGAAAACAACTGCTCAAACGGATCATCGAGACCGCTACCGAAGTGATGGAAGCCGATCGCTCCACGTTGTACCTGATCGATGAAGAAACCCAAGAACTCGTTTCGCAGATCTTGCAAGGCGAAGAATCGGTCCAGATCCGTATCCCCATCGGTCAAGGTGTCGCTGGATGGGTCGCTCAAACGGGCGAAACCGTCAACTTGATCGATGCCTACAAAGATCCCCGCTTTCATGTGAACGTCGATCAAAAAACCGGCTACACCACCCGTTCGATCCTGACCATGCCACTGCGCGCAAGCCAAGGGCAGATCATCGCCGTCATCCAAGTCCTCAACAAAAGCAACGGCCTCGCCTTCAGCGAAGAAGACGAACAACTGCTCGAAGCGATCTCCGCTCAAGCTACGATCTTCCTCGAAAATGCGAGCTTATACGCGCAGGTCGTTCAAGCCAACAACGAACTCTCCGAAACCTCTCGCGCCCTCCAACAACGAAACTACGAACTCGATATCTTGTTCGCGATCGAACAACAAATGAGCGGTGCCTTTGAATTAGACGAGATGCTCGCCAATATCCTCTCACGAAGCACCGAGATGCTCCATTGCGAAGCCGGATTTATCGGACTTCTCGACAAAAACAAACAACTCGTCCTGCACAACATCAAAGCCGAAAAAGCCGAAAAAGCCAACGAATGGAAAGGGCGCTCACTCAAGGCCAATGATAGTCTGATGGGCTGGAGCATCCGCTACAGCCAACCGATCCTTTCCAATGCACCCACCAAAGATGCCCGATTCAAGGACGACTTCGCAAACCAACTCGGCCTTGCCGTCCGAGGCGTGTTGTGCGTTCCTCTGCTCAACGGTGATACATCCATCGGTGCCATCGAGATGATCAACAAACGCAGCGCAACCGAAGGCTTTACAGACAGCGACCTGCGGATCTTGAGCCTGATCGCAGCCCGTGTCAGCCGTGCTGTCAGCATCGGTATCGAACGCAACGAACGTATGCGCCAAAGTCGCCTCGCCACCATCGGAAAGCTACTTTCGGGGATCGTCCACGACTTTAAAACCCCCATGACTCTGATCTCTGGCTACGCTCAACTCACCGCAACCCAAGAAGATCCCGAAAAACGCCAGAGCTTTGCCCAGATGATCCAAAAACAGATCGAACGCCTCAACCACATGACCCGCGAAGTCCTTGCCTTCGCACGCGGCGAATCCACCCTCCTGATACGCAAAGTCCATCTCAACCAATTCGCCAGCGAACTCAAACAACATCTCGAACAAGAATTCGCTCACCTCCCGATCCAACTTGACTTCCAATGCACCTACACAGGCGACGCTCACTTCGACGAAAGCAAGATCGAACGCCTGTTGCACAACCTCTCTCGCAACGCGATCCAAGCCATGCCTGACGGTGGCCAATTTTCCCTACACATCGACCAAAACGCCGATCAACTCGTGATCGTCGCCCAAGACACAGGCGTCGGTATCCCCCTCGAACTTCAACCCAAGATCTTCGATTCCTTTGTCACAGGAAGGCCCAACCAAGGTACGGGACTCGGACTCGCCATCGTCAAAAAGATCGTCCAAGAACACCAAGGACACATCAGCTTCACTTCCGAACCCAACAAAGGCACCGCCTTTCGCGTCACCCTCCCCCTCAAAGGCCCCACCCAACTCTCTCCCGCCCAACAGGCCGAAGCTGCTTGATATCGCGTTGACCTCGTTATGGCCCTCCACAAAAACACGCCTTCACTTGTCAGATATCGCCCCTGCATCGGTCGTTTCGATGATGCGCTCTGCTTGGCTTTTTTCGTGGGGAGCTTCTGCTTTCCCTGCTTCGCCCGCTTGTTGCGAAAGATCCTCAGGAGTCGCTTCTTGCATCAACATCCGCGCTACGCCGTCTTGCGGGACGATATTCTTCGCTCCCACCACCCACACCCCTTTGAGATGATCCGTCGCTTTCTCCTTGCTCGCTCCCAAGATCACCGACACTTCGCACCGTGTAAAACGCGGTTTGGGTTCCTCTTGCGCAGGCTGCCCACCATCCACCAACGCTCCTTCATGGTGTCCTTCCCGATCTGCCGCGCTTTCGAGATGCCCTTCTCGATCTTTTTTGTGATCGCTTACCAAACCACTTCCACCATCGACGTTTGAAGCAACACCACCATCCACCGAAATGCCCGTCACACGGCTCTTTGGCACACGCTCACCGCCATCGACAGGCGAAGCCTCCTCCAAAAGCACGCCTTCTACAGGCAATCCCGCCAACAGCCGCTTGCGTTCTTCTTCGGTCAGCGGGCGCTGCGTTCGGATCTCTTGTGGGAGCGGAAGTTCACAACGCGCAGACCACTCTTGCACATCAAACGGATATCCCTTGGCTTCTCGAACTTTTTTATCCGTCGCTTCCAGAAATTGCTCCAAAAAAGCCCCCACCGTGAAGCCTTTGGAGGTCTTGGCCTCCTTGACACGGCGGATCGCCTCTTGTTCTGCCTGCGCTTCAGCTTCGGTTTTGGCCGCAGCTTTCGGGATCTTGGTAGGCAATGGCTTCTTTTTGCACCCGCCCACCACCCACACCACCGCACACATCCAGACCAACCACCCACACCACCGACCGATCCGCTGTTTGATCATCGAACACCTCCTTTTGTTTGGGCTGCTGTTCTTCCTACCACACCCACCCCACCATCCCCAACACTTTTCACACAACGCACCAACGAGCCAAATCCCGTCGAGGGTTTTCATCGAAGAGACGTGATCGGCCAAAAACCCGCGTTCGTGCCGCTTGAAGCGACAGAGTCGTCTGGTTGAAAAATGATGATCACTTCGCCCCTCACGGGGTCCATAGAGCCGCGCTCCCTTGCGGGGCGTGGTACCTCGCCCCAAAAAAACCATCCAACCGCGCCGCTCCTGTTTTCAGTTGAAAGGGTTGGCCCTTCGTGGTACTTTTCACGCGGCGTTCACAACGAAGCTTTTGCAACGGTCCCACACACCAAGCACCGAAACCCTCGAAACAGCGGAGGTAGATCTCAATGTCTGACAAAAAGGAAGATTTTAAGTCTTTCCAGATCGGCGCGATGCCCGGTCGAGGCCCCGTCGTTCCCCCGCGCCCCGCAGCTCCCACCGCTGCATCATCCGCCACCCCAACCGCAGGACCCACCAACCCCGAAGATCGGATCTTTCCCGTCCTCGAAGAATTGATCGAAAGCGGCGAATTAGAATCGATCGGCCAAAGCATGGCGGCCACTTGCGAACAACTCGATGAATTGATCAACAAGCGCACAGGCCGCATCCAACAAGAAGCGCGCAAAGCCCGACAAGCCTACGAGCGTGTGTTTGATCTGATCGATCACCTGATCCAAATCAAAGAGCAGATGCTCGCCCCCAAAGAAGGCTAAGCGCAACTCTTTGTGCGTTGGAGCCGATACAACATACAGCACCGCAACCACGCACGCAAAACACCCGTCTTTGCGCGCTCCCTTGCGGACCCAACGCACGCCCCCAAACCCCCTCTCAACCGTGCGCTGTGGATGCTCACAAGGAGTCTTGACGATGTCCGAAGATACGCTGATTGGAATCGTGGAAGTCCCCCGTCGCGAAGCCAAACTCTTGCTCGAATCGGCCTACTTTTATATCGAAATGGGAAAATACAAAGAAGCCCAAGAAGTCTTTGAAGGGTGCATCGCCCTCCTCCCTCGCAGCGATGTCCCTCGCATCGGACTCGGCAACCTCTTTGTCGCCCAAGGACGCTTTGATCTCGCCGAAGCCCAATACCGCGAAGCCATCAAAGCCAACGAAAATTCGGCCTCGGCGTATGCTTTTCTTGCGGAAAGCCTACTCTTTCAAAAAAAGTTATCCCAAGCTACCCCCGCCCTTGAAAAGGCGATCGCCCTTGAACCCGCCGGACCCGCCGGACAATTGGCGCGTTCCCTTCAACAAGGACAACAAGACGGCGTCTTCGGCTAAGGCGCCATCAACCCAAGACGCGATCGTGATCGGGAGAAAACTCGCGCCCAACGCGCAACACCCCACCGATCGCGCTCCAAAACACAGGTGAGTCGAGAACTACGATGAAGATCCGAGGCGGCGGTGCTGGTTATCCGATCCAACAAACTCAGCAAACCGACAAAAGCAGCAAAAGCGCCAAAACCAAAAAAAGCAGCGGCGTTGCACAAGCCGAAAAAACCGAGTCCGTCTCCCAAGTCGGACCACTCGGACCTGTCGAAGCCAACGACCCCGTTTTTGACGCGGTTTCTCAAGCCTCCAAGGGTCTCGACTTTAACGACGAAGCCTCTCTCGAAGAAGCCACTCGCGCCGTTGTGTCCGCCATCATCCGCGAACACTTCGGCAAAAAAAACCTCCCCGAAAAAGAACTCGACAAGATCGCACAAGCCGTCTCCACCTCCGTCCACAACGACGCCACCATGCGCGAACGCCTCGAAAGTGTCCTCAAACGCATCGCCGTCTCCGATCGAAAACGCTAACCTCCCCCTCCACTTTTCTGCCCCCCTCCACTTTTCTGCATCTCAGTTGAAACAACTTCG
>JAKLKB010000167.1 GCA_023150835.1 Myxococcota bacterium | reverse complement strand
GACTGTCACGTATTGTTCGAGGTAGACTAGGCAATGAACTTCGATTTGTCAACCCTGAACATGGGCTAAAGCCGCTAAAGCGTATAAACCCCTTATATCCCAAGGCTAAAGCTCTTGGGCTTTACGGGCTAACCAGTAAGAGCACTCGAAGGAGAATTGGACAGAGGCGAAGCGGAAGCGATCGTTCTCGCCACAGAATTAAACGCGGGACTTTTGTTGATGGATGAAAGGCGGGGAAGACAGGTTGCGAAACGATGTAATTTGAATGTGATCGGGGTGTTGGGCATATTGATCGAAGCAAAACACAAGGGCTTTGTTCCTTTGGCAAAACCGTTATTAGACGAGCTTGTTCAACGATCTGGTTTTCGTTTAAGCTCCGAACTTTACGACACATTTTTGAACTTGGTCCAAGAGGGCTAGGTGTTTTTTTGGGGGAGAAAGGGGCGCGGCAGAAAAATTTGTCAGAGACGGGAGAGCGAGAGCGTTTAGAGGGGAGGAGCGGCGCTTGTTGGTGAGCGGAAGAGTCGCGGCCAAGAAAGAGCGCGTTGCGTGAGAAAGGGCGAGAGCCATGCCAAATCAGTCGAATCATCGGACGGTTGATGGGAGCGAAGTGGGGGGCGAGAGCGTGCAAGGAGGGACAGCGCGAACAAGCGAGAGGGAGCGGCCAAAGTTGTTGTACTACCCGTGTTGTGGGCATGATCTGGCCGATCCGATGCGGTATTTTGTGGATGATTGCGAGGTGTTTTGGTTTGTGGATCGTGGGACGGTGCCGGGGATTGAGGGAGGATTTGAGCGATGGATGGCGGAGCATCTCAAGATGCGGCTGATCCGTTCGGTGGAGAAGAGAGTGGAAGCTCGATCGGAGTATATGTTTCGAGGACAGATGCGTCGGCGTTTTTCGCCTCGCTGGTTGGAGCAGATCTATCAACACGTTGAAACAGGCCGAAAGATCAAAGTGATCCGCAAAAAAGGGCTGGGAGAGTACACTTTTCGTCATCATTTGGAGGCTGTGGATGTGTTTTTTTATCGGGGGGATAGCTGGGGTGAAGGAGGCAGCGGGATCGGTTGGTTGAAGCCACCGAAGATCTACCAAGTGTTGAATAAGCTGGTGGATGGGGGTCTTTTGGTGACGGATGGATCGAATAGCGATTCTTACAAAAATCGCGAAGAATTCATTCGGTATCGACTGAGGTACGGAAGCGAAAGAGAAAGCGACGAGGCATTGTTGGCGAGAGTCCAGTCTTTTCGTGCGTATGGATGCTCGTTTGATTGTGAGGGCCTTGCGGGGCATCGTTATGGACCGACGCTGATATGGCGTGTACAAAAAAGGCCGAGAGAAAACCAGCAAACATCGGCGGCGGCTGAGCGCGGGTAAGGCTCTTTTTGATAAGCCGTCGGATTTGCGTGGTTGACAAGAACCCCGAGTTCGAGGAAGTTCAAGCGGCAGAGCTGTTGATTTGAAACACGTCGGATTGTCCCGCCAATACGGGGTCAAGGGGGCTTTGCTCCCTTGCGGGGCGTGGTGTGGAACCCCACCGATCAAACCCAAATACGTCCGCCCAAGCAGAAAACAAAAGAAGACTGAAACAAAGAAGAAGAAAAGGAGAGGAAAATGTTTGCAAAGTTTATTCTTTCACCGTGTGGGACGAGTTCTTTGACGAATGATGTCTCCAATGAATTGCGCTCGGCGATTTTTGCGAATGCCAATGCGAGATCAGGCGAAGAGATATCTGAGGAGGTGCGAGGGAGATTGGAGGAACATATCGAAAAGCGGCGGGAGAGATTTCGGGAAGCGACTGTTGGGGATGCTTGCCGCTTGAGTGCGGAATTAAACGCGCTCAACAGGCTTGAAGAGGAAAAAGTCGCAGGTCGCAAAGGCCGTCCAGATATCCATTGTTTGCTATGCACGGATACATGGCTGGGTCGGCAATCAGCGCGAGTGGTGGCGGCTTGGCTTGAGGCGCAAGGGCATCAAGTGGTGTTCAAAGAAGATATCGGTGGTTTGCGCACAGACAGCCTCGAAGGATTTCAGGCAGGGATGGCGGATCTTGCGCAATGGTGCGCAACGGAATTGGTGGCTTATCGGGAAAATGGTTATCGGATCTTGTTTAATTTGACGGGTGGATTCAAAAGTATTCAAGGATTTTTGCAAAGTTTGGCGATGTTTTATGCGGACGAGAGCATCTACATTTTCGAATCAGGGCAAGAACTTTTGCGACTCCCGAAGCTGCCTGTGCGGTTGGATTTTGAGCATCATGTTCGGGAACATCTGAACGCATTTCGCTGCTTGTCGGCATTTGGCCAGTATCCGCGAGAGTCTTGTGAGGGCATCGCGGAAACGTTGTTGTTGTTTGTAGGCGATGACGCAACGCTTTCAGCGTGGGGCCAATTGGTGTGGAACGAGACGAAAAAAACCATTTATCGGACGGAGGTTTTTGCTGCTCCGCTCGAAACGATCGTCTTTGGATCTCATTTTCTTAGAAGTACAAGAGGCTTGGCGGAAGATCGCAGGGTGATGTTGAACGAGCGCATAGACGATCTGGCGCGTTATGTTTACGGAAATCGTCAGAGATCGATTCGGCGTTTGGACTACAAATCGCTCCAAGGCAACCCACGTCCACCCGCGACGCATGAGTTTGATGCGTGGGCGGACGGTTCTGCGGAAAGAGTGTTTTGTCAAGACTTGGGCTCTCAGATCGTGCTATTGGAGCTTGGCGAAGGGCTACATTGAGGCTGTCGGGAAGTCTCGCACCAACACGAAAACACAGATCGCCCGATATCCGAGAGAGGTGTATGCGAAACGTCGCCACGGTTTGCTGTCGCGGTCCTGTTGTTGGGCAGCCACAGGGGGCTGCCCCTACATATTCTTATCACACAACGAGCAGATTTCGTATAAAAAGTTGAAAAAAAAGCCGTGTTCGTGCGGCATCAAGCGACAGAGTTGTTGGGCGGAAAACGATAGGTCTTTTCGCCAATACGGGGTCAAGGGGGCCATCACGCTTTGTGGGGCGAGGGGCAATGCCCCACATATCTACCGAATTGCATAATACGATATCCGCAAGATGTGTGATCGAAGGATAGTGCGTAGATGCCCTACGGTTGGGCAGCCACACCTGTCTGCCCCTACGTTTTACGATCACACAATGGGCGGATTTCGTATAAGTCGCTATGAAGTTAAAAGGGGCTGGGGTGTTCGTGGAGGGCGAGGACGCGGGTGTATTCTTTGGTTGTCGGGTTAAAATTATAGACATAGGCATGAAAAAAATGCCCACAGGCCATGCCCAAAGCGTAGGAGATGGGGATAGGAACACTGAGGACAAGGTGCATTTCACTTACGCTTGAGCGGCTGAGGCGGTTGAGAAATGAGTAGATCTCGCGGACATAAGGGAGCCAATCGGCGGAGAGTGGGAGATTTCCTTGATGTTGGGGAGGGGAGAGAAAGGTGAAACCCCATCCGTCTCCGTATTGTTGCAGCATGGTATTGCAAGCACCGAAGGGATCGTGGCTTGCGAGGTAGATCCCGACGATGTGCTTTGGGCCGTCGGCTTGTGGCTGGATGCAAAGGAGGCGTGATTCATCCGATGTTTCGGGGAGGATGGCTTTGAGTTCGCGGATGTTGTTTTGTGAAAGGTCGATGACGGGGTAGTAGTCGTTGTTTTGGAAGTGGTAGAGGACGATCGGTCGTTTTGCGCCAAGCAGGGAGCCGATGCCTACAGTAAGAGCGATAATGGAAGACGCGGCGTGCAAGACAAACGAGTGATCAGGAGCCGTATAAAGTAGGCGTTCAAAGTGCAGACGCACGCCGTTTTGTAGATAGCGCTTCCAATATTCGGGATCGTCGGGGAGGCGGTCTTCGTGGCAGAGCAAGAAGTCTTGGCGTTGAAAGCCAAAGAGAGCGCAAAGCGTATCGATCCGAAAGAAAGGATATCTTCGTTGGATCGTCTTTTCGATGGTTTGAAGGGCGTTTTGCCCGTGGGAAAGGGACTTGGCTAAGAAGAGGGAGGGAAGAGGGAGAGGGGAACCCGAGAGCCAGAAGCGGATCTCGTCGAGGTGTTGGAAGATTTGGGCGGAGAGGAGTTTTTTGTGGTGTTTTTTGCAGACGGCTTGTTTGGCTTCCATGTAGCCAACGTCGAGGATATGGCCTGCGTGGTCGATCTCACCGGAAAAAGCGAATGGGTCCCATTGATCGGGTCGGTCTAGCAACAAAGCCGCAGCGAGGGCGAGCATAAAAGAGCGATCTGTGAAGTCTTTGTCGAAAGCTACGAAAAAGCGTTTTTGGGTGGCGGTTTGGATGCGCTGGAGGTCTTGGTCGCGTTTTTGTAAGGTGGTGTGTGTGGAGACAGGCCCCCACAAGACGGATGGTCCGTCGTCTTGGAGCGGGATGATGTAGGCGGTGCAGAGGTCGGCTTGTTGTTCGTTGGCGATAGGGAAAGTGATCTTTCGGAGAATGGAGGGAGGAGAAGAAAAGATCTGTGACGCAAAGGGCGTATCGAGGCCGCAAAGTTCGGCGAGTTGTGGGGGGGGGTAATGCAAAGAAAATTGTCGGAGATGGAGAAATAAAGCAAAAAAAAGCTGCTCTTGATAAATATCTTGTTCTGAGAATAAAGCGAATATTTCGCATAAATCTTTTATCGAGCAAGGTTCTCGGAGAGTGGCGAGTATCTGGTCGAGAAGATCGGGGCGTTGGGTTTCGCGGTAGCGTTTGATGATGTGCAGGATCATGAGGTGCTCCATTCGACGCGGAGGGCGTTGCAAAAGATATCGAGGTTCAACGATCCAGCGGAGTCGATTTGCCATGAGGAACAGTCGAGAAGAAGGCGTTCTTGTGGGGGGCCTTCGTAGAGCATCTGTTTTGCGAAGAAGAGGCGCATGATCTCGGAACTCTTGAGTTTTGGGGAGAAGCTTTCGAACACAAAGAGGCGGGGGTGTGGTGTCGATTGGAGGGTGAGTTCCTGCGACTTGTTGTAGGCGATAGAATCAGAGAAAATCGCGGGAGGAGCGGAGCGTGCGTGGGGTGCGAGATAGCGTTGCGTTAGGGAGGGGGCCGCGACGGGGATGCAGTAGAGGCGGGCAAGATCAGGGGTGAGAACGTCGGGGTCGAGCAGCAACGGAGAAGGGGTGAGAGGGGTGGTTTGTTTTGGGTGTTTTTTGGGAGTACGGGCTGATCGAGTGACGGAGGGAATGGTGATCTGTTTTTGGGGCAAGAGAGCCGATATATCGGGGAGGATGCGAGTGGCGGCGGGATAGGCCCACCATGCAGTGGGGTCGTGTTGGAGGATGCGCTGAAGCATCGGATGTTGCGAGATATCGGAGGTCATGTCTAGGCTATGGACCCATGCGGAGCCTGTTTGATCGAGAAGATCGAGAGGCTCGGAAAATGTTGAGAAAGATTCGCGAGCGCGTAAAAGAAGACTGACACTTGCGAGTTCGTCGCGGCGCAGCAACAGATCGAGAGCATCGTTGTTCGAGAGCGGCGAACCCTCTTTATCATCAGGAACGGAAGAGGCGGATGCTTGGGTCGTTTGGTGGATCGAGTGGGGTTCTTGCAAGTCCACAGGTACATCGCGGTCGGAAGCTTCGGATTCATCGGTGTATTCCTCGAAGTCGGCCAGCATCAAGCGGTCGATTTCTTCGGCGAGGGAAGCGAGCTTGGTTTGGAAAAGAGCTTGAATCCATCGGATCTGTGGGTCTGTCCAGCTTTGGACGAAAAGCTGCCACGAGGCAGGCGGAGGCGGAGTGCCCTGTAAGAGTGATTGAAGAAGCTGGCGAGCGGCAGCACCTTTTGGAGGATGAGGGAGACGTGCGATCATGCCCGCAGCAACGGCTGTGGACCAATCGTCTCCTTGTTGGATTTTTTCTTCGACCCATTGTCCTAGCTGTGGATCAGTGGAGCGGATTTCTGGCAATGCTTCAAAAAGAACGGACGCATCGAGCTTTTGCGTGTGGACCTGTTGTGGCTGTGTGCGAGCGATGGGCGTGAATTGGAGAGCGCCGTCTACACATTGGAGCAAAAGGCCGATCCCAAGGTCATCATGGACACAGAGAGCTTGGGGTGGTTTGAAGCTGGGGAGGACGAGCGTGTCTTGGGTGTCATTTTGCAACACGGCGTCTGCTTGGGCGTGGAGGATATGCGTCTGCAAGGCACGACCTTTGGGGGCTTGGAGACAGAGCAGCCATGTCTCGTCGACTTGGTCGACAAAGCACGAGAGTCCCGTCAAAAGGGCGATGGAACGGCGAAGATGCGTATGATCGGGGTCGGCCTCTGCGAGCTTTTGGGTCCACTGTTCGAGTTTTGGGTCATCGAAGCCGTGCAGAGAGAGAGCTGCTTGGAGGGTTCGACTTTCGGGGATTTGTGGTAGATCGTCCCACGCCAAGGGCGAAGTGGAAGCTTTGAGAGGGAGATCTGGAAAGAGAGATGGCAGCGTAAACATACGATTCTATCCTATTGATCGAGATTTCAGATACGCGGGATTGGAGGAGTGGGCTTGAATGAACAAGAGTCCTAGCGTGTGCGTATCCAACAGTTATTTCAAAGACGTCAGTAGCGTCAGGTTTCTGACAAGAAGCAAAAAAATGTTTAGGGGTCGTACTTGATGCCGGGTTTTCCGTCGAGAAGTGCGAGCCAAGCAAAGAGCGTCTGTCTCTCGTGCGCTGGTATCTGTTGGCATGGGGGGCCGTGCAGGTGGGCTTGCAGGTCGGCGCGCAAGCGACAGTGGCGTTGGTGGAGCGTATTTGTCTTCTTTCCGCTTTGCTGTGCGAGTTCTTCAGCCGTGCAGGTCTGGTAAAAGTGGATGTCTTCCATCTCTTTGATGGTTTGGCGTTTTTGTGGGCGTTTTTGTTCGCTGAGTGTTTGTAAGAAACTCGCAATAAAGGCATCTTTTTGTTTTTGGAAAGCAGCGAGTGCGGTGGTTTGTTGGAGTTGTTCGAGTAGCTCTTCGGGATTGGGGGATGAATCGTCTTGCCACTCGGGTTCTTGATCGGAGTGTTCGTCGTTTCGGAAGTCAGCGAAAAAGGTCAAGTGTTTTTGTTTGTCGTAGCGATCTTTCAAGAACCCGCCGATGCTTAGGATCAGCCATCCGTAGGCTTTGTTTTCGGTGGGGAAATCTTTGTCTTGCTTCAGTCGAGAGAGTAGAACGGAAAAAAGATCAGATTCGACTTCTTCTTTGTCGGAAGAAGATAGCGCAGAAAAAGCCGATTTTCGGCGACATACACTTTGAATGGCTTTCTGAAAAGTCTTGCAAGCGTGGGATAGTTCTTCGCTGTTGTAAGGGAGTCCCAATTGCCAGCGTTGTAGGGTCAGAAGTGCGAGGTGAAGTGGCATGGTGTGTGTTCTCCGAGCGGATGAGGTTTTGGGCGCAAACGTTTCAACAAAGGGATGTGACGGGGATGTCGAAGCGATGGTCTCGGATCTAGGGGAGCCAAGAGAGGGCTTGTTCTTTGGCCCAGAGGCGGATGTTCTGTGTACGGGGGTCTTGTTCGAAGGTTTGTGTGGTGTGTTCGGTATGGATGGCTTGACGCAAAGCGTCGGCGATATGGGGGCTTGCGGCGAAGTGGCTACGCGGAGAAAGGCCCGCAGGAGAGTGAGGCGGAAGGCTGGAGAGCGGCCATTGGCCGATGAGTTGGGCGATGGCAGTTTTCCAGAGAGCGAGGGAGAGGTGTTGTTTGTGTTTCTTGAGTCCGTTGCGGAGGGTGCTGTAGGCGGTGTTGGAAAAGATATCGGCGAGCGCGAGTGCAGTGGGGATCTCTAGGTCGTACCGCATGGGAGGATGGAAAGAGAAGGGACATTCTGGAGATTTGGGCACGCCGTGGTCGGTTGAAGAGGTAAAGGCTCCAAGCCAAGCGCGGAGGTGGGCTTCGAGTTCTTTGAAGATCGGGTTGGAGAGGCGGATGTTGATGTTGAAGGGAGCGTAGTAAACGTCGCGTGTGGCGACTTTGATTTCGAGGCGGAAGTGTCCTTGTGTGCGTATGTGGAGGACACGGTACGCACGTTCGATAAGGGCGAGGAGGAGGAGGAGATAGCGATCTTGTTTGGGCTGGACGGCGCTTGCGCGTGTTTCTTCGGCGGCAAACAGCAAGAGCGCGTGGTTGGCATCGGTTGTTTCGTTGAGATCGCGGATGATCCGAGCGATGTGCGCGAGATCGAGTTCTTGGTCGTGTTTGAGTTGTTTATAGAGATCGGGGTGGGGTTTGAGTTGGGTCTCCCATGAGTGCAGTTCGTTGTAATAGGCAGAAAGACTTCTTCCGCGTCGAAGCGTGTCGGTCATTTGTGTGAGCGTTTTTTGGGCTTTTTTGCCTAAGATTTGGAGGGCTTGTTCGTAGGTTTTGATGCGCTTGGGGTCGAGTTGGCGGGTGTGGTGGGCTGTTTTGGGTTGTTGGGCAGAAGCGTAGCAAAAGATCCCGTAGCTGGGGCGTTTGAGAAACGAGGCGTGAAGTGGCAGGGGGATGTGAGGGAGCGTGGTGTGGATGGCTTGGGCGATCTCACGCCCGTCAAGGCCGGCTTTCTCGGTGTGAACCAACAGTCCGGCGACCACGACTTCATCGTTTGGATCAGAGAAGTTTCCAGATTCGTCGATATAGAGTTCCCACCGTTGCTCGGTCATCTTGTCGTCCTTGTTGTGGTTGGGGAGGGTGAGGTCTGGGAGCGCATTTTTGGGGTGGATGGTAATCCGAAGTGCCAAAAGAAACAAGAGCGTCAGAAAAGTTTGCCCCTTGTCGTTTTTCAGCGACGTTTGCTAAAACTGGGTGCGGTTGTTTTACAGGGATTGCGAGTAAGGCTTTGGGTTGCTGTCTTACAAATTCGGAACGAGCAAAACCGAGCGGAGGTTTGGATGTGCTGTTTTGTGACACCTCATGCGATGGAGCGTTTTCGGACATTTGTTGCGGATATACCAGACGAGCTGATCATCTTGTTTTGTAAGTCGCAGATCAACAAGCACCATCAGATCATCGGCATCCAGATGTATGACCATCAAGCGCAGCCGATCTACTTGTTGGACTATAACGATAAAGCTTTTTATGTTCCGCTGCGCAAACAACCCGGGCGGTTGTGGCCGATCATTCCGACGATCTTGCGCGATCCTCCGCGTGGTTTACGCCGATGGCGAGGAGAGCGTTGGCAGTGGTACGTTTGAAGGTCTACCATCGTTGTTTGGATACGAACCTAGGAAATGGCGGGGAGAACGTCGACAGCAGTGCGCTTGAAGGCATCGGCGGTGGTACGTTTGAAGGCATCGGCAGCGGTCGGGAATTCATACATCGCAGGAGTGTGCAATGTCACAACAGAGGAGTTCAATCGATAGCGAGCAGGCCGTTGCGCATGGCCCTAACGCATCAGGGCGATGGCATGGTCTTTTGGAGCATCTTCTTGGGGTCTCGGAGCGCGCTGCGTGCTTTGCAGAAGCGATCGATGCAAGTGAAGCCGCCCGATTGATCGGATTTTGGCACGATGTCGGGAAGTTGAACCCCGCATGGCAGAACTATCTTCGGGAGCGTGTTGCTGGAAAGCCGAGCAAAAAGCTGGAACATGCGATCGTCGCGTTGCAGCTTTTTTTGGATGCCTTTTCAGACAAGCGCTATCTGCTGTTGGCCTATCTGATGGACTGCCATCATCGCGGATTGCAGGACGTGAAGGCAGATCTGGGTTCGCGGGTGCGCCGTGCAGCCGAGCAGACTTGGATCCGAGAGATCGCAACAGAGGGGCGCCAAGCGTGGGAGGCGTACGTTCCCCTAGAGCCTCCGCAGCTACCGACGTCTCTTGATATGATGCGCAAAGATGCGGAAGGGAGTGTCGCGCTGGCGTGGCGTTTGTTACATTCGTGCCTTGTGGATGCGGATTGTTTGGACACAGAAGCACATGATCGCCCCGAAACATCGCGGCTTCGAAGCGAACAAGCACATGATCGCCCCGAAATAGCGCGGCTTCGAGGCGAACCAACGGAGGGAGCGGTCTCATGGCTTTTTCAGCGCTTGCAAGCAGCACAACAAGCGTTTGTGTTGCCTTCGGGAGCTACGCCTCAACAAGGCGAGTTGTATGCGCATCGCCAGCAGATCTATCGAGATGCGCTGGATGCAGCGAACCAATCCCCCGGCTTTTTTTCAATGACGGTACCTACGGGCGGAGGGAAGACCCGATCTTCGATGGCGTTTGCACTCGCACACGCTCAAAAACATCGGATGCGTCGAGTGATCGTGGCGATCCCGTACACCAGCATCATCGAGCAGAATGCCTCGGTGTATCGGGAGATCTTTGGGGCGGCCTATGTTCTTGAACATCACAGCAGCCGCCGCGAACACAACGAAACCTCTCACGATGCCGAAGTGATCGACGCCATCGAGCGTTGGCAGCGCCTTGCCGCTGAGAACTGGGATGCTCCGATCGTGGTCACAACCAACGTCCAATTGTTCGAGAGCCTTTTTGCTTCGAGAAACAGCAAACTACGCAAGTTGCACAATATCCCGCGCTCCGTAATCATCCTTGATGAAGTGCAGATGCTACCCACCAAGCTGTTGGCCCCGACTTTGGATATGCTGCGTTATCTTGTCCGTGAGTTCGGATGCTCGGTGATTTTTTGTACGGCGACACAGCCCGCTTTCTCGGATCAGGTTCTTCGTCCCTCAAAAGAACTCACGCCCTTGACGGGTATTCGTGAGATCGTTCGTGATCCAGCCGATCATTTCCGAGCGCTGGGAAGAGTCGAATTTTCTTTTCCAATAGATGGCGAGCCGCGCTGGTCTTTTGAGGAACTTGCGGAGGAGATCGCAGAAACCCCACGTTGTCTTGCGATCCTCAACACGATCAAAGACGCACGGAAGCTGCTCGAAGAAGTCTCGGGGATGGAGGGGTGTTTTCACCTGTCCAGTCGATTGTGCCCGTTGCATCGGAGTTTTGTGCTTCAGGCTGTTCAGTTTGTTCTTGGACGATCGCAGCGGGATTGTCGTCTTGTCGCCACCCAAGTCGTCGAAGCCGGCGTGGATCTGGATTTTCCTGTGGTGTTTCGCGTGATGGGGCCGTTGGATAGCCTGATCCAAGCCGCAGGGCGGTGCAATCGCGAAGCTCGCCTCGCCTCGGGAACAACCCATATCGTCGAGCTTCAAGAAGCGCATCTTCCCCAAGGGATCTACACCACAGCCACAGATCAGACGCGGTTGATGTTGCGGTCTCTTCGGGCCTCAGACTTTCACGATCCCGCCATCTTCCAACAGTATTTCCGCCAAGTCTATCACTCCGTGAATACTGATCCGTTCGATATCCGGCGGCTTGAGCGCGAGTTTGCCTTTGCTTCCAGTTCCGAAAGATATCGGATGATCCCCGAAGATACGCGGCCTGTTTTTGTTCACCCTGTGGATCTTCAACGCGTACTCCAAACACAACGCGAGCAGATGGTCCAAGAATCCGAGCCGATCGCGGCTTTTTTCGAGGCGTTTGATCGGGCTGTTCAAGCCGCGCTAGAGGCATTGCAGATCCTTCAACACGCACCGCAGATGCCTTCTGCTTCGTTGATGCGGGTGTTTCAGCCCTTTGTGGTGCAGCTTTATCAGCACAGCTTTTTGCAAGCCCAGCAACGTCAACTGATCAAGCCGATCGCTGGTGATCTGTGCCTTTGGCAGGGGCGATACGACGCGCTGTTGGGTGTCGTCGAAGAAGTCGACTCCACGCAGCTTATTTTTCCTTGAACGCCCTCAGACTTTATGCAGTCGAATGGTGCTGTGGGGCTTGACGCATTTGGTTGGTTTTGTGGGGCGCTGCCCCATACGCGCCTTGTTAAGGTGGAAACCTCGTAGAGTCGGTCTTGATCGCCTTTTTTTGTTCTCCCCCCCTCAATCCCCCCGTGAACGGGGGGAAGTTGGAACGGGCAGCGTCTGCGCGTCGTGCATACAGCGTGCGTCATGAAAAAACAAAATCCCCGATGCTTCCGACTTTCGCTCCCTCCCCTGTTCACGGGGGAGGGCG
>JAKLKB010000009.1 GCA_023150835.1 Myxococcota bacterium | reverse complement strand
CCCCATAGGCGTTAGGTTAAGCGCTTGTTGGCCCCCCCACCCCAGCCCTCCCCCGTGAACAGGGGAGGGAGCGAAAGTCGGAAGCAGCGGGGATTTTGTTTTTTCATGACGCACGCTGTATGCACGACGCGCAGACGCTGCCCGTTCCAACTTCCCCCCGTTCACGGGGGGATTGAGGGGGGGGCGACAAAAGAAACGGCGATCAGGCTAGACTATCCGGTGTTTCCAACTTAACCTAACGCCTATGGGGCATTGCCCCACGCCCCACAAGGGAGCGCGGCTCCCTTGACCCCGTATGGCGAGGAGAGCATTGTGCTTCAAACCAATGACGCCCACGCTTGGGCAGTTGCGAACACGGGGTTTTTTGGCAAACATTTCACACCTATGGGAGTAAAAATATCGTGGAAGAAAAAAAGGCCGTTGCTTTCCCGCCGAATCCGTATCGTTTGGCCCTTAAAAGGGGGTTGATTTGCTCAGGGTTGTTTTTTTGTGCGGCTATTTTTTGGGCGATCGGGAGCAACAAAGAGATCTGGGAATACACGTTTTTTTCGGTCGGAGTGCCTTCGGATGGAAAGAACTTCTCTCTAAAGGGTGTGTTATGGGTGGCGTTGTCGGGGTTTGCGGGCATCTTTTCGTTGTTGTGTTTGGCTCCGATGTATTGGGTTCGCAGGCAAGCAAAAGCTGTGGAGCAGCTCGTTGAGGATCTGAGAAAGGAAGAACCCTTGGCTCGCTTTTCGATCAAAGGAGAGGATTGGTACGAAAACAACAAGCCGATCGTGGTGAGGTACGTTTTGATGGTGTGGGCCGTTGTGTTGGGGGCGACTTGTTTGTCTGTGGGAGGATCTTTTTTCTTGGATTGGGAGAGAGAAAAGCGTCTGTCTTTTGGGATGATGTTTGAGGAACATCTGCCCGTGATGTTTTTGTTTGTGAGCGCGGGGATCTTGGGGACATTGTATTTTCTCTATCCTTTTTATCGCATGAGCCGAAGGGAACACGAGGTGATCTTGTATCCGGGTGTCATGCTACTCGGTCCTCGGTGGGTAATTTGGCGTCTGCGGGATATCTTTCGGATGGTGTTGGTCGAGGTCGTTTCTATCCAAAAAGAAAATCCTCGAAGATACGCGATCCGATTGACTCTTGAATCAAGGCGCTCGACCCGAACACGGAAGGTGTGGGAAGATCGGATTCACTTTTGTATCCCGATTCCAGAAGAACAGAAGAAAAAGGTCGAGCGACTGGAGAAGATGTTCCGCACAGGGAAGCTATGAGCAATGGTTGGGTTCTGGGTGGTCTAAGCAAACACGGCGTCCATAAGAGCTTGGAGGGTTTTTTGTTGGAGCAGGTACCACGCAATCTGCTGTATGCTTTGTTGTTCTTCGTCGGATGCCTCTTGAGGGAAAGGAGAAGATTCTACTTTTGTAGCTTCCACTAAGTAAGGGATGACGTCTTCCTCGTGGAGGCGGATAGCAAAGAAGCAACCAAGGTCATCGAGAAGCTGAGCGGCAGCCGCGTTGCGGCGTTCGTGTTCACGGATAGGCGGGTGATTTAACCAAGCAGCGAGAGATTCTTCGATGTCTTGGCGAGGAAATTCGCTTTTTTCAAGAAATTGCCCTTCTGTTGAGTACCATCGCTCTTGGATGCGTCGTGCGATTTCTTCATCGGAGATGTGGTAGGAGAACAGGGACATCAGCGCTTCAAAGGTATCGCGAGTGTTTTGGTGTTCGGTGTGATCGTTGTGTTCTTCAAGAATCTCTTCGCCAAGCATGGCAAGCGCATCTTCTAGAGATCGAGGCAGATCGAGCGAAGCAAGAAACTCAGGATCGCGAGCAGAAGGCAAGCTGAGTTCGTAGACTTCGAGGACTTGGATGACAAACGATGCGGTTTGGCGGCGAAGAGATTCGATCTCGTAGTCTTTTGGGAGAGGGACTTGGATCGTTGCGGTTTCGCCGACAGCAACGCCTACCAAAGCGGTTCCGAACGTAGGGAGAATCGTATTTTCTTCGAGTATGAGCGTGACTCCTTCGTGGATGCTGAAAGGTAGCAGCCCTTCGGAAGTGTAGCCAACGATGTTGAGCGTGACTTCGTCTCCGATCTGGAGCGATTCGTCTTGCTTTTTGAGCCGTTTTTGGGCAGAAGCGATGCGCAGGGATGCAAAGCGTTCCGCGATCAAAACGGAGAGTGTTTCTTCGGAGATACTTGTTTTTTCGGAGAAATTGATCAGAGTTGTTCTTTGATGGGCAAGCTGCTGGACGAGTTGCTCCGTCTCGGCTGCTGGCGTTTCTGGGCTATTTTGAGGGGGCATCGTCAACGAAGCTGTAAGGATCGCCGAGATGATCTGCTCCGCGTTTTTGCTCGGAAACAAAGAGGGAAAATGGGAGGTTTGCATCGTTATGATTCCTCACTTGACTGTGTCGCGGACGATGCCTGCGACACCGCCGACGATGCCGAAAGCAGGGACTTTTACGCCAATCCACGAAAAGGCTGCTGCGCAGTAGGCCGCGACGAGCTTTGTACGGCTTGCTTTTCCTTTGACAAAGTCGTTGAGTGTTTTTTTGTATTCGGCGCTATCGACGGTTGCGGTTGCAGCAGAAAGAAGAGGGACACCACGCGACAAGAAACGGGTTGCTTTGGAGCCATTGCTGAGGGTTTTTGTGGAGGTTTCGAGGGCTTTGCTTTGGAGATTTTTAACGCCTGCGGCTTTTGCCATCTCGGCGGTTCCCTTGCTTGATGCGCGCATGACTCGTTGTGCTGCTTTTTTGGCTTCTTGTTGCATAGCGAGCGGGGTTCGTGGTCGTTGGGGGTTTGGTATCTGTTTGCCCCCTTTTGTGATCGTTTTGGGTTGCTTATTGAAACCTGAATTGGTTCTCATCTGTGTGGTGACGGCTTGTTGGGCTTGTTGTGTTGCTTTTCGCTTGACAGCTTGGTTGGCGATGGTGTGGGCGGTGGTGTGGGCGGCTTGTGTGGTGTGCAGCGCGGCGGAGGCTTTATTAAGCAAGGAGGGTTCGGATTTGGCTTTTTGGAGTTCGCTTTGGGCTTTTCTGGTTTCGCACATGAGGCGCGCTGTTTGGGCGGCAACGTTGAATGGACGTTTTTCGGTGGTAACCTTTACAGCAAGGCAAACAACATCTTCCGCTGTGTTGCTGGGGGTAGCTGTTTTCGGTATGGGCATAGTCGGCGTTCTTTTTTCGACTTGCTTTTGCAGTAGATTTCTTTTGTTTGCTTCGTTTGTTCCTGTTTTTCCGGTAAGTTTTTGAATTTGATGCTGTTTGTTTTGGTTGTTTTCACAAAAGGCATTTTGTGGAAAAGGGGCGGGAGCCGTCTTTTTGGGAGGAGTTGATGTTGGCGATACGCGAGGGGCGGATGGGAGAAGAGGGAGCGTCGTGTTTGGTTGGGATGTTTTGGTTGGGATGGGCTTGCTCATTGTTTTGGTCCTTTATTCGGTCGTTTGTTGGAGGCGGCTTGGCGGAGAGCAGGTAGCGTGCCGAAAGAGAGTTTGGTGATAACACCTTGATTTGATTTATTCTGTTGCACCGTTCGCGATCGGACACAAAGAGGTAACGTCCAAAAGCAAGGCAACGATTTTCGGATGCTCATAGATCGCGTCGAATTTTTGGACAACGCTGGACGTGATCTGGATAGAACGTTGCACGAAGAGGGTCAAATGCGGACAGGAGTCAAGCGGTTGTCAAACCCCCCCGTGTTCGCGCTGTTTCAAGCGGCAGGGATGTTTGTCTGAAAAACGTCTGATCACTCCGCCAATACGGGGTCAAGGGGCGATAGTCCCTTGTGGGGTGTGGGGCAAAGCCCCAAAAAACCAACCAAGTCATTTTCCAGACGAGTGGAAGAGAACTGAGAGAAGTGAAAGAGAAAAGAAAGGAGGGGGGTCAGGAGCCGAAGAGAAGGGCGAGATGGAAGCCGCCTTGGAAGGTGAGGGGGCTGCCTTGGACGATGGGGGTGTGGCGGAGTTGGCCTTGGAGGCCGATGCGTGCGCCGACGTGGCGGGAGAACCACCACGAGAGATCGAAGTGGACGCCACCGCCGAGGGTGAGGGCGGCGATCGGGGTGGCGATCTCGCTGCTGTGTTGAAGGGTGACGCCTGCGAGGGCATGAAAGCCAAAGAAGAGTTTCAGGCGTGAGTCAGAGGTGAGGATCGTGTGATGGAGGCCGATCTCAGGGCGAAAGAGGATGTGTGTCAAAGCAAAAGAGCGTTCGTGAGGCTGGCTATGGGAGACCCACACACCCGCGCCAAACAGATCGAAAAATCGCAGATGGATGGCTGCTCCGCCTTGAAAGAGTTGAAAGGCTTCGAGTTTGTATCCACCAAGGGAGCCGATCAAGGCGACAGAAAAGCCGTTGTCGGTGGTGTCTTCTTGGTAGGGCATGGCGGGAAGCTCCAAGATGCCCTTGCGATGGCGGATATCGCTTTGACATTGGACGGAGGTCCATTGTGAGCTAAGCGCGACTTCTTGGCCTTTGGGGACGCGGATCTTTTGGTGGAAGCATTGGCCCTTGCGTTTTAAAAAGACGGAGCCTTCGCCATCGACGACAGCGAGGCGCAAAGCGTGGCGAGTGTTTTTTTGTTGGACCCAAACAAAGTTGGAGACAGCGACTTTGAGGTGCCCGATCACATCGGGTCCGATGTGCAATTGGGCACGATAGGCGGGAGCGATGGCGTAAGGCTCTTCGCGTTCCAAAAGCACCAACTGTTGGGGTTTTTGGCCGGTTTCTTGGGAGACTTGCTGGCTGGTGTAGTCAAAGAGTTCGTCGAGGGTAATCTTTCCATCGTGATTGAGATCGGCTTTTCCCTGTAATCCTTGTAAAAGATGATGCGTAAAGGTGGAAGCGCGGTAGCGTTGGACTTCCCAAGAGAGTTCGAGGCTGGAGGCCAAGATGCGGATACCGCGTTCGTGGCCTTTTTGGGGCATCATCAAGGGATGGAGGTCGATCATGCGGCGTCGGCGGATACCTTTGGAGCGAGCGACGCGCAAAAAAGAGCGGTAGCGGTGGAGATCACCAAACTTTCGGATGATCTCGCCGCTATAGCAGGCATCGAAGATCGCGATGCGGCGTGTGATGGGGAGACTTCCGAAAGCGCGGGAGAATTCGTTGTGGGTGAAGGCGTGGGGGGATCGGGGTCCGAGGTGGAGGGTGTGTTGATCGGCGTGGCCGGAATAATAAAAGAGGAAGGTGTCGATCTGTTTGTTGTGTTGTGCGAGGGAGTGGACGTGTTGGAGGGCGGTGCGTAGGGCGGGAGCGTCTTGATCTTCCAAGGTGAGGACGTGAAAGCCGAGGGAGCGCAGGCGTGTGGCGAGAGGGCGGAGATCGCCTGTAAGGACGTAGCGTAGGCGGGGATCGTCTTTCCATCCAAGCTGGTTTCCGACGAGCAGAGCCAAGCGTTGGGCGGTGGGTGGGAGCGTTTCAGGGGGGGCAGCGTGCGCTGCGTGATGGGCAAACCAGTGGAGGATGCAAACGAAAACGGCCCACCATGCGGCGTATTTGATGGTCATGATCTTTTGGTACTCCTCATCGTGGGGGTGGCATCGTGGTGTGTGCTTGTTTTTGGATCAAGAAGATCTGTGTTTGAAAGAGAGTGGAGCGGATCTCAAGGCGCAGCAGATCGCGGCTTGCGCGTGCAAAAGCCTGCGTGACGGCCTGTTTGGCTTGTTGTGCATCGAAGGGCGTTTGCGAGGTCAAGAACAGATAAGCCTCAAGTCCCCGTTCGTCGTCAAGTTCCAAAGAGGATCGAGACGGAAGGCGTTGTGTGCCTGCTTGGATCTTTCGACTTTGGCTGCCTGTGTAAGGGATAACCACGTTGGTTTGGCCTTGTGCGTTGACGGACAAGATCATCGCGTGCAGATCGTGCGGTGTATCCGCTGTAAACTGGATCAAGTCCCCTGCAAAAAGAACTTGCCCGTTGCGAGCGTACTGGCTGTGTTGACTGCCTTTGGAAAAGTACAACATTCGGAATGTCGGGGCTTTTCCTTTGGGGGTTGTGGGCTTTCCCTTGGGCGTTTGTGATGGGGTGGTCGAGGATGGCGAAGGCTTGGGCATTTGTGATGGGGTGGTCGAGGATGGCGAAGGCTTGGGCATTTGTGATGGGGTGGTCGAGGATGGCGAAGGCTTGGGCATTTGTGATGGGGTGGTCGATAGTGGCGAAGGCTTGGGCATTTGCGAGGGTTGTTTGGAGATCGATTGGGGAGGTGCGATGGGGGCGGATAGCTGGGTCAGATCGAAGCGAAGAAGCAGAAGGAATGCAGCCATTGCAAGGGCGGTTCCGCTTGCGGTCCGTCTGAGCCAAGACCATCGCCAAAAGCTCGGAGTATGCGTCTTTGTGGAGGTCTGTGTTGGCGGTTTTGTGGAGGTCTGTGTTTTTGAGGGCGAAGAAGGCTGAGTGGGTGAGGCTGAGTGAGCGGGTAGGGTGTGGGGGATTGGGCTTGTATGGGGGGCGTGGGAGGTCTTTGTTCGCGAGAGCGCGGAATGAGGGGGAGTGGAGAGGGCGAGTCCTTGTTGAAGGAGCGTTTGAAACAGGGGTATGCTGTGGAGTTGAGCGATCTGCTGTTGGCGTTTTTCGATGTGGGCTTGGCAAGCGGGGCAGTAGGAGAGATGCTCGCGAAAGGCCCGTTGTTCGGAGGCTGTGGCCTCGCCTGTGTGAAGGCGGTCCAGATGGTAAGGAGAGGGGCAAGGGGGGTGGTGTTTGTGTGTCATGAAAGCCTCGCGTAATCTTGGGCTTTGGTGTGGAGCCGATCGATGCGTTTTTTGATGGCGCGGTCGCTGCACGAAAAGATCTCGGCGATCTCTTCGTAGGTCATTTGATCGACGTGCCGATAGATCATCAGTTGTATGGCTTCTTCGCCGAGTTCTCGGGTGATCTCGTCCACCAAGATGCCGGCATCTGCGGAGGGTTCGAGAAAAGGCTGATCGGCGATCTGCTCGAAAAGCAGCATTCGACGATGACGGCGCAGCAAGTTGAGGCAGTGGTTGGTGCTGGAGCGATAAAGATAATGGAGTGGTTTGTGGATGGTTTCTTTTTGGAGACGCTCGTAAAAAGAAGCAAACACGTCCTGCATCGCGTCTTTTGCAAGATCGGGATCGCGGAGTATTCGAAGGCATCGAAGGTAGATGACTTCAAGATAGCGGCTGAGATGTTCTTGTTCGATAGACACGTTGTTGCGCTCCGCGTCCTTTCGTTGTGGGTGATCCACTCGTCATGACACGCAAGGCATCCAAAAGCGAACCTCGTTTAGAAAAAAGGGGTGGCGGATGGGACAGATGTGATACGATATCCGAGTGATGTATCCACAAAGGAGAGCGCGTAAACGCCCGATTATAGGGCAGCCACAGGGGGCTGCCCCTACGTTTTACGATCACACAATGGGCGGATTTCGTATGATACGATATCCGAGTGATGTATCCACAAAGGAGAGTACGTAGACGCCCGATTATAGGGCAGCCACAGGGGGCTGCCCCTACGTTTTACGATCACACAATGGGCGGATTTCGTATTCGTTGGAGCAAATGCACAGGAGGCAGCCCCTACATTTTTACGATCACACAATGGGCGGATTTCGTACGATGTGTTTTCTGGGAGAAATCTTTAGGGGCAATGACAAACGCGGATCTTGGGGCATTCTGTACGCCAGAGGCAAAGGCGGCGGCGTTCGCAGGTTTCGATGATCTTGCAGAGGGTGTAAGGGCGGCAGGAGGGGCAATCGCGGGTGATCTCGCAGACTTGTTTTTGACTGCAATTGGAGAGCTTGCCGTTTTGGAAGCAGGAGTAGACGCGTTTACAGCGTCGGACGCGCTTGCAGACGCGGTCTTTTTTGGGGCAGGTTTTTTTCTTGGTGCGTCGGGCGCGTGGGGCTGCGTAAGCGGTGGATGGCATCAAGGCAGCGGATAGTGCGGGCGTTGGGGATGAACCGAGCGGCGCAAACAACGCAGGAAAGAGAAGAAAAAGGAACGAAACACAAGCGAGCCAAAGTTGTCGAATCATGCGTTGCATCGTCGCGAGTTCCTTTATGTGAAGGGGTTTAGGGACTCATCCCCACACTTGCGAGGAGAGCGTTGCGAAACCCGAGCATGGTTTGGAAGCGTGCTTCGGGTTTTTTCTCAAGGGCGCGCATCACAACATCGGAGAGCGTTTGTGGGATGTGGAGGTCAGGTCGTTTTTCAGCGGGGGGCGTGGGGATGCGCTGGACGTGGCCGGCCATGACTTGGGTGATGCCGCTCTCGCCGTGGTTGGCCATCGGAAAGGGTACGGTGCCTGTGAGGGATTGGTAAAATAGAACGCCAAGGGAATAAATATCGGAGCGTCCGTCTAGGTGATTGATGCCTTGGGCGAATTGTTCTTTGCTCGGGCCGCGACATTGTTCGGGGGACATGTATTCGGGGGTTCCCATGACACGGCCATAAGTGGTGAGGGCGGCTTCTTGGTGGAAGATCGGGCGAACGAGTCCAAAGTCGAGCAGTTTGACGATCTCGCGGTTGTCGGGGGTTTTGTGGAGGAAGACGTTTTCGGACTTGATATCGCGGTGGACAAGGCCGGCTTGGTGGACGACGGCGAGGGCCTCGCAGAGATTGGCGAATATGCGGCAACTCCAGAGATAGGGTGGCGGCATTTGGGGGACTTTGAGAAGGGCGCTGAGGGGTTTGCCGTTGAGCAGCTCCATGACATAAAAGAAGCCGATATCGGCTTCTGCGCCAAAGTCGTAGATGGAGATGATGTAGGGTGTGCTTTGAGCGAGGTAGCGGGTGACTTGGGCTTCGCGGCGGAAGCGCTGGAGTAGTTTTTCGCGGGAGGCTTCGCTTTCGCGGATGATCTTGACGGCACAAAGGTCACCGAGTTCTTCGTGTCGTGCTTTAAAGACGATGGCCATGCCGCCGATGGCGATGGGTTCCATCAGACGGTAGCGTTGGTTGAGGATTCGTCCACTAAGGCGAGCGATCAATTTTTCATCGGCGGCGGTGGTAGCGTTCTCTGTATTCGTCATAAGTCCCTCTACACACGAGAGAAGTGCGAAAAGCCTTGGGTTGGCAGACATGGTTGGTAGGATAGCGGTTGCAGGGGTGCTGTCAAGACGAGTGGTTTGGAGATCACGGGAGGACGGGGGATCGAGGCATATCAGATCGGATATGGATTGTGGAAAGAAGCGTTGCGAAGAGAGAGAGGGAGGAGGTAAGATCGCGGAGGGATGGGGGTTGGAGGTTATGGGTTGGGAGACCAAGCGCAGCGAAAGCCGATATCTTTTTGCCCGGAGATACTCCAAGCCCATCCACGCGAATAGACGGTGAGTTTGGAGTGTGAGCTTTTGAAGGAACCACCGCGCACAATGCGTTTGTTGGGGTTTTGGCAGCCCTCTGTATAGACAAGGCGGCCATGTTCGGGGGCATAAGCGCGTTGGACGTAGCAGTCTTCGACCCATTCTCGGACGTTGCCGATCATATCGTAGAGTCCGTAGGGGCTGCGTCCTGAGATGCGGAAATTTTTGGCGACCATGAGGGGAGAAGGGGGTTCACAGCCAGAGATGCGGGCGCGGCTACAATCAGGAGCCGATAGGCCCCAAGGGTAGGGTTGTTTGGGATTAAAGGAGGGGAGCGGCGGCATCTTGGAGGCGGGTTTTTCGGGATGTATGCCGCCGCGAGCGGCTTTTTCCCACTCGGCCTCGGTGGGGAGGCGTTTTTGGTTCCAAGCGCAAAAGCGCCGCGCATCTCCCCAAGAGACCGAAACAACAGGGGCGTAGGGCATGGCTTGTTGAGAAGCAAAGTCGGGAGGTTCGCTACAGGATTTTGCTTTGATGCAATGGGCGTATTGAGCGACGGTCACTTCGAAGGTGTCAAGCCAAAAAGCAGGGAGGCGGATCTTGCGTTGTGGGCTGTGGTCGGGGGGGCGTTCGTGGGGCGGAGTGTGATCGTGGCCTTGGTAGAAAAAGCCCGAAGGGACCGATTGCATGGTGACATCGGGGAGCTTTTTTGGATAGTGCTGGGTTGGGTTTGGGGAGGGGGCGTGGATCTGATCGCGGCCATAGAAAAACCACCAGATCCCGATCAGCATGATGGCGGCAAACAAAAGCAGCGCAAAAGGAACCATCGAGGTGGCGCGTTGGGAAGAGCGGCGGGAGCGGCTGCGCGAGAGCATCTCGCGGCTGCGTTCGACCGCATCAGCGGGAGCGCGTAGGCCCTCGGGGAAGGTATCGTAGGGGTTGCGATCGTCGGTGGGCTGGGCCTTGGCTTGTCGGTCTTCTTCTTCCCAACGGGCAAAGGGGATGCCTTCTTGGATGACAGTTTGCATGGAGTAGTCGACGTCATCTTGTCGAGTGAAAGCGTCGGTGTCATCGCGTAGATGAGATGGATCGACGGCCATTTGGACGACTGTTTTTTCGGCATGTTCGGGCTGCTTGGTGGGAAACGACGGTGGGCTGAGGGTTTGCGAAGAGTCGGGTCGGGGTTTGAGGTTCGAGAGATCGGCGGGGGAGACGGCAAGGATCCCCGAAGAGCGCGAGGAGAGGTGGGGAGGACGAGGGGGAAGGTCGTGGAGGGGGGTGAGCGTGGGCAAGGTTCCCGATTGCGGCAGGGTCGCGGAGGGAGCGGCGGTGAGCGCGTTGGGGGCGGAATGAAGGGGTTGATTGGTGTTTCCAAAAGCAGAAGTAGCGGAAGGAACGGGGTGATTGGCGTTTCCAAAAGCAGAAGTAGCGGAAGGAACGGGGTGATTGGCGTTTCCAAAAGCAGAAGTAGCGGAAGGAACGGGGTGATTGGCGTAAGCGACGGAGTGGCTGCTTGAGGATTCGGGGTGGTTGCGAGGGATGGTGTGCGGGCTGTTTGGGGACTCGATCGAAGAGGAGGGTGCGAGAGGCCGATCTTTGGAAGTGTCGGATGCAAGGGAAGTTGGAGCGTTGAGTGTGTCGAGGTCGGCTCCAGAGCGAACGATCGAGATGGTGGAGGGTTCTCCACGTACGGCTTGGCCGAGGGCGTCGCGAAACTGCTTGCAATCGGCGAAGCGATCGTCGGCGCGTTTGGCGAGTCCTTTCATGATCACGTCTTCGAGGTCTTGGGGGATGGGGATTCCCATCTCGATCAGCGAGGGCGGTTCCATAAAGAGGTGACGTCCCATCAGTTCGAAGGGAGCGAGGTTTTCGCCCGGCTTTTGAAAAGGTGGGTGGCCGCAAAAGACTTCGTACAACATCACGCCGACGCTGTAGATATCGCAACGGTGATCGATATCGCCGCTGCCATCGATTTGTTCGGGGGCGATGTAAGCAGGAGTTCCAAGGACCAAGCCCGTTTGCGTCAAGCGTTTGGCTTCTAATACACGCGCAAGGCCAAAGTCTGCGAGTTTGACTTGGCGATCTTCGGTGAGAAGGATATTCGAGGGTTTGACGTCGCGGTGCAAAACGCCCTTGCGATGGGCAAAACCAAGTCCATCAAGGATCTGTTCAAAGATCCGTCCGATTTCTTCGGTTGCGGGTTCTTGGCGGTTTGCGGATTCGATCATGTCCACGAGACTTCCGCCATCGACGAACTCCATCACGATGAAATACTCTTTGTCGTCTTCGTTGGTGGCGTCTTCGGGGATCTCCGAGTGAATGGAGCGGATACCGACGATGTTTTGGTGGACGAGTTTGGCTTGGGTTTGGGCTTCGCGCAGAAAGCGTTCGGAGTTGTTTTCGACACCTTTGGAGAAGCGCTTGAAGTGTTTGATCGCGACGGGCATCCCCATCATGATATCGATGCCGCGATAAACAACCGATTGTCCGCCTTCGCCCAAGGGTCCGTCAATTCGGTAGGTGTCTTTGATGATATGCCCGATCCACGATTGGACATCTTTGCTCGCCATGGTCGCTTTGTTCTCCCAACGCTCGCACGATCACTCGTTTAACGCATCGCTTTCTGTCGATCTCTCAGCACACAAGGCCGCTTCGTTTGACTTGGGTGTGGTGGGTTCTCGGGGCTTCCCGCCGTCCTACGCTGCTGCCGTCTGTTTTCTATTGTGCTTGCAAGGACGGCTTGAGGTCAACCCACAAAGCTGTTTTTGGATGCTTTACAGGGGGAGGTTGCTGTGCTAAGAGTGCGTCCAAACTTTGGACGTGCGTTTTGGGACGCGCTTTTTGGGGCGTGTGCGAGGCGTACGGTCTGCCTGCTGTGGCGGATTGGTGTGGGGTTCGAGCGCGTTCTTCGGGCCGTTGGCTGCGTTTCTCGTTCCTTCTCAAAAACAAATCAACTTCCGCGACGAAAGACAAATATAGGTTAGATCAATCATGGCTTCTCCTTCTCAACAAGCCGAAACAGAGGGGACCCGCAACGATACCTTGGAGACTCCGACAGAGGATCAACTGCCTGCGATCCCTTCGGCGACTGCGCATGTCAACGCCAAGACAGAAGATATGACGCCGCTGCGTCTGGAACTTCCGTTTCAGGATCATGTTCTTGCGGGATTGCGTGCAGGTCATTGGGTTTGGTTGGAAGGTACGATGTACAGCATGGGGCATCTTGCCGGGCAGCGCTTGGTTTCAGAGATCAAACAAGGGCTGCCCACAGCGATTCCTCTCGAACAACAGTCCATTTATTTTTCTACGCCGAGTCCTGCGCCTTTTGGGAAGGTGATCGGTAGTTTTGATCCAGAGATCAGCGCCCCCTTTAATCGTGTTGCGATCCATTTGTTGGCGGCGGGTGTGCGTTGCGTTGTGGGGTACGGGCCCCGAAACCACGACGTGATCGAGGCGATCAAGCGAGGTCATGGATTGTATCTCCATGCGCCCGGTGGGGCGGGAGCCTTGCTTGCGCGTTGTGTTCTTCAATCCGAGATCGTCGCCTATCCTGATCTGGGTTTGGAGGCGATTCGCCGAATTAAAGTCTCTCTTTTCCCTGCTTTGATCGCGGTCGACGCCTTTGGCCGCGATATCTTTCATGCCTACCACACTTCTCAAAAACACCAACGCGCCTCGACAGGCGAGATCATTCTTTGAAGGCCAATCCAAGAAGGAGGATATCTTGAAGATCCATGAATATCAGGCCAAAGCACTCTTGAAAAAATACGGTGTACCCGTACCCAACGGGCAAGTCGCCTTTTCTGTGGAAGAGGCCACCGCCGTAGCAAAGCAGCTCGGCGTCGGCGACAAAAAGGTCGTTGTCAAGGCGCAGATCCACGCAGGTGGGCGCGGAAAAGGCGGCGGAGTGAAGCTGGCTGGTACGCTTGACGAGGCGATCGCGCACAGCAAGGCCATCCTCGGCATGACGTTGATCACGCATCAGACAGGTCCACAAGGCCAACTGGTCAAGCGTCTGCTGATCGAAGACGGCTGCAATATCCAACACGAGTACTACTTTGGGATGGTGCTTGATCGTGAGACTTCGCGTGTCACGATCATGGCGTCTACCGAAGGTGGGATGGATATCGAAGAAGTCGCTGCCAAAACCCCCGAAAAGATCTTAAAGGCCCAGATCGATCCTGCAACAGGTGTGGGCGATTATCAGATCAATCAACTGTTTTTTGATCTGGGGCTTCCCAAGTCCGCCGCCAAAGACTTCCGAAACGTGGTCTTGGGTTGTTATAACGCTTATGTCCAAGAAGACGCATCGCTGTTTGAGATCAACCCTTTGGTCTTGACCAAAGAAGGCGGATTGCTCGCGCTCGACGGCAAGATCAACTTCGATGACAACGCAGGTTTTCGCCATCCCGAGTGGGCCGAACTGCGCGACCTCGACGAAGAAGAACCCACCGAGATCCAAGCCGCCAAGTTCGAGCTGTCCTACGTCAAATTGGACGGAAACATCGGATGTCTCGTCAACGGTGCCGGGCTTGCGATGTCCACGATGGATATCATCAAGCATCATGGCGGTGAACCCGCCAACTTCCTTGATGTCGGTGGTTCCGCAAGCCAAGAAGCCGTCACCGAAGGCTTTAAGATCATCCTCTCCGATCCCCACGTCAAAGGCATCCTCGTGAATATCTTTGGTGGGATTATGAAGTGCGATGTGATCGCCGCCGCTGTGATCGCTGCCGCCAAACAGATCCAGATGACCGTCCCCCTCGTGGTTCGCCTCGAAGGAACCAACGTCGACCTCGGAAAGAGTATGCTAAACGATAGCGGACTGGCCATCGTTTCCGCCGACGACCTCAACGACGCCGCACAAAAGATCGTCAAAGCGATTGGCGCATAAGGAGACCGTGACATGAGCATCCTTGTAGGAAAAGACACTCGCCTCGTCGTTCAGGGGATCACCGGCTCCGCTGGCTCCTTTCATACGCGGCAATGTATGGCCTTCGGAACCAACGTCGTTGCAGGCGTCACCCCCGGAAAAGGCGGCCAACTCTTTGAAGAAAAAGTTCCCATCTTCCACACCGTTCGCGATGCGGTCAAAGAAACAGGCGCAAATGCCTCGATGATCTTTGTTCCCCCCAAATTCGCCGCCGACGCGATCCTCGAAGCCGCCGATTCTGGCGTCTCTTTGGTCGTGGTGATCACCGAAGGGATCCCCATCCTTGATATGGTCAAAGTCAAGCCCGTCTTGGATGCCAAAGGCGTTCGCATGATCGGCCCCAACTGTCCGGGGATTATTACCCCGGGCGAAAGATGCAAGATCGGGATCATGCCCGCACAGATCCATAAGCCCGGTCGTATCGGCGTGATCAGCCGTTCGGGAACCTTGACTTACGAAGCGGTCTTCCAACTCACGCAGCTTGGGATCGGTCAGTCGACCTGTATCGGGATCGGCGGAGATCCTGTGATCGGTACGCAATTCATCGATGCTCTTGCGCTCTTTGAAGCCGATCCCAACACCGATGGCGTGATCATGATCGGCGAGATCGGCGGAAACGCCGAAGTGAAAGCCGCTCAATTCATCAAAGAAAAGATGACCAAGCCCGTCGCAGCGTTTATCGCTGGAAAAGCCGCTCCTCCCGGTCGCCGTATGGGTCACGCAGGCGCGATCATCTCTGGCGGAAATGACACCGCTGACGCCAAGATCAAGATCCTTGAAGCCGCCCACATCCGCGTCGCTCCCACTCCCTCCCACATGGGCGTCGCCATGAAAGAGCAATTGCTCGAACGCGGTCTCCTTCGCTAACCCTCCCCCCCTTTTCTCCGCAGATATCCCTGTCTCCGAATATCCTTATCTCCAAATATCCGAGTGGTGTGTGTCGTGGCTCTGTTTTGTGGGGCGCTGCCCCACGCCCCGCAAGGGGTCGCGGCCCCCTTGACCCCGTGTTGATGGGGCGAACAGACGTTTTTCAACCCCACAACGTGGCTGTTTTGGAGGGCTACGAACACGGCTTTTTGGGGAGACGGGAGAGAAGCAACGTGATTGTTTGGGAGGGCTGCGAACACGGTTTTTTGGGGAGACGGGACGAGAGAGACGGGGCAGAGAAGAGAGGGGGACAGGAGAGAGGGGCAGAGAAGAGATTAGTTGATGTTACGGAGGGAGTTTTTCGCGGTATCGGTGCGGTTTTTCATCATGTTGGAGACCGCAGTAAAGGTACGCGATTCTTGTTGCATGTTGTTTTGGAGTTCAAGGAACTTCATGTTGAAGCCAGCTTGCATTTCGAACATTTGCTTGCTTTGGTCGAATTGGGAGTTCAAGCCGCTCGAAGCGCCCGGGATAGCGGAGGTTGCGCTGCTTGCGGAACCCGTGGCAGCGGAGAGGGGGTTGGTGCCTGTGGTAGCGCCAGCGCCTGTCAGGGCTGCGCTGCCGGTGCCGACGTTTTGAGCGCCGGACATTGCAGCGGAGAGGACAGCGCCACCGGGGATGTTGGGGAGAGCCATGGCAGCGGCGCCGCCGACAGCACTTGCAGCGGTGCTGAGGCCACCAGCGAGGTGAGCGCCAAAGCTTTTGTGTTGGGTTTGTTTGACGTCAGCGGTGTTTCCGACGTTCATTTTGAGTTGGGGGGTCAAGCCATTGTTATTGATGCCGCCGATAGACATGGTGTCTCTCCTTACAAGTGATTGGTTTGATTTGTACGTTTTTGCACTTCGCTCGATTTGACACTTTCATTATCGCGTGCCTCTCAAAGAAGTTTCCACTGTTTTTGAAAAACTTTTTTGGGAGGTGTTTGCAAGAGAGAATGTAGCAGATAGCGATTTGTTTCTTCAAGACTTTTTTTGTGGGTCTTTGGGTTGGGTTGCAGGATACAACACGAAGATCACGACAAGATCGCGAGGGGTTATTTGGGTGGAGGGTTGCGGAAGAGGTGGGTGTGGCGAAGAAAGGTGCCGCGTTCTGTGCGTACGACGATGCGTATGTGGTTGAGGCCGAGGTGAAGGGGGAGAGTGAATTGGAGAGGGAGTTGGAGGGGGCCTTTGGAAGCAGGGTGTTGGATGTGTTTGTAGAAGACTTTTTTATCTTTGATCAGGGCGTATACATCGAGGATTCCGTGTTGTGAGTGGATGTGAGTGGAGAGGGTGTGGGAGGTGTGATCGGTCCAGATCGGGGAATGTTGGGGGAGATCGATGCGTGGTGGATCGATGGCGTAGACGGTTTCGAGATGCGGTTTTTGTGGGGAGGGGGAGGTTTGGAGGCGGATATCTTTTTCGCGGACCCAAGCGAAGGCGGGCTGTTGGAGAGCAGGAGCGGGAGAGGTGTTGTGGGAGGATGTCGGTGTTTTGGGGGGGGCGGGGAGGCGGACTTGGAGATATCCTGCAAAGCGCATCGACACGGGAAGGATGGTGGAAGGGGGAGCGTAAAAGGCGGGTAGTGGGGAGGTTGCGGGTTGCGCCCACATCGGGGTTTTTTGGGCGAAGACGGCCCAGCCTTTGGCGGGGATAGGGAGCGTTGAAGAGGGGGGAGCGACTTGAAGGGTGATGGGATGGAGCATGGTGTAGCCGGAGTGTGGATCGTGAAGATGAAGGGCGGCTTGGAGCGGTCCAATCGGCGAAGCATCGGGGATCTTGATAGAGAAATCGGTGGTGTGTTGTTGGTTGTGGCCGATCTCTGCGAGGGGTTGTTGTGGTCGAAGAACGATCGCTCCTTTGATCAACAAAGACAGGCGTGCTTTTTTGGATGTTGCGGAGGTTGCGATGTTTTGGAGAGATACGCGCAGGCGGGCATGTTCGCCCGGTTGGAGTTGCCCGTCTTGGTTGCCGTCGGGGGCGTGGTCGAGGACTTGGTAGGCGAGGCGAAAAGAGGGAAAAGCAGGGGCTTGGATGGGCGCTTTGAGGGAGAGGGGCGCGATCTTTTCGGCGTTATCGGCTTCGATCTCGACACGAAGCAGGTTGGGTTGGGTGGGATAATGGGTGGGCAAGGTGAAGGACCATGTTTTTGTGATGGTTTGTTTTGGGGCGATGCGGCCCAAGAGGAGTTCGCGGTGTTGGAAGGTTTTTAGATCCGAGTACACAACCGCGTGGACGCGGTGGGCAGGAGTTTCTCCGAGGTTGCGCAGGGTGACGCGCAAGCGGACGGGCTGCCCGACCTTCCATGCGGCCTTTTGTGGCTCGGCGTGGAGTTCGGCTTGTAGGCGCGTGGGTTTCCGTTTTTTGGTGGAGGCTTGCCAATCGATACCGAATTGCTTGAGCGCGGCGACGATCCTTTTTTCTTCGCGTTTTTTCGTGCGTTCGATCGCGGATTCAGCTTGTTGTAGGGCCACGTCGCGGCGTCCGCTGTTGACAGCGCGCAAAAGATGGCGGGCGAACCAGACCTCAAAGTCTTCGCGGAGTTCTTCGGGTTCGTTGGGCATCCGCCAATCCTCCTCAGAGAAGGCCGCAGATCGGCGTTTTTTGTTTTTTGGGGTGCGTCGTGGGGTCGGCTTTTTGGCGCGTTTGTCTTGGCGGGGGCGGGTTGTTTTGGCGGGGGTTTTGGGAGAGGGCGTCGCATGGAGCGTTTGGGAGGTTGGGGACAACAGCGGCTTGGGTTCGGCTTGTAAAAACATCAGTTGGCGCACGCCTCCTCGTTGTAGATCAAGGTTTTGTTGGAGGAATTTGGGCCAACGCAGCTTGCGTTCTTCGAGGTCGTTGAGCATCGAGCGGTAGTACTGCGGATCTTTGGCGTTGATACGCACAGGCACCAGTTCGATATCGGGGCGGATACCCGCTCCTTGGATCGAGACGTCCCCCGGGATCAGGTATTGTGCGATGGTGACGGCCATATAAAAACGCCCACCCAAGGCCAGTCCTGCGCTTTGGACGGTGCCTTTGCCGTAGCTTTGGCGGCCCAAGATCACGGCGCGATTGTGCATTTGCAGCGCACCTGCGAGCAATTCAGACGCAGAAGCTGAGCGGCCATTAAGAAGGACAGCGAGGGGATATTTTTCCTCGGTGTTTTTTCCGGTCACGCTGTATGTTTTGCGTGGGATGCGAGCGCCAACAAACGAAGTGACCTCTCCTTTTTCTACAAACATCGAGCAGATCGCGACGGCTTCGATCACAAGACCCCCGGGGTTGTCGCGAAGATCGAGGATCAGCCCAAGGAAGTTGCCTTCGATCTGGCGGCGCAGTCGGCCCATCTCTTCGCGGATCATCGCTGTTGCGCCTTGGCTGAATTGGCGCAAACGGATATACGCGATCCGCCCCGGCAGCAGATGAGCGACCACAAGAGGGGCTTGCATCTGGGCGCGGATCAACACGATGCGTCGAGCGGCTTTCCAGCCCTTGCGCAAAAGATGAAGAGCCAAGCGTGTCCCTCGGAACCCTCGGAGCTTTACAACCAATTGTTCGAGTGTCATGGTCGGCAAGACAGGCTCGCCGTTGATCTGGACGATCTGATCGCCGCGCAACAAGCCCGCTTGGTCGGCAGGTGAATCAGGATATACCTTTTGGATGATCAGCTTTCCCTCCTTCATGTCTGACAGGATGCCGATCATCCCGGGCTGTACGAGGCTTTTGGCGTTCGTTCTCCCTGACACGTCGACCAGTCGCGTTTGTTTGTCCAAGGTCGACAGGACGCCTTGCACCATGTAATAGTCCATCTGTTGCGTAGTCATCGATCCCCGATAATGCTCTTTGATGAAAGGCATGATCTTTTGTGCTTTGATCCAAACATCCAAGATCCCAAAGAAGCTGCCGATCGCAAAGTCTTTGCGCTGAGAGCCGACGTGGAGGGTGAACGTGCCTTTGCTTTCAGCCGAGAAATCCACCCAGATATCCGTCACATGGTAAGCCAATCGTTCCAACGCTGCACGAAACATCCGAGGCGGGTCGAATTGCGCAGGATCGATGTAGGCTTGGGGCAATCGACTGATCATCCAGCGCAAGAGCGGGAGTTCTTTGGAGACCACCAATAGATCTTGTGGATCGCTCGCTGTGCTGTTTGTCAATTCAGGCTTGTTTTGAGCCACCTGTGCAGAGGCTGCCATCGGAAACATCCCGATCCATGCAACAAATGCCCAGATCGCCGCCGTCCTTGGATTCCATTTCTTCGGACACTTCAACATCTTTCTCGCTTCCTCGTTTCTTGTTGCGTTGTGGGAGCTTTGCAAAGACGCCCGATCCACGACCGATACAATAGACGCCCGATTCACACCCCACACCATAGACGCCCGATCCACACCCCCAAAGGTTGCGCTTCAACGCAAGGACTTGCAAGCCCCCGATGTTCCGTCTCTCTTGTGGAAGTGATACGATATCCGAGGGATGTACACAGCAAACGAGAGTACGTAGATGCCCGATTCTTGGGCATCCACACCTGTCTGCCCCTACCTCTTTACGATCACGCAACGGGCGGATCTCGTAGGATTGATTGGGTTTGTTTGTGTCGGGGCGAGAGGCCACGTCACGCCTCCGTCGCAAGGCTCCCTTGACCCCGTATCGATCGCGTCCTATCAGGATATTGCAGAAACCCTACACAGAAAGAGCAGCCGATTGAAATGATCCAATTACATATCGTTATTCCGAGATGTTTGCGTTATTTTCCGATGGTTGGGGCCTTTGGTCTCTTGCTTGGCCTCTGCTTGTTGGCAGCATCGGATGCGTATTCTCGCCCTCCGACAAGCGTTCCAACATCGAAAGCCTCGCTGTCGGCGCCCATTCCTCCAACGTCAAAAACCACGTTGTCCAAGCCCATCCCTCCGAGCGATCCAAAGAAACACATCCTCCAATTCAAACATGGCGATTGGTTGCCTGAGCTTCCGCCTGAGTCCCCCATCTCTTCGCCCGAACCACGCCCATCTTCTCCATCCTCTCGGCCAGATCGACGTTTACCAATGCCGTCTGTTCCTGTTCGCCCCTTTTCGACACAGCGAGATGCGCAAAAAGATCGATGGGGTCGCGCTGATCGCCTCAGGCGGAGGGGATGGCGTCGACTCGATCCTGCACAAGAAAGCGATGAGCGGATCTTGCAGCGGTACCGCGTGGATCTCGTCACGATCGGTCCGGGAAACTGGCTGTTTACGTACTTCGGTCACAATGCCTTGCGTGTTCGAGATCGGTTGCTTGGGCAGGACATGACGTATAACTTCGGGACTTTTTCGGGGAACAACCCTGTGAAGCTGTTGCGCGATTATCTGCGCAATCAGATGCAGTATTGGTTGAGTGTGATCCCGCACAACTATCTGCTGCGCGGTTATCAATACACCGATCGCACCTACCAGTTTCGCACGCTTCATCTGCGCGCCAAGGAGATACGGCGTCTGCTGCATTTTTTGCGACACCATTCGCGCCCCGAAAACCGCTTTTACAGATATGATCATTATCGGCAAAACTGCTCGACCAAGCTGCGCGATGCGTTGCATTATGCGATGGGACCGGTGTTTCGTGAAGATGCCTTGGCGCTCAGCCCCAATACCTACCGAAAACACGTCATGCAACGCACCACGCCAAATCCTGTGCTGATGATCTTGATGGACTTTGGGATGGGGCCTTTTGCAGATCGCCCGTTGCGTCGGTGGGATGATATGTTTTTGCCTGTGTACTTGGAGTCTTACGTGGCGGATCCAAATTGGCTGGTCTCGCGTGGAAGATCGTTGGCTGCGCCCTCAGCCACGTTGTACCAACGAAAAGCAGCGGAGGCGATGCGTGTCGAGCCTGTGTCGCTCACTTACGGACTCGGCGGATTTTGGTGGTTGTTGGGGCTGTTGTTGTGGGCGCGCCCTGCGTTTCGTCGGTGGCTGCGGGTGTATCTGTTTGTGGCCGCGTCTCTTGGGACCGCGTTGGCCTTGATGATGTTTTTTACATGGATGCCCGAACCTCCGCACAATGCAAACCTTTTGATGTACCACCCGTTGCACTGGCTTGCGTTTTTGCTGTTGGCCAAAAAGCGTTGGGAAGTGCCTTCGACACGGCGCATCCTTGGGCTGTATTTGATCGCACACGCTTGGCTCGGTATGTTGTACTTGATCCTCAAACCGATCCTTCGCCTCCCAATCCAAATGAACACCCACCATTATGTCGTTGCCATCGCGCTTTTCGGCCTTGCCGCTTTCCGCTTCTATTATGGCCCGACCCCCGCCTCTTCTGCTTCGCCCCTCTCCGAGTCCAAAAAAATCTAGACTTTGCTCTTCAGGTTTTTTTGTGCGGCCCGTCACTCTCAACAACAGAGACAAAAGACTCCATTGTTTGCAACAAGCACAACACCTTCGTTGGTGGCATCCATGCTTTTGTAAAAGCACCGATCCATCGACGCTAGAGCGAGGCACACTGATGAGCAAACGAGTGTTGTTGGTGGATGATTCCGCGACAGTTCGGCAGCAATTGCGCCAAGCTCTTATTCCCGCAGGTTTCGAGATCGTTGAAGCCGTTGACGGCGAAGAAGGGCTCGAACATCTGCTTCATACTTCGGATCTTTCGATGGCGATCTGTGACGTCAATATGCCGCGTATGGACGGGATCGAGATGGTCCAGCGCGCCTATCATGCGGGGATCCGTGTCCCGATCTTGATGCTCACCACAGAAGGGCAACCAAGCCTGATCCGAAAAGCCAAAGAGGTCGGTGCAAAGGGCTGGATCGTCAAACCCTTTCAGCCCGATCTGCTTGTCAAAGCTGTCCACAAACTGGCTCTGTGACGCTTTGCCATCCGATCGCATCTTGCTCCGTTCGGATGGCCGTCTTCCGCCACAAACGGGCCGATCCATGTTCCGCAAAGCGCCCCCTCAACGGATCCATTCACGCCTCACAAAGCGGCTTTTGCCACACTTGGGAGAACCGTATGCAAACTACTGCGACATTGCTCGATGAGATCACCAAAACGTGCTGTACCTCGCTTTTTCCAGAGATGGATGTCCGAAAAAATCAATTGCCCGTACCCGACTACGAAGGCGAGATAGCCGCTGTCATCGGTTTTTCTGGAAAACATTTGCGCGGAACGCTCGGAGTTTTGGGGCAGATTGATTTTGTGAGACGAATCTTTCCCATCCCCCAAGATCAAGACCCCCAAGAAGAGATGCTGTTTGATTGGTTGGGCGAGATCTCGAACCAGTTGTTGGGCCGAATCAAAGGCGAATTGATGAAGTACGGCCAAACCTTGTGGATCGCCTCTCCTGTTTTATTGCGCGGGGTGTCTCTTCGCGTACCCAACTCCACTGAAAGCAAGATCCAAAAATACACCTTTTGGGGTGAGTCTGGGGGATTGCATGTGTGGGTAGATTATCAGTACGCTGAAAACCTTGAACTTGCCCGATTAACCGACCCACAAGACGAGTCACAAGAGGCTGGTGATATGCTTTTCTTTTGAAATAGGACAGCCGTCACGCAGTTTTGCAAAGAAGCCGTGTTCGCGACGCTTCAAGCGGCAGAGCCGTTGTGTTGAAAAACCTGTGTTCTCTTCGCCCAACACGGTGTCAAGAGGGCTTGGCCCTCTCGTGGGGTGTGGGGTGAAACCCCACAAAACCATCCAAATGCGTAATACGAGATCTGCCCGTTGTGTGATCGTAAGGATGTAGGGGCAGACCCCTGTGTCTGCCCAATCACAGGGCATCTACATACTCTCCTCTACACATCACTCGGATATCGTACAAGTCCCATTCTAGAGAGTTTTCAAAGATTCAGCCTGCTGGTCGAGGGAGAGCGTCATGCGCGTTTTGCAAGGTGTTTCATTCGATACGGATGCAGAAAAGGCGGTTATTGAAGCCACTCAAGGCTGGTCCGAAGCGCCAGAGATCCTTTTTGTGTTCAGTTCCACCCAACAAGATCCTGTGCGGGTTGCTCGATGCTTGTCCAATCGGTTTCCGCACACTCCGATGGTGGGTTGCTCTACCGCAGGAGAACATCTCAACGGCGAGCATTTTCAGGGATCTTTGGTGTTGTCGGGCCTTGTCGGGTCGGGCATCCGATGGCAAACCGCACGGATCGATGATCTGGAGGCTTTTGATCGAGACGTGGCGGAAAAGAGGGTGGAGGATCTCTTTGAGGGCTTTTCGATCCAACGAGAAAGTTTCGATCCAAGAAATTATTTTTGCCTCTTGTTTGTGGACGGGCTTTCTGGTCAAGAGGAAAAGGTGATCGCATCGTTGGCCGATGCGCTCGAAGGGATCGAGATCGCAGGCGGCTCGGCGGGCGATGATCTGGCTTTTCGCGAAACCTTTGTGTACCACAACGGAAACGCACACAAACACGCTGCAGTCGTGCTATTTGGCGAAAAAAACGGCGCGGAAGTCGCGTTTCTCAAACACCAACATTTCAAAGCCACTTCGCGTTCTGTGGTGATCACCCAAGCCAATCCACAAACGCGAACGGTGTACGAGATGGACGGATACCCTGCGATCGAAGCGTACGCAGCGGCATTAGGGCTGTCTCCGCAAGAAGTTACAAACGAGATCACTTTTTTGCATCCTGTCCTCTTTGAATGCGACGGCGAGATGTACGTGCGCAGCATCCAAGCGATCACAGAAGATGGAGCCATCAAATTTTACTGCGCTGTCGAAGAGGGGATGGTCTTGGATATCGCTGGACACAAAGAAATGCCCGTTGCTCTAGGGGAGGCGTTTTTGCCGTCGATGAGAGATGCCGAACCTTTCGATTTTTTGCTGGGATTTCACTGCATTTTGCGTGCGTTAGAAGCGAAGCAAAAGGGAATCGAATCAAGTCTCGGCGAAACATATCGCCGTATCTCTCGGGCGATGGTGGCCTTCGATACATACGGTGAGCAACTCAACGGTCTTCACATCAACCAGACGCTTGTTGCGGTGTCTTTTCGCGGAGCGCATCAGGAGGGATGTCCATGAGCACCAACCCACAACATACGGCGCTGCCCGAACAAAGTACCGATTGGAAGCGGCGTGCGATGGCTGCCGAAAAAACCGTCGACGTGCTCAAGAAAAAAGTCAAGTCGATGTACAACAAAGGCTCCGAGAGCGTGCTGTATCGTCAACTCGATCGCGCAAGAAAGCGCGAAGAACAGAGCCTGCAACGGCGCGTATGGATGGAAATTCGTTCGGCAGAGCTGCAACGCTACAACGAGCAACTCGAATGCGAGGTTCTCCGTCGCACCCAAGCCCTCCAAGCCATCCTCGATCATGTGACGTTTGGGTTTTTGATCTGCGATCAAGAACTCCGTCTCAAGGAAGGTTTCACGCGGTCTTGTGCAGAACTGTTTGGGCGCTGCGTGGCTGCGGGTGAGTCTTTGGGGGCTTTGCTTGGCATCGAGGACAGCGTGTCGTTTTCGGATTTTTTACTCGGGATGGATCAAGTGTTCGAAGATATCCTCCCCGAAGAAGTGTCTTTGGCACAACTGCCCTCCCGCTTTGAAGTCAGAGGGCGGATACTGCGCATTGAAGGACGTGTATTGCGCGCTGTGTCAGGTGAAGTCGACGGCGTGTTGATGACCATCAGCGATATTACAGCACTCGAAGAAGCCCAGCGCGGGCATCTGCGTAACCAAGCCCTGTTGACGATCCTTCGGCAAAAATACGCCTTCGAGCAATTTTTAACCGACGCAAAGGAGCAGATCGCGCAGATGTTGTCGCCGACGACAACACAAGCCTTTCGGCGCAGGGCGCTCCACACGATCAAAGGAAACGCCGCATCTTATGGGATCGCAGAGGTCGTGGCTTGTGTGCATACAGCCGAAGAAGCCAAAGAGATCACAAACCAAGAGATCTTGCGAGTGGAGTCGTCGTTGCGCGAGTTTATCGAGGAGAATGCTTGTGTGATCGGGCTTCACTACGATGAGTTCGACCCTCCGTTTGAAATCTCAAAACAACAGATGCAAGCGATGCGGATGACGCTTTACGATGACCGACGTTCCTCAGGCACACGCATTCAGGCCCTCAAACACCTCGCAGAAGAATGGGTCCAACGCCCAGCGCGTGAATTACTCGGTCCCCTCCAATCGTTCGTTGAAAAACTCTCTCTCAGGCTCGGCAAACGCATCGAATTTGTACTCGAAGGCGAAGAACTCTTGGTGGATGCTGAAACCGTTCAACCGCTATTTCTTGTGTTGCCGCACTTACTACGAAATGCTGTGGATCACGGAATCGAGTTTCCCGAAAGCAGAGGGACGAAGTCGCAGCAAGGCCGAGTGCTGTTGTCTTTGTCTTATGCAGGCGAGCGCTACCGCGTGGTGGTCGAAGATGACGGAGGCGGTATCCCCATCGAGCGGCTTTGCCGGCGGGCTTTGGCTCAAGGGATCCTCCGCGAAGAGCAGCTTGCAAAAATGTCCAATGAACAAAAACTGGCCTTGATCTTTGAAGATGGGCTTTCATCCGCCGAAGAAGCCACAGAGATCTCTGGGCGTGGGATCGGGATGTCTGCCGTCCAAAAAGCTGTGTTGCACCAAGGCGGGCAGATCTCCATCCAAAGTACACCAGCCCAAGGGACGCGCATCGTGATCGATTGTCCCCGCTTTGCCAACAAGCACCCCGTTGCTGAAACGGTCGAAGGAGTCCACCACCATGCAAGGTGAACACAATCGGCTCTTTGACCCCCGCTTCTTTTCCGCACTCCCCCACCTCTCCGAAACGATCGGCGAAGGCTCTTTGCTTTGCGCCCAATTACGCGACTACCTCGAAGAGATCGCTCAACACAGCGCCACGCTTTGCGATGCCTCCCAAAATTCGCAACAAACTCAACCAACAACAGCGTTTTCGCCGAGCCAAGCCGCCAAAACAGCGCCGACATCAAGCCACACAGCCGCTAAAACAGCGCCGACATCAAGCCACACAGCCGCCAAAACGGTGTTTGAGATCCATGAGGCAAGCCAATGCGCTCTTCGTCTGCTCGGACGGCTGGCAGAGTCGCTCGCACGAAAAGAAGCGCACTCCTTGTTTTTGCAGCGGCTTCATGCGTGGAATGATGCCCAAAGCTCGCTCGAACCCGAGGAAGTGTTTTTGTTTTTTTTGAAAGAATTGCACGCGGCGCTTGGTTGCAACGCCTCCCATGCGTTTTTTTTCGATCCAGAGGAAGGGTTGACCTACAGCGTCGGATACGAAAGCGATACAGAACTGATGTTGCTCAGCGCAGATATCTCCCAAGAAGAGGAGCTTTTTTTATTGCGGGCAGGTTCGCTTTGTTCGGGTGGGATGGTGTTTCAAAAGCCAGACGGCTTTCAAGAGATCGAGGATGCCAAAGCATCCCAGAAAACGAGTTGTTTGTATGCCTTGCCGATCCTTCAACAAAACCGATGTATGGCGCTTTTTTTACTGTATTTTCCGAACGCATCCGCTTATGACAATAGCCGCTTGGAATGGGGACTTTCTGTTGCGCACGAGGCCGCCGATGTTTTGAACGGAGCAGAGCGCTTTCACGCCTTCAAACGGCTTGCGCTCGTCGATGAGTTGACAGGACTCTACAATCGCCGCCAATTCTTCGCCAAAGCACGCGAGCAATGTCACAAGCCTCTTCCTTACGAGCGCCCGTTTTATGCCATGATGCTGGACCTCGATCACTTTAAGAAGATCAACGATACACACGGCCACCCCGTCGGCGATGAAGTGCTCCGAGAAGCCTCAAAAAGGTTCCGACGCGCAATCCGCGACTCGGATATCCTCGGGCGCTATGGCGGAGAAGAATTCGTCCTTCTGCTGATCGGTGTCACCGCACAACAGGCACAGATCGTTGCAGAGCGCTTGCGAAAAAGCATCGCCATCTCTCCCTTTCAAACACAATCTGGCCCGCTCGCTGTCACCTGTAGCATCGGCGTTGCAGAAGCCATCAGCCCACCCGAAAGCGTAACGCTCGATCTTCAGGCGCTCCTCAAAGAAGCCGATATCGCCCTCTATCAAGCCAAACAACAAGGCCGAGATCGCTTCGTGTTCACCCCATCCAATCCCTCTTTGTCGAAAGAGCTGTAGAAAGAAAAAGAGCTCCGCAGAGATGGTTTTGCTCTCTACAGAAAGGAAAAGAGCTTCGTAGAGATGATTTTGCTCTCTACAGAAAGAAAAAGAGCTTCGTAGAGATGGTTTTGCTTTCTGTAGAAAGAAAAAGAGCTTCGTAGAGATGGTTTTGCTTTCTGTAGAAAGAAAAAGAGCTTCGTAGAGATGATTTTGCTCTCTACAGAAAGAAAAAGAGCTTCGTAGAGATCAAATATTGCTTTGGGGGAGAGTGGTTATTTTGATCGATGCTTGATCGCGGGGTTCGTTTGTGCTTTGGTGGCCGTGGTGGATGAAATCACGTTGCATAAGGAGGGCTGTTTGGTGTCACTAAAGAAGACCAAGACGATGATCGATCTGAAGGATATGGGGATTCGGAATTACAGCGCAGAAGAGAAGAAAGATTTTGCGAAAGTTCGGGAGGGGTATGCAGCGGTTGTGCGACCCATGTTCGAGCGTTTGCGGGATGATCCGTCGATTTTGTCCGTTTCAGGGATCGACGCAGCCAAGCTGCTGGCGCTGGTGGAAGAGGCCGAAGGATTCAAAGAGGCGGAAGAGTGGTTGGCGGAAAAGTTGGAACAAGTGCAAGAGAGCCGGCAGGCGCGAATGTCTGAGGTGAAAAAGGGGGCGGATAAGCTACTTCGCGCAGCGAAGGCCAAGTTGGCGGCAGAAGAAAACGAACCCGTTTCAGAACTCATCAGCGCGCTGCTGGACTTTACAGCACAGCCTCGAAAAAAAGCTGTGCAGACGCTGCGTAAAAAGAAAGCGTCTTCTTGAAGACGACGAGTTGCGATTGAAATACGATCCAGAAAAACACCACCGCCGATCCATTCGTCTGAAAGGTTACGATTATTCCCGTGCTGGGGCGTATTTCGTGACTCTCTGCACCCATGACCTCGCCTGCCTGTTCGGCGATATGGTAGAGGGGGAGATGCGGCTCAACGATGCAGGGCGGATGATCCAAACAGTATGGGACGAAATCCCTATGTTTTATCCCGGTGTGGACGTCGACGAATTCGTAATCATGCCAAATCATATACATGGGATCGTCGTCCTCGTCGGGCAGGTACAGGGGCACATCGGGCAGGCACAAATCGGGCAGGCACAGGCACAAATCGGGCAGGCACAAATCGGGCAGGCACAGATCGGGCAGGCACAGATCGGGCAGGCACAAATCGGGCAGGCACAAATCGGGCAGGCACAAATCGGGCAGGCACAGGGGCAAATCGGGCAGGCACAAATCGGGCAGGCACAGGGGCCTGCCCCTACAATATCGGGGCATATCGGGCAGGCACAAATCGGGCAGGCACAGGGGCCTGCCCCTACGTTATCGTTGTCGGATGTCATTCATCGGTTCAAAACCCTGACCACGAAACGATACGCCGATGGGGTGAAACAATCGGGTTGGCAGCCATTCTTCGGTCGGGTCTGGCAACGCAATTATTACGAACACATCATCCGCGACGAGAAATCTCTCGCTCGCATTCGGCAATACATCCTTGACAACCCAATTGGATGGGCTTTCGACCGAAATCGAGAACTCGGTGGCTAGGATGGGCTTTCGACCGAAATCGAGAACTCGGTGGCTATCGAGCCTGAGGGCGCATGACGAGCGCAGGCTTTCGCGAATCCATCGTTGAGCCGTTTGCCCTTGCACGGCACGGATTATACAAAACCCGCAGGGTCTGCGAGCGAACGATGTAGGGGCAGCCCCCGCATTTGCCCAAGAACAGGGCAATCACAGTAGGGGCAGCCCCCGCATTTGCCCAAGAACAGGGCAATCACAGTAGGGGCAGCCCCCGCATTTGCCCAAGAACAGGGCAATCACAGTAGGGGCAGCCCCCCGTGGCTGCCCAAGAACAGGGCGATCACAGTAGGGGCAGCCCCCCGTGGCTGCCCAAGAACAGGGCAATCACAGCTAGACATTGCTGGTTTGGTCGGGATGACGGAGCGTTTGGAGGAGGGCGTAGGCTTGTTGGCGTGTGATCTGCGGCCAGTGGTGGGAAAGTTGTTTGGCGATTTGGGAGAGGGGTGCGTTGCTTTGGAGGAGTTGGTGGGCGTGTTGTTGAAGGGCAGCGTCTGCGTCGAGGGGCATTGTGTCGGTGGTGGTTGAGAGGATGGCGTGGGCTTGTGCGGCGATTTGTGGTGGGACGCCTTGGAGGATCAGGACCATCTCGCCGAGTTTGTGGTTGCGTTGTGCGAGTTCGAGTTGGAGGGAGGAGAGGGAGCCACGTAGATATTCTTCGTGGATCTTGGATATCTCGCGGGCGATGCAGGCTTGGCGGTCGCCAAGGACGGAGCGGATATCGTCGAGTTCATCGGAGATGCGGTGTGGTGAGACGTAAAGGACGATGGAAAGGGGAAGATAAGCAAACGGGGCAAGGGCTTGTTTGCGGCGAGCGGAAGCGTGGGGAAGAAAGCCGAGGAAGAGAAAGCGGTCGGTGGGTAGGCCGCTTGCGACAAGTGCGGTGATCGAGGCGGAAGGACCGGGGAGTGCGAACACAGGGACAGCGGAGAGGATGGCGTCTTGGACGAGAAGATAACCCGGGTCGGATATCCCGGGCATACCGGCTTCGCTGATGTAGGCGATGCGTTCGCCTTGTTTGCAGGCATCGATCAAGGCGGAGGTGCGGGCGGATTCGTTATCGCGGTGCATGGAGGACAGGGGTTTTTGGAGGCCAAAGTGGTTAAGCAAGAGGCGGGCGCTGCGGGTATCTTCGGCGGCGATGCGGTCGACGGTGGCGAGGGTGCGGAGGGCGCGCAAGGTGATATCGTCGAGGTGGCCGATGGGAGTCGGGACGAGGTAGATGGCGGGTTGGAGTTCGGGGTAGGGTGCAAGGGAGAGCGTGATCATGGTTGTGCCTTGTGGGATTTGGGGTCGCGAAGGATGCGTTGATCGCCTTGGCGATGGGTGAGGCGTTGTTTGTCGAAGTATTCGGCGAGGGGGATGGAAAACTTACGGGAGGTTTGGGTGAGTTCTTTGAAGTCTTGGGGGGAGAGAGTGTGGTGTTGAAGGAGAAAAGCGATCAGGCGATGTTGTAGATCGTGGAGGGGTTGGGGATGGAAGTAGAGATCTTCGGAGACACGGACGAGTTGGTTGTTGCGAAGGAGCAAGGTGAGGATGGGTTTGAGTTGTTGGGGGGTGAGTTGGAGGAGAGCGGGGAGATCTTGGACGCGAGGGGGTGAGAGTGTGGCGTCGAGGTAGAGGGAGAGCAAGCGGAGTTCGAGATCGGCGTGGTCGTCGTTGAGTTGGAGGCGGTGGGTGGCGAGGCGCAAAAGGTCTTGGGGAGGGGCGATCTTGCCCTGTTGAAGGAGAGTTTGGAGGAGTAGTTGAAAAAGCCGAGGGGAAGGGATGCGAAGTTGTTCACGCAAGGCTTCGCGGGGCATCCCTTCGTGGAGGGGGTGAGCTTGGTGATGTTGTTGGAGGCGTTGGATGGCGAGGGCGCAAGTGTCGTGGAGTGTGGAGGTATGGAGAAAATGAGGGGGATCGTGATCGATTTGGAGCAGAGTGTGTTGTTGGAGGAGGCGTTGGAGGAGTTGATCGAGGGGTTGACCGAAGAGGCCGAGGCGTTGGGCGAGAGCGGGTGTGGAGAGGGTGTGGAGTTGGGCTTCTTGGATGAGCATGGCGGCGCGTTGTTCGAGGGGGTCGTGAAGAAGAGTGTGGAGGCGTTCGCTGAGCTCGGTGCGATGGCGTTTTCTGCGGGGAGGGAAGGGATCGAGGATCTGTCCACCCGCGACGGTGGAGCCGTGTTTGGGGAAGCGCTGGAAGCCGCGCAAGATCAGGCGATCGTGGGGAAGGACAAGGACAGGTTCATCGAGCAAAAGGTAAGCGAAGGCGTGTTGTGCGGGTTCGATGTGAGGGGCTTGTGGGAGCCACAGACGGCAGGCGATCTGTTGGGTGCCGAGGTGGCAGAGCAAAGGAGCCCGATGTTTGAGCGGCTTGGGCAGGTGCGGAAGAGCACGCAAGGAAACAGCGATCTCGCGGGAGGTTTGGAGGCTGAGATCGTTGGTCAAGATCTGTCCGCGTGTGAGGGCTTCGAGTGGGATGCCTTGGAGGTTCACGGCGGTACGTTGTCCGTGATGGGCTTTGGTGGTGGGCTGGTGATGAACATGGAGGCCGCGTATGCGGCCTTGTTGGGCGAGGGGGAGGACGATCACGGTATCGCCGACTTGCAGATCTTGGCCGTGAAGTGAGCCTGTGACGACAGGTCCGAGACCGCGTAGTTCAAAAGCGCGGTCGATGGGGAGTCTTGCAGGTTGTTGGTGTGGGAGATCGGGGAGTTGGCGAGCGAGGGCAAAGATCGCTTCGCGCAGCGTTTCGATGCCTTGGCCTGTGGTGGAGGAGACTTCGAGGAGGGGGGCGTGTTGGAGCGGGGAGTGTTGGAGTTCGCTGCGGATCTCGGAGCGGACAAGTTCGAGCCATGCGGGATCGACGAGGTCGACTTTGGAGAGGACGATCAAGCCGTGGTGGATGCCCAAAAAGTCGCAGATGGCGAGGTGTTCGCGGGTTTGGGGCATGATCCCTTCGTCGGCGGCGATTACCAGCATCACAAAGTCCATACCGCTGGCGCCTGCGACCATGGTACGGATCAAGCCTTCGTGTCCGGGAACATCGACGATGCCGATGTGAACGTCTTCTGCGCGAAGAGAAGCAAAGCCCAAGTCGATCGTGATACCACGGCGTTGTTCTTCGGGGAGGCGATCGGTGCGTTGGCCTGTGAGCGCGTGGACAAGGCTGCTTTTCCCGTGGTCGATGTGTCCGGCTGTTCCGAGGATTCGGTGCTTCATGCGGTGGTCTCTTTGTGTGCGTTCGGGGGGTGTGGGTTGCGTATCTTTTGAGGAGGGCATACAAAACGGCGTTTGATGTATGTGCTTTGCGGCAATCGGCTGTCAAGCAGTAGATAGATTGCAAGGTGGTTCGGAAGGTGGTAGATTCGGAACACTTTAATTTCCTGCGCGTGCGTGGGAACTGGCTGTGTCGCCTGTTGTGGAGACGATTTTGATGAGCGAGAAACGCGATCTCTTTGAGATCCCTCAGGGGATGAAAGACGATGTATCCGATGCCGCAAAGCTGTTGCGAGGCTTTGTTTCCCACGTGGACCGTCGGATGCGAGAAGAACACACTTCTGGTTTATTTGATGAGGTCGACGAATCCACCGAGGGCATCGTCTCCGAGGCTGCCGAGGCATTGCAACAACGCGAGGCTGCGTTTGCGATCCCCGAGGTCTCCGAGTCGGCGTCGTATCTGAAAGGAACGCAGATCCCCACCGCTAGGCAAACCGCGACCGCAGGTGATATCTTTGGGGCGGCACAACGGGCTTTTCAAGAACAGCGCCTCACAGCCCCGCAATCCAAAACAGCGAAAAAATCAGTCTCCGCAGACACCTCAGTGTATGAACCCGAAGACCTTTCGCAAACTATCCCAAATATGCCGCCGCCCGCCTTTGCATCCCAAGAAGACTCTTCGTCGTTGCGACAACGCGAACTCGCTCCTACGCTCCGAAATGAAGCCTTTTCTGAGTTTGAGACGTCGCCCAACGTCCCAGCCTTTCGGCCACCTGCGGACTTTACAGAACCTGTCGAAGAGCCGTTTTTGGGAGGAGACGTGGCGTCCTCTTCACAGCCTGACCATTACACCTCGCCGCCGTCGGACTCTGGGAGGAAACGCAAACCTCCCGAGCTGAGTACACATCCCGGCTTACCTACGGTCAAAGACGTCTCCGAGTTGACGGGAAGTCGGCTTGAAACGGTGCCACCCAAAATCAAAACCGCCTTGGACGACGAGATCGCCGGTTTGGGGATGATGTTGGATTCTGCGATCACTTCGCTGTCACAAGATATCCTTCCAGCGGTCTCTTCGCCAAGCTCAAGCAAAGACACGTCCCGAGCGTCTTCTTCGACATCCTCGCCGTCGCGCCCGGCGCTACCCGATATCCAAGCCTTCGGGACATTGGAGGTTCCTTCGGTGGACGACGGAGCCGACGATGAAGACGTGTATTCGGTTTCCCATCTGCTCGGAGATCCGCAAGATCGCACCGCGCTCGAAGCGTTTCACAAAGCGTCTGCTTCGGGGGAGTTGGAGCGTTTTGGCGGCGATTCCGCTCAAAAGCCCGTCTCTTCGGGAACGGCAGAGTTTGAGGTTCCTCCCTCCATCGTCAAACAAAAGGTCAGCAGCTTTTCCGATCTGGATGCGATCTCGATGAATCTTGTGTCGGATCTGTTGGAAAGCGATCTGAAACAGAACCTTGAAGAGCAAGTTCGCTCGTTGACGCACGACGATCTGCCGTCGTTTTCTGCGCTTGGCGAGAGAAAAGATGCGGAGACCAAAACAGACAACCCAAAGCTTACAGACCACACGCTTGATACGCGGCCCTTTGCGGGAGCGTTTGGTGCAGACCTGTTGTTATCGGCTTCTGCCGTCGGAGACGTTGAAGCGGCTGCGACGTACGCTTCGTTGCCGATCTTGTCGCTGCCTGCGCAAGAAGCGTTGCCAAGCGTGGCGCTGCGTGAACAGTCCCTCGACGACGCCCCCTTTGATGCAGGCTCTGAGCCCGCTGGAAGTTCTCGTCCCACGCGCTCGATGCACCCCTTCCAAGAGTCGACGGCAAGCTCCGCGAAGGTCGAGATCGCAGCGGTTTCTTTGGACGATGCTGTTGCGTTTGAACGAGCGGAGGTCGCTGCATCCGACACCATCGCACAGATGAATGTGTTGGATATCGCTTCGCGTGCCGCAAAAGAAAAATCAGAAAAAGAAAAGTCGGCGGCCCCCGCAGCCAAAAAAGCCGATACACGGCCCATGACGCCGTTTTTGATGGCTCCTCCTTCTTCGGCTTCCGAAGAGTCTGCTTCTCAGGAGAAAAAAGCCGAGATCTCGATCTCTGCGCCGTCTTCGTCTTCCGCTTCGGCGTTTACGCTTTCCTCCGAGAAAGCAGTAGAAGAACCCGCTGCACCGCCTCCTTCGCAAGAGATCGCTGTAAAAGTCGAGATCTCCGAGCGAAAACAGCCCGTCACAGAATCTGGCGTCTTCGCTTCCTTCTCGATTGGTCTTGACAAGGCCGCAGAAGCGCCCTTGAAACCAGCGACCCGTGCGGAGAAACCCGCTGCTGTTGCGGTTTCCGAAAAGGCGGCCACCGCTGCAAAGCCCCAACCGACGGCCAAAACGCAGCCGATCAAAGTCGAGTCTGCGCTGAAAACCGACGCCAAAGCTCCCACCAAAAGCCACCCGCTTGCCGCACAACCCCACACGAGTGGCGACGTGGAAGACTTTGACCCGACGAGCGAGGACTTCTTTTCTTCCCCTGCCAACGATCACGCAGGCGCATACACTTCGCCCGAAGAAGATGAATTCCATCGGCTTGTTGCAGAACAAAAAGCTGAAGCGGATCGAAATCGCAAGATCCTGTTGTTCGGTGGGATCGGCGTAATCGTCGTTGCTACCGTGATGTTGATCGCGATCAGTAGCCTTCAACAACCCCGCAAACCGAAATCAGATGAATTGACACCTGAACCGATCGTTTCGCGCCAAACTCCACCCGCGAAACGCATCGAGGCTCGCCCAACCCCTCGCCCATCCGAACGCCCGATGTTGGCGCGTGTCGAAGGCCAAGACGCGGGCGTTTCGGCTCCAGACGCTGGAACACCTGAGGCTTCCACTCCGCAGATGGGTTCCACGCAAGGCCGCGAAACACCTGTCACACGTCGCGAAGAGCCGACACCCGAACGTCGAGAAGAACCTGCGGCACGTCGCGAAGAGCCTGCGACACGTCGAGAAGAGCCTGCGACACGGCGCGAAGAGCCGACACCCGAACGGCGCGAAGAACCTGCGGAGCGTCGAGAAGAACCCGTCTCCGAACCTCGGCCAGTGAAGCGGCCAGTGAAGCGGCCCGTCAAACGCCGTGCGGCCCCACGCGATCCTGCGCTTGCGAAAAAATACCACGCCGAAGGGATGCGGTTGATGTTTTCAGGCAAGCTTCCCGCCGCGCAACAAAAGATGCAAAGCGCGATCAAAGCAGATCCCAAGATGGGCGATGCGTACCGTGTCCTCGGCTTGATCTATATGAACCTTCAACAACCCAAAAAAGCCAAACGTGCCTTCAACCAATTCTTACGCCTTTCCCCCAACGCCCCAACCGCTCCACAGATCCGCACCATCGCCAAAAGCCTCTAAACCGAGATTTCTCAAAACCGAAAAGAGACACCCGCGCTGAGGTAGGGGGAACCGAGGCGGACCATGACGCTGAGCAGGGGAGTGATATCGAAGTGCAGCGTCACAGCACCCACGAAAAAGACGGGCAAAAATCCATAATTGTAGGTTTCGCTGAACCAGCGGAGGTGGACGTAGGGGTTGAGTCCGACTTCGATGCCCAAGGAAAAGAGCTTGGTGAAAAAGAGTCGCCACAAGACGGTGAGCGGAACGCCAAAGCCGACACCAAAGATGCCCTTCCAGCGGGTCCAATAGAAGTCTGAGCCTACGGTAAAGTACAAGGCGTCGTTAAAGTCGGGTAGAAGGCCGTTGTGGACGATGGGGATGTGAAAGCGGATGCCTGCGGCGAGACCTTGTTCGACGACATCGAAGCCGCCGTGTACTTCGAGTTCGAGTGCGCGTTTGGTGCCTTCTTGGTACATATAACCTTCGCGCCGTGAGCCAGCGTAGGGGTTGGTTCCGCCGATGCGGTAAGCGTGGGCTTCGAGGGTGGTCAGCAAGCAAACAAGGGCGATCAGCAGAGCAAGAGCAGATCGAGGCGAAAAGGCGAAATGATCGGGATTGGGTGGTGTGTGGCGGTGTTGTTGCACGATGTTCTCCTTTGGTTTCGCAAACACAGAAGGCATCGTACTGTAGCACGATCTCACGGGATCTCAACCAAGCATTGAGGGCATAATACGAGATCCGCAGGGCGTGTGATCACAAAACGTAGGGGCAGACAGGTGTGGCTGCCCAACAATCGGGTGTCTACGCACTATCCTATGGGAACACATCACACGGATATCGTATCACATCCCGACAAATTGGCGGTCGAAGCGATGTCGCACGATCTCACGGGATTTCAAGCAAGCCTTTCGCGAGCCGAGGGATGGGAAAGATGTTGGATCGGTAGCATGATCTTGTCGCAGACGGCGTGAAGGAAGCTTGATGGTGTGTGTGGGGCGGGGACGGCGCGGGTGAGAGCCGCGAGGGCTTGTTGGCGGAGGGAGTGCATTTTTTGAAGAGAGGCATGGAGCGCGCCACAGGAGCGGATCAAGTCGATGGCCCAGAGGATATCGGTATGTGTGGTTTGTTCGCGGGGGCTGCGTAGGATCTGATAGAGGCGTGCAGCGTGGTCAGGGGAGGCGTGTTGGAGTGCGTACAATGCAGGGTAGCTTGGTTTGCCTTCGGCGATATCGGTTCCTACGGTATCGCGGCCCTTGTTTCCGAATAGATCGAGGATATCGTCTTGGATCTGAAACAGCGCACCGAGCGGTCGTGCGACGTCCTGTAGAGCGAGTGTCGAAGCGGGGTCAAGACCCGCGAGGATGGCCGCAGACATCATCGGCAAGGCGAAAAGGGCGGAGGTTTTTTTCTCGACGACTTCGAGATAAAGGGTTTCGGTTTGGTGTTGTTGTGGATCGTCGAGAGCGGCCCAAAGCTGCTTTTCGAGAGCTTGGCCTGCGATGATGGCGAGGGTTTGAGTGGCAAAGAGTTGATGCAATCGGACGATGGTAAGCGGGGTGAGAGAAAGGTTCGCGAGCCATTGAAGGGCGTAAAAGTACAGCGCACTACCCGCGTTGATCGCTTGATAAGCATCAAAAGCTTTCCAGACAGTGGGGATACCACGTCGGAAAGCGTCTCCGTCTTGGAGATCATCGTGGATGAGCGTTGCGTTGTGTAAAAGCTCGATGGCAAGGGCAGTTTGAGTCATTTGTTCCGAGCATTGGGGGGTCTCAAAAGTCTGTTTTGCGTTGAGTTGATCGAAGAAGGCGAGGGCGATCGCGGGGCGTAAGAGTTTTCCTGTGGCTTGGAAATGGTGAGCAAGCATGGGGGCAAGGGCGCGTTCTTGTTGGAGTAGCTGCGGTTGTAGCGCTTCCCAAGCGCGTTGTGCGTGTTCTTGATAAGGAGCCAAGAGATCGGTCGTCATCGACGAGTCCTGTGTGTGTAAAGCCCGAGTATTCGAGATGGTGGAGGTTGCGATGTGTGCGAGGTCAAGGGGATCGAAGTGTGTGGTGTGAGTGGAGGAGCCGTGTCTTTCAACGCGAACAGGTCGGACTTGGAGGGAAAAGGCTTTGGTGTGTTCGGCGATATCGGCGAGGTGGAGGTATTCGCGGTGGTAGAAACAACCGATGCTATCGCCGCCGCCTGCACCGAGAGATTTGATCACGATATGCGGTTTGTGCGCAGCGAAGGCTTGTTCGAGTTGGTGTTGAAGGGGTGTGACGAGAGGGATCTGCATGGCGTGGGACCAATCGGCCTCGCAACGGCTGTTTTCGGCGAGGGCTGCGAGGAGATCGGATGTTTTGAAAGCGGCGTCCCACACGCGGTCGATGGATCGCAAGAGGGCATGGCGTTCAGCGCGAGCATGTTCTTTGGGGGTTTGGTGGTAGGTTTGGATCATCTCGCGGGTGTCGGCTTTTTTGTCAGAACGGATCAACAAGACGGCGATCTCTTCGGGCCATTCGAGCAGATGGATATGGGGAGTGGAGGCGGTGTGCGCGTTGTTTGCGCCGATCAGTCCGCCAAAGGTGCAAGCAGCGATATCGAGTCCGCTGCCTTGTTCTTGTTGAGCGAAGCGATGGGCGCGGCGGGCGATCGCAAAGATCTCGGTGGGATCGAGAGCAAGCCCCATCGCAAGAGAACATGCGTGAGTGAGGCAAGTGACGAAGGCTGCGCTACTGCCGACGCCCCATCCATGAACAGGCATCTCGGTATGCGTCGAAAAGCCGAGGCTGGGAGGAAGTTCTGAAACGCCGATGCGGTGGGCTTCTTCGCGCATGACGGCTCGGACCGCTTCGGCAAAAGGGTTGTCGCGGGGCCAAGGTTCATGCGAGGCGGTGTCGAGGGTGAGGTGCATCCTTGGCTCGACGGCCAGACCAAGGGCGGGATGCCCATCGAGGACGGTGTATGCGCCAGACAACAGCAGCTTGTGGGGGGCGGAAACGCTGTAGCGTGTCATCGGGCCGCTCCTGTGGGGGGGAAAGAGGTTGTGTTTGGGAGCGGGATGGCGTGTGTGTGGAGAGGTGTTGTGGGGGAGTGCGCGTGAGCGGGCAGATGAGCGGGCCAAGCGAGTTCACGGCGAGCGGCGGAGTCGGAGACGCGGTCAAAAAGAAGGCGTGTGACGCCTGTGGTGTGTTCAAGAGCTTCGCGGAGGGCGGGTGTGTGGGCGGGAGGGCAAAGGACTTTGACGTTGGGTCCGGCGTCGATGGTAAAAAAGCAGGGAAGTCCTTGTTGACGGAGAGCGCGAACGGTGGCGATGGCGGCGTGGGTGCCGTCTTGGAAATAGTCGATGGGGGGTTGGGCTTGGTGCATGACGGCGTGCATGGCGAGGCAGTTTTCTTCGCTGACTTGTCCGAGAGCTTCGAGGTTTTGGGTTTGGAGCGCGTGGAGGGCGCGTCGAAGGTCATCGGCGTTGCGTGTGTGGAAGGCTGCGTAGCTTGGGGAAGTATCGCGGCATCGTTCCATCGCTTGGGTGGATCCGATGGGTTTGGTGCGATCGTCGACAACGCAGGCGATCAGATCAAGTGGGAGTTGAGAAGCGGGGAAGCGGCTTTGTGCGATGCAATCGCGGCCTTCGGGATCGAGGCCGGCTTCCCACAACACAAAGCCGGGATAAAGGGAGCGAACAGCGGAGCCGCTACCGAGTCTCGCCCACCGAGCGACTTCGGTGCGTGGGGTGTTGCCGTCGTTGAGGGCGAGATCAAGGGCAAAGGCCAGCGCAGCCATCGACGAAGCGGAGCTTGCGAGTCCTGCGCCCGAGGGAAAGTCGTTGTGGATGGAGATGGCGAGGGGCTGGGAGTTGTGTGTAAAAGCGCGTGCTTCGGCGAGAACGCGCAAGGCTTTTTTGGGATTTCCATAAAGCGCCCATCGATCGGGTCCATCGGAGAGCGGAGAGATCGCAACCCAAGTGCGCATGGTTTCGAGCGTGACGGAAAAGCTTGAAGTGAGGGGGAGATTGTGTTGGGTGTTGCGTTTGCCCCAGTACTTGACAAGGGCGATGTTGGAGGGGGCGCTTGCGTAAAGAGTCATGGACAGGGCTCCCGTGTTGGGTTCGGTGGTTCAGGAGAGGCGGATACGATGTTTGTGGTGGTCTCCGAGGCAGCGGATATGGCGGAGGATGGGGGGTGTTGAACGGGGGGGAGGTGGATGTGGGTGGTGGTGGCGCCTGCGTCGTGGAGGGCTTCGGCGAGAGCAGGGAGCGCGTCGGGTTCAGCGACAGCGATCATGCCACCGCCCATGCCTGCACCTGTGAGTTTGGCTCCCCAAGCGCCGTTGTTTCGGGCGCATTGGACGAGGGATTCGAGGTGCGGGGCTGAGATATCCATCTCGGCGAGGAGCGCGTGGTTGTGATCGAGGTGGGTTCCAAGCAGACGCCCTTGGATGCGCTGTTGATAGGTCTCGGTGGGGGCGGATGCGCAAAGCGTTTGGATCGCTTCGATCAGATCGCGTGCTTGGGAGAGGAGAGCTCCAAAACGGGCGGGATATCGCTGCGAATAATGGCGGACGCGCTCGACGGCCACAGCGGTTTTTCGTTGTTCTTGGCTGACGGCCAAGACGATGCCGACACCTTGCAGCGTCCACGACCAAGGCTGCGGGGGTTGGCCGATCTGAAAGCGGAGGGGAGTTTGACGAACGACTACTGCAGGGTCCAATCCGCTAGAGCGACCGTGAAAAAGGGCCTCTAAGGTGGTGGCGTGTTCGATCAAGGCCGCGTCGTCGAGCGGGGTGTTGGCTTCGTAGGCTGCGGCACGAAGCAGAGCCACGCACAAGGCGGCACTTGAGCCAAAGCCGCATCCGAAGGGGATGTCCGAATGGAGAGTGAATGGAAACCCCGTATCTTTGGGCAAAGACAACAGGCTGCGTGCGTGTTGCCAAGCCTCGATCAATACGGGAGGTTCGGGCGCAGGATGCGAGGGAGCCGAAGTCAGCGTAAGGTGGGCGCTATGCCAAGGCAAAGCCAAGGCAGGACAGCCGTACAAGATAAAGTGTTCTCCCGCAAGAATGAACTTGCCAGATGTTTGGATGATCATGCAGCGAATCCGTATGGAGTAGGGCTTACGCAGTTGAAAAGGGAAACCGTGAAGAATCAACGCGTTGTAGGGGCGGTTCGCGAACCGCCCGCGCCCGAACATGGGCCTTTTTCGTATCGAACTGCGTAAGTCCTATGGAGTTTCAGCGCGTTCGTTTGGTTAATCCGAGAAGATCGGGGAGTTGGGCTACGCGCAGATGCGTGAGAGCGCGGGCACCAAGCGCAACAGCGTGATAAGAATAACGTGAAAACATCTCGACCAAGCCGATGATCGAGGAGGCAAGCTGACAGATCACCAAGATCTCTTCGAGGCGTTCGAGTCGTTTTTTGTCTTGCTGCGGGAGATCGGTTTGGATCGCAAGACGCGATTGGAGCGCACGGATGCGCTCTTCGAGACGTTGGATGATCTGTTCTTCGCGCTGCTTGAGGATGGAGGAGACGATCTTGAGGAGGCTGGTTTCGCTGTGATAAAGCGTTTCGCGGCCCCGCTGCGCGGGTTCGGTGTCCACCATGCCAAAGCGCATCAATTCGGCGAGACCTTGGGAGACCAAGCCCGAAGACAGGCCAAGTTCGGCGCAGATCTCGCGTTGGCTCATGGGTGCTTCGTTGTAAAACAGGGCAGCCCAGATCCGACCAAGGTTCGGTTTGAAGCCGAAGCCATCAAAGAATTCAGCAAAGATCGCCATGAGTTCTTCGCGTGGAGAGTCGTTGTGTGGAGTGGGATCAGGCACGTTGAAAAGGTCGTGTGTGGTGGAGGGCGGTGGGGCGGGCGTTGGAGAGCGCAACGGCGTCTTCTGCGAAGTTTTGGCGGTAGCATCGCTCATGATCGCGTATCCCCAAAAAGGTGAACGCCTGTCCTTGATGTGGTAACGCCGGTTGGAACGAGTGATTGCGCTCCATTTTGAGCGAGGCATCGTGCAAAAGCTCGTATTGATCGACATCGACTTCGGTCCTTGCTTCAAGGACGGAATGAAGATGCCGGTGGAAACGGTAGATTCCTTCGCCAAATCGCCCAGTAAAGTATTCGCTACACGAACCGCTGCCGTAGGAAAACAGCGCCACACGTCGACCGATCAGATGGGCTCCCTTGCGCTCACACAGGCCCGCAAGCGCAAGATACAACGAACCCGAATAGACATTACCGATCTTTCGGTTTGCCCACAAGGCAGGTTCGACGCGGCGTTCGAGATCGTCGAGATACAAATCTTCGGAGAGACCGCGCAGATCGCTCATGCGTCTGTGGGCTTTTCGGGCCATCGCAGGGAAGGGGACATGGTACAACAGATAATCGGGGGTGGGTTCGTCGCCTGCTTGTCGGCAATAATCTTCGTAAGCCCCTTGAAGACCTTCGAGGTAGCAGTTCATCGAGTACTTGCCTTTGACGAGGGCTTCGGACTGGTAGGGTGGACGCCAAAAGTCGTACACATCACTGGCAAAAGCCCCGCTGATAGGGGAAAGCTGAAGGAGGGCATCGCGTTCTTCGGCTTTTCCGACCAACATTGCAACGGCCCCTGCTCCTTGGGTGGGTTCACCAGCAGATCCGCGTTCATAACGTGCGATATCCGAGGCGATCACCAAGGCGAGGCGTTTGGGATGTTGTTGAACCCAAGCCGAGGCCATCTGAAGGGCAGCGGTGGCTCCGTAGCAGGCGTGTTTAACCTCAAAAGCGCGGCAGTTTGGGGGGAGTCCCAACAAGCGGTGAACGTAGATCGCGACGGGCTTTGCGGCATCGACGCCGCTTTCGGTTCCGACGACACACAATCCGACACGTTCGCGAGCTTCAGGGTGATGCTCGAACAGTCGCCATGCAGCTTCAGCAGCCAAGGTGACGGTGTCTTCGCCGGGGCCGCAGATCGCCATCTCTTCGCATCCTAGGCCCTGTTGGTACTTGTCTACCTCAACGTCTCGCGCTCGGGCCAGCTCCTCATGGCTGACGTAGTGGTGAGGAATGGCGACGGCGAGATCCAAAATGGCTCCGTTCATGTTTCTGCCTCTGTGGGGTTCGGTCGGATCGCAGTGTTTTGGGGTGGCATCTTTTCACGAGATCGTGAAGATAAAAGGATGCCTTGTTCGTGCGATGCTGGATAGCGCGGCCACGATGCGATGTAAAGATGCGTGCGCCTTGTGGTAGTTGCTGTGGATCGCGCATCCATCCGCGAACAGCACGATGGATGCGATGACATCCGCAAGCGACACAATGGATGCGGTGGCATCCGCAAGCGGCAAACAGGCCCTCGCTTGGAGCGGGAGGCGGTTGTTTGAGGCCGCAAGCGCGACAAAGCACAAGACATCTTCTGCGTTGTCGACGTTTCTGGGCTTGTGATGCTGACGAAAAGCAGACGATTCGCGCTTTTTTTGAGCATGGCGTTTGGCGCAGCGCGACTAGCAATTTGCAGGCCCTTGATGAAGTTGTGGCGTTTGTCTTGTGATTCTCTCGTGAAAAAGGCTTTTGATGACAGGTGTTGGGCAGGACAAAGGGTTGGTTTTGTCGCAGCGAAGATACAGTACTGTGGTAAAGTTTCACGATGTCGTGAAACTTGAAAGCCGAGGGAGATCGTCGGAGTTGGAGGGGCAGGGCGGTCGATTTTAACGGGATGGCGGGGAGATGGGTCGAGAGGAGGGTTGTTTTAACGGGATGGCGGGGAGGTGGGTCGAGAGGAGGGTTGTTTTTGTTGAAGGGACGGAGGAGTGGGTCGAGAGGAGGGTTGTTTTTGTTGAAGTTCTTGGAGGAGAGGGGGAGAGCCGAAGGAGCGTTGGTAGAACAGAAGGAGTTGTTGAAAGCGCTGGTCGGTGCGTTGTTTCCAGTCGGCTTTGTTCATGCCGATGCGTTCGGCGAGTTGGAGGTTTCGGTAATAGGTGACGAGGGCTTTGTCGAGGAGGATCTTGATCTTTTTGTGGAGTTCTTGGGTGTAGACGAGACGTTCTTCGTTGTTGAGTTCGGGGGGGATCGGGGCAGCGTTCATGGATTCGTACATTTCTTCGTACATTTTGCCGATCTGATAGACGGCAGCGAGGGCCCATTCGGCGTGTCGCAGGCGGATGGCGTCGAGGTAGAGGCGTTGTGCGCGCAGGAGGTTGCGGGCTTTGTCGTCGAGATCTTCTTTCATTTTGGTTTGAGGGAGGCGGAAGCTGCGCTGTTTGAAGCGAAGATGATAGATGCGAGCCCAATAATACTGGGACATGGCGGCGGCATAGTTGATCTTGCCGAGTGGAGCTTCTTTTCGGAGGTGGAGAGCGACGGCGAGGCGGAGGAGAGGCTGGGCTTGTTCGTGTTGTTGTAGAAAAAACAGGGCTTCGCCGGCGTAGGCGAGGGCGTCGATGCGGTCTTCTTCGGAGAGGTTGGTTTGAAGGAGAGCATCGTAGAGTTGGAAGGCAGGTTGCCATGCTTTGGTTTTGCCGTAGGATGCGGCGAGCCGAAAGCGGGCGTTGAGGGCGATGTTTGCGGGGGTTGCGGGCTGTTTGAGGAGATCGAGATAAAGCGCGATGGCAGCGGGGAGTTCGGCTTTGTCTTCGTGGGCGAGGGCTTGGTTGTAGGTAGCGGCGTAGAGGTAGGGGTGTGTGGGGTAGTAAGTGCGGATGGCTTGGTAGAGTTTGATGGCGTCGTCGTATTTTTTGAGGGAGTAGGCTTTGGCGGCGGTTTGGTAGAGTGCGCGTAGGTCAAGTTGTTGGATGTTTCGGACTTGGCCGTCTTTTGCGCGAAGGAGCATGGGATCGATATCGAGTTGAAGCAGGGGAGGTTTGGTGGTGTTTGGGGTGGCTGTGGGGCGGGAGGAGGGCAGGTTTGCAAAAGCAAGGGAAGGGAGGAACAACAAGAAGAGGGAGAGGCTGTAAAAAGTCCGCATGGGTTGGTCCTTTGGGTGGTGTTTGGTGTGATGGCTGGAGGGAGAGTCTAGGCGTGGGCCGATTATTTTTCGAAGATGGCGTTGTGACAACCACGAGCATCGATGCGAGCTTCTTTGCGGTCGGGGTTATCTTCGGGTGCAAGCTGTAGGAATTTGTTGAATGCGTTGACACAAGAGCGCCACTGTCTTTGATCTTTGAGTGTGTAGGCAAGGCGCCGGTAGACATCGAACATTTTTGGATCGGAGCGCAGGGCTTGGTTGTAGTAGAAGGAGGCTCTGGGGAGTGTGCCTTGATCGCGGTACATATCGCCCATTTTGGCGTAGACTTCGGCGCGTTCGATGCCACGCAGAAAGCGGAGGGATTGTGTATAAGCGCGGATGGCGGGGGCGAACTGCTTGAGTTGGACGTAGGTATCGCCGATGAGAGCGTGTAGTTTTGTGAGTTGGGGGTCCATTTTGGTGGCGCGTTGGTAGTCTTGGAGGGCGCGTTTCCAGTCGCGGACTTCGGCGTAGAGGTTTGCACGGGCCATAAAGATCTCTGCTTTTTGGGGTTTGCTTTGGCCTTTGATGTTGAGCAGTTTGTTGTAGATCTGGAGGGCTTGAGGAAGTTTTTGCCTTTTGTAAAAGAGGCTTGCGAGGCGGTATTGGTAGCTGCGCTCGTGGGGATCGAGTTGGATGGCTTGTTCGTAGTTGCGCTGGATTTTTTCGTGGTCGCTGCGTTTGAGTTCTTCGAGTGTGCGGGCGAGATAATAATAGGCGGGGGCGAGTTTTTCGTTGAAGTTGATGGCGCGTTCGAGGCGTTGTTCGGCCTCTTCATACTTTTTGAGGGAGAAAAAGATGCGGCCTGTGCGGAAGAGAGCTTCGGCGTCTTCGCGGCGCACGAGGTCGAGGTATTTTTCGTAATTTTGGAGAGCGGTGGTCAGATGTCCTTGTTGTTCGAGGGTTTTTGCGAGGCCAAGGAGGGAGGGTTTGTCTTCGGGGAAGATCTTGAGGGCTTGTTGGAAGTGGTGCTGTGCTTTGGCGGGTTCGCGCATTTCGAGGGCGATCTGGCCGGCTTGCTTGTGGAGGAGTTCGTCACCGGGGAGTTCTTTGAGGGCTTGTTGGACGTGTTTGGCGGCTTCTTCGAATTGTTTTTCAAGGAGCAACCAGCGAACGAGGGCCATGCGGTCATCGACACTTTGGATGGGGTAGGAGGGGATTTTTTCTCGCAAGGACTGGACGAGGTCGGTTTGTCCGCTTTTGTAGGCGGAGCGAAGTTGTCCAAAGAAAGAGGCGGTGTGTTTGGGATCGAGCGTGAGGGCTTTGCTAAAGGCTTGGAAGGCGAGGAGATAAGATTTGTTGCCTTCTTCGAACAAGCCAGACCAGAAGAGGAGGTTGGCGTCTTTGGGGTAGAGGGTGACGAGGTGTTGAGCGATGCGTTTGCCTTCGACCCATTCGCGGGTGTGGTAGAGGGTGCGCATATAAAAGAGAGCGACATCACGTTGGATATCTCGGCGGGGAGGGGCGACAAGAGGTTCGAGTTTTTTGGCGATTTTGGGGTATTGTCGGGTGGCGAAGAGGTAAGGGAGTTCTTGATTTTTGTAGCGCGGGTTTTCGCCGTCGAGTTGGATGGCTTGGACGAGGAGGGTGTAGGCTTCGGTGAGGCGTTCTTGGGAGCGAGCGCGTTGTGCGCGAAGGAAGGTGTAGTGAGCGAGGAGTTGTCGGTTGCGGACTTTAAAGGCTTTTTCGCTTTCTCTCCAGAGGCTTTCGTAGCGTTTGGATTCTTTGGGGAGATGTTCTTCGATTTCAAAGAGTTGGAGGAAAGAAGGGAGATGAGGGGCTTGGTCGGAGACAAGGGTTGCGTCGTAGAAGGCTTGAAAGGCTTGGGGGAATTGTTTGCGTGCGGCGTGAGAGAGACCGAGGATGTAGAGGGCACGCGCATATTGCTTATTGGTTTGTGTGAGTTTTTGCATGGTGGCCATGCTTTTGTTGTACTGTTTTTGGAGATAAAAGATCTTGCCTTGGAGGTAAGGGATGGCGGGGTGTTTGGGTTCGCGTTGTTGGAGCTTTTGTAGCCATTGTTGGGCGGGAGAGGTTTGATTGGCGGAGAGAGCGATCATGGCGTTGAGCCAGAGCCGATCGGGGGAGAGAGGGGCATCGGGTTGGGGCGAGGCGAGGCGGGCGTGGTTGGATTTGAGTTGTGCCTCAAGGCTTTTGTCGGGGTGGTGTTCGAGGAGCATGGCGTAGGTGAGGGAGTTGAGGAGAGGGAGTTGAGGGTGATTGGGGTAGCGACGTTGATCGAGGCTGAGTTTGGCGAGGAGGTTGCGTTCGTAAAAGGCGTATCCATCGGTGACAAAGGGGCGGTAGAGATCGATTTGGATATCGGGATGGATCTCGTTGTTGCCTTGGGGGAGGAGGAAGACGACGGTGCCTCCGACGAGAAGGATCACGCCAAAGAGAAGGCCGACGAGAAGAAGTCCCTTGCTGCTTTTTTTGTTTTCGCCGGTTTTGAGGGCGGAGTGTACGTGTTTTTTGTGGCGTTGTGGGTTGTGGTCGGGGAGTTCGTTCTCGGGAGGGCGGTAGCTTGGGGTGGCATCGGGAGGGGGGCTGTAGCTGAGATTATCGGAGACTGCGGGTCGAGCGAAAGATGCGGCAGGTCGGGGCCCTTGGAGGCTGCCATGTTGTTTGGACGTGGGTGTTTGGGGAGGTGCGGCATAGCTTGGGCTGTTCATTTCCCATTGTTCGGCAGGTTGGGCGGTTTGGAGATCTTGGAATTCGGGCCAATCGGGCATGGGGCTCCAAAACTGGCCATCATTGGAGAGTTGTTCGCTGCCGTTGAGTTCGCCGTGTTGGAGCATATGTCGGATCTGCGAGACAGGGAAAGGGCCGAAGGTACGGCCAGAGCCACGGCGGAGGTGGTAGCGCATTTCTTGTTGGGAGGGAGGGGCGTGTTGTTGATCGAGTTTATCAAGTTCGCCGTAGAGGTCAGCGAGAGGGTCATCGTTTGTGGGAGCAGGAGCGGGTCTGCCGGCTTTGGCGGGAGGGGCGGGTCTGCTGGCTTTGGCGGTGTATGTGTTGGGTTGAGCGGCAAAGTTTCCGAAGGGGTCATCAAGAGGAGGCGGAGCGCTGGGGAGGCCAGAGATATCGGGGAGTCCGAGGTGATCGAGGTTGCCGTAGGGATCGATCAGTTCTTGATCGGCGGAGAGGTCTTGTGCGAAGGGATCTTCTTGTGGGAGTTCGAGTTCAAGCCCTTCGAGGTCGGGGTTTGGGCGAGGTGGTTGTGTCGCGTAACCTGCCGCAGATCCGCCGAGAAGGGTGATCTGTCCGTTTTCGTTGAGGTGGAGGGATTGTTGGCAATGACGACAGGTTGTGCGTAACCCACCGGGGGGGACGCTGGAGATGGGGAGGTTGTTTTCTCCTTGGCAGGTTGGGCAGTAGAAAATCATGAAAATCTCCGATGTCTCCGCAAATGAGGATAAGAAGAGCCAAACGAAAAGCAGGCGAACGCAGCGAACAGGCCGTCTTCACCGCTGGTATTTTTATCGGCGGAAGTGGCCGTTGGAACGCGGCTTAGCCGCTGGAGGCGACTTTAAAGACGCGATGGCTGACGACGGCGCGAACAGCCTCCCAGACTTGGTGGTTGGTGGTCTGGGATTGGTCGTCGGGAGTAAGGAAGCCAAGAGGGACAGAAGCCCCGCCGCAGCCGAGTTTTCCACCGGAGAATTCTTCTCCGAAGACTTGGTGACAAAAAGAGTTGACTTCGACGCCATCGTTTGTGGTGCGCAGAGAGGCGACGATGCGGTCTTCGACGATGGCGTAAGCGACGACGGTTTCGACGCCTTCCATGCGCAGGAGTTCGTCTGCGATGATCGGGATGGCATCGCGTTGTGAGGGAGGGATCAGGCCCAAGCCAGCGACGACCACAGAATGTTGGAGTTCCATTGCCTTGTAGGCTTCGGCTTTGAGGAGATAGAGATAGCGGGGGATGGTGTAGTTGATGATCTGATAGAGTTTTTTTCCGTCCATCAGTTTGAGGAGGTATTCGTAGCATTGGAAGTCGAGGGGGGTGACGGTGGGGGAGGTGAGTTCTTGGGTGTCTGTTTTGATGCCGACGAGGAGTCCGGTGGCGACGTGGGTGAGGGGGTGAGGGCCGCTGGTTTCGCCGGCTTTTTCTTCGAGGCCGTATTCGCGCATATAGGAGGTGACGATGGTGGAGGCGGCTCCGACGGGGCGGATATCTTTGAGGAGGTATTCGCCGTCGGGATCATCGCGGTGGTGGTCGATGATGATGTGGGGTTTGGCGTTGGTGGACTGGAGGTTTTTTCGTCCTGTGGAGGCGACGTCGACGAGGACGATGATTTGGTATTCTTCGGGGCGGAAGAGTTTCATTTTCCGCATGGGTAGGCCGAGCAGGTTGACCATGGTGCGGTTTTGGGGGTGAGAGACGGTGCCCCCATAAAAGATGTCGGTGCCTTGGATATCGGGGTTGAGGTGACGGCAGAGATAAGAGATCGCAAAGGCCGATCCCATGGCGTCGGGATCGGGGTTGTCTTGGGTGAGGACCGCAACCTTACTTTGCAGCGGGAGATTTTCGATGATTTCGCGAAATTTCTGCGCTGGGGTGGTCATGATCGTGCTCTTTGTTCGTAGATTGGCATGGTTGGTTTCGCCTGAAATCGTAGGAGAGGCGGTTGGGTGTGTGGGAGGGTGCAAAGCGATGCCCCGAAAATCTTGGTGACTATACCACCCCGTGTCTGCGTGTCAAGGTCAACGGAGGCGGGCTTGGGTGGGCGCAAAGGGCGCATCCTCTAAGCATAGCAAAGCATGGGAAGGTGTCGTGGAGGGGTTGCTTGCGTGGACAGGAGGACTTTGCTACAAAACGTGGAGTGGAAACGTCACGGCGCGCTAAAAAAAGGAACCGACTCCAACCAAGCCCGCGAGGTGATTTTCGTTTGTGTGGTGGCTTGTTGGATGTAGGTGAAGCTCTTTGTTGCAACGAAGGTTGAGGCGGGGTGAAGAAGGCATGGGAATGGCAGCATGTTCCGCGTGTGGAAGAACTTATGATCTTGCGCATTACGCTTCGGGTTATGCGTTTCAATGCACCTGTGGGCAGTTTTTGGTCTTGCGCGGCCAAGAGCTTTTGCCGACAGATGCGGCATCTTTGCCGGACAGCGACGCTTTTGTAGACGAGCCAGATACGGCGGTTGCGCGTCCAACATACACCTCTTCTCCGAAACAAACCAACCTACATACACCTGTCTCACCCGACGAAGATTCCTTGGCATTTGCGATGGGTGAGGTGGGTGATGAAACCTTGGGAGCGGATCGGCAAACGCATGGGTATTTTTTTGCCGAAGAGATCGACACGCACACACACGAATCGCTCTCGGAAAGCACTTCGATCACGCCGTCTCCTTATGTTGCAGCGTTGCAACAAGCCCAGTCACCGCATGATCTACAAGTTCCCCAAGCAGCCTATACTCGGCATTGGGGCGATCCATCGCATGGAGCAGAGCCTGTCTATCGACACGGGTCGGGCGGGATGATGCCGACAGTATCAACGTCGGGCGGGATGATGCCGACAGTACCTGTGCCAGTTCAACACGCCAGACCCAAGCTTGAAGTGTTTGATCAGGCGGTACAGGCGGCGTCTGTGGATCTGCGTGATCTTCCGGATTATCGAGACTCCGAGGAAACCTCAAACGAAGGGACTCAAGCTCCACTTGATTTGGGGGAGGTGGTGCCTGTTGGGACGGATGGTCGGGCGATCTTGGCCTTTTTTTGCGCGTTGTTTTTTTTGGGGCCGTTGGCGATTTTTTCGGGATTTTGGTCCTTGCGTCGGATTCGGCGTCGTGCGGGTCTGCTCAACGGTCGCTTTTTGGCTTGGTTTTCGATCTTGTTGGGAGTTGCTCAGTCCGCTGCGTTGGGGTTATTGGCTGCGGCTTGGTTGTTTCCTTCGCGTTCTTGGCCGGGGGTCGATCTGTTGTTGCGTGTACTTGGCGAACCCAACAAAGCCAAGCGTTCGCCTTACCAAGAAGAAGAACCTACGCAATCTCCTCGGTTAGATCGGGCGTTGGCGTTGCGCTTGTTGGCCCACGAATGGGCTTTTTTGAAAGGCCAGCCGCTTTCGCGCCCTCTACAACACGCCTACATCTACCAAGAAGAAGGCGCACGGTATGCCTTTTTGCACTGGCACCACCCCCAAAAAGACGAACGTTATCGTAGCCTTTTCGTTTTTTCGACCCAAAAGCGGTGGTACGTTGCGTTGATGGGCAGCGGGCGGCCGTACGAAGTGCGCTGCAAACAATCGGGTCCACCGCGTTTGACGACGGAGACGGCAGCGGCGTTGATCGGCTGTTTTTGGAAGATGCGCGGACCTTTTTCTCATGTCTCGATCCACAATATGTATGTCCTTCAAAAAGGTCCTGCTTCTCGGGCTTATGCGTATTGGTTGTTGCGAAAAAGACCACCACAAGGGCAAGAACAATCTTGGTATGTCAAGTCGCTGTTTCATCGCTCTCAACGGGGAGATTGGTATTTGTCGCGTTATGCGATCCGTCCGCAGCGTGGATTGTTGTATGCTTTTTCGCGGGCGGGTGGGATGGTGCTTACGCTCGATATCGCCCAAGATTTATTGCGTGCTTTTTATCAAGAGCAAGACAAAGCCGCCAGTTACGATGCGCTCCACTTGATGAAACAAGAGCAGGAAGAAGCGGTGATGGTGTGGCGTCGTGAGCGAGAAACGTGGCTCGGAAAGATGCGCCGCGCCAACGACGAAAAGTGGTATCTTGTGCAAGTCAAGCCGCTTCCTCGCGCCTTTTTGGAACAGTCCACCAAACCAACCTCTGCGCTCCAAGAAGACGACGCGACGGGGATCTTGCAGCATTATTGGCGTGGACAACCCTCTCCCCCCACGATCCAGTCTCTACAAGTTCATCAAGAGGCCCAACAGCCCTATGCAAGGGCGTATTGGTTTTGGACTGTGATCGCCAAACAAAAGCGGCGCGTCTCCAAAGAGATCCGTTTGTTTTCCAGCTTGTTTGGACAGACGCAACAAGGAACATGGGTGCTATTGGATGCTTCGCTCGCAGGGACATGGATCGTCCCGAAAGCCACAGAACAAGTTCTACCAGACGTGCGTTTTGCTCAAAAAGACGGCCCTTTGATGAGCGAAGACACCGCACGTTTTATTTTGCGCCAGTTTTGGAAAGAAGACGAACACTTTGCAGGGATCCAGATCCGCGACCTCTACATCTCCCAAGAACCTCAAAGCCACACGGCCATCGCACACTGGTCTTTGGAGCGGGGAGGGAGTCCACAAGGGATCCGCACCAGTTTTCTGCGCTCCAACCAAGGCGTTTGGTTTCTTGGGCGGTATCAACTCACAGGAAAAGGTTTCTCTCTTGAGGTTGCCGCCAACGAAGGCCCTGAACTTTCTACGCAAACCGCTGTGTCCATGCTGGAACGTCAGATCAAGTCGGAAGAGCCACGCAAAAAACGCAACGTCCTGTCTCCCTTTGTGTACCAAGAAGGAAAGCCCCCTCATGCGTGGGTCTTGTGGGTGTTGCGCGAGGGCGATCAAGATCAGATCATGACCAGCCTGTTTCATCGCTCAACTCGCGGAAAATGGTATCTTTCGGCTCTTCAATCCCCGTTTACCCCCCCGTTGGCTACTTCTCAGGGTCTCCCTCTTTAGCGTACCAAAAGGTTTGCGTGGGCCGATTCGACCCAAAACGCACCGTATTTGTGGAGCGCCTTTTCTGCGCCAGAGGATCTCAAGGGGCTTGCCATCTCTGCCGTTTCATTGCAATATGTTTCGACGTTTGACCGCAAAAGGCCGCTGTGCAACGATCTCTGCGGAACATGGCTTGGATGGATGCTTGAGAAAACAACAAAGTAGGACGCATGGGATGTTTGATGTGTTTGCGGGGGACGCTCTACCGAGTGAGCGCTGTCTTTGGGCGGCCTGTCTCTCTCGAAACATGCTCAACCCCCTAACTTGAGAGAGCAACAAACGATGCAGATGCGATTTATCTGTGACAATTGCCACGCCAAATATTCCATCGCAGAACAAAAAGTACGCAACAAAGTGCTGAAGATCCGCTGCAAGCGTTGTTCGCATGTGATCGTGGTTCGCGATCCCGAAGCACAAAAAGAGTTGGATATCCCCGTCTCTGCGGCTCCTTCTTCAGCTATCCACCCCATCTTCTCTTCCGCTTCTTTGGAGAGTCTGGTCCCTGCGTCCAGTTTCCAGACGCGCAACGAAGCCCCCCCAAGCAGCGCATCCGTGACCTTTGCTTCGATCGATCGCGTCTCCACCAAACCCACCACCTCCGCTCAACTCTCGAGCCAACAAGACGCTGGCGAACAACGCAGCGAACGCACCATGGTTGCGCGTATCTCCGCAGATTGGTTCCGCCAAATCCGCGAAGAAAAGAACGAACAACCCACGTGGTTCTATGCCCTCCACAACGCACCCGTCGGCCCCGTCACCTTGAGCGATCTTCAAACAGCCATCGTGCGCGGCGAAGTCCACGAACAAGACTTGATCTGGAACGCAGGATGGCCGAACTGGCGTCCTGCAAGCGAGGCTTCGGAGGTCCGCTCTGCCTTCCTGCGCGCTCGTGGCATCGCCGAACCACCCGCCCCATCGTATCCACCAACACAAGGGGGCTTTTCTTCTTCCTCATCTACGCCTTTTTCTTCTCCTCACCAAACGATGGATGAAAGCCTCCACCAATCAAATGCCGATACGGATCGCGATCTCTACGATGACGGCGCAGAATCCGAAGGCGCAACATCCATCCAATCCATCGCACAGATCCTCCAACAAGGCCGCGATGCAGGCGAGGACATCTCCGATCTCTCAAAACAACTCGATATCGCTCCCCATCAGTCCAAACGCTCGGTCTCTGCGCAACAGTCACAACCTGCACCCTCCCAACAGCCTCAACGTTCGGCCTCTGCGCAATCAGCGCAACAGTCACAACCCGTACCCTCCCAACAGCCCCAACGTTCGGCCTCTGCGCAATCAGCGCAACAAGCACAACCCGTACCCTCCCAACAGCCCCAACGTTCGGCCTCGACACAACCAGCGCAACAAGCACAACAATCTCAGCCATCATCTGCTCAACAGCCCCAACGTTCGGCCTCTGCACAGCCCCAATCGTCCCAAAGCCCTGCCTTTGCCAAAGCGCCGCTTCAAGCACCCTTTTCTCCGCAACCAACGGCTGCTTCGACGGTGCATAAAGAGCCATCGCTTGCTGAACCTGTCCCTGCAACGGTCAAACCCACACCCTTTTCCCCGCTCGGCACCAATACTCCATCCGCAAAAAACGATCCATTCAAACCTGCGAGCGTGATGGAAAAAAACGCGAATGCTTCGGGGTCTTCGGCTTTGAAAGGGCCTTCTCCTTTGGATTGGTTGGGTGGCAAGGAAGAGGCCCCTGAAATGGGGACTCCTCTTGCTGCGCGGCCTCTGGCAGAATCGAAACCTGAAAGCCTTGAGAATCCGTTCTCTGGACTGTTGGGGGCGCGAACACGGCCATCTGCTGCGCCGCACGGGACTCTTGCGGCTCAAACAATCCCCCAACAAAACGAACCACCTAAAGCGCAAATGCCCTTCCCTGCTCCTGTTATGGAGCGGCCTGCTCCGCCGGCTTCCAAAGCACAAGACGTTGCGATGGAAAGCCAAGCGCTTCCTGCGAGTATGGGCGATCTGATCGAATCTTCGGAAGAGGCTCTGTTTTTTGATCGATCTTACAAAGACAGCGGAACAGGCAACGAGATCTTTGAAGTGGAACTTCCGCCGCTTCCGATGAGTCTCGACGAGCCTGCTGCCGAAACAGAGCTTTCGATCGATGATGACGATATCCTCGAAGAGATGTCCGAAACCATCAAGCCACGCACTGGGCGCAATGTTCTGCTTGTAGGGGCTGGGGTTCTCGTCGTGTTGATCTTGCTTTCTTCGGTTGTGGCCAATCGCCAGATCAACAAGATGTTTGAAAAACGCGAAAAAGCGGCAGAACTTCTTTTGAAACCCAACCAAGAACTCACCGAAGAACAGAAACGCTTGCGGGATGCGTTGCTCCAAGGCAGCGGCTACAAACCTTCTTTTGCCGCCACCCCAACCAAGCCTCGCCGCCGTTTGGTGGCTTCCGCACGACGCTCCTCGTCTGTGCGTTCTACTGCGACACCCCACCTCCAAACCACCAAAAAACAAGAGATGGATAGCGAAGTCCTCAAACGCCTCGCACAGCGCGGCGCGATGACCTTTTCATCGACCTCACCGCAGCAGCAGCCTTCGGTGCGTGTGGCCGATGCCGCAGGGGTCGATCAAGCTCTTGTCAAAAAGCTGCTCAACGAGATCGAAGCCAACAAAGAAAAGATCACATACTGCTACGAACAACACCTCAAAGCCCTTACCATCTCGGGCCGGTTGGTCGTGATGCTTGGGATCGAAGCGTCGGGCAGCGTCTCTTCGGTCGAAGTGCTGACCCCCCGTTTTCGAGGGATGTCCTTAACCAAGTGTATCGTTCGTTCCATGCGCCGCTGGCAATTTACGCCCTTCACCGGCGAAAGCCTCAAGATGGAGGTTCCTTATCTCCTCAAAGCACAATACTAAACGCGCTATCTCGGCGTGCTGCATCCTAGACAAACAACAGAAAGAACGCGCTTCAAGACCCCAACCCACCATGCGTTGCCTCACTTCTTTCCGCACAACGCATTCGCGCTCTGTCCTCCATCGGTGTCGTGTACTTGTTCGCTTTCGACACCGAACGCGGGGGGGCGAAGATATCCCGTGTGTTGCGATGGCTGACGGATGTCCATGATTCGATGGTGACGGAAGGATGGAGCCGAGATTGTACGAACACGTTCCTCTTACAACTCAACAGCCCTTGCTTGCGCTTGCAACAGCGGGTCATCACTTGCGTTTGGCGCACCATCTCGAATCCTGCGCCCAAGAAGCCCAACCACCCCATCAACACGCGGTGTCGCTTTTGTTGGCGGCGGCTTGGGCGCTTTCTTCTCCTCAAATCCCCGAGCAACAGCAGACACTTCGACGACTCGCGAGCCGCTTGCAGGGGGTTTCGTCGTCGTTGTCTGCTCAGCTTTTGCTTTCGCTTCAAGAGCAGTGGTTGGTGCATTTGCCCGAAGCTGCGCAACAACAAGTCGAGGCCGCCCGTCATCTGGGGGGGCGTCCCTTGTCTCGCCCTTTTTCTGTCCTGACGTGCTATCAAAACCCCAATTTTTCCGAAGATTCGTTGGAGATGATGGAGCGATGCCTTTGTCAACAATACGGAGCCGTCGAGGCTTTTCGCCGCGTGGAGTCTGTGTTGGTTCGGGCCAAAGCGTGGAGAGCGCTGACACGAGCAACGTTGCGATGGATGGCTTATTCTTCGGATGATTCGTTGATTCGAGAACTTTGGCAGATATCTGTTCAATGCGCTGGAGCGCTTGCGCCCGATGCTGCGTGGATGGAGCGGTGCCTTCGTGTGCGAGCTTTCCCGTGGACAGCCCACGAAGCCGCATGGGTTGCGCATCTTTTGCGCCAACAACAGTGGTCTCACTTGAGACAGGCTCTACCCGCTTTTGTTCATCCGTCCGAGGATTTGGTGTTACGCGTACACTTTGCTTCGCTGGTATCGCAAGATCATCTCGATGGTTCGGGCATTCGAGACGAACGTCAGCAAAGGCAATCTTCGGAGCGGCACGCCGCCACGCAGGTCTCGCCACAAAAAGCCGCTCTGGATACGATGTGTGCGCGCCTTGCGATGTTGGATGTGTACGTCGAAGAAGAACAAGCTTGTTTGTACGCAACAAGCCTAACGCACAAAGGCGGTCAAGAGGCCGAGATCGCTTGGGAAGGGATCTTGCGCCGACGATCGCGGGGGACGCATGTTTGGGAATCTTTGTATCATGCTATCGCGGATGCGGAAGCTTGGCCGCTGCTCGATCGTTTGCAGCGTTATCTGCCGTTGGGGCGTCTTCCGATCTCGCACAACCCTGCCTCGTTTGCGCGGCTTTTGGACACACACCGCCAAGGCTTGTTGTCTTCGGTGGAGATGTTCGATTGGCTATGGCTGGATTTTTCGATGGTTCCGAGTGATCCTGTGCGTTTTGAACGAGTCTTGGTGGCTTTTCGTGCGCGTGGCGATCACAAGACCTGTTTGCGGGCGTGGAGGCTGTTTGGTCTTTCGCAGCCTTCGGCGATCTTGCGTGCATGGGTGTGGATGCGTATGGCCGTATGGTTCGAACAATCCGCACGTGTCCCTTGGCGCGGCCTGACGATGGCTTGGATGGCGTGGGCTTGGTTTCCAAAAGATCCGTTGGTCTTGCGTTCGATTTGGCGGAGAGTTCGGCTTTTTGGCTTGTCTCACCCGCTCGGGCGCTGGTGTGAAGAGATGGCGTTTCAAGGGAACGGCGACATCACGTGGCAGATCCAATTGGTGCATCGGCTGTTGCTTGAAAAAGACGGAACACAGCGCGCTTGGCGGGTTTTTCAAAAAATATGGCAGCGCCATCCCGATCATACCGAGCTTTTGCAGCTAGGCCGACAACTCGCTTTGAGTCTTGGGCTTTCCAAACAAGCACTAGAGCTTTCGCATCGTTTGCTTGATATCCCCGAATCTCCGTTGGCTCGCGCCCGTCATCTTTTGGGGCTGGCGTCGATGTTGGAAGATGACAAGTCCAAGCAATCGGAAGCTTTAGAGGCTTATCGAAAAGCCCATCGGAGTGCAGACGATCATGGCGAGATCTTATGGCCTTTCGTTGATTTGTTGTTGCGGGTCGGTGAACGTACCGAAGCGATGGGGATCTTGTGGCGATTGTTTGAGCGTTCCCAAGATACCGACCTTCAGCGCGCTCTGTTGATGCGCATCGCTGCTGTCTCGCTCGAATCCTCCGATGTTGACGACGATATCTTGCAAGTCTGCCATCGCTTGTTTTTGATCGACGGCGGTTTTGAGGATGCGTTGTTTTTGTTGCCAGAGATCTTGGCGCGTGGTGTTCCTGCACGCTTGCTGGAGATCTTGTCCCAAGCGCAACTGCGCGTGGTGGATGATCTGCAACATGCCGAAATCAGCTATTGGTTGGCTGCTGTCTGTTTTCATCTCAAAGATCAAGCCCGTGCCATCGAGTTTTTACAACAGATCGAGGCCCAAGGACACCGCGTTCCCTCTTCGCTGCTTGTGCGTGCGCTTTCGTTGGCGGCTCGTTTTCAGGCGTGGATGCTTTTGGAACGTCTGCTCAAAAAGCAGATCGCTCGTAGCGAAAACGACCTCCTTGCTTCCGAAAAACTGCCTGCGTTGTACCAACAACTTGGGTTTTTTTATGAATACACCTTGCGCCAGCCACAACAAGCTCTGTCCGCTTATCGCCTTGTCTTGGCTCTTTCTCCTCAGTCTGTCGTCGTTCTTGAACGCGCTGAGACCTTGTGTGGACGGCTTGAACGGTTCGACGAACAGGCCGAGTACTTGACGCGCCTTTTGCCAAAGGCCAGTGATCGCAAAGAGCGCGCTCGTTTGTTGGTGCGCCTTGCCCACGCTCACGCTCGATGCGAGCGATGGCCTTCCGCTTTGGATTCTCTTCGGGAGGCTTGGCAAGCCGACCCTGAGATGGCTTCTGCACGTTCGATGATCCACAACCTTGAAGAATTGTTGGGCTCGACAGAGTCCTCGGAGATGGCGGAGATGGCAAAGATCTCGAACCCACCCCCCAACATACATACCCAAAATAATGAAATCTTCCCCGATATCGAGCCTCCCGTCTCTTCGCCCTCTACCCGTCTCTCGGCATCGTTGCGCCCCTCTGTGGGGCTAACCCCCAAACACAGGCATTCTCCCTCTAGAACAAACGATCCTGTCGATGAATCCGCGCTCTCTGCATCGTCAATCACCGACGAACACGATGCGGTTCCTGAACTCGGTGAGCTTGACGAAACGGATGCTCTTTCTGCCCACGAAACGGCATCAGCCACGCCAGACAATGCCACGACCGCTGAACATCCTGTTTCCTCCGAACGCTCGGTGGAAACGAAGCCATCGAGCCCGCCCCAATCGCTACCACCGATCCATTTTCAAGAAGCGACCATCGACGAGATGCGCGCTCCTCTCGCCCACCTTCCTGTCCCTGCTTTTCTTCAAGAAGCGACGATCGATGAAATGCGCGCTCCTCTCGCCCATCTTCCCGTCCCTTCAGGATCGTTGCCCAAAGAAAACGAAAGCTTTCAAACCCATACAGACCTTCCCGCTGTCGAAGATCTTCTCGCGCAAAAAGAAGAAACCTCGCGTACCGATGCGTTTGAGGCCCATCCTCCCGCCCTCTCCGCACAAGACGCCATGCGCACAGACACTCATGCTGCTCTCCCTGATCCTGCCCAAGAAAACGCCTTCTCCCGCACAACATCCTTCCCACACGCCGCCTTCTCAGGACAACACTTCAACGATCACACACGCACAGACTCCTTTTCGCCACTTCCCGATCCTGCGCGAACCAACAACTATCGGCCTCTTCCTGATCCCATGCTCCGCCCTCCGCAGATCCACGCACACCTCACCCAAGACGATCTTTCCGACTTCTTTGGCAACAAGTCCGGAGCCGTCTGGGTTTCGCCCGATACCTTGATCCCCCAACAAGACACACAGATCACCTTTTCTTCTTCTCCCAACGACTCCGTTCATCCTGCGACAGACAGCGGTGAATTGGATGATCCTGATCTCTTGCCGCCCCTGCTTTCTTCGGACGAACACTTTACTTTGATGTTTCAGTCCTCACCTTCCAAATCCTCCCAAGACGCGCTCGCTGCGGCTTCCTCAAAAGATCTTCCCGCGTCTCGCTCCCAAGACCGATGGCACGGTGTTCAACTCCGCTCCGTTCCGCACAAAGCCCAAGTCACCCTCGAACAGATCTTTGCGCTCGCCGAGCGTTTGCATGGGGGCGAAGATGAACAACAAAACTCCGCAGCAGAACAGATCTTCCAACTTGTCGAGCGTTTGCGCCAAGCAAACGCCAACAACGCACCCAAAGAACAACTTGTTGCCACCGTTTACAACATCGCTCAACTCTTTCAACACACCCTCCAACAAGCTCCCATGGCGCTCCTGACCTACCTGCTCGGCTTGCAGATCTGCCCCACCGAAGATCTGTTTCTCCTTCGCTATCGCGAGCTTGCACCCACATGGCAGCGCGAAACCCAGCTCCTCACAGAGCTTTATCTGGATGTTCCTTCTTCGACACAGCCGTTGCATCGCTTGGTTTGGCTCTGCCAAACCTACCAAGAACACGATATCCTCGCCCTTGCTGTGACGCTCCTGCGGTATCATGGCGAAGAGACACCCGCCTCTCTTCCTGCCATCGAAGAGAACGCTTGGGATGGAGATGGACATTCTTTGACAAACGAAGAGATACGCCATTGCCTCGGTGACTTTGCCGAACAAGCCGAGGCCGCAACGTCTTTGTTTACAGCTATGAACGAACACTCGGCCTCTTGGGCTTCGCTTTTACCGCCCTTGGCAACGCATCTCGCAAACGAAACCTTGGAGCCGAATCATCCCTTGTCTCGGATGGTTCGGCGTTTGTCTTCGCAGTTTGGTTTGCCTTCGGTGCATCTTGTTGCGGGAGAATCGGACACGCTTGCTCCTGCGCTTTTGCGTTACCACCCGCCCACTTTTTTGCTTGGCGATGCGTTTTTGTACGCATCTCCCCCCGAACAGCAACGCTTTTTGCTCGCCAAAACCATGACCCAGCTTTTGCCGCCTTTTCGATCCGCTACGCTGCTTGGGACTCTTGCACATCTTCTTTTGCAACACCTACCCCGCGAGATCTTTCCACCCGCCGAGATCCCGATCGAGCTGTGGACCTTGGCGGAGCGTCTTTGTTCCCCAGAGATCCGACAAGAACTGCCTGCTCCCGTTGTGTGGCATGACACCGTCGAGCGGATCTCTTCGCAGATCGGTCTCCTTGCCACACCTTCTTTTGCGCCTGCGCTGCAAGCGATGGCTCTGTATGCCGCAGGTCGTCTCGACCGTCCTCCCGCAGATTTCGCGATGTTGATCGAAAACTTCCCGCCCCTGCATTCTTTTTTGGCCTTTGCTTTTTCTCGCCAACATCTTGCGCTGCGCAAAAAGCTCCAGATCCCCCTCGATCCGAGTCTTTCCATGACAGCGTTTCGCTCCTTCGATCTGTTGTCTCGCTGATCGCGAGCCTTGCAAAAACAGCGTTTCGCTCCCCGAGCTGTTGTCTCGCTGATTGCGAACCTTGCAAAGGCAGTGCTTCGCTTTCCTACATTGCGCTCCCCTGATCTGTGACCTCGCGCACCTCTCGGGTGCTCTAGGATTTTCGCGCAGAGATCGCGGAAAAAAGCATAAAGGGATAGAACAGCGGAAACAGCAAAAGCAAGAAGATGTAGTAGATCGGGACGTAGAAGATCAACGCAGGGATACGAACCAGCCCCATCTCAGTTGCGCCTTGATCTTCGCCTCGTGCGAACTCGCTTGGGTGGGGCATAAAACCGTTATAAAAATCGTGATAGCGTAGCCATCCCTCTTTGAATACGCCGTGTTGGGGAGGGGCTTCGGGCTGGACGCGGCGAGGGGCGGTGTTGCGTAGGGGGGCGACTCTGCGCCGTGGCTTGTTTTCTTGCTTGGGTGCTTCGCTCATATAGCGCTCCTTAGCCTATCTTGTCCCTTCGATAGAAGGGCATAACAGGGCATGATGTGGGGGGCGGTGAACAGGTCCAGTCGTTGTATCGGACGTCATGGTTGTACACGACGGGGCGTGATGTGGGTGACGGTGGCTTCTTGTGCGAAGACAACGGTCGTTTTTTGAGGAGAGCTAAAGGGCGTTCATCGTGACGTTGACGACGGTGATCTCCGCTTTTTTGAGGGTGATCCCGCTTGTGCAGCCTTGGGCGAGCGCTTTCTTTTCTTCTCCCACCGACTCAAGGCCGAGGAAATACAACACGAGATCGTTGCCTTCGGGAAGCTCGTTGATAATCGCCCTTCGTTCGGTTCCATCGAAGCGAACGGGAAATTCCCCGAGGTGATCGGCGGCAAAAGCTCCGCTTTTGGTGTAGTTGGTGGCGTTGACTTGGTTGCAAGCCACCTTGCTTGCGGGAAAGATCGCGATATCCAGAAAGCGCATCCGCGCAAGTACCGCTGCATCGAGCCCTTGGAGTCGAACACCAAATCCGCCCTCTGAGGGCGAGCCACAAGACGAGATCGCTCCGAGAACAAGGCACAGCAACAGCATCGAGCAGATCCGCACGAAGCTGTTCTTGGTTCGCCCAAGATCGGACTTGGAGCAGGGCAGAGGGGAGTGTAGTTTGTGCATGGTGATCATGGCCTCTATTCCGAGGTTTTCTGATGGCTGTTGAGCGGGGACAGTGATCAGGAGAGGGTTACTTGAGCGTGAGATCGATGCAGCTTCCTTTTTCGCAGCGCGGTTGCGTCAAGAAATACACCGCGATCGCAACGCCCGCCCCCAACACCAGCACACCCGCTGTGATACCCAACGCGATCCCTACGGCGTTTCCGCCTCCTTTGGGGGGGCTTCCCGTGCTTCCTATGGCATTTGGGAGCCAACCTCCAAGGCGAACAGGTGTCCCACGCAACAGCGATCGCAGAAGCTCTTGCGCAACCTCTGTTCCTTTGGGCCACTCGGCCCATGCGCCTCCTGCCGCAACTTGGCGTTTGTTCGCAAGATCATAAGCCGCAGCTTGAATCCACAAACGCGATTGCACCCGCTTGGTTTGTGCGATCACCAACATCTCACCGCCTGTCAACTGGCCCAATGCAAGGACACTTGCGGGGACTTCGGCTTGTTCTTGGCTGCCGTTGTCCGTCGCGCTTTGTCCCAATTTTAGCCAGTTGGTTTGTCCTGATAAGGCTTTGAGTTGAGCCTCCAAGGTCTCTGGGCCTTTGATGCGCAAACTGCGACCCCAAGAGACATAGCCTTGGCGTCGCACCGCGATCAGATGTTCGCCTTCAGACAAGCGCACCTGCAAGGGCGTCACGCCGCGAAATCGACCGTCGATAAAGACCGCAGCATCGGTCTCTGCGCTGATCTTGATCAGGTGCTTGGGAAGTTTTTTGATCTCCTCTTCCGCCAGTTTGAAGATCTGCAACTTGTCTTCTTCGGTGGATATCCCCGCCAACGTCGCTGTCGGTTGAAACACCAAGGCTTGTTGAAAAGACGCGATGCCTTGGGCGCGTTGTCCGTTCAGCAGGTAGCCGACGCCGATGTAAAGCAGGGCTTGGGCGAGCGGCTTGATATCGGTGGTGTAGGCGCTGGCTTCTTTGTAGTGTCGGATGGCTTTGGTGAACTGGCGAAATGAGGTCTCAGGATTCAGTTCTTCGTAGGCTTTTTTTCCCGCTGCAAAGGCTTTTGCGGCCTCAGACAGGGCGTTGCTTTGGTCTTCGGGGATTCCGCCCAAATAGAGGGCACTTTCGCGGTGGCGCACCCCCAACGACTCGCTCCACACGCCTTCGATCCATGCGTTGTTTGCGCCTGTCTTGTCGAGAGAAGACACAACCACAGAAACGTCCGCTGTCTTTTGCGCATACGCCGACGTTTGCGTGCATACCGTTGCCCACCACCCCATCACGCACAAGAGGAGCCCGTATCCAACACGACACAAACAACGACCCACCATCCACACGCCTCCAACCCAAGCCGCCTCTGCTGTGGTCTCTCTCCCAGAAAGATCCGCTTGGACTCTCGTTTTGCCTGTTTCGTGCTTATCGAAGATCCCCCAAACTGTCAACTCTCGCGGTGTTTTTCTGTCATCACCATGTATCGAAGGAGCGGCGTTTGGCGGGTTTGTGTCGGTGTTTGGGTTTTGTACGGGAGCGTCGTGCTTTGGAAGGGCGAGAGCGCTTCGGGTGTGTGGTATCGCTGGAATGACGGGATTTTTGGGCCTTGGCGGGGGGGCGATGGACGCGGTGTGCTTGGAGGTGGGGGCGTTTGGCCGAACGAAGGGCGATCTTGGTTGGGTGCTTGCGCTTTGCGGCGCTGCGTGGAAGGGGGAGCTTTTTGGCGACGTGCGTTTTGTCCGCATCGGCGAGCTTCATCACGTGAGATATCGGGGCAAAGCGCAGCGGCTCACCCGTATGAACTCCCAAATAGGTCAAGGATTCCCGAACGATCTCGCTCCATGCGGGTGCAGCGGTACATCCGCCGTACTTGCAGGGGCTTTTGGGTTCATCGATCACAACAAGGACGGTGATTCGGGGCTGATCCACAGGCGCATAACCCACAAAAGAACCGATGCGATCTTTGCCGTAGCCTCGTCCTCCCGGGATGGGCTTTTGTGCCGTTCCTGTCTTTCCGCCGGCACGAACGCCATCGACTCGTGCGGATTTTCCCGTACCATCGGGTGCCCCGATCACTGACTCCATCATTAAACCGATACGTTGGGCAACATCGCTTGATATCACGCGACGTGGGGCTGTTTCAAACTTGCGTGTGACCTTGCCTTTTGGATCGATGATCTGCTTGAAGAGACGGGGTTTGTAGTACAATCCGTCGCTGGCGATGGTGTTGATCGCAGCCGTCAGTTGGATCGGTGTGACGGCGATCCCTTGACCAAATGCGATGTTCGCAAGGCCGATCTGCGACCAACGATGGGGAGAACTGAGGATGCCACGAGATTCCCCGGGAAGGCCGATATCAGAGCGTTCTCCAAATCCGAATGCCTTGAGTTGTTGATGAAAACGCTCTTTGCCCATCCGAAAGCCGATCTTGGCAGAGCAGATGTTGCTGGAATATTTGATGATCTCCAACGGCGTAAGCGGTCGCCTCTTCGGATGATCGTCGCGGATGGTTCGGCGTCCGATCTGCATCCGACCGCTTTCGTCGTGGATGCGTTCTTCGGGTTTGACCAGCCCCATGTTCATGGCCGCAGCCATCGTGATCGGCTTCATCGTCGATCCCGGCTCAAAGGGGTTCGACAAGGCCGCATTGTTGCGGATCGCAGCTTGCACTTCGCTAAACTTGTTTGGATCAAAGTCTGGCTTCACCACCAGCGCCAAGATATCACCGCTGTTTGGCTCCATCACGATCGCGACGCCCCGCTTGGCCCGCGTCTTTTCCATTGCCCGTCCCATCGCCATCTCTGCGATGTATTGGATGCTTTTGTCGATGGTCAGCACCAAGTCCGCACCGCGCTTGCGTGCCAACTCCAGATCCTTCGCTCGCAACAGTTGGCGACCCTGTGGATCACGCATCCGTCGGATCGATAAAGATTTTCCCCGAAGCAGCGGTTCCATCGCCAACTCCGCAGCCCCCAAACCTTTGCCGTCGCTGCCCACACCCCCCAGCAAATGGGCGGCCAATCGGCCATTTGGATAGACGCGCTGGCTTTCGGACTCGAAACGCAGCTTGTCGGAAAAGGGGAGCTGGCGGACGGCTTGGGCTTCGCGTTTGCTGATGCGACGTTTCAGCCAGACAAAAGAACCGTCGCGGGTGAGTTTCCAGTACAGCTCCCGAGGCGACAGATCGAGGATGCGCGCCAGTTGCCTCGCAGCATCGAGTTCTTTGGAGACGAGTCGTGGGTTGGCGACCAACGAATCCACGATCACACTCAACGCAAGAGGAGCCATCTTGCGATCGTAGATGGTGCCGCGTTGGGCTTGTTGTCGGATGTAGATGTATTGTGTTGCGTGAACCAAGGACAACAACGATTCGCGTTGTTTGACTTGGAGTTGATAGGAACGGTAGCCCAAGATCGCAAAAAGCACACACAAAAAGCACATCACCCAGACGATGCGCTTGCCCGAACCAAATGCTGCGTTGGGGGCGGGGTAAGGCGTGTTGGTTTGGCGTGTCGAGGAGGGAGTGGGTTTTGATGACATGACGTTCTCCAAGGCGACCCATCGGAGGAGGGTTTGTGTCTTTTGCTGAGGGCTGGGCGGGGAGGATCAACGCGCAGAAGAGTGGGAGGTGTTGCGCTGTGCGAGATGAACCCCTGTTTGAGAGCGCATTTCTTTGTTGGGGAGTCGGACGATCAATTGGCGTTTGGGGGCCACCAGACCGAGCTTTTGGATGGCCATCGGCATCAGTCGCTCTGGCGCGACCAGTTCAGCCCATTCTTTTTCGAGGTGACGGCGCTCGACTTGGATGGCGAGGACTTGCTTTTGGGTCTCACCCAAGGCCAACCGCAGCCGCATTGTGTCGGCGTGTAGGCGAATGTGATACAGCACAAAGCCCGTAAACACGCAAATACACAAGCCTACAGCCAACCAATACAGCCATTGTCCCCGACGTTCCTCAGGAAAAGCGGTCTGCCATACACTCGGTTGTTCGATGTGGCTTTTGAGAAGCTCCCGATCCGAGGGAGTCCGATGAAACAGTCCTGTCAATCCCTTCATGTTTTTCCCTGCATCCCTTACCCATTCAAAGAAGAAATCATCCGAGCCGCGCTTGGCGGTAAAGTGGTGCGCTGCCGCCCCACACCAGCGAGAGGTCGCGCACCTGAAAAGCCAAGGTCTCTCGGCTTTTGTTTGGTTCTTCTTTTTGTAGCCCGTCCTGCCCCCAAGCACAAAAAATCCGCATCAACGTTTTTTGGCAGCGCGCAAGAGCGCGCTGCGGGCGCGTGGATTCTGCTCGATCTCTTCTTCTGATCCTGTGATCGGCTTGCGATGCAATAAAGAAAAAGTCGGATCATCCCGATCCATCAACGGAACATTCGGATCATCCGTCCCTGTCGCAAGCGCACGAAAGCGTTGCTTGACGCGCCGATCTTCGAGCGAGTGAAACGAGAGGATCGCGATCTGTCCTCCTGAAACCAACCACGCAGGGAACTGCGCAAGAAAGGTGTCGATGTGTTCAAACTCCCGATTGACGGCGATCCGCAACGCTTGAAAACACCGTGTTGCGGGATGCACTCGACCTTTGGGGGTACGGCTCCCAAGCACGCTCTCAAAACAAGCCAACAACTGCGCTGTGGTGTCGATACGTTCCCGCTCGCGCCAGCGCAAGATCGCTCGTGCGACCCGCTTGGCTTGGCGCTCCTCGCCCCACTCTCGAAACCATCCCGTGAGTTCTTCTTCGGAGGCTTGATTTACCAACTCGGCGGCTGTGGGGGTGTCTTCGCCTGCTTGTGCAAAGCGCATATCCAATGCCCCGTCCATCCGAAAGCTAAAGCCTCGCTCAGCCGTATCCAGTTGGTGGCTACTCACCCCCAAATCTAACAAGATCCCATCCACCTGTGCGGGCCAGCCGATCGCCGCAAGATGCTGATCCAATCGCGCATAACTCCCTTGCCGTAGATGGACCCGATCGCCAAACCGCGCCAGTGTTTTCCCCGCTTCTGCAAGCGCATCCAGATCGCGATCCAGCCCCAACAGCCGAACATTCGGGTATCGCTCCAACGCTGCCTCACTGTGTCCTCCACCCCCCACCGTTCCATCTACAAGGTACTTGGCCTCGGAATAAACCCAGCCCTCCAAGGTTTCTTCGAGCAAAACAGGCCGATGCCAAGGCTTTGACTCGCTTCGTTGATCATTCTGTTCTCGCTCGAACATCTTTGGTTTGTTTCCTTTTTCTTTCTTTTTCAAGGAGTTCACTTCATTCTTTGCACACGGGGCTTGGAAATCCAACGCGACAACGTATACATTCCTTTGCTTTCAACAAGGCTCCCTTATACGAAATCCGCAGGGTGTGTGATCGTAAAACGTAGGGGCAGACAGGTGTGGCTGCCCAACAATCGGGCGTCTACGCACGACCCTTCGAACACACATCTCTCGGAGATCGCATTACTCATGTCGGCGATAGAAAGGCTTTTTTTTCGATGAGCAAAAAGAAAAACGTAACCTCCCCCGCCTCTGCCACCACCTCGACCCAAAAAACGGCTCAGGCCCCCGCAGCAAAAGCCGCAGGCTCCGCCCCCTCCAAAAATGCCAGTACTTCGACGGCTTCAAAAGCCAAAAAGCCCGTGATCAAAGAAGAGATCGTCATCCAATCGACCGAAGTGATCCATGAAGGCAACGTCACCATCGTCAAGACCGAAACCATCGAGATCACCGAAGTCGAAAGCCCCAAAAAGCCCGCACCTGTAAGTGCATCCGAAGCTGCTCGCGCACGCATCGCCGAAGGCAACGCGATCCTCGAACAAGCTACGCAACATTTTCAAGACGGCAACTATCCCGAAGCCCGAAAGCTGCTTGTTGATCTTGCCGAAAAACACAGCAGCCTCGAGATCCGTGAACAAGCCACCGATCTTCTTTCGCGCATGGAAATGGATGTGCGCACCCTGATGGTCGGCGCTGTCGGGATGGTGATGCTTCTTCTCATCCCCACCATCGGCTTTGCTCGCGCTTTGTGGATGGTTCCCGTCCTCTTCCTGATCCTACTTATCGATCCCAATCTCTTCCGCGCACCCGAACAAAACGATTAAGGATCGAACTTTACGCAGTTCGATGGTTTTTGTGGGGCGCTGCCCCATACGCGCCTTGCTAAGGTGGAAACATCGGATAGTCGGTCTTGATCGCCTTTTCTTTTGATCGCCCCCCCTCAATCCCCCCGTGAACGGGGGGAAGTCGGGGCAGGCAAAGACGCTCTCTTGTGCAAACAGCCTGCGGCGTGGAACACCAAAACCTCGCTGCCTCCGAATTTCTCTCCCTCCCCTGTTTGCTTTCTCTACGATTCTTTCGTTCGATCCGTGTTCGATGCAAGGCAATGTTTGCGTGGGGGCGGTTCGCGAACCGCCCGTGTATCGGGACATCGAGCAGCGAACGGACATGCTCAGACAACAACAGAAGTTTGCGTAGCTAGAAGGAATAAAATCGCTCTGGTGATGTTTTTCGGCGGGCAAACGATGTTTTTGTCGTGTCTTTGTTGAAATCCATCATTTTTGTCTGGAGCGTTTGTATGTTTTGCCTGCGATCTGTTTGTTGTGTGCGCCTTGGGGTGGCGTGGTGGGTGGTGTTTTGTTGTGCCGCCTGTTTTTTGAGGGGAGGGCGCACGGCGATGGCGGGGGGAGGCCCAGAGATCCCCGAACCGATGGTCTTCGATCTGGTTCGTGGGTTGGGGGCTTTGAAAGGCGAGATCGAAGTCAACGCTCTTGGGCAGATCCAGCTACAAAAGCAAGAACTGGGCATGGGGTGGGCACCCGAGATCGAATACGCCGTTGCAGACGGCTTTGCGATCGAGCTCGAACTGCCGATCGTCAACACCACGATCAAAGCGCTCAAGTTCGCGGCCCAAGGGACTTTTGGCGTCGCGGCAGAAGGGCGTTTTATTCACGGTCTCCAAGGGATCTTGGAGTATTTCTTGGCCGATGCTGAGCTAGAGATCGCGGCATTGTATCTGCTTGGATACCGAGTGAACAGCGTCTTTTCGGTCTTTTGCATGATCGGGGTGGAAGGCAGTTACATCTTTTCCAAGCAAACACCCACTGTGAAGGGGATTCTCAATCCCACCTTATTTTTCGAGATCACCCAACACCTCGCTTTTGGCCTTGAAACCAACCTTGCTTACGGCAGTCATGACGGCTTTTCGGCCCTGATCATGCCGCAGCTTCAATTTCGCTTTGGCTCCATCGTCGCCATCCAGATCGGTGTGGGCGCACAATACGAACACGAAAAATTCTCGCCTGTTCTTGCTTTTCGCGTCGTTGCCCAAGAACGCCTTGTCGAGCGGCCCGCCCCGACCTCCATTCCCTCCAAGCGTTGAGGGTTTGCGTCGAAAAGATCAGTTGGGGTGGGGATCGGTCTGTCGGCGTCGGGCTTCGGTGGCGTACCACGCAGCGCGTTCTTTGCAGCCCATCGTATCGAGATATTGCGCCAAAGCTTCCCAAGGTTCGGGCCAAGACGGATCATAGCGGGTTGCACGCCGCAGCCAAAACAGAGCTTGTTCGTGTTGCCCTTTGTCCCAGATCATACAAGCTCTCGCCATATCGAGCTTTCCAGCCGATCGCAGCCGTAGCGGATCGTCTTCTTTCATCCAACGCGAAGCGCTTTGATGACGGAATTCTGCGGCCTCAAGGTCATCTTGGATCAAGGCGATTCGTATCCCTGCGATCCAAAGCAACGGATTGTGCGGCTCGATCTTGATCCCAATACCCCACCAATAGGCGGCTTGTTCGATATCGCGAGATTGTAAGTGCAATCGAACCAGCCCGTGATACAGGCCCACACAGCGGGGCGCTTTGCGCAAGGCCATCCGAAGCTCTTGGATATCTTCTTGTGAGACGGAGGCTTCGCGCAGCGCCTCGATCAGCCGAAGCCAAACCTCTTGGGCAACGCCAACCTGTTCGATGCAGAGGGCGGACTGTCGGGCTTGTTCCCAGTCTCCCAACTCAATCGCGTGAAACATCTTCTTTTGTTGCATGGTACACCTGACCTCCCCCCTCAGGTCGGACAGGGTGAAAGGAGCGAGCACTTTTTGTTCGGTCATAATGATGCCGCACCTTCGAGAGTGGTTGCTCGTCCTGTCGTTGATCTTTGCAACGAACGGTGCTAATAGAGGCAACTTCTAAGCTTGCGCGCCCAGATCCGCTCGGTTGGACGCGCACAACGCAATCCTTTTTGTTGAAGGACGAGTGACGGAGAGAACGAATGGCAGAGACAGCGATCACCCCTCGGAGTGAGGATTTTAGCCGCTGGTATTTGGATGTCTTGCGCGAGGCAGAACTTGCCGAAAACTCCCCTGTTCGGGGATGTATGGTAATTCGTCCTTATGGATATGCCCTATGGGAGGCGATCCGCGACGTTTTGGATCGTCGATTCAAGGAGACAGGGCATCAAAACGCCTATTTCCCGCTGTTTATCCCCAAAAGCTACCTCGAAAAAGAAGCCGCACACGTCGAAGGTTTCGCCAAAGAGTGCGCGATCGTCACCCATTCTCGCCTTGAGGCGGATGGACAAGGTGGATTGAAACCCGCGTCTCCGCTCGAAGAACCGCTGGTGATCCGTCCGACCTCGGAGACCATCATCGGTCACACTTTTGCGCGTTGGGTCAACAGCTACCGCGACCTTCCGTTGCTGATCAACCAATGGGCCAACGTCGTGCGATGGGAGATGCGGACACGCCCGTTCCTTCGGACGATGGAGTTTCTCTGGCAAGAAGGCCACACCGCCCACGCCACCCAAGCCGAAGCAATGGAAGAGACCTTGCGGATGTTGGATGTCTACGTCGAGCTTGCGCGAGACTTTGCGGCGATCCCCGTGATCCCGGGCGAAAAGAGCGCCAACGAACGCTTTGCAGGAGCTGTCAACACCTTCACGATCGAGGCGATGATGGGCAACGCTTGGGCCCTTCAATCGGGAACTTCCCATTATCTCGGTCAAAACTTCTCGCGTGCGTTTGGCATCCAATTTCTCGATGAACACAACGTCCAACAGCTCGTGCATACGACCTCTTGGGGCGTCAGTACCCGCTTTGTTGGGGCATTGATCATGGCGCATGGCGACGACAAAGGCTTGCGCTTGCCCCCCAAGATGGCTCCGATCCAAGTGGCGATCGTCCCGATCTGGCGCAAAGAAGACGAAAAACCAGCCGTCCTCCAACAAGCCCAAGCTGCTTTTGACGCCCTCAAACAAGCTGGAGTCCGAGTCAAACTCGACACCCGCGAACACCTCACCCCCGGTTTCAAGTTCAACGATTGGGAGATGCGTGGTGTGCCGTTGCGCATTGAGATCGGACCCAAAGATGTCGAAAAGCAAGCGGTGGTGGTCGCAAGACGCCATCTACCCGGAAAAGACGGCAAGATCATGGGCGTCTCGATGCTCGGTCTCGTCGAGCATATCCAAGGCTTTTTGGATGAAGTGCAACAAGGACTCTACCAACAAGCCCTCGCGTTTCGCGAGGCCAACACCCACTCCGATATCCCCGATATGGCGACTTTTCAACAGTTGGCCGATGAAAAGGGCGGATTCCTCAAAGTCTATTGGGCCGGAAGCAACGAAGACGAAGACAAGATCAAAGAAGATCTGAAGATGACCCATCGCTGTTATCCGCTTGGGGAACAAGACGGACCTCTCGGGCGTTGCTTTTATACGGGAAAACAAACGCGCCAAATTGCGATCTTTGCGCGTGCTTATTGATTCGCCCGCCTTATCCGAACACTCCAGCCTTGGAGTGCTTGAACAAGCTTATCCGAACACTCCGGCCTTGGAGTGCTTGAGCAAGCCTTCACTTCACGCAGCGACCGAGTACGAAAATCATGGCGAAAAAAACGCTCCCTTCCAACGCCCCTTGGGTGTTGTTGTTGCTTCTTCTTCTCGTTGGTATCGGCCTTTCTGTGGATCTGACGTACATCCATGTCAAAGCCAACCTTGACCCCTCGCACAAAAGCTTTTGCTCTCCAAATGCCCGAATCAACTGCGATAGCGTTGCGCGAAGTGCCTACTCTCGTTTGGCAGGCGCGCCTGTGTCGGTGTGGGGCTTGTGGGGCTATCTGTTGATCTTGATCGCCGCGTGGATAGGGCGACTGCGCGAAGCCCGAACCCCCGCGCTTTTGGGGCTGTTGCTTGGACTCACAGGCTTTAGCACGTTGGCGAGCGCGTGGATGGCGTATCTGTCTTTGGCGCACGTGGGGGCGCTTTGTCTGCTTTGCCTTGCCACATACGTGATTAATCCCGTGTTGTTTGTGCTGGTCTGGGTGCTGGTCAAACAACAAGAGCAAACCACCAAAGAGGCCATCGCTGCGGGCCTTGACTGGGCTACGTCACATCTCCAATACGTCGTACTCGTCGCCTTTGTGACGGTGTTGATCCCTTTGGCCTATCCCAAGTATTGGGAGAGATCTTCCGTCATCCTACCCGCCCGAACATCGAGCACTTTGCAACTCCCCAACGGACTCGATGCCCAAGGCCACCCGTGGATCGGTTCGACATTTCCCGCGTTGACGATTACTGCTTTTTCTGATTACGAGTGCCCTTTTTGTCAGCGTTCCAACTTTCGACTGCGTGAACTGCTTGTGGATGCCGCAGATTCTGTGCGTGTGATCCACCGCCACTATCCGCTCGATCACCATTGCAACCCGAGCATCCGCGAGCCTTTTCATACCAAGGCTTGTTTGTTTGCGTATGCAGCGTATTGTGCCGGAAAACAGGGGCAGTTTTGGGCCTTGAGTGATCTCTTGTATATCAGCGGGCCCCGACTTGACAAAGAGCAACTCCCCGAAAAAGTCAAAGGGATCGGTCTCCATCCCAACGACTTTGCCGCCTGCCTTGATAGCGAACAAGCCAAGTCCTACGTCCAACAAGATATCCTCGACGCCACCAAGAAGATGGTTCAAGGCACGCCCACCTTTTTCGTCAAAAGCCGCGATCATGCCCTACCACAGGGCTTTACCACCGAAGGATACGCATGGATCGGAGCCGAACAGCCCCGTGTGACGATCGAGGAATTCTCCGATTACACCTGCCCTTCTTGCCAACGCGAACACCAAGCCTTGCGTGAGAAAGTTCGCCAGCACAAAAACACGCTGCGTTTGGTTCGCCGCCATTCTCCGCTCGATCCGTCTTGCAATCCATCCGCTGACAAATCCTCGCATCCGATGGCCTGCCTGCTTGCGAAAGCCAGCCATTGCGCTGGAAAACAAAAGCTGTTTTGGCCGATGAGCGATCTCTTGCATGACACATACAAATCGCTTGATCGCGAAAAGCTGCTGGATTGGGCGTTTTACCTCGGCTTGGATCGCAAGACCTTTGCAGAGTGTCTCGAAAGCAAAGACTCTGACGCTTTTCTCCAACAAGATATCGAAGTGGGGAAACGCCTCAAGATCCGCGCTACACCCGCCTTTTTGCTCAACGGAAAATCGTACACAGGTTCCCTCCCCTCGGATGCCTTGCAATCGGCTCTTTTGCCTCCCACCACTCCTCGTCCTCTCGCTCCCTTGCCTCGCACACCCGCCTCACTGCCCGTCCTTCCGCTTCAACGCACCCCTGTCTCGTTGCCCTCAACGCCTTCTGCAACCTCTCGCCCGCAACATCGCTAGTCTGAGCAGAAGGGAAGGGCGGTTCCGATAAAAAACAGCGGCGCGGATAGACTAGGATCAAGCGAAAAGGCTGTACTGCAAGCCGAGTCGTACAAAACGCCCGTTGCGTCGTGGACAAAACCCCCGTGCTCGCGCTACTTCAAGCGGTGCTGTCGTCTGTGTGAAAAACGAACGATCCTCCCGCCAACACGGGGTCAAGGGGCGACAGTCCCTTGTGGGGTTTGGGGCAAAGCCCCATCAAAACTATCCCACCAGACCGTTCGATTTCTTTTTGAGCCAAAAACAAAGGAGACCTAGAAGATGGCCGACAAAGCGTCCGATACAAAGAGCAAGCCGCTGTTTACGTTGCCGATTTTTTTGATGTTGCTGGTTCTTGGCGTGGCGAGCGCAGGAGTAAGTTATTATCTCTCTCTTCCTGCGGTCAAAACCAACGTCCAGACACAAACGCCACACGCTGTTCCGATCGGCGATCCGATCGATCGCCGCGACTGGCGGCCTTTTAAGGGCACAGCCCAACACCGATACATCGAACAACACGTCTTTTCATACATCAACAAACACCAAGAACCGCTCAAGTCCTGTTATTTCGGCTACAAAGGCCCCGAAAAACTGTCCCCCAAAGGCGGAGTGATCACCGTTGAATTTTTGATCACCAAGGACGGCGGTGTCCAAAAAACTCGGATATTCCGAAGTGATATCGCAGTCAAAGATATCCAGCAGTGCGTCCTCGGCGCGATCTCCAAGTGGAAGTTTCCTGCCCACGATCTTGATCAGCCTGTGCGTTATCAAACACCCTTTTTCTTCCGTTGATTTAGGTGGGATGCGGGCTTAAAAAGGCCAAGAGAGAGGATAGCGTTGATCGGGGATCTCCTCGCAGGGTTCGGCGTCGGCGGGATAGGTGCTTTTTTGGCAGCAGCCACTGATCTTGGGGATAAAGCGGCAAAAGAAATGGCCGTTGGTGGCGAGCAATTCGACGCTGTAGATCTGTTCTTTGCGTGTCGGATTTTGGTAGAGGACGCTGCGTTCATCGAGAAAGACGGCAGAACGCCGAGTGACGGGGCCGGAGGTGCGTTCTTCAAAGACAAAGCCCATCCCACCATCCAAGCGGCGTTCGGGTTGTCCTGAGTCGCCTTCGCGTACCCAAAGGCTCGCCACCCACAAAAGCTCGGTGCGTTGTTGCTCAAAGTTCCGCCTGCGCAAGATCGCCTTGTATCCGAGAGATCCGCGCATAAAGACTTGTTCTGTGACGAAACGTGCGCTGTCATCTCCGCCACGTCCGACGTTTTGCCAATCCTCGAATCCTTCGCCTTCTTCGATGGCCAGAGACGGGACTTCCACAGCGATATCGCCTTGGAGGTAATCTTTGGTCCAACAACGCAGCCCAAGGGAGCCTTGGCGTTCGTCTACCCCGAACACAGGGACTGCTCCGACGGAGAGACAAGCATTGCACCCACTACCGCCCACCGAAGCATCACAAGCAGGGGCGAGCGGGATGTTGGTCGTAGGTCCGAGGCTGCGGCTCAGTCCGTGGGCTTGGATCAAGGATTGCGACCAATAACGGGCCTCTTCAAGCCAGCGTACGCGGTCCAAGATCCCATCGAGGTTTTCGGAGACCAAAGACACCGAAGGGCGCGAAAGTCCCGCAATGGTCGAAGGAAAGGGCAGGATATCGCGTTGGCATCCCGCCAAACTCCATCCCATCCAGCACCACACCCAGATCACAAAGAGGTTTGTGGATGGTTTGCGCCTCAGCAGCGTTGGGCTGCAAAGCAGGGTCAGTAGGCTGCAAAGCAGGGTCAGTAGGCTGCAAAGCAGGGTCAGTAGGCTGCAAAGCAGGGTCGGTGGTTTGCAAAGCAGGGTCAGTAGGCTGCAAAGCAGGGTCAAAAAGAGGGTTGTGGGTGATCTGCACATGGGTCAAGTGGAAGAAGGGGAGGGAGGGTTGAAAGAAAAAAGATCGTGTCGGAGATGAGAACGGCAGGGGATGCGTTGGCGAACGGATTCGAGGTAGGCGGGTTGAAACTCTGCGAGGGCGATGCCTTCGGATTCAGGGGCGCATGCGAGGACAGTCCCCCAAGGATCGCAGATCAGCGAGGAACCAAACGAAAAGCGTGTATCGGAGTGGCGTCCCCATTGGGCGGGTGCTGCGAGATAACATTGATTTTCGATGGCGCGTGCTTGCAACAAGATCCGCCAGTGATCTTTTCCGGTGGTGAGCGTAAAGGCCGCAGGGACGGTCAATAACTCGGCCCCTTGAAGAGCCAATGCCCGATACAGCTCAGGAAAACGCAGATCATAACAGATCGACAAGCCGATCTTGCAAAGCGGGGTATCGACGACCACAACGCGCTCACCGCGTTGGATGTGGTGGGACTCTCGCAAGGGTGGTGCGCCCGGTGGATCGGCATCAAACAAATGAAGCTTTTCGTAATGCGCAAGCTCCGTTCCATCGGGCGAAAACAACGTAGCGCGGTTGTAGAGTTTGTGTTCTTCGCCCTCGACACGCACAGGATACCCGCCTGCGAGGATGTGTACGCTGTGGCGCAAGGCTTCTTCTCGGATCGTCTCGATAATCTTAGAAAGCTGGGCGCTCGTTAAGTTGTGTTTGTCTTGTTCGCCTCGTGCCAAAAAGGCGAAGTCTTCGGGCAACAAGACCAATTCCGCCCCACGTTCCACAGACTCCTTGATCCAACGACGGCAACGCTCTAGGTTCGCTTGAAGCTCATCGCTTCCATGTAATTGCACACAAGCCAGCAGAAAACGCCTCGACACGTGTCACCTCGCTTTGAGGAATGAAAAAACAGTTGTCCTTTGGACTTGATCTGCCTATCATGGGCGTCACCTTCGGTCAAGAGTACACAAAGCGTGTGCAGTAGCCCGTTTTCCCAACCAAACCCCGAGAAAAACGCGATGCCTAGCGCCGCCGAGATCCGCCCCTTTCAGTTTCAAAATCTCCCCAAGATCCGCAAGTCTGAGATCTACTTCTTCGATACACTTGCGCGGATCTTCCCGACCCATCTGTTTCGACAATCTCTGATCCCAGAGATCAGCCAAGCCCTGTCCTCTTACCTCCAAGGCCAGCTTGCCTTCCAATGGATCGACAAAGAACAGTACCTCGATTTTTCGCAGATCGAACGCTTGTGTCTGCCGCCAACGCTGTTGATTGAGATCGCCTTGCTTCCGGCGGATTCACGCTTTTTGATCGAGATCGATCCGCGCCTTGCCGCCGTGATGGTGGATCGCGCACTCGGCGGAACAGGCGACGGATTGGACACAGGTCGCGGTCTCAACGAAGTGGAGCGCGGGGTGTTTTCTTTCCTTGTCCTCAAAGCTCTCCAACATATCCAGCAGCTTTGGAAGCCCGCCGCTTCGATGGAACTGCGCCTCGCAGGGATCCATCAAGAGACTTCTCCTCTCCGCCAACGCATCCCTGCGGATACGCTCTATCATCGCAAAGAACTGTTCCTCGGCCTGTTGCAACACCAAGGCTTTGCGCGCCTTTACACTCCGATCCGCCTGATCCAAGAACTCGCCAACAGCCTTTCACCGCACGATACATCGCACGAAGCCGCCATGCTCCAAGAGCAATTCCATTGGATCGCCGATCAGCCACTCACAGGACACATCCGCGTCGGGACGGTGATGCTCAGCGAAGCCGACCTCGCTGGACTTGAATCCGAAGATATCGTACTCCTACGCGAATGTAGCGCATCCCCCACCGAAGAAGGGATCCTTCGCGGCGAAGCGATCCTTCAATTTGGTCTGCGCTCCGCTTATGCGTTGCGCTGTCGCATCGAAGAAGACCCTTCCGCCAACCGTCGCGTGATCATCGAACAGGTGATCCGCACTGAATCCCCCGGCATCCGAGGAATTATCGATCGCAGCGAGTTTGAAGATGACAACCAACCAGCCTATCCAAACGAATATCAGGAGGGAAACATGCCCGGTGGTTACGGTGAAGACGCAAATTATGAACAGATGGCTCCCGTACTCAGCGATGTCCCTGTCCCTTTGATCGTTGAACTCGGACGGGTCGAAGCCAAAGCCCGCGATCTGGCTTATCTTCGTCTTGGACAAGTCCTCGAACTTCGTCGCTCACCCTACGAACCGCTGGATCTGGTCGTCAATGGACAGATCCTCGGAAAAGGCGAACTTGTCGAGATCGACGGCCAGCTTGGCGTTCGTATTATCGAGTTGCGCAAATAAAACCCGCATGCTCAACACCACACACCACACCCCGCCTCGATCCGCCCCCTGCGATCGGCCTCATCAAGACTCCGCTTACACGCTTTGCACAACACGCTTTGCTTCCCACAAGCTACCTTTGCACTCCATCCTCCTGCATCGACTCGGTGGGTGGGCTGTTTGCGTCGCCTTCTTTTTGTTCGGAACTTTCGGATTCGGGCGGGATGGCAGCGCGCAACCTCCGCTCCCTCCGAGATCTACGCCTTCTGCTTCCACACAGCCCTTGCCTTCGGGTACTCCCACAACGCAACGCGCTATCCCCCCCGCAACATCGGCAACATCCGAAGCATCGACAACTCCCACAACGCAGCGCGCTATCCCCCCCGAAGCATCGACAACTCCCACAACGCAGCGCGCTATCCCCCCCGAAACATCGGCAACATCGGCGATCTCGAAATCCGCAGGAACACCCACAACACAACGCGTCATTCCCCCCGCAACATCGGCAACATCGGCGATCTCGAAATCCGCAGGAACACCCACAACACAACAGGCGATCACACAATCGCACACGCGCCGTCCTCCGATGATCAGCCGCTTGCGGTTGACGCCCACCCACGAACGACCGCCGCTTTTTGATCCGAGGCGCCCGAATGCTTTGATTGAGGGGCAGGCTCTTTACTGGATTCGGACTTTCAGTGTACTGTTCATCCTCGGCGCGATCGTCATCCTCATCTTTGTTGTGCTGCGATGGGCTTCGGCTCGAACTGGGCTTCCATTCCAATCCGGCCAAGTTTTGCAGATCCATGCGCGTGTTGGGCTTGAACCCAAAAAAGCCCTCTGGCTCGTCGAAGTCGCGCAGCAGTATTTCCTGATCGCTTCCCACGAACAAGGCGTGACCTTTTTGGCCACGTTAGATCCAACGCAGACACAGGCTGCTCTCGCCAAAAAGCCCCCCGCAACGGGCGCTTTTTGGCGCATCCTTCGCAGAAATCCCGATCAAACCAAGGACGCTGAATCGCCCCCCGCGAGTCCCATACCCACGCACTTTGAGGTCGTGAGCGATGGCCGGAAACATCCGAAACATGAACCCTAAGATCCGTTTGCTCTCTCATCGCATCTTACGCAGCCTCGTCTTTGCGCTGTGTGCTGCGCTGCCTTTTGTTCTGTTTGCTTCGGAAGCGCTGGCGCGAAAAAAACGCAACATCGCAGGCGGCGCAACCATCGACTTTAGCGACTCCGTCGCTGGAAACCCGATCGTCCTTGTTGTCGTGATGGGCGCACTTTCTCTTGCGCCGTTTTTGCTGATCATGATCACTTCGTTCGTTAAGATCGCCGTCGTCCTCTCGATCGTGCGCAGCGCCCTCGGCACACAGCAAAACCCTCCCACCCAAGTGATCACCGGCCTTTCGATTATCTTGACCATCTACGTGATGGTTCCTGTGGGTCTGGAAGTCCGCGATGAACTCAAAGATCTCCTTGAAAAAACGCCGAGCGCTCAACAAACACCGCTCAGCGCCACCAGCGTCAAAACCCTCATCCAAGCCGTCAGACGCGCCCAAGAACCCATCCGACGCTTCTTGATCAAGCACAGCCACCGCAAAGATCACAATATGTTCTACAATCTCGCACTCCAACTGCGAGATAAAAAACATCACGAAGGTTTCGAAAAAGACGACTTTACGGTCATCGTCCCTGCTTTCGTGATATCCGAACTCAAAGAAGCCTTCCAGATCGGCTTTTTGTTGTTTCTGCCCTTTATCGTGGTGGACATGGTGGTTGCCAATATCTTGCTGGCTTTGGGGATGCACATGCTCTCCCCAACCACCATCTCCTTGCCCTTCAAACTCTTGCTGTTTGTTCTTGTAGACGGCTGGTACTTGATCATCAAGGGTTTGATCCTTGGCTACCTCTAAGCCAAATCCCCCCAAACTATCGCCTTCGAGGAACCGACCATGCTTCAACAATACGCCATCCAAGTGACCAACCAAGGCTTTCTTTTGGTGATGATCGTCTCTGGCCCCCCCATCTTGATCAGCATGGCCATCGGCTTGGTGATCGCGATCTTCCAAGCCGTCACCCAGATCCAAGAACAAACCCTCACCTTCGTTCCCAAGATCGTCGTCGTCTTTGGCTCGCTGATCTATTTTGGCGGATGGATCGGCAATATCTTGATCCGCTATACCGAACGCATCCTCACCGAATTCCCCAACATCGTGAACTGACGATCTCCACCAAACGCCGCGTCTGACTCTCCCCACGCAAACACCCGAAGCTGTAAGCCCATGGAAGAACTTTCTCGCATCGTCAACAATCTCAACCTCTCTGAGCCGCTGATGATCGTTGGTCTGATGATGACGCGCATCCTCAGCATGATCTGGTTGGTTCCTTTTCTCGGCGGAAAGCTGGTCCCTGCGCAAGTTAAGATCGGTATCGGGCTTGCGCTCGGTATCTTGATGTATCCGATGCTTTCGGACGCCAATGTCGTTGAGCCGATCTTTCGGCCCGTAGGACCGAGCTTTCCGTTTGCGCTTCGTTTTATTGGCTACGTTGTCAAAGAAACCTTTGTGGGTTTCTTGTTGGGCTTTATCATCTTGTCGATCTGGTTTACCGCGGAGATGGTGGGCCGCTTTATCGATACCGCCCGTGGTTCCGCGATGGGCAGCAGCCTTGTTCCTCAAATGCAAGCCTCCACCTCCCAGATCGGTACGCTCTACTACCAACTGTTGATCGTGGTCTTCTTTGCAGTCGACGGCCATCTCGTGTTTATCGAGTACTTTATGCGCAGCTATCTGATCGTCCCTTTTGCCGGCTTTCCGCGCTTTGATACAGGGCTGTGGCCGCTTTTTGAGATGGTCGGGCGGTTGTCTTCTCACCTCTTTTTTGCCTCGCTCACGCTCTCTGCGCCCGTCATGATCGCGATCTTCATCACCGATATGTGTATGGGACTTTTTAACAAGGTCGCCCCCCAACTCAACGTCATGTTCTTGATGATGCCCTTCAAAGCCATGCTCGGGGTCTTGTTTGCCATGCTCAGTCTGGCTCTTCTTGTCCAACAAAGCGAGATCATCATGGCGAAAACGCTCAGCCAGCTTTGGACGGTGATCCAGTACCTTAGGCCGTTTTAACTTGTCGCCTTCAACTCACAAACTCCCCAAACCGAGCGCTTTGACTGGGAACCAGCGACAATGCGTTTGGTTTGCAAACCATAGGTGATGGGATGTCCGGAGATAAAACCGAAGAACCCACCGAACATAAGCTGCGAGAAGCCCGAAAAAAGGGGCAGATCGCAAAAAGCCAAGATATCATCGCAGCGGCCATCTTTTTGATCGGCTTCCTTGTGATCTATTTCCTCGGTCGCAACATCTCCGATCAGATGATGGACTTTATCCGTCTCTGCTTTTATTTCGCCACACAACGCGAACCCGATATCGGCCTGATCATCTCACTTTCTCAACGCGGCATCACTGTCATGTTGACCGCCATCTTGCCCCTCTGCATGGTCTCTTTCGCGGTCGCCTTCCTCGCCAACTATATCCAAGTCGGCGTCTTGATCACCTTTGAACCGCTCAAGCCTGAACTCAAAAAACTCAATCCCATCGACGGGATCAAGAATATGTTCAAGCTCCGAAAGGTGATCGAACTCCTCAAGTCCATCATCAAGCTCACGATCGTTTCGATCATGGCGTATATGATCGTCAAAGATCGCGTCAATCCGATCATTATGACCATCCGTATGCCGATCTTTGAATCCATTGCTCTTGTCTGGGATCTGCTCTACGATCTCTCTGTTCGTATCGGCGTCGCCTTCGGTGTGATCGCTGCTGCCGACTGGTATTATCAAAAGTGGCAGTACAAAAAAGACATGATGATGAGCAAAAAAGACATCAAAGACGAATACAAAAACCAAGAAGGCGATCCCTACATCAAAGGGATGCGCCGTCAACTTCATCAGGAGATGGCCATGAACGACTCCGTGAACGAAACGGGTAATGCCGATGCCGTGATCGTCAACCCCGAACATATCGCCGTCGCGATCAAGTACGACAAAGAAGGCGAATCCGCCCCCAAAGTCGTCGCCAAAGGCGAGCGTCTTTGGGCGCAAAAGATCAAAGAGATCGCCAAAGAAAAAGGTATCCCCATCCTTCGCAACGTCCCTCTTGCCGGTGCTTTGAACAAACTTGAACTCGGCCAAGAGATCCCCGAAGAACTTTATGACGCTGTCGCCGAGATCCTCCAATTCGTCTTCCAATTGGCCGAAGAACGCGGTGAAACCAAGTAAAACCACACCCCTTTGATCTCGCTGAAAACTTTTTTTCAAAAGATCAGCAACAGGATCACTTGCCTTTGCGATACTTGAGTTGAAAGCTGAGGGAAAAAACACTCCCCGCAAAACAACTCACAACCCAAACAAGCGTGTTGGGTGACGATACAACGAACCGCCTCAACAACGAGGCCAAACAAACTCAAAGGAGTCCTATCATGCTCGGAAACATCTTGAAATCAGTGATGCCCATGGCCGGTCAACTTCTCGGTGGTCTCGGCGGTGGCGGCGGTGCAGGCGGTATCCTCGGTGGTCTTCTCGGCGGTGGCCAAGGCGGCATCGGTGGTCTCCTCGGTGGTATCGGCAAAATGCTCGGTGGCGGCAATATCTTCGG
>JAKLKB010000166.1 GCA_023150835.1 Myxococcota bacterium | reverse complement strand
ACGCACGCTGTATGCACGAAATGCAGACGCTGCCCGTTCCAACTTCCCCCCGTTGGCCGGGGGGATTGAGGGGGGGAGAAAAAAAAAGGCGATCAAGACCGACTCTACGAGGTTTCCACCTTAACAAGGCGCGTATGGGGGCTGCCCCCATACCATTTGATCGAACTAATTGGACGTCTTTTTACGAAAAATTTGATTTTGTTGAAAAAAATGGCAATACGTCGTTTGACCCTCACCCCCCCAGCCCCCCTCTCCCTGCTGTCGCAGAGGCGAGGGGGGAAAACCCGCGCCAGAACATCGGCCTTTTTCGTATCGGTATGACAGTTCGGTCTCTTTTCTTAACCCGATGCCTGTGGGGTGAGACGACATCTGCCCATGCCATCCCCCCCCCGACCGATGGGCTTTACAGACGATGTGTCCGAGTGTTCGCCCCCTGTGGCTGCCCAAGAATCGGGTGTCTACGCACTATCTTACGATCACACACCACTCGGATATCGTATGACCAACACAACGAAGGCCTCGTTCAACGCAACAAAACGTCGCCCCGATGGAAGGTCAATTCTCCAGATACCTGCGCATGGAGAACTCACCACCCCTTCAGCGAGGCGAAACAGGGCGCAAAGCAGGGCGGGAAACAGGGACGCGACGAAGCATAGCGGGAAGTCGAGGATCAGGCAGAGCGTAAGGGGCTGTGGGTAGGGTGTAATTCATCTTACAAAGGCGTTGCACCCAAAAGCTTTTCATCGAAAATTCGATCGGCTTTCCCTGCGAGGGGAACTCCCGCAGCAGGCGCGGCAGGCCATACGCCGCATAAGGTTGTCCGACCCGATACGCACCACAAACCATCGCACACGAAGTTCCTTGACACGATAACCCCCCTTCCTTCGGTAATCCCGACAAGTGCAGACGAACGGGACCAGACTCCAAGAGCAACCGCGCATGGCAAGGATGACAACACGCTTGCCGAGCAGCGCAAGCCCGCTGAAAACAATGCCGCTCACCTTCTCGCAAGATCCCCGTCAACCAGATCGGGCGCAGTTGGTAGCGTTCGGGATAACGCAAGACATCCGAAAGCACAGCAGGGGCCGTAGGTGGGCAGTACCTCAAGGCCTCACGATCCAAACGCACCTCAGGCGACTCAAGCAAACGGCGCATCCACAGCGTGAATGGAATGATCGTGAATACAAAGATCACCACACCATGAAAGAAAAACCCGCGTGGATACGCCGAGGCGCGACGCAGGCGTGTTAACCATTGAAGGATTTGATAGAACAATGTACTTTGGCTCTCTTGTGATGGCGCATGACGCGCCGCAAAACAGTTTCTCAACAACGGAGGAAAAGTAGAATGCGTCTCCCCAAGCGACTGTGCGCTTCGTGGATCGTTTTGCTATCATGGTCGGCCTGCTTCGGCCTTTTGCTCGGTTGTGATGACGAAGAACGCTTTCGCCTTCCCGAACACCAACAAAGCACCGCCTCCAAAGAGCAGATCGTCGCAGCACAACTCAAAGTCAAGGTTCCGACCGATCTTCCCGTCTGGACCGAGATCAGCCAACCCCTCCCGGGCCGTCTCTTCCAACCCGAACCTGTGCGCCTTCAAGGACGACCTTGGTTACGTGAAGGCAGCAGCAAAGCCTTCGAGTTCTATTTTCAACGCGAAAACGCCATGATCGCCCACAGCTTTTTTGTGGTCGCCGACAGCGCAACCGCCTTTTTGCGCCAATGGCTTGATCGCCCCTTTGCGCGGCGTATCCAAGTCGTCTTGATGCCCGAATCCGATCCATCCGATGCGATCTTCCCTTGGGAACAGCCTCGCCTCTCTCAACCCCAAACCTTGGAACCTCGGGTCGTGATCTACACAGGCAGCGACCAAGTCCCCTACCTCTCGAACTACGGGCGTGTCAGCGCTTTGGTCGATGCCGCCACCCGCGTCCTGATCACCCAACACAGCCAACCCCATCCCGACGACTTTTGGCGCAGCATCGCGATCCCTGCCTACTTTGCATTTCGCGGGATCTGCGCCATGTTGGACGCCGAATACAACAAAACCGCCCTGCCCAAATTTCGCATGATCCTCGAAGAATCGGGCCGCCCTTTTCCTGACGAGATGCAGCGATATTGGTCTCTTTTCCAACAGAAAAAACTTCCTCCTGCCGCCCACGAACGCGCCATCCGCCTCAGCATGGTCGTACTCGGCTACCTCGAAGATCGCTTTAGTCGCGGAGCCCTCGCGGTCATCGTGCGAAACCTTCAAAAAAACCCCAAACTCTCTTTTTGGCAAGCCATCCAAGATGTCACGGGACAAGATCCCAAAACCCTTTGGAAAGAACTCCGCCTCTTTTATTTCCCTCGAACCCCCTAAATCCGCTTTTCTTTTGTGAAATACCCTTCTCTTGTGGACACGCGCCGTCTCGAAAAGGAGTCCCGACTTGCTCTTTGCCGTCAACCTCTTTGAACAACTTCCACCGCTGTATCTCTACGGCATGGCTTTTGTGTATGGAGCCTTTGTCGGAAGTTTTCTGAATGTCTGCATCATCCGCATCCCGCTTGAAGGGATGTCTGTGTTTTCGCCCGCACGCTCGATCTGTTTCGGTTGCAACCAACAGATCGCTTGGTACGACAACATCCCGATCTTAAGCTACCTTTGGTTGCGAGGCCGTTGCCGTTGCGAAAAGTACTCGATCTCTCTGCAATATCCGCTTGTTGAGCTGATGACGGCGGTGATGGCGGTGGCGGTGGTTCGGCGTTTTGGGCCACGTTGGGAAAGTCTCGTGATCTTTGCTTTTGTCTGCGTGTTGATCGTCATCACGTTCATCGATTTGGCTTATTGGATCATCCCCGATGTCCTGTCTCTTCCGACGATCCCCCTTGCCATCGGAGCCGCCGCCTTGTTTGGGCCTCCCTTGTTGCCGACGTGGCAAGACGCCGCGTTGGGCGCAGCTTTGGGCGGCGGTTCTTTGCTGGTGATCCATCTCTTTTATGAATGGGTCTTGCGACGAACAGGTCTCGGGCTTGGCGATGTGAAACTTCTCGCACTGATCGGGGCTTTCGTCGGATGGAAAAACACGCTCACAGTCGTCTTCCTTGCATCTGTCCAAGGTGTCGTCGTGGCGATCTTCCTTTATCTCCTCGGATGGCGCGAACAAGTCCCTGAAGATTGGGATGAACAAGCCCCTTCTCCCCTCTCCCCCCCACCCACCGAGACCTCCGAAACATCCCAAGCTGCCCTATCCACCGAGACCTCCGAAACATCCCAAACTGCCCTATCCACCGAGACCTCCCAAACATCCCAAACTGCCCTATCTACCGAGACATCCGAAGCATCCCAAACCGCCCCATCCACCGAGACATCCGAAGCATCCCAAGCTGCCCTATCTACCGAGACCTCCGAAACATCCCAAGCTGCCCCATCTACCGAGACCTCCGAGACGCCCCAAGTGGAAGAGGCGCAAAAAGATATCGGATGGGGTCGGGTCGCGATCCCCTTTGGGCCTTTTTTGGCGCTTGGTGCGTTTGAAGTGATCTTTTGGGGAGAGCGCATCGTTGCGTGGTGGATGGAAACGATACGACGGATCTTTCTTTTTTATTGAGCAGACAGGAGCGGTATGGTGGACAAAAACTCCCGTGTTCGCGTGACACCAAGCGGCAGAGATGTTTGTTTGAAAACATCTGTTCGACCCGCCGACACAGGGGTCAAGGGGCGACAGTCCCTTGTGGGGCGTGGGGCAAAGCCCCACAAAACCAAAACAAACCCAACAAGTCGCTTCGATCTATTTCAATACCGAGAGAGAGGCGGAGATGCCAAGTTTTCGTTATGGTCTGCGCAGCCAATTGGCGTTTAATCTTGGTTTGGTGATGTTGTTGGCATCGATGGGGTTGAGCTTTCTTGCGCTGTACGTCGCACAGGTGCGCGATATGCAGCTTCGGCGGCGACATCTTCAAGAGATGGCGGAATTTTTGGAGGTGGGCTGGCAAACGCACCCGATCTCCGCAGCTTCGGCCTCGCAACGTTTGCAGTGGCTGCACCGTTGGCTTCGGATGATCCGCCCACACCAGCCTGAGGCGGCCTTTTGCCTAGATGTACGGGGACATCTAGTGTGGCAGATGGGGCGGATCCGCGCACAAGAAAAGACCCTCTACATCCAAACCACACACCAAGCGACCACCCCCCGTTTTGAGATCCAGCGCGACCCCCAACAACGCGGCGAAGTGTGGGAACGCAGCGTTCCTTTGTACGAAGCCAATAAAAAGATCGGCGCGGTATGGATCCGCTGGCGTATCGCCTTGGATCGACAGGCATTTTTTGCTTATCAAACGCTGCTTCTGATCTACCTGTTTCTCTTTTGCGCGATCATCCTCTTCATCTTACTTTTTTTTCTTACGAGGCGTCTTGTCCGACCCCTTGAGCGTCTTGGACACGCGATGGATCACCTTGCAGCCAAAGGCCGCAGCGATGGCTTGGAGATCGAAGTGACGCGCCAAGACGAGATCGGCGATCTTGCGCGTTCTTTTGTGGGGATGGAGTCGATCTTACAAGTCCACCAAACCACCCGAGAAACGCAGCTCCAAGCCCTCCAAGAAGCCAACAAGATCCTTCAACGCGCCCAAAACGAGTTGATCCAACGCGAAAAGCTGTCTTCTGTCGGGCAGATGGCCGCTGGTGTTGCGCACGAGATCGGCAATCCACTAAGCGCCATCATGGGCTACAGCGATCTGCTTGCGACTTCTGAGACGTGGAGCGAAGCCGAACGAGACCTTGTTAAGCGCATCGAAAAAGAAGCCAAACGCATCGATCGGATCATTCGGGATCTGCTGGACTACGCACGCCCCAAACAAACACAAACTGCTTCTTGTTGGCCCAACCAAGCCATCGAAGAAGCCATCGAGTTGTTGTCTTTGCAACCGCGTTTTCGACAAGCCACCTTGCAACAAGAAGTCGCTCCTGACCTTCCCATCGTCCCCATCGAATCCTCTGCCCTGATGCAAGTCTTGATCAACCTTCTGCTCAACGCTGCCGATGCGACACAGGGCAAGGGGCCGATCTGGCTGTCCGCTGCGCTTCAACCCACAGAAGGCTCTGCCCTACTCGTGCTTTGCGTCGAAGATGCCGGTCCGGGCGTCCCCGCAACGCTGCGCGAAAAGATATTTGAACCCTTTTTTACGACCAAAGAACCCGGAAAAGGCGTGGGCCTCGGGCTTGCGATCTGTCAACGAACGCTGCTCGAAGCAGGCGGAACCCTCGAAGTGACGGACAACACACGCAACACCACAGGAGCTTGTTTTCGGATCACTCTTCCTTTGCAGACAAGCTCAAAATGCTCGAATCTCTCGGAGTAATACGATATCCGAGTGATCTGTGATCGAAGGAGAGCGCCCAGACGCCCGATTGTTGGGCAGCCACAGGGGGCTGCCCCTACATTTTTACGATCACACTACGGGCGGATCTCGTATAATACGATATCCGAGTAATGCGTACACAAAGGAGAACACGTAGACGCCCGATTCTTGGGCAGCCCCCTATGGCTGCCCCTAACGTTTTGCGATCACGCGCCCTGCGGATCTCGCATAGTCGACTCTCGGATCACCAACAGCGGGCAACACAAAAGGCCGATCCAGCGGAAAAGATCGTGCGACGATGTTTCTGTCGAGTCGGGCAACAACAAAAACCCGCATCGGTGCGCTTCGATGGCTCGGACAAGATGAAGCAGCACAGGCGAAGGCAACAGCACCAAATGCACAGACAACGGTAGTTTGCGAGTATGTTCTTGCAACAAAGCAAGACGCTGCTCGAAGTTGGCGACGGGCTGTTGCGGAAGAAAGGCGCGGATCGTCTGACGGCCCGATCGCAAGGCCAAGGCCGCCCCGATATCAAGCGCACGCAAACTGGCGGGTTGACCGTCAAAAAATACGGCGATCTCTTCGCCGTATTGGGCGCTTTCGTGTGCGATCAACAAAGCGCGACGTGTTTGGGTGAGCCAGTGCAAGGTGTTGGAACCGACTTGTTTGGAGGGAGAGGATGAATGCCCCGCGCAACCGAGGCCAAGCAAGTCTTGTGGCGAAAGAGCTTGCGCGATCATGTGGCGAACAGAGCCGCGAAGCGATTGGAAAGAAGCCGCGATCTTTGCGCGTTGTGCGCACTGTTGAAAATGTTGCGTGATGCGGTTGCGTTGCGCGGCGATCTGTTGGGCGATGGATACGGCGGTGTGGGGTTGAGGGGTACTGGAAAAGCGAGAGACTTCGCGGGAAAACGATATCTCGGCAGCGTAATGAAGCTGGCTGTCTTCCACAAAAACACCGTGTATCGAGAGATCCCATAACCTCGCAAGAGTCAAGGCCGCCTCAAGGGCCTGAACGCTATGGGGCGAAGAATCCAGCGCGATCACGATGCGCTCAAAAGGAAGAATCGACCCAAAGATCTGCTTTTGTTCCACCATCTTGCACGCACTCTCAGCTTGCTTTGTACCGCTCAACCTGCTTATGGAGCATCCGGATCTTTGTTTGACGACAGATCCACGGATTTTTGTGTTTCGGTGTGTTGAAACGCGATGCGTTTCTGCGTCAGATCGCGCAGTCGCGCCATCACCAAAGCATGGATGCTGCCGTCGGGATACGCGCCGTGTTCATCGATCTCACCCGCAGGGATACCCGTCAAAAGCGCGATCCCTTGGGCGATATCCTTGATCGGATAGACATGAAATTGTCCTTGGGTCGCGGCATACACCACATCGGGCCGCAACATCAGGTGTTTGACGTTGGAAGCAGGGATCAAGACGCCTTGCGTCCCCGTCAGACCGCGTGCTTTGCACAAGTCGAAAAAGCCCTCGATCTTGTCGCAAGCAACCTCGTGTACAAGCGTTGATTTTCGGAGGTCCGAGCGATCTCTTCGCCAAAGTCTGCCGCCGCTTTAAAAAGCGTTTCAAAATCAGGATCATACAAAGAAAGCAGGTAATATAGCATTCGGTCGCCCAACAGGATCACCTTGAGTTGAAGCGGGATCGGCTGTGGTTCGAGCGAGATGGTGCTGTTGAGCGCAAGCATCTGCTCCAGCGATTCGATGCGGATCGCAGACTGTTGGAGTGCGCGTTTGAGGCTTTCCCATGCAAACGGCTGCGTCAGGAGCTTGCGCGCTTCGATCAGTAGATAACCGCCGTTGGCTTGGTGGACCAGTCCGGGGCGGATCAACTGTCTGTATTCGGTGTTCAGAAGTACCACACGATCTTTGCCGATAGCAGGCGTTTTTCCACTCACCTGATTTCGATATCCAGAAGTACCACACGATCTTTGCCGATAGCAGGCGTTTTTGGAGGAGGAGGCGTACGCGGCCACACCACGACCGCGACGATGACTCCCGCGAGAGTCAGAACGCCTCCTGTGATGTAAAAGGCATTGGCAAGGGTGGCGTTGGATTGCGCTTGGTTGTGTTGATCGATAGCAAGGCGAGAAGTAGCAGGCGTTCGTAGCTCGCGGTTGTTTTGGGCGTCTTGATCAAGAAGCATCGCAGAGATGCCGAAGCCTCCGGCAGTTGCGAGCGCGGCAAGCCCAACACCGCCAAGAAGATAACCGACCCAACGCAGTTCGAGAGGTTTGGGCGGAGGCGGAGCGATGCGCGGCTTGGGTTTGGGGCGCAGGGCGAGTCGCAGATTTTGTTCCTGTTGTGGGGCAAGAGTGAGTCGCATCTCTTCGGGGAGGAAGTCTTGTTTCAAGCATCGGATAAACAAAGAACCCGCTTCGACTTCTTGTTCGATCGGCGTTTGGGCTTCGTGAACACCAGCGGGATGTTCGATCCGACAACGCGCAGCGGGGACGGTATCAAGGAGCAGCTTTGCGCGGATCTGCGGATAAAGCTGCTTGAGCCAGAGTCGGATCTGCGCTTGATGTTTTCCTGTGGGTGCGATGCGGAGATAGCCACGATAGTTGTCGCGTGCGGGGAGGGGCTTGTTGAGGATGTGATAAGTCCGCCCGATATAATAAGAAAGCAAAGCGCGGGCAACATCATTCTTCTGTTCTTGGGCAGGGATCAGGCGGCGAGAAGCGAGAAACTTGGTCAAGGCTTCAGGGTATTTGCGCTCGCGGGCGAGAACAAGTCCTTCACGCCAGAGGCGCTCGGCTTCTTTAAGCAAGCCAGAGGACATGATATCGCTGTCGCTGCGGGGAGGTTGAGGGCTTTGGGCGAAACATCGCGAAGCCACGAGAAAACAGCACACAGCAAGCAAAGCCCCGACCCAAGAGCGGGCCACAGGGCAAACAACGCGGCGGTGTATGGATGAAAAAAAGAGCCTGTACATGGGTGTCAAAGAGAGGCGACAAAAAAAGCGTTTGTGCATGGGTGTCAAAGAGAGGCGACAAAGGTTGAGAAAAGACGAGAACAACACAAGAACAACACTATTTTTTGGGTTTTTTGAAGGGGTTATCGTGTTGGATGCCAAAGGGATTGTCAGCGTTCTCAAAGATATCCCCTGTTTTGCGAGGTGGTGTGGGGACTGGAGTTTCGGTTGGAGTGCGGGGTTTGGGTTTGCTGCGTTTGAGGCGGATCTCAAGGCGTTCTTGTTTGATCTTGGCGGGTTCGATCTGCTCGCTGTGTGTGCGAAAGCCTGTTTGTTTCAATTCGAGTAGGACGGACTTTTGTGTGCGCAGGATCTGACAAGGCGTTTTGCCGATGGGTTGGCCGTTGACAAAGCACTTGGCACGCGGTTGGGCGTGGATCACAAGAACATTGGAAGGAATGCTCGGCCCAACAACCCGTGCATCGGGTGTTGTCGGGGGAGTGTGCGTGGGTTGAGGGCGAGGAGAAGTCCTTGGTTGAGCCGAAGGCAACGGTTGAACCGTCACGATCGGGGCAGGAGGATTCGAGGTTTGTGTGTGGGGTTGAGGGAGTTTGGGCGAAGGTGTGGGAGGGGGAGGCGAAGGGATAAAGATCAAGATAAACAGAAAGATCAAGCCGACGCCACCCAAGATCCACCACATCCGCTGGACGGCGGTCATTCCGCCATAACGGGCGATATCGTCGTCTTCGTCAAAATCGGCTCTTTGGGGGGGAGCGGGTCGAGGCTTGGTCAGAGTGATCTCATCGGCGATCCGCATGGACGGAGAGGAGTCTTCTTCGGGGTGAGAATCTTCTTCGGGGCGAGAGGTTTCGTGCGGTTCAAGTTGCGGTGCGAGCGAAAGAATGGTGTCTTCGACGCTGGCATTGAGGTATTGGAGGGCGACAGGCTCGCTTGCGTGGGGAGGCAAAGCGAGCCTACTTCGGGGCTGGGCAGCGTCTTGGGCGTGGGGGGCGCTCACCAACGCAGCTTCGCGTTGAACAGAGGGATCGTGCGTTTGGAAGACACTGCGCCAATCGTTTGATTTGTTTGGTTTGTTCGCTTCGTTGGCGGTCAGTTGCTCGCCTGTAGAAGTGACGGCTGCGGCCCCGCCAAAGATCTCACGGGCGCTGGGGTTCGACGGAGGCGTATGTTCGGCATTTTCTTCTTTGGTGGTTTGGGCGAGCTTCTTGCGTTTTCGTGCAAGAGAAAGCAGCGGGCCGCGTGTACGCTTTTTTTCTTCGATGGCGTCGGGATCGAGCAAACAGGGTTCGAGTTCTTGGTAGAAAGCGATCATCGAAGGGGGCCGCTGTTCGGGATCTTTGGCGAGAGCGCGTTGGAAGAGGTCTTCGAGTTCATCGCTAAAGCAGCGAAGCTTGCTACGCTCGCTCATGGCGGGGACAGCGGAGCGGATGTGTTGCATGACCACATCGTGCGGATTGTCGCTGTAGAAGGGGGGGCGTCCTGTCAACATCTCGTAGACGATGATGGCCCACGAGTAGATATCGGAGCGTTGGTCGAGGGTTCGGAGGTTTCCGCGTGCTTGTTCGGGGGACATATACAAGGGGGTTCCGACGCTGAGTCCCGTGCGCGTGATCGAGGCTGTGGCCTCGTCCATGATCTTGGCGATGCCAAAGTCGACGAGCTTGACGTAGTCGGGTGATCCGTCTTTTTCGATCAAGAAGATGTTTTCAGGTTTGAGATCGCGGTGGACGATCTTGAGTGCATGCACGCGATCCATCGCCGAAGTCACTTGGCGGGCGATATGGAGGATGCGTTCTTTGGGAAAGACCTGTGCTTTTTCGATGGCTTCTTTGAGCGTTTCGCCCTGCAAGAACTCCATCGCGTAGTAGTATCCGATGCCTTTGGCTTGTCCAAAGTCAGCGATGTACACGACGTGTTCGTGGCGGAGTTTTCCCGCAGCCAAGGCTTCGCGGCGGAAACGTTCGGCAGCTTGGCGATTTGCAGAAAACTGCGGATGAAGGATCTTGACAGCAAACGAAGTGTGAAGCTCGCGGTGTTCGGCACGATAAACGACACCAAATCCGCCCTCCCCTTTTCTCTGAAGGAGGCGATAATTGCCCACCATCCGGCCAACAAGGGGATCTTCAGGATCATGAGCCTGAAGGCTGCTTCCGCAATTTTGGCAGAAAACAGCGTTGGACGCGTTGAGGTGTTCGCAGATAGGGCAAGGTGTGGTTTCGTTTTGTTTACTCATTCGACAACGCTAAAAATGCAGTGAAAAGACATCGGGAGCCATGCTACGCAGGTTTGCTGTCCTTGTCAAATACCTGTTCTGTTTTCGTGATATCTTTGCAACGAGCGACTCCTTGTAGGGCTGGGGATCTCAGAGCGCCCCCGAAGGTGGATGGGACAAAAACAACAAGAACCCCAAAGATCCCCAACAGCAGATTAAGGATACAAAAACAACAAGAACCCCAAGATCCCCAACAGAAGGGCAAGGAGAAAGCCGCCGATCCAGAGGAAGACTTGTTGTGCAGGACGCAGCGCCGCAACGGGTGCAGGAGCGGGAGACTGCGAAGAGGGTAAAGCCGAAGTGGACGGCGGAGAGGATGGAGCCATCACAGCCATCGGTGGAGGCGAAGCAACGGGCATTTTTGCAGGGACAGGCGCAACAGGAGGCGTCGTCGTGGGCGGTGGGATCGAGCGTTTGGGTGGAGGCACAAAAGAAGGCGAGGGGGCAGAGCGCTTTGGGGCTTGCCATTGGCCTGATGTCGGTTCGTCGCCTGCGGCCAAAGAAGCAAAAGCCCCTGTGGTCATGGCGGTAGGCGGCAGCGTGGAATCATCGTCACTGCGGAGATGCACAGGCAGAGCGTTGAGTTTTTGGGCCATCTCTGCCGCAAAAGGATCTCGAAAAACAAACTGATGCGAACCAAGGACGATGCGGTCGTTGTGTTTGAGTTCGACTTCACTCCCACGCCGCACCATCACACCGTTGACAACGACACCATTGCGGCTTTCGAGATCGCGGATGGTCACCCCTGTCCAATCGCGTCGGATAATCGCGTGTTCTCGACTGATCGCTTCGTCGTTGAGAAACAAAGAGGATTGATCACTTCGCCCGATCGTAAAGTCTTCGTATTCCTTGAGCGCAAAAGATTGTGGACCTTGCGGAGCGTTGAGCCATTGCAGCGTCGGCGTTGCGCTTTCTTCGCCTGTCAACATACTCTGGAGCATCTGCTTGCCGAGATCTCGCGTACTGTCCATCCCATCGCTTGGAGGTGCGGGTTTTTGGAACACCGAGGCCCCCAAATGCACCGTAATCCGATACGGATGAAGATCGATCACATCGCCGTCTTGCAAGATCACCTGCTCGTCTGGCTCCAACAGCCGCCCCCCCAAATAAGTCCCATTCCGGCTCCCCATATCCTCCAACCAAAATCCCTGCGGTCCGCTTTTCAAACGGCAATGAAGCCCCGACACACCCGCGTCTTGCAAAAAGATATCGCAGTCTTTGGTTCGGCCCACGCGGATTCCTTCGGCTCCTTCGGAGGGAAAGAAATCTTTGGCCGCGTAATACGGATCTTGCGGAAGATCACACTGCACGGTCAAGCGAATACCGAGATATTGTCCTGTCTGTGCCTGTGAAGCCATGTGTCGCGTTCCTTCTTCGATGCGTAAACGGCGAGCGTTCTAACGAGATCGGATGTTTCGTCTTCTCACAAGTGCCGCTTGTTCGATGGTTGGTGGGGCGCTGCCCCATAGGCGTTAGGTGAAGCGGAGGAAAGCCCCCCACCCCGCCCTCCCCCGTGAACAGGGGAGGGAGCGAAAGTCGGAAGCATCGGGGATTTTGTTTTTGGGATTTTGTTTTTTCATGACGCACGCTGTATGCACGAAATGCAGACGCTGCCCGTTCCAACTTCCCCCCGTTGGCCGGGGGGATTGAGGGGGGGAGAAAAAAAAAGGCGATCAAGACCGACTCTACGAGGTTTCCACCTGAACAAGGCGCGTATGGGGCGCTGCCCCACACCCCGCAAGGGACTGTCGCCCCTTGACCCCATGTTGGCGAACAGATCGTCGCGTCTCACACCAACGACTCTCTCGCTTGTACGGGCACGAACATGGCGTTTTTTGTCAACATATCACACCTATCCGATTCGACGGAAGGTTGCACAACCACCTCCAAAAAGCAAGGCACTTCACCCATTCTGCGGGTCCCTGTTTCGCCTCACTTCGGGCTTGAAACTGGCCGAGACGTCGGCACATCCGCTGGCTTTGTTGTCGGTAGTTCGAGCTTTACAGGCACAACGGGCTTTACAGGCACAACGGGCACAACGGGTTTTACAGGTACAACGGGCACAACGGGCACAACGGGTTTTACAGGTACAACGGGCTTTACAGGCACAACGGGCTTCACAGGTACAACGGGTACAACGGGCTTTACAGGTACAACGGGCTTTACAGGTACAACGGGTTTTACAGGTACGATGGGTTTTACAGGTACAACGGGCACAACGGGCTTCACAGGTTTTGGGGGAGAAACTTTTTCAACGGTGATGCGGAGGGAGAGAACTTGTCCAAAGAAAAGTTTGGGAGGCATTTGTCCGATCAGGCCGTCACCTTCGCCGATGAGGTCGTTGTCGGAGAGGTCTTTGTCGAGGACTTTGATGTAGATGCGTTCGTCGGGTCGGGCTTGGACGGTCCAAGTCATCTTCCAAGAAGGGAGAAGGGTGTTGTTGATGACGGTGGTGCGATAGCGCTTTCCGCCGATTTCAAATTGGACGAAGACGTCAGGGAGAGTCATCTTGCCAAAACCGCCATCCCATCGTCGTTTGTTTTGTTTGAGGGGTGCGATCTGAGCGTCAACAACCGTGACGAGATAAGTTTCTGTTTGTGCGTGCGAAGGGCAGGCGTAAGACAAGGAGGCAGCGAAAACAAAAGAACAAAGCAACCATCGGAGAGAGCGAGAGAGAAGCATCACAGACTCCTTTACGAGAGGTTTGGGGCAGGGCGCAAGTGAACGTGCAGGTGCGTCAAATCAAGATAGGACTTACGCAGTTGCCAAAAAAAGCCGTGTTCGCGAACGCTCGATCGGCTGTGCTGTTGGTTTGAAAAACCATCGATCACGGAGGCCAACACGGGGTCAAGGGGCGACAGTTTATGGCGGGGTGTGGGGTTCCAACCCCACAAAACCGAACCAAATGCGTAAGTCAAATCAAGAGAAAGCCCACGCACACTCGCGTCTTTGTAGTTAAGAGGCGGCGTTGGCGTCAAGGGTCAGAGGGGACGTGGGGATGCCGAGAAGTTGGCAGATCTGATCAAACAGTGCTTGTTCGCGGTCGTGGATGTGGCCGTCGACGGCGGCCATCTTGCGCAACATCTGTACGGCTTCTTCGGCGCGTTGCTCTTTTCGGATGGTGGCGCAGGCTTCTTGGAGGAGGGTTTGGGGATCGTGTTGGGGATCGTTGCCGAGTTGGGCGATGCGTTGGATCTTTTTTTGGACGGAGAGAAAGTCGTCTTGGTGGAGTTGGCGTGCGATGCGGATAAAGTAGCGCGTTTCTTGGGCGTCGAGATTTTTGTCGATGCCAACCATGTAATCAAGCAAGTAGAGCAAAGCATCGGTACATTCGGCGAGAACGGTCATGGCTCACTCCTTTGGCGATCGCAAGACGCGGTGGCAAGAGGGCTAAGAAGGCTCTTGCGAGGGGGGAGGCACTTGCAGATCGCGGAAGCCATCGTTGAGAAGTTGTTCGATCTCTGTTTCGAGGGCTTCATTGATGTTTTGTGTGTCTTGTTGGTTGAGGGTCGGGATGATCGGGCGAAAGCGGATCTGTGTCGAGAGTTCGGTGAGGGTATCGGCCACGCTGCTGAGTTCGTGGTTCATTTTCTCGTAAGCGTGGGTCAAACGATCAAAGCTGTTCAATCGCTCATTCATCTCGCCCATCAATCGGCGCCAGCCTTCTCGTTCACGCGTTTGTTGATTCAGCGACTGTTCAAGAAGCCCGACAAGACTGAGGCTTGCGCGTTGGAGGAGTTGGTGTGCGGGCCGCAGGGAGAGCTTGAGTAGATCAGCGGTGCGTTGTGGGAGCAAGCGTTCGTGTTGTTCGATGCGTTCGAGCATATCGCTCAGCGCGACATAATGCCGACTGAGCGCGGCGATGCGCTCGCTTAGCAGCCGCTCGCTGTGGGCGATCGGTTCGAGACCTTCCGCAAGGACGCGAGAGAATCGTTGTAATTTTTCATCCATGCCATCGAGAGTCGCGCACCACGCCTCAAGGCTTTGCTCGACCCGCTCAAAAGGCGTACTCCAACCTTGAAGGATCTGCGGTAAGGTCTGAAGAGATTGAAGGGATTGGAGGATCTGCTCAAGCTTTTGTTGGGTTTGCTCTTGCCGTTGAGCCAAGGAAGCCCACACCTCCGAAGGCGACGAGGCAGACTGCGCTTCGATAAATTGCGAGAGCGTGCGTTGGAGATGTTCGAGTGCATGAACACCACGCGAACGGCGAAGATTCGGTAGTTGGGGCAAGATCACTTGATCAATCCAAGCGCGGCGTTGGGCAGCGGCTTCTTGGTGTTGTTGCAAAAGGCGTTGGTGTGTGTATTGAAGCCCGCGCTCGAACAGGCTGGCGATCAGCGCTACACAAAGCCCGCAGACCGAGGGCCACAGCGCAAACATCCACGTCTGCGAAGTCGAAGACAGCGCCCCCCACAGCGTCCCCAAGACGCCCAACGCGACAAAAAATGCAGGCGGTAGCAACGATGACGGCGGACTGACGGGGGGGTCAGCAGACGTGCGTGCAAGCCAACGCACAGACTGGGTTTCCAGCGTCGCAGAAGAGGGTCCCGATTCCAGCGTTGCAGCCAGTTCGTACAGTTTGTGTTCACGCAAAAATGCGGGCCATGCAGCCGCATCGATCGGGACAGAAGTTTGTTGCAGGCGTTGGAGGGTGGCTTGTGCTTGTTCAACGGACGCCTGTATTTGTTGTCGGTCATGGCGGAAGCGCCGCACAAACCAAACACCCGCAAACGCTCCGTACAACAAGAGAGCAAGGCTATAACCGATGTGGAGCGGGCCTTGGAAAGCAAGGTCCAAAAGGGAGATTGTTTGGGCAGTTGCAAACATACGATGGATCCTCTATGCGTCTTGTCACGCCCCTAGGATTGCCTGTTCTATTTGAAACTGCAAGACCCCATCAAACCATCACAGTCACACCGATCCGATAAAAAAGGAACAAGAGCGAATGCGCTATCGCAGCACCAATCTTCAATCGCCCCTCGTCTCGTTTCGGGAGGCGCTGCTTGCAGGCCAAGCCCCCGATCGCGGATTGTATCTACCCACCGAATATCCGACGTTTTCAGCGGAGGAACGGGCCACATGGCCGTCCTTGTCTTATGCGGCGTTGGCGCACGATATCTTGAAGCCCTTTGTCGGAGCCGATCTGCCGTCCGATGCGTTGGCTTCGTTGTGTGAAGAAGCTTACCCTTTTCCCATACCGATCGAAGAGGCGGGATCGGGGCGTTTTCTGCTGCGTCTCGATCAAGGCCCCACCGCCTCGTTTAAGGACTTTGCCGCCCGAGCGATGGCGCGCATGATGTCACGGTTTTTGGAACAAGAAGGCCGCGAACTCTTGATCTTGACCGCAACATCGGGAGATACAGGCAGCGCGATCGCACACGCCTTTTATGGTGTCCCGGGCATCGAAGTGGTGGTCTTGTTTCCCGAAACCGAGGTGAGCCTCCGCCAACGCAAGCTGATGACCACGCTCAACGGAAACATCCGCTGTGTGGCGGTGGACGGCAAGTTTGATGATTGCCAAGCCTTCGTCAAACGCGCTTTTTCCGATCCAACCTTTTCTTCTCTGCCCTTGTCTTCGGCCAATTCGATCAACATCGGGCGTTTGTTACCGCAAAGCGTGTATTACGCCTACGCATGGGCGCAGATCACCCAAGGACAGGGCGAGATCAGCGTGGTCGTACCGTGTGGAAACTTTGGCAACATCATGGGCGCTTGGATCGCCCGAAGATGCGGCGTGCCGCTGCGTCATCTCGTGGCTGCCGTCAACGAAAATGACGAGTTCCCCCGCTTTTTGCAGACAGGACGATACGAAAAGATCGTCCCTTCGCGCAATTGTTTATCCAATGCGATGAATGTTGGACATCCCTCGAATCTTGCGCGTGTGGTGTCCGTTTATGACGGACAGATGGACGAGATCGGGCAGATCCACAAGTCACCCGAGATGCTTGCACTCCAAAGAGATTTCTTTTCCACCAGCGTGAGCGACCCAGACACCGCAGCAGCGATGCGTAGTGCGTGGTCTGAAGGCATCCTGCTTGAGCCACACGGAGCGGTTGCATGGTGTGGAATGCAGCGATATCGCCAACGACACGGCGCATCCTGCCCGACATTGGTCGTCGAAACCGCGCACCCCGCCAAATTCCCCGAAGCGATGCAAGCGATCTTGGGCATCGATCCGCCTCTCCCACCCGCCATCGAAGCCGCGTTGCTCGGCGAAGAATCCTTCACTTCGATCAACGCTTCCTATGAAGCCTTTTCCCAATACCTCCGCGACACCTTCCGCGTCTGATAGCACAGACCGATCGAAGCAGTGAAACACAAGACCTCGAAACATCCGAGTGATTCGAGGCTGGATTCGTCACCCGTTCGATCGGCCTCCGCGTCTGAAGCTCGAAGAAAGAAAGGCACAAAGATGTCAAAACAAAAAGTTCCTTATGGTCTGTGGTCCAGTCCGATCTCGGCGGAAGCCTTGTCACAAAGCCTGCGTTTTCGTGATCTGCGCTGGGATGGTTCGAGTGATACGTTGGTGTGGCTCGAAGAGCGTTCTGATCGGGGAGTCTTGGTCGGGTGTGCCTTGGACGATGCACCGCACGATCTGACGGAAGAACACCATGTGCGGGCAGGTGTCGGATACGGCGGGGGCGACTTCGACGCGCTACATGGGCATGTGGTGTATGCCGAAAAGAGCGGGCGTTTGTATGCCCAACGCATCGAAGCGGGCGCACCTTGGGCCTTAACACCTGCCTTTGGTTCGGCAGCGTCACCTGTGATCGATCCGTTGGGTCGGTGGGTGCTGTATGTTCATTCTTATGAGGGCAAAGATTGCCTTGCGACGGTGGATATCGAAGGCCGACGTTGGCCGTATCGATTGTTTTCAGGAGCCGACTTTTATATGCAGCCGACGATCCATGCGGATGGGGCGACGGTTTCGTGGGTCGAATGGGATCATCCCAATATGCCGTGGGATGGCTGCCGCCTGATGATCGCTCACGTCGATGCGTCAGGAACGGACAGCAGCGATATCACTTTGATCGCGGGAGGAAAAGGCACCCCTGTTTTTCAACCAAGTTTTTCGCCTGATGGCCGTTATCTCAGCTATCTGATCAACGAAGGCGAGTGGGATCAGTTGGTGTTGTATGACCTCGAAGCGGGGGAATGGCGGGTGTTGCTGGATCTTGGATGCACCTTGATCGAGCCTGCTTGGGGCCAAGGGATGCGCACGTATGCTTGGTCGCATGACAGCCGCGAGATCTTGTTTTTGCGCAACGATCAAGGCGTCGGTTCGCTGTGGCGTTGCGATATCCAAAGCGGCGTCTGTCTTGCGATCGAAAGCCCCTACACCGCTTTGATGCAGCCCGTCACATCGGCATCTCGCGCACAGGTCGCGTGTTTGGTGTCCTCTGCGCAGATCTCGCAGCGCGTCGTGGTCTTTTCGTGGCCCGCTGCGGAGCGCACCGATGCAGACACCTCACCTTACACAAGCCCCGAAAGATCTCCCTTTTCCGCAGACGGAGAGCGCGAACCCACCCTTTCCCCCATGAAACCGCTGATCTTGCGCCGCGCCAGCGGTGAACGCTTCACAGAAGACGCTTTGCCCACGCCCAAACCGATCTCTTGGTCGGCTCCTGACGGCACCCAAGTCTTCGGCTTGTATTACGCTCCTGCTTCCGCCACTTGCGAAGGTGAAGGCTTGCCCCCCGTACTTGTCGACATACACGGTGGCCCTACCGCGCAACGCATCGCTTCTTATTCAGCAGATACCGCCTTCTTTACAAGCCGAGGCTTCGGGATGTTGGCCGTCAATTATCGCGGCAGCACAGGCTACGGAAAGACCTATCGAAACGCCTTGCGCCAACAATGGGGCGCGTTGGATGTTGAAGACGCCGCAGGTGGCGCAAGAGCCTTGATCGATCAAGGCTTGGGCGATCCCACCCGCTTGATCATTCGAGGCGGAAGTGCGGGAGGTTATACAGTACTCAATGCCCTAATCCACCACCCCAAGTTGTTTCGGGCGGGCGTTTGCCTATTCGGAGTCTCCAACCTCTTCACCTTGGCCGCCGATACACACAAGTTTGAATCCCACTATCTCGATTCCCTGATCGGCCCTCTCCCCCAAGCCGCCGATCGCTACCGCGCATGGTCTCCGCTCTTTCATGCCCACAAGATCCAAGATCCGATCGCCATCTTCCAAGGTAGCGAAGATCGCGTCGTCCCGCCCGATCAATCCGAATCGATCGCTCAAGCCCTCAAAGCCCGTGGCGTCCCCCATATCTACCGACTATTCGAGGGCGAAGGGCACGGCTGGCGAAGATCCGAAACCATCCTCGCCTATTACCGCGAACTCATGGCCTTCTTGAAAGAACACGTCCTGTTCTCTTGATCCGATAGGACTTACGCATTTGGATGGTTTTTGTGGGACGAGGTACCAAACCCCGCCATAGACCATTGGCCCCTTGACCCCGTATCGGCGAAGAGATCACCGTTTTTCAAACCAACGACGCTGTCGCTCGAAGGAGCGCGAACACGGCTTTTTTGGGACACTGCGCCATACGAAATCCGCCCATCGTGTGATCGAAAAACGTAGGGGCAGCCCCCTGTGGCTGCCCGACAACAGGGCGCTTACAGCAGATCGCACCTACCTTTTGTGTACACTTCTCTCGGATATCACCCCTCTCTTGAACCGAAAACAAGCCCCACCACTGTCCTATCTACGGACAGGCGCTACCAAGGCGCGTATGTTGGATCGCGTAAACATACCGACTGTTGGGGTTTTCAGTTTGACTCCACAGCAGGTCGTCGGTGTGGGAAAGGTGCATATCTTCGGGCGGGTACGGATAACGATAAGTCGCTATCGCACCGCCGATCATGCCCGTGTACAGGCTCCCGGGCGAAGTGGGGGAGCTGTTTTTGGGCTGACTGCTCGATACCCAGATCCGCGTTCCTTCGATGGCGGCTCCTTGCATCTTGATCACGCCCGGAAACAAGATCTCCGTCGCAACGGCTGTTCGGTTCTTGACCACCAGCTTTCCGCTCGTGGGGTCCAAACGCCAACGATGCAACCGAGCGTTGGTATTGACGTTGGTGTATTCTCCTGACAAAAGCGACGGACTTTGCGCAGAGACCGCCATGAAAGCAAAAGAAAAGCGCACACAACACGACCCTGAGCAGCGCGTGTAAAGATTCACTTGGGGGATCACATATCTGTATCCAAAGCCGTGATATTCGTCTTTTGCAGCAACGTATCCGATGGCGTTGTTATCGTCTGTCTGCACGCGCAAGATCCGCCGCAGATCAAAGACCCGAAAGCCCTTTGAAGTATCCGCCACATAGAGATAATTTCCAAACCATGCCATCCCTCCTGCATGGATCTCGATCGGTCGATAACTCGGCTTGCCGTTGCTCATCATCGGCTCAACCAACAAAGCGTGGCGATACGGCCACGCCGCTTGGTTGCTGCTGTCCACGATGCTCACCCGCACACCTTTGTTGACGGTGGTGCTGCTGTCTTCTTCGGGTTTGTGATACCAACTGGCGATCAATACGCTCTTTCCATCCACTTTTCCTGTGCTGTTGGCCGAAGCACTCCCCGTCAGACCTTGGGGATACCAATACGCCACCGCATTGTCCCCGCTCTCCCACGAATAGCCCCGCGCAAGACAAGAAACACCGTTGATCGCGCTCACTTTGCTCCCCGAACGATTGAGATCTTGCAACACCGCAGACAACGCCACTTTTGCAACGCTCGGATGTGCCGCGATCTGATCGGCGATCTGCTCAGAAGACGACCATTGTTCGAGATCACGCAAACGAAACCCGCCCACAGGTTGAAACGAAACCACCCGCCCCGCCACAGGCTGCCCTGCGCCTCCCGTCTGATTGCATTCGCTCGGTGCGATCGGACACACCCACGATGACGCAGCAACGCACTTCCCAAGCTTTGGATCACACGTCTCCGTTCCGTTACAGTCATCGCCATCATCACAAACCATCGGCTTTCCTGCGATGCACTGGCCTGTCCGATCCTCACAACGCTCCACGCCATTGCAAGCATTCCCATCATCGCACAAGTCCTTGCCATCGGCACTTCGACACGCTGCAAGGCGTTCGACTGTCGGCTCAGGCATCGGCTCCGCAGCCTCAGGAGAGTTCTTTTCTACAACCGAAACCTCGGAAGATCCCCCATCCTCCGAGGCTTCCAGCGGCGCGGCCTCTTGCGAAGCACGTTCTTCTGGCACAACTCCCTCCACCGAAGAACCATCCACAAGTGTTCCTTCTGCGACGGAATCTTCCGTAGGCAGGGATTCTTGTTCTGCCGCATCATTAGCCTGATCGCTCGCAACAGGCTCGTTCGATGTATCTTCTTGCGATGACGATATCTCCTGCGTAGTGACTGTATCTCGGCCCACCCCCTCCCCGATCACCACCAACTCGCCTGAAGGCTCGTCCACCCCGACAGGCACGCAACGAAGCAAGCCCAAGCCCAACCAACCCAACAATCCAAGAATCAGCCAAGAACGCATCCCCACCATCGGCAACTCCCTTCTATCGATCAGCAAAGCCTAGCCCACCAGATACGTGGCCGTCCCCAAAGCGATCTCTTCGCCTTGTTCGTTGCGCAACTCCATCCGCGTGACGGCGATCTTTTTTCCGTGACGGATAACCTTGGCCCGAGCAGTGAATTCGTTCCCATAACCCGGTCGCAAATAATCCACACGCATATCGATCGTCCCGATCTTGCTCATCTTCTCTTGGATCAACGATGGATCGCTTTGAAACACCCGATCGATCGCGTTGATCATCGCCACCAAACCACCCGCCACATCCAACACCGTCGAAGTCACACCGCCATGCAAGATGCCTTTGAACGTATTCCCCACCAGATCTGGCTTCATCGCAAAGCGTAAGACCACTTCTTCCGTCGATACTTCATCCACCACGATCCCAACCAGCTTGTTAAAAGGGATATGCTCGTTGAAATAGTACATGATGGTTTCGATCAATTCTTCTCGCGTGATACTCATTGCTTCAATGCCCATCCACCCGTGTCAAGGCTCGTCCACTTCAAAGAATAGACGCCGCTCGTCGGAGAACTAAGCATTATCAGGAGAAGAGTCACTCTTTTTTTTGCGGCGCGTCACCGCTGCTTTTTTGGCAGGTTCAGCAGAAAAATCCCAGTAATCCGCAAAAATACCCGCAAGCTGATCTTCTTGCGTAGACATCGGCTTGGCAACGTCCGAAAGAAGATCCATCTGCTTCTTGAGTTGGTCTTGCTTCCAACGCAATGTTTCTTCAAGAACTTCTTGCTTTTCAGTCACCCAAGCCAGCGCTTTTTGCAATTGCAAGATTGTCTCGGCTTCCACGATCATCGCTGGAATATCCACCGACGGAACACGAAGCGATGTCGGTTTTGAAGAAAGAGCCAAAAGAACATCTTTCGCTTTTTCTGTGTACCCCTCTCGAACACGCTTCAATCGCTTTTTTTCTTGTTCTGTAAGATTGCGGATCGCAACACCTGAAAGATCCAACGTATCCTTGTCAATTTTCATCAAAAACTCCTTCGTCATCTGATACGACATCCGAGTGATCTGTGATCGAAATAGAGCGCGTAGACGCCCGATTGTTGAGCATCCACAGAGGGCTGCCCCTACATTTTTACGATCACGCAACGGGCGGATTTCGTATGATTTGTTTATATCAAATTTGCCGTTCCGTCACTTTCTAAACAAACGGCTCTTCCGCTTTGGATAGCGCAAAGACGAAGTTTTGTCAACTTCTTTACTCTTCATACGATATTCGAAAAGTATGATTTGATAAAAACCAGAGGCTTCTTATCACAAACCAGAGGCTTCTTATCACAAACCAGAGGCTTCTTATCACAAACCAGAGGCTTCTTATCACAAACCAGAGGCTTCTTATCACAAACCAGAGGCTTCTTATCACAAAC
>JAKLKB010000008.1 GCA_023150835.1 Myxococcota bacterium | reverse complement strand
AAGTGAGAAAAAGTGTTGACGAGAGAAGTGAGATAGCTAGAATGGTTCGTCGACATGGGGCTGCTCCTCTATTTTTAGTCGGATGGTTGCGTGGCTCCATGTCATTTTCGACACCCTTGGAAACATTGTTGTTTTTGCATCGAGACTCTCTTTTTCGCTCCGATCTTCTCCTTCTCCGCGCTGGTTTTTTTTCAACCCTTAGCATTGAAACAGAACTGTTCGCCAAAAAAACAACCCGAAAGTGACGCAAGAAGAGAGACAACGATGACCGATTTATACATCCAAAAGCTTGATCCAACAACGGTCGATCGGCTAAAAGATCGAGCTGCGCGACGAGGCGTGTCGATCGAAGAAGAAGCTCGCGAGATATTGCAACAAGCCTTGGCTCCGACGGAACGTTTGGGGAAACTCGCGCTGCGACTGTTTGGAACCGAGCACGGGATCGAGCTTGACACGCCAAAACGCGAGCAAGCGCAACCTTTGGATCTTTCAAGATGATCGTCTTAGACACCAACGTTGTGTCGGAAGCGATGAGGGTTGCCCCTTCAACGCGTGTACTGGATTGGTTGGATCGTCAAGAGCTTTCAACTCTCTATCTCACAACGATCACACTCGCCGAAATTGGTTATGGACTCGAAATCCTACCGAATGGATATCGAAAATACACGCTACAAGAACGGTTTGCTGCGTTTGTCACGGATGGATTCGATCAGCGTGTTTTGGTTTTTGATGAGGCTGCTGCCTATACCTACAGCCAAATCATGGCTCTAGAAAAAAAATGGGACGCCCATTGAGCGCATTTGACGGCCAGATCGCCGCCATCGCGATAGCGAACAATTTTGCAGTAGCGACACGTAACGTTTCCGATTTTGATGGCCTGACTCTTCACGTCATCGACCCATTCCAAGAGCCTTATTGAGAGGCTTGTCGAATAGATCATTTGACAACCCCGCTGTTGGGGGCTTTACGATTTGGGGCTTCTCTTTTCCCTGCCTCCCCTACAAGCGCTTCGACTTTTTCCGTACCTTTTCTCTTTCTTCTCTTTTGTTGGCTCGAACGAACTCCCCAAATCCCTGTTTTTTCCCATAGCTCCGCCGTCTGCGTTCCTTCGCAGCTTTTTTCTTCCCCTCGCCTTCTTCCGCCTCCCTCTTTTTTTGCGCTATCTTATAGCTATTTGAGTTTCTCGGCGAACCCTTCCCATGTCTACTCCTCTCGCTCTCTGTCAACGAGTATCTACTCCTCCATAAAACAAATCCAACAGCGTCCGTCGGATCTCTGTCAGAAACAAAAAGCTCTCTCCGTTTACAAAATGGGAAGCCAAGACAAGCAAGAGAAACCATAAGGAGGACGCCATGGCGCTCGATCAGACTCAACTCCCGCAGCAAATCAAAGAAACAGTCAAAAACGAAGCAAAGATTCGGGATGTGCCATTCACCCGAGACGCGGAGTTTTTTCTAAAAAAGAATGGCGTAACCGTACGCATCAAAGGTCAAACCTACCAAGGTTCCTTGGATCGCCCGCTGCTGCATCAGTTGGCGAATCGGCTGTGGCCGAATCTACCAAAGGGAGCAGATGCCAACGCGAACTACGCGCAGTGCAAACAGCGATGGGATGCAGCCTATCGAAGCAATGCCAAAAAACTGGAAGAAGAATTGAGGGATGCGTTGTATCAAGAACAACCGATTTTGCGCATTCTTCCGACGAAAAGCGGCGAGAGCATTTATGGCGTGGTTTCGGAGCATTTTGTGAAGATCGACCAAGGGCAGGTTTACGAAGAACTCCAGCAGGCCATCCGATCGGATGCGCGGTTGGGGAAGATCTTCTCAGAACAACAAACATGGGGCAGAGACGACTTTGGCCGCCCATGCCTATCCTTTTCTATTCGCTCTCCCAAGAAACGAATGGAAGTTGGATTAGAGAGCCACTTCTTGTTTGGCCTGAACAATGGATACAGCGCTTATCAGGCCAAAGCTGAACGCTACGTGTTGATCTGCGCAAATGGTTTGAGAGGGCGCGAGCAAGAGATTCAATGGAAACATACACGCCAACAACCGATCAGTACGTTTATCTGGGCGTTTGTGGAGTCGGGATTTGCTCGAATCGCAGACACCCAACAAAACGTCGAGATACGCCGCCAAACCCCGCTCAAAAAGGAATTGGTGGACGATCTGTTGTTTCGCCTCAACCTCGCGCCAGCCTCAAAGGAACGCATCAAAGCACACTTGCGAGACGAGATCGCAAAGACAGGATCGAATGAGTGGTCTTTGTCCCAAAGTCTTACATGGCTCGGAACGCACGAAAAAGCACTGAGCAAACGACCAAGTCATTACCTAAAGCTGGCCGGGACATTCATTCTGGATCGCTCTTTAGAAACTTTCTTGCGAGAAGAGAGCGGAGAATTTCAAGAGAATGGTTTTTATGCTTCTCCGTTGCTGCCACATCATCGTATCAATATGTAAGACTTCGACAGCAAATAAACAGAGAGAACATGATCGGGTGACTGCTGCTGTGCCGTATGCTTTTTGGAAGAAAACGAAAAAATGTTCTTGCGTGGCGAAAAAGTTCGTGCTACACAAACAAAACGTTGCGATGGGTACCAAAAGAAAGCTGTAATACGAAATCCGCCCGTTGCGTGATCATAAAAATGTAGGGGAAGCTGCCCAAGGATAGGGCGTCTGGGCGCTATCCTTCGATCATAGATCACCTCGGATATCGTACAAGATCCGAGAAAGACCAGTCACGCACCAAGCACACGGAGAGAAGAAGTCATGGCCTCGCTTCTCGTGATGAGCATCGGTCCAGTCCAAGAGTTTATCGCCACAGCAAGAAGATGTCGGGATTTGTGGTTTGGCTCATGGCTTCTGAGCGAGTTATCGAAAGCCGCAGCAAGAAGCATCCACATCCAAGAGGGGGAAGGAGCGCTGATCTTTCCAGCATTTGGAAACGAAGCGATCGATCTCGCGGCGAATTCAGCGAGCAACGTTGCAAACAAAGTGGTGGCACAGATCAAGAATTCGCCGAGAGAAGTTGCCGAAGCTGCTTACGAAGCGATGCAAAAAAGACTACAGGCATTGAGCCAAAGTGCGTTTTCAGCATTAAGAAGCAATGAACTGTTCCATCAAGAGATCGCAGACAAACAGCTCGCGGATGTATTGGAATGCTACTGGGCGGCAGTACCATTGGAGGGGGATTACAACAGGGCGAGAAGCCGCGCAGAAGACCTGTTGGCAGGCCGAAAAAATACGCGTGACTTCAACGCGGTGCGATGGGGAGATTATGTTCCAAAGTCCAGCTTGGATGGACAGCGCGAATCGGTCATCGACGAACGCGCTTACGACGAAGCAAGAGAGCGCAAAGCAGAACAAGCAGGACGGGGAGGACTACGCAGCCGATTTGGTGTCAATGGAGCGGAAAGGCTGTGCGGGGTTGGTTTGCTGAAGCGTTTGGGCAGAGGCCCTTTGGGGACAAGGGCAGAAAATTTTTTCAGCACCTCGCATACAGCATCCCTACCGTTGCTTGAGCGGATGCGCCAACTTGGGCGGAGCGGAGATAGTCGCAGTCAAAGAGTACACGAAGCCGTTCAAGAGTATCGAAGATTTCTACAAGAGGCGGCAAAAGAAACAGGCGCAGAACTCGGCTATATTCCACGCCAAGGACATCCTTTGTGGGAGCGATGGGACGGTGGAAGTCTGTTGGAAGAGCGACTGAGCGAGTATGTCGGCGAAGATCGGCTCGAAGAAGCCAAGAAGCACCTCCGCCGAGTGTATCAAGCCCTTGAGATGGGGGGAGTGCGTCCTGCTCCGTATTACGGGATCTTGCTTGCGGATGGGGATCGGATGGGCAAAGCCATCGACGCCTGCAAAAGTCTGCAAGAACACCGTACTTTATCGCGCTCGCTTGAAGGGTTCGCGCAACACACGCGCACCATCGTAGAAGAGCGCCACGATGGGGATCTGGTGTATGCTGGAGGGGACGATGTGCTGGCCTTTGTACCGCTGCACCAGTTACTTTCTTGTGCGCGGGCTTTGGCACAAAGTTTCCGAGACAGGATGTCTTCATTTGGGTTTATCGACGACAATGGAGAAACATTGACACCGACTTTGTCTGTTGGAGTCGCGATCGTTCACCATGTCGAGCCGTTGTCCGAAGGTTTGGCGTTGGTTCGTCGGGCAGAAAAAGCAGCGAAAAAGACACGAAACGCACTTGCGATCGCGATCAGCAAACGCAGCGGAAGTGAGCAGACGGTGGCGGGTTATTGGGGGAGTATCGACAACAGGCTCGATCAGCAGATCGCGCTGTACCGAAATGGCCGCATCCCAGAAGGGACGGGCTACCATCTGCGCGAATTGGCCTTGACGATGGAACCAGCCCCAGCACACAACAGCAGGTACGCAGCCATGCTCCACCACGAGGTGAGCCGCATCCTTGGTCGCCGTCAGACGGGCAGTTCGGCTTTTGTGGAAACAGAAACAACGGATACTCTGCTTTCTCAATTGGATGGCGAAAAAAGCAGCAAGAAGAGCAGCATATCGGTGGGGCAGCTTGCGCAAGAACTGATTCTATCCAAATATCTCCAAGATGCGATCGCGCTTTCAGAGCCATTGACACAAAATCTCTAGTACTTTAAGACAGATGTGTAACAGAGAAAAAGCGCACAAAAAGCAGACAAATAGGTGTAGCGATGAGCGAGATCAAACAGTGGTGGATCTTGGAGCCGCAGAGTGTGGTGGTGCTGCGTGATGGTCGTCCGTTTGCGAGTGCGCCCGGGTCAAAGGCGTACAGTCTATCGTTTCCGTATCCGTCAACGCTCGCAGGAGCAGCCAGAACGCATCTCGGAAGTTCTCCGACGCATGGGGGTTTTTGTGTAGAAGGGACCGGCTACACAAATGAATCCGCGATGGCCGAAGCGTTGCTTCGGGAAGTAAGCAGCCGAGGCCCATTTTTGGTGCGTTTGAGCGAAACGGGAAAGATCGAAGAATGGTATCTCCCGAGTCCATTGGATGCGGTGTGTTTTGAGCGCGGCCCAAAAGACGACTCAGGCAAGGTTAATTGTGTGTCTCTTGTACCGCAGGGACTGGGAACAGGCGAGCAAAGCAATCTGCCCGGTGGATGGGTGCCTTTGATGCTTTCGTCTCCGCAAAAAGGCAAGCCAGCGAGTACAGCCCCGGCCTTTTGGAAGTGGTCGCATCTGCAACGCTGGTTGCTTCAGCCAACGACGCAAACGATTGACCCAAAAGCGTTGGGGATCGGACAGTTAGAGAGCGAGTGGCGGACACACGTGTCTGTGCAAGAGGACAGCAGCACCGCAGAAGAAGGCGCGCTGTTTCAAGTACAAGGCATCCGCTTTTTGGCAAAGACCGAAAGTGCCAAAGAGGGGCAAGCTTCGGGAGAAAGAACGTCTGGAAAAAATCGCTTTGGTGATCTCCAACGGATGGGGATCGCGACGCATCTACAAGCGCCACAGGTCTGGGAGAAACGGCTCAAAGAGGGCTTTGGTTATCTTGGCGGAGAGCGGCGTGCTGGGATGTGGCGCAAACAAGAGGGCGTGGAGTCTGCGTTCAAGATGAGCCAAGAACTCGAAGAAGCGATCGTGCAAGCAGGTGCGGCGCGATTGCTGCTTGCGACACCCGCTTATTTTACGCGAGGCACGCTTCCGACGTGGCTGTTGGAGCCAAAAGAAGGCGTGACGCCTCGCTTGTGTGCGCTGCGCACCGAAAGACCGCAAGTGGTCTCGGGTTGGGATCTTCAGTACAAAACGGCGCAAGCAAAACGCCAAGGAGCGCCCAAGCCGACGCGCCGATTGATGACCGCAGGAAGCGTCCTTTATCTGAAACTGGAAGGGGAAGCCTCTGCCATCCGCCGTTGGCTGCATCAACATTGGTGTCAGCCGATCTCTGATCTCGAACAAGATCGCCGCGATGGTTTTGGCATCGCGTTGTTCGGAACCACACAGATCCCTTGAAAGCCCAAAGAGAGCGATACTCTTGGTGTCGAAAGCGTTTCCTGAGCGAAGAAGATTCAAAAGAAGCCTTCGACAAGAAAAAAAGAAGCCACACATCAGAAGGAGAGGCTATGCCGAAACAACCTCCCGCCCTTCCAAGCCTCAATCGGGTCAAGAGACAAGACGAGATCATCACAGAAACGCGTGAATATACCGTGATTACCCCTATTTACGGTGGCGGCGTGGATGCAGGCAAACCCGACGAAGTGACGCCGATCCGCGTGCCGACTATCCGAGGGCATCTGCGCTTTTGGTGGCGAGCCACACGCGGCGCAGCCTGCAAAAATACACACGAACTCCACGCAAAAGAGTCCGCCATCTGGGGCTCCACCGAACAGCCTTCTTGCGTCCAGATCACCGTCGAACAGACACAGGCAAGCAAACCTTTCACACTTCCTTCAAGTATCCAACACGGCGGTGCCCCAGTCAAAAATATCGGACACTTTAAGTCGCCTTATTCGTATGCAGCGTTTCCAGCCCAAAGCGAACCGCTCTTTGAGCCACCGTGGGGCCATCAATTCAAGCTGACACTGCGTTATCCAAGCTCGCTGAAAGCAGAGGTGGAAGCGGCGTTGTGGGCGTGGAGTTGTTTCGGCTGGATCGGTGCGCGTGGGCGGCGCGGCTTTGGTGCGTTGCATCTGCGAAAACGCGACGGCGAGGAAGTCAAATATCCCGAAAAAGCAGACAAACTCTGTGCGAAATTACAAGAAGAACTCAAGCACTACGCCTTGGCCACAGGTGGAAACATCGAGATGCCGATCTTGCATGGAGCCCGATTGCGCTGCGTAGGAGAAAACAAACAAGCGGAAGCCATCTGGTCCAATCTGTTGCAGCGATACAAGAACTTCCGCCAACAACGCAACAAAGGGACGCCTCCGACCCCGGGGCGCAGCAAGTGGCCCGAACCTGACGCCATTCGAGCGATCACACGCCAAAGCGCCCCAGCACATCGAACACCTGTCGTCCATGTCAGCGGGAAAGTGATCCGAAGATTTCCACGAGCTTTTTTCGGCCTACCGATTATCTTCCATTTCCAACAAAGAAGAGAGACAGACAGACGCGGAGAGCCGGGCGATGTCGAGCTGCGCCCGTTTGATTGGGATCGGATGGCTTCGCCGCTGATCCTGCGCCCCTTCCACACGGGGAGCAACGTGGTGGGCGTGGCGTTGGTGCTTCGCGCCCCGTTTCCGTTTGCGAACGATCTGCTCCTGAACAAAAGCGGTTCGAAAGGCAAGCAATCGGCCCATGTCACCCCCCAAGAGGCCAGTGCCATCGTACCGCTCAATGGAGAGACCGATCCTCTGCAAGCCTTTTTGAACTCGCTGTAGGAATGACGCAGCGATCAAAAAAAGCCGTGTTCGCGGTATATCAAGCGGAGCCGAGGTTGGTTTGAAAAACGTAGGGTTGTTCCGCCCAAACGGGGTCAAGGGGCCACAGGTCCCTTGCGGGGCGTGGTACCTCGCCCCACCGAACAAGGCCAACCGCGTAAGTCTTATCATTCAAATAAACAAATCATCATTTTCAAGAGAAGGAGTATGATCATGCAAGCGAAGTTGGTTCTGTTGCATGCCCTTTCTCCGCTTCATGCGGGAACAGGGCAAGGTATCGGCGTGATCGACTTGCCGATTGCGCGGGAAAAGGTGACAGGGATTCCCTATTTGCCGGGCTCTTCGTGCAAAGGAGTATTGCGTACGGCTTGTGTGGACAAAGCGATGCGCAAAAAGCTGTTTGGTCCTGAGACAGACAACGCAGCGGATCATGCGGGATCGTTGCAGTTTTCCGATCTGTCTTTGCTGTGCTTGCCGCTGCGCAGCTTTGTGGGAACCTTTGCGTGGGTGACCTCCCCGTTTGTGTTGAAGCGCTTTGCGCGGGATCTTCGTGATATCGGTCTCAAGGGACTCCCCGAAAAGATCCCCGCTCCGAAAGAAGAGCAAGCCTTTGTCACCTCGAAAACAAAGATCTGCACAAACAACAACAAAGTGATCTTTGAAGACCTTGATCTGGATGCGGTCGCCAGCAACGAGCTACAATCATGGGCGGTTTGGTTGAGCCAACAGCTTTTTGCAGATCCGACATGGCAAGAGCTTTTCGTTGAACGACTTTGCCTGATCTCGGATGATATGTTGAGCTATTTTCTTGAAACAGGAACAGAGATCAACGCACGCATTAAGATCAAAGAAGAGACAAAAAGCGTGGAAAAAGGTGGCTTGTGGTATGAAGAAAATCTACCCGCAGAAAGCATCTTGTACGGACTGGCGCTTTTTCAATCGATCAAAGTGGGCGGAGAATGGGTGGAGGCCAAAGAAGCCTTTGGTGAGCTTCAAAAACTGAGCAGCGGTACGTTGCAATTCGGCGGAAAAGCGACTGTCGGACGTGGCTTGTGCAGCATGAGATTGGTGGGAGGTGCATCGTGACACGCGAGCAAAAACGCGCAGCGAAAGCCTTCGAACTGATGGAGCCGTTGGCCGGAAAAAGCGAAGCGAAAAAATACGGAACGATGGCGCATAAACTTCCTGTACTGGTCAAGAGCGCTGGTCTTACACAAGCATTGCACTTTGTAGAATCACGCGGTAACGAAGATCAAAAATTGCTTCTGGATCATCTGGCAAAACAACTCCATGACGCGAAGCTGCTGAAACAAAACAGCAAAGAAGCCCTGTTGAAAGAAGTTCGGTCGGCTTCATTACAGAACTATATCCGCCTGACTCAAGAAACACTCGCTGTGTTGCTTTGGCACAAGCGATTCACACAGTCTTTGCTCAAGGTGGACGCAAGCGAAGACAACGACTAAGACGGAGGCTGGAGGATGTCACGAAGAGAAGCACTTTTGTCTTACAAAGCAGCGCAGTGTAGTCATGCAGGGCTATGGTTTGAGTGCTACATTGAAACGCAGAACAAAGACGACACAGAAGCACGCCGCCAACACGTGTCGAACACGCACGCCATCAAAGAGCCTGCTTTTTATAAGCATTTCTTTGAGTCATGGGAAAAGGGCTTAAACGAATACGGTGCGATCACAGCATTGGCGTCTGTACAAGGGCGGATGGTTGTAGGTTTGGGTTCCGAATCGTTGATCGAAACAGGGATGACGCTGCATAAAACCTACGGAGTTCCGTATATTCCGGGTTCGGCATTAAAAGGGTTGGTTTCTCACTTTGCAGCGAATGAGCTGGCGGATATCAGGCGAGAGAGCGCTGCCTTTCGTTATCTGTTTGGGGAGACCGAAGAAGCGGGAAACATCACTTTTTTCGATGCGTTATACAAGCCGAATTCGGGGTGGAAAGGAAAGGCGTTGTGGCCCGATGTGATGACAGTTCATCACGCCGATTATTACGGGAGTGGGAAGAAGCCCCCCGCAGATTGGGACAGCCCAAATCCTGTGCCGTTTTTGTCAGCAACAGGAGAGTATTTGATCGCCTTAAAAGGAGAAGAGGCGTGGGTCCGTTTGGTGATGGATATCTTGAAAATTGCGCTCATGGAATACGGAATTGGAGGAAAAACGGCTGCAGGGTATGGACACCTTTCGTTAAACTTCACGCCACCTCCAAAGGAAAATAAACAAGAAGGGATCGTCACGCAGTTTGAAGCGAAAAATGACGGCATTTCAACCATCCAGATCGAAACAGACGCAGGCAATTTTTCGTTTGATTGGAAAAAGAAAGATCGCAACAAGCTGTTTTCAGAAGACTTTTTAAAAAGCGAGCCAAAGCAAGGACAAGCGGTGTTGGTGCAATGGCGCGAGCGCAACAGCGAAGATGGCAAGACCTTGCTCGTTTTGCAAAAAGTTGAATTGGTGGGTAAATAATTCTTAAAAGCTCTTCGTTTGGGGGAAGTTTGCTCAAGAAGCGTGGATTTGAAACTGCCCATTGCCATAAGTAGTGCGGCGACCGATTTGCAAAAAGCGCCCCATCTGTAAAAAAGGCCACAATCCGCCCGGGCGGCCACTGACGACATAACGCCCAGTCAATCCGCTCAGATTAAATGATTTATTTTCGCGATGTTTTTTCTTTTCCTCGACCCATTGGTATTGGGCTTCAATGAAATCCAAGCGTGGAGGGAGATCGACAAGGACCCACATCGGCTCACCCGACCAAAAAGGCAAGCGCAGAAGGTTGGACAAGCGGCGGCAGATCTGCTGAAACAAATCATCGATGGTAAGATATTGTAGGAAAACACGATCAGACTTGTGCGTATTCCCTCGTGCATAACGGATATGCGGCGCTTCGAGTTGGAGAGGAGAGACGGTTTCGATCACCAAACGGCGAAACGAAAGAGCCGTCTGATCCGCCCAAGAAGCCAGCGACAATTCCAGCGGTTGGTCAGAGCAAAACCGACCGTCTTCGACGCATGAAGCCGCACAGAGTCCTTGGGCGTCGACTTGTTGGATGGACTCCACACGAAAAGGTGTTTGAAGAGTCCCAAGCCCCGAAGGTTCGCGATCCTCACGGTGCCTCGGGCGGGGGGCAGGAAGCCGCAAGGTGTCACCCATCCTCGAAAAGGCAGCCACATAAGCAGACAGAGCATAACGCGCCTCACCGATCAAAGTGAGATCAAAGGCGAGTTGATCGCGTCTCAAGGCGAGCGGAGCAAGCGGCGCAGAGATCAGAAAAGGTGCAGAGATCGGCTGCATTTTTTCGTCGACGGGATGGAACAGTTGGACATAAGGACAATCGCTCGAAAGAGGATGGGACACGGCAAGAGCGGCAGAAGGCTCGGCAGAAGGCTCGACAGAAGTTTCGCCAGAAAAGCGTTTCAATGAAGGGAGGCTTGGGGCGTCGTTGGGCACGGATTCACCGCGTTCGGCGCGACAATAAGAACAAGTCTTCTGCGCTTCGGGATGGCAATGAAGTTGGCGCAAATGAAAGCCCAATCCGCCACGCAAAGCATGGATCGGAAGCGCTTCAAGTTGGAGCGGAGACTCCAAACGCAGCACAACACGGAATCGAGCAATTTTGAGGTCGCGTAATGCGTTTTCGATACTTTCTTCTTCAGAGCGAGAAAACTCTTTTCGCAAGATATTCTCCTTTATTTGTTTTGTATTTGGGACTTACGCCGTTGGGCTTATGTTGTGGGGTTCTACCTCACTTCCGACAAAGGAGCAGCACTTTGGACAGGGCATAATACCTCTCCTTATGAAACAAGCCAAGTGCGTAGCTTCTGTTCGCGATTGTTGATAGAACGAAGGGTGGGATGATGTGTCCCCCCATGCCACACGAGGAACCACCATGCTGATCGTCAGTGTCGTTTACTTTGGGTTGGCGTTGATCATCGCGATCAACGACACCTTCTTCATCGGCTCTCCCCATTACACCCTCATCGATGTCGTTTTAAGGATCTCGATCTTGCTCCCTTTGATCTTTGCTGTCGTGCAAAGGAACTCAAAGTATGCGAAAGTGCTGTACATTACGCTATGGGTCATCCTGTTTGCGGACGCCACGCTCCCGATCTTTTTCCCGCTTGGGATGGGCATCTTCCTGATCGCACACCTCTTCAACATCTACAATTTCTCCCAATACATCGAATTTCGCAAAGAAAAACTCCTCTCTCTATTGCTCCCCGCGCTGTTCGCCTTTGGTGTCGCCTTTGGACTCTACTTCTTCTTTCTCTTTCCCCATGAAAGCGTTCTGTTTCAGATTTTTACGGCGGTGTATCTGCTTGTGATCACGCTGGCATGGTCATTTTCGATGACTAATTACGTGCAAAACAAGCTCGGATGGGCTTTGATGGCCTCGCTCGGTATGTTTCTGTTCTTCTGCACCGATTTTCAAGTGGCTTACGAATTTCTCGCGCATGGAGACATCCCAAACTTTGGTTTTGTTAATGCTTTCACGTATTATACCGGTCTTTTTCTGATGAGCAAAGCAACGTGGTCTATCCAAGAGTGAGCAGCTTCTATTGTTCTTTTCTCATCGGGCTGATGCAGTTGCCAAAAAAAGCCGTGTTCGCGACACTTCAAGCGTCGTTTGACCCTCCCCCCCCCCAGCCCCCCTCTCCCTGCTGTCGCAGAGGCGAGGGGGGGGAGAAAAAAGCGTACGGATGGCAGAGACGTTGGCTTTGCTTTCCCCATAACGCACAGCAAACCTTGTTTGCGCCCGTGGGTCATGGGGATGTCCGCCTTTGACAGGGGTGAGGTGCGAAACCCCGCACTACCCGAGATGATCGTTCGCAGGTTTGAACTCGAAATGAATTCGTTGGATCAAATGCCCCCCTCTGGCTGCCCGACACTCGTGCGTCTACGTACTCTCCTTTGTGGATACATCACTCGAATATCGTATAACTCCTTTCTACAAAAAAGTCTGCTCCGTTCCTCCGAAGAGATCCACTCTCGTCATACAACTTGACAGTTCGACGCCCCACGTCTACGCTCGGCGAAAGGCAAAGCAAATCGACGCGTTGCGTCATCTGAGTGCTCGCCACAATCCCATCAAGAAGAATCATTGCTTTTCGGTGGTTTAGCGCACAGGGGCGCGGATCCGATAGCCAACGAGCTTGCAGAGTGAGCTGGATGACACAAAAACAAGAGACATCCGTGTGGTTAGGAAATCGCCGATATGAGCTGTTGGGAGAGTTGGGAGAAGGAGGGTTTGGTGTGGTGTTCCGAGCCCTCGATCACCAGCTCAACACGGTCGTGGCGCTCAAAACGCTCAAGACCCCAGACGCGGAGATGCTTTCCAAATTCAAGCGAGAGTTTAGAGCCCTCGCAGATCTCGCCCATCCCAACCTCGTCGCTCTCCACGACCTTGTAGCCGACGACGAGACAGGTCGACTCTTCTTCACGATGGAACTGATCGACGGGGTGGACTTTTTGGAGTACACCAGAAAACAGCCCGCACACCCATCAGAGATCCCCCCAAAGCTGTCTTCCTTCGTCGAAGGCCCCACCCGCTCTCTTCTCGCCATGCAGGCTTACCTCGACACAAGATCCATCTCCGACATCGGCTTGCCTACAGGCGAAGACGAAGAAAAGCCCCGATACAACCCCGACCATCCCGCCGAGCACTCCGTCCCACCCGAAGCCCGCGCCCCTTTTCATCTAGGGCGCCTGCTCAGTTCACTTCGCCAACTGGCGCAGGGCGTCGATACCCTCCATCGGATGGGCCTCCTGCATCGAGACCTCAAACCCTCGAACGTCCTCGTCACTTCCGAAGGGCGCGTTGTGATCCTCGATTTTGGACTGGTCGCGGATCTGCGCCACAACCAACTCAATCTCGATCAAGATGTCAAAGCCGCCGGAACACCCGCGTATATGTCTCCAGAGCAAGCCTACCAACGAACACTCACCGAAGCCAGCGACTGGTACAGCGTTGGCGTAATGTTGTACCAAGCCCTAGCAGGAAGACTTCCTTTTGAGGGGAGTTACGCTGAGATCCTGCAAAAAAAACAAACCCGCACACCCAAGCCAGCCCGCGAATGGTTCGACGAGATCCCAGAATGGCTCGACCAACTTACGCTCGATCTACTCCAACCTGCTCCGAAAGATCGACCCAAAAGCATCGAGATCCTCGAACGGATCGGCGCACAGCTCCCTGTAGACTCGCAGATGCGCTCGGAAAGCCTCGTCGGACAGATGCCGCTGATCGGTCGAACGGTCGAGCTGAAAGAGCTTCGACGCGCCTTCCAACAAACAGAGAGCGGCCAATCGAGAGCTCTTTTCATCGAAGGCGAGAGTGGCATCGGAAAGAGCCATCTCGCCCGTCTTTCCGTCGCCCTTCTACAGGGGGAAGCGCCCGCTCTCGCCCTTTGCGCTCGTTGCTACAAACAAGAATCCATCCCCTACAAAGCGATGGACGGGCTGATGGAGCAACTCAGCTACCATCTGAATATGCTCCCGCCCTCCGAACTCAGAGTCCTTATCCCAGAAGGGATCGAAGAATTAATACAGATCTTTCGAGTGATGCGGCGCGTTCGCCCCCTTCAGATCGACGAATACGAGCAGGCACTCGATCCAACAGAACAACGACGTCGGGCATTTGGTGCGTTGCGAGAACTCTTACATCGCATCTCTAAAAAGCGTAAGGTGATCTTCTTTATCGACGATCTACAATGGGGCGATGAGGACAGCGCGGCGCTGTTGATCGAGTTGTTGCGTCCACCCGATCCCCCGGCTTTGTTCTTCCTTGGCTGCTTTCGGAGCGAAGACCTCGACAGCAGCCCCTTTTTGCAAAAATTTCTGATTCATCATCAATTTTTTGGAACCAGCTTTCCCCTCACGCGCCTCGTGGTCAAAGGACTCTCTGTGGCCGAAGCTGCCGAACTCGCTGCGCTGATGTTGGGTCAACCTTCAAAAAGTCGCTCGACGCTGCTGTTTTCTCTCGCAAAACAAGCTGGTGGAAATCCTTATCTGTTAGAAGAACTGGTTCGATACCTCCAACAACACACGCCCGCCGAACAACTCGCCGACCTGCTTCAGGCTTCCACAGAAGCCGAAGAAGAAGAAGCCCCTCCCGAAGACGACGCTCGCAACGAGTGGCAGCGCAAGCTCGATCCCATGCTCCAATCCGTCCAACTCCGCCATGTGTTTGAGGCTCGTTTCTCGCAGCTCTCCGACAAACAACAAGAGCTGCTTTATCTGCTCGCAACAGCCGGACAGCCGACGACAAGAAAACTGTTGTTGCGCGTCCTTGATTCGCCGCTTGAGGCCGCAGATCTAGGACAACTCCGACACCAGCATCTGATCCGACTTCGTGAAAGCCAGAAAGACGAAGAGATCGACATCTACCACGAACGACACCGAGAGACACTCTTAGAGTTGCTCGATCAACACGATACCGAGGCAAAGCGCCAATTTCACAAACGCCTTGCGAACGCACTCTCCGAAGAACAGATCCCCGACGCCAAGCGACTCGCCTTCCACCTGTCCCAAACGGGCGACTTCTTCGAAGCGTTGGCCTACACACTTCGGGCGGCTCGCGACGCCGAAGACGCTCTCGCCTTCGCTCAAGCAGCCCGATGGTATCGCCATGCACTCACCCTACAGCCTGATCTCGCTCAGGAGCGCGACATCTACCAAGGACTCGCAGGGGCGCTTGCCACACAAGGTCTCGGCGAAAGCTCGGCGGATGCTTATCTGAAAGCTGCCGAACTCACACAAAGCCTTCAGCAGCAGAAGAAGATTCCACAAGAAGAAGCCCAACATCTCCAACGCCAACAGCGACTCCAAGCCGCCACCCAGTTGATCCGCTGCGGCCAGCTTCAGCGAGGCTTTGACATCCTCCCTCCGCTGCTCAAAGAGCTCAACCTCCAATGGAGTCACTCTCCGAGCAAGACCATCTGGACGTGGCTACGATACCGCATCCGCTTGTTCTTTCAACGCTTTCCAGACATCTTTGATCTTCCCTTTCACCGCAACCCGTCCCTCCACAGCTCCCCCACACAGACGACGGTCGACCTCAAAGAACTTTACGAACACCAAACGAGTAAGCACAAACAGTCTGACTTTCCGAGCAGACTTAGCCTAGAACAAACCTTGCGCCTTGAGGCGTGCCGCGTCGTCTCGATCGATGCGGGTCTAATCGATCCGTTGCAAGGCATGGCGTTCCAAGCGCAACACCTCCTCGAAGCCATCCGCGCACGCGATCCTTACCGGCTGGCCTTGGCCTACGCGATGGAAGCCGCTTACGGTTCTTTCCAACGCTCCAGTCGGAATCACAACAGACAACGCCGCACCGAAGAGATGACCGCCCAAGCCCTGACCATCGGAAAACAACTCAATAACCCCCATATCATCGGATTCTGTTCTCTCACCACGGGATTTGCGGCTTTTACGGGGGGTTCATGGCGACGAGCTTACGACCGATGCCGCCAAGCAGAGAGCATCCTGAGAAAAAGTTGCACAGGCGTGACTTGGGAGCTTTCCAATGCCCATTTTTACACGATGAATGCCCTTCTCTTTATGGGGGAATTTCGAGAATGCCAACGAACACTCCCGCTGATCTTGCATGAGGCCGAAGATCGCGGCGATCTCTACACCCAAACGAACTTGCGGCTTGGCGTTGCGCCCAAACTGCTCCTTGTGCAGGATCAGCCCGAACGTGCGCTCGAAACGATCGATTTGGCGCTCGAACCTTGGTCCAAGCGAAACTTCCACCTCCAACACTACATCGAGCTAGTCAACCGAGGCGAAGTGGCGCTATACCAAGATCTGCCGTTTCCTTTATGGGAATACATCCACCAACAATGGGGACAGATCCGACGAGGTCTGTTCCTTCAAATCCAATTCAATCGTATTGAATTGTACCATCTGCGTGGGCGTTGTGCGCTGGCGTGTGCGCTCCAGAGTCTTGGTTCAGAACGCAAAAAGTTCTTCCGTGAGGCGGTGCGCTGCGCAAAGATCATCGAACGCGAAGTCGTGCGGTGGGCTTTTCCTTGGTCTCTTCAACTGCGTGCGGGTTGTGCCTTTTTGGACGGCAAACCCGAACAAGGACTCCAATATCTTACCGCAGCGGAAGCTCGCCTCGAAGACACGGATACTTTTGCTTACACCCATGCAACGATGCTTTGTCGTGGACTCTGGCTTGCGAACGACGAAGGCGCCAAACTCGTCCGAGCCGCCCTCGAATGGATGGGATCGCAGGACATCCGAGCTCCTCTTCGCCTTGCGCACGCTCTACTCCCCGGCTCTCTCCCCCCTGACGCCGAAAAGCGCATGGTATCGCTCTCTGCCACTTGATCGACGAGAACACAGCCAAGAAAAACCCCGTGTTCGCGGAACTTCAAACGGAGCCGCTGTTGGCGTGGAAAAATCGCGATCACACCGTCAAAACGGGGTCAAGGGGCCATCGGTCCCTTGTGGGGTGTGGGGCAACGCTCCACAAATCCCATCCAATCGCGCAATCTTCAAGTTTATCGCAATTGACGATCAATGCGAGAGCGGTGAGCAACGCTCCACAAATCCCATCCAATCGCGCAATCTTCGAGGGCGGCTTGGAGTTGGCGGTGTTCGTTGCGCTACAGGGCAACCGCTCCACAAATCCCATCCAATCGCGCAATCCCTGTGCTGTTGGACGTTGAAAAAGATCAGTTTTCTTTGGGGAGGCGGATGGGAGCGGGTTGGACTTCTTGGGTCCATTGCTTCCATTGTTCGAGGAAGCCGGGGATCGACTTGTCGGGGGAGGCAGGAAATTTCAACGGTGGGATGGGGGCTTGTTTAAGCAAAGCAAGCAGGTGCTTGGTCACTTTCTTCAATTGTCGATCATAATTTTTCTCGATATCTTCAGGAAGGTTATCGACGATCACATCAGGAGTGACGCCTTGATTTTCGATCCGCCAGCCATCTTGACGCGACCACCAAGCAAACTCGGGTTGTGTCGTCATGCCGCGATCCAAAAAGAACTTGCCACCGCGAATTCCGACGACGCCCCCCCATGTGCGCGTGCCAAACACTTTGCCCATCTTGAGGATCTGGAAAGAACGGCAAAAGATATCGCCATCGGAGCCTGCGTTTTGATTGGTCAAAACAGCCATGTGCCCACGAAAAGCAGCCGAAGGAGCGGTCCAAAAAGCAGTTTTGACATTGCGTGCGGTAAAGGCCGCCCAAATACGGCGAGCGAGTTTTTGGATCAGGATCTGAGAGACGTTGCCTCCGCCGTTTCCGCGCACATCGATCAAGAGAGCGTGTTTGTGAAGCTGGGGATACCACATACGATAAAAGGCAACGAGTCCGTTGGCCGACATATCGGGAAGATGGAGGTAGGCAACACGCCCTCCACTCCACTTGTCCACCAAAAGGCGGCGGCTTTCGACCCAATCGAGATAACGCAGTTGGCTATCTTGCCCCACGTGGATGGCTTTAACCAAGACACGGCGAGCGCCTTGGCGCGTGGGTTTGTCATTGACGAGCAACATCACCGTTTTGCCAGCCGTGTTCTGAAGGGCCGCATACATCGAAGTTTTGGTGGTAAGAGGCTGACGATTGATGGCGAGAAGATACGTGCCGTTTTGGATGCCGAGATGGTGGGCGGCAAGCGGCGAAGCAAGGTGTTGCGCCCAAGGCGCACCGCGCAGGATGTGCTTGACTTTGTAAAACCCGCTTGCATCGGCCTCAAAGTCAGCCCCAAGCAGACCATGCGCGATCCATTCGACAGGACGGCGATCTCCGCCGAAGACATAGGTATGTGAAGTTCCCAACTCACCGATCATCTCGCCGATCAGATCGTTGAGATCGCCACGCGTCAAAAGGCGCGGTAGCAGCTTGAGATAACGCGCCCCGATCTTGTCCCATTGGATCTTGGCCATATCTGCCGCCCAGTAAAAGTCGCGCTGGAGTCGCCATGCCTCTTTGAGGATCTGCCCCCATTCTTGGGCAGGTTTGACGCGAAACTTGGAGAGGAAAGACAGATCCACGATCCCGACATCGCCCTTAGGAGCAGTAGGGGCTTGGCTAGAAAAGACTTGAAAGCGCATCCCTCGGCGGATCGCGACTTTGCCGCCATCGTCCGAGATATCGTAGCTGTGGATGCTCGGCGCGATCGTCAGAACCTTTTTGTTTTTGAGATCAAAGGCATACAAGGTATTGACAGGAGATCGCCAGTGTGCTCGCGACATCACGCCAAAAGTGGGACGGCTCATCCAAAACAAGCGCCCTTTGACCGCTCGCAGCGCAAAATAATGTCCAGCAGGGATCTCTCGCAACAAAGTGGCCCGATCTTCAAGGCCCTCCGAGATCACGACGATCTGAGGTGGTGCTTTTTTCTTTTGCTCTTTTCTCTGCGGTCTGCCTGCTGTTTTTTCTTTTGTTTTTTGATGATGTTTTCCAGCATTTTGCTGCAAAGGAGCCGTCTTTGCAGTACGTGGAGTGCCTTTTTCAGGTACGACCGAAGGCTTGGCAGTCTTAGAAGGCTGAGTGGTGGGGGTCTTGGGTGTGGAGGGGGCCGCAGCGATCTTGGCGGTGGATAGGTCGGTTTTTTGTTGGAGCGGACGGAGTTGACGCAGGTGTGGTCGCGGTATCTTGGCGGTGTCAGGCTGCTGTTGGGCCTCTGCTTTGGCGCGTGCGTCGATCAAAGCGTCTTGAATGCGATAAGGCGCGGGGGTTTTGGGTTCGAGAGAAAGAGCGTAGATGCGCGTTGTCTTGTCCACGATATCGAGAAAATCAAAGTTGCCGAATATCGGGTCAAAAGAGCGATCCGAAAGGAAGTACAGCGTTTTTCCATCCTCCGAAAAAGTCGGAGCATAATCATTCGTCCAATCGCGTGTAGCACGAATACTTACTTTCTTTTGGATATCATAGAGGAAGATCGAGGACAATCGGTTCTTTTCGGTTTTGACGTACGCGACATAGCGGCTGTCTGGAGAAAAGAAATAGGTGTAGATCTCCCAAGTCTCGGATTGATCGACCATCTGGGTCTTTCCTGTGGCGATATCCACCAGCCACAGCTTCAGGTCTTTGTCCGAAAACAAGGCCCATTTCCCGTCGGGCGAAGAAACAGGCCAAAAGCGCCAGACTTTTCCGCCCTTTGTCACGGATTTGGGCGGATCTTCGCCAAGCGCATCGTAGATCGTTATTTCATCTTCGCCCGAAGCATCGGACATTGCGATGATCTTGTCTCCGCTTGGTAGAAAAGAAGGGTACTTTTCTCGGCTGTTGGAAGATGCGGTGACGCGGACAGGATAGCCGCCTTTTTGGGTGGGGACTTGAAAGATATCGCCACGTACGTTGAGAACAAGGCGATCCCCCGTTTTGTCGAGATCAAAGTAGTTTTCAAAATACGCAAACCCGGGGATATAACGCGGGCGGCGACGGATCGCGTCGGTGGTCAGGCGGATATCGACGCGAGTGGTCAGGTTGGTGGTCAGATCCAAACACCAGATATCCGCACCACCTTGATACACAATGCGATCCCCCCCAAGCGACGCCCACCGAACATCCCAGATCTCGTGAAAGGTGTGCTGAAGGATCTGTTTTCGTTGCAGATCCATTGAAAAGATATTGCGCGTCCCCGAACGATCCGAAACAAAGTAAACGCGATCTTTGTACCACATCGGATGAACATCTGTTCCGGGAAAAGTAGTCAACTTCTGAAACCGTTGCGTCTTGAGATCCCCCAACCAGATATCCTGCGCCCATCCGCCTGTATAGCGCTTCCACGTGCGAAGTTCACGGAAACCTCGATTGAAGGCGACACGCTGACCATCAGGCGAGAACGCAAGGGCCGCAGCGTGGCCGACAGGAAAACGCGAGATCGGCTCTTTGCCCGATACATGGACTTTGTACAAGAACCAGTTCCAAAATTGATAACGACGGCGCGACATAAAAAGGATGTACTGGCTGTCTGGAGTCCAAGCCACAGGGATATCTGGTCCGGGACGAAAGGTCAAACGACGGGGAGAACCACCTTCTGCGGGCATCACGTAAAGATCGTTGTCCCCTTCGTAATCCGCGGAAAAAGCGAGCCACTTTCCATCGGGTGAAAAACGCGGCATGACTTCACCGCCGGGATGAACGGTCAAACGGCGCGCTTTCCCTCCATCAAGCGGAACCGACCACAGATCGCCTTCGGCCACAAAAACAATCTGCTTTCCATGTATCGTAGGTTGGCGATAATACCCTGCGATCCCGCCCTTCGGTGCGCTGCTTTGCGCCGAAGCTTGGGTTCCCCACTTCCCCCCCAAAAACACCCAAACAAGGCATAACGCCCCAAGACGCCCAAAAGAACCAAGCCAAAGACTCCCAAACAGCTCCCGAACAGGCGGGAAACGATCGATCACGTTCAAAGCGCAGCCTCCGATCCAACGCAAGCAACAGGGCAAGCCAATAAGCAGCGTTCCCCCTGCCTTCGCGGCACTGTGTCATAAAAAGCAAAAGAAATGGCCGAAAGATCTCGCCCGTTACTGCTACAAGAGAGCACAGCGCAAAGTCAAGCACCACCTCCGCCTCCGCCGAATCCAACCGCGTGTGATCAAAAAAGACTTCGCATCCTTGGATGAATCGCTTCTGGAAAGGCCAAAACAACTGAGTTTGCTTTGTTTTATGAAAACATTACAAAATGCTACTCTGTTATCTCAAGATCGTAATAAAAATCCACAAGACATCTAAATCGAGACGTTCTCTGATGTTTTTTCCTGTTGACAGCCCACCCGAGATGATGTATCCCCCCTGCCCGTTTGGGAGAGATCCCCCACCCCACAACAGATCGCTTCTCGATCTCCAAGAGTCAAGCGCGTGTTTCAAGGCCAAGACGTGCTTCTCCCCAAAACATCCCGCTGGGGTTTGAACACAGGAGTTGGTCGGATGATCGACAAAAAATTCTTGGGCACGTACAGCGTGCGCATCTTACAAACTGTCGCACAACGGCTCGATATCGCAGGGCGCACACGCATGAGCAAGCGCTCTCTCATCGAAGCGATCCTCGAAACGCTCCAACAACAGCCGCTTCGGGCCACTGAGATCACCTCGTGGCTCTCCGCCTCGCCACCCACAGAGACCTCACCATCACCCGTTCATCCTGTGCCAACTCCACCCGCAATGGCCCTTCCGACCACGCTTTCTTCTGTTCCGAATCCCCCCGCGAGAGTCCTTCCAACCGCTCTCCCGACAAAGCCTCAACCGACCGAACCGACCGAACCGACCAAACCGAGCGATTCGGCGATTTGGAGCAAAAGTTTACCGACAAGCCCGATCGACGGCCCTTCAAACACCGAGTCGTTTTCTTCAAGCATCCAGTCGCTTTCTTTCACCGAAACCGCCGACATCCGCTTGACACAATCTCCCGTTACTCCAAGCGCCACAGAAGCCGATCAGACCTTTTCTCTCCCCCCCACGGATTGGACGCTCGAAGCGCTCGAATCCCAAAACAGCCGACAACTCCAGCAGATCGCCCGAACGCTGGATATCGCAGGACGGACCCGCATGAGCAAACGTTCCCTGATCCAAGCCATCCTAGACTTTTTCTTGGCGCGCAAACCAACACCACCCAAGGCCACCGCTTTGCCTTCGCACAACGAACCCGCCCAACCCGCGAAATCTCGCAAAGCAGATCCCCTCAACCACACCACTACCACTCCAGCCACAGCCCCGATGTCAACAGAGGTGTCTTCACAAACAGCGAGCCAAATAGCCCTATCGACCGAACTTTCCCTCGATCAGGATCGAGGTCCGCTGAACGCAACAAATCCACCCAGCGAGACAATCCCCACAGCAAGCCGTCCAAACGAGACCACTGCAACGGCCTCCACCACAAGCAATGTAAGCCCATCGACAGCAACGGCCTCCACCACAAGCAGCGCAAACGAGGCCACCACAACGGCCTCCACCACAAGCAGCACAAACGAGACCACCACAACGGCCTCCACCACAAGCAGCACCCAAGAACGAGCTTCAGCGGCCACAGCAACAACGACCCTCTCTACAGAGACAGGAACATCCGCCCCGACGCTCCTTGAAACCGAAACAACGGACGCTACGCTCAACACCGCCGATGACAGGCAAGCCGCCGATGGCTCCGAAACGATCGAGATCCAAAACGACACAGAGGATCGTGTATGGCAAGACGAAGACGATTATGCCGCCCTTGTCGCCGCAGAAAAAGCCCGAGCCGAAAAAAATGCCCAGACCATCGAACTGCCACCGATCCCTCGCGACAGCGTCCTCCAACCCGATCTCGACGAAGTACACGCTGCGATCGAGCCGCCGCCTCCGCACCCTCCGCGCACTTCAGCGACGCCTTACATCGATCGCGGCCCAACGCTGCCTGCTCGCTACGAAAACACCCGCATCCGCGCAATGATCCGCGATCCGCAAAGCGTGTATGTTTACTGGAACACCCCCGAACCTCCGCAGTCGCCGTGGAAGATCGAGGCCCGCGATGAAGGCGGCGATATCGTCCACACATTCCAAGTCCCTCCCCAATACCACAGCGGCTATGTCCGCGCACAAGTCTCCCAAATCCGCATGATCGCGGCCCACATCCAACCGCCCGCCCGTACGTGGTTTCCGATCGCTTCCATCGATCTCAAGATACCACCCCGCCGCCTTTCCCTTGAAATCCCACCCTCCACAAGCACTGCTGCAACACCTCCCTCCACACAAGCCACCGAATCATGGGTACGTTGGGATACCGAACAAGCGCAAGCTCATCCTGCCCCAACACCCGCTGTTTATGACGTACCTGCGGCCATCTCCACCCATATCCCAGAACCTCCCGCTCCTTCTGTCGCAAGCCACACCCCCTCTGAACACAGCGACTCCTCTTCTCAACAAGCACCCGCGTCCTTGTCTCCCACTCCACCTCACCGCCATGCCCCGACTTCCGCCGATCTTCAACGAACCCCCCCTTGGAAAGCCCATCCACCGATCTTTCCGCCTCGCACCTTCCCCCCACATGGTGGCGCACCAAGCTCGGCTTCATTGATCCGCCCCCTCCCGTCGTCGGCTTCGTTGGTCCATCGTGCGCCTTCTTCGGCAGCTTTTCGCCACCGCACCCAATAGATCGCATCGCATCTACGACCAGAAACCGTCTAGGCGCATCGCCTCCGCGACCAGAAACAGTCGGTTGCATCGCATCCATCTCGAAACCAGCGAGGCGCACCCGCCTCAAAGTCGTCGATCGCATCCGCCTCGAAATGTACGGCACGAAATCCGCCCGTTGAGTTACCATAAAGATGTAGGGGCAGCCACAGGGGCCCAACAATCGGGCGTCTACGTACTCTCCTTTGCGTATACATCACTCGGAACGTATGACAGATCATCAAACTTTACGTTGGCCTTTACTTTTTCGCCTTTTTCTTTTGGACAAGGAAGATTGATTCTATGAAACCTGTAGGCTATCTCTCAATTCTTCTTCACGCACATCTGCCCTTCGTGCGTCATCCCGAATACCCCGACTTTTTAGAGGAAGATTGGCTCTACGAAGCGATCACCGAAACATATATTCCGTTGCTTCAGATGATGGAACGCCTACAACGCGATCGCGTCCCCTTTGCGCTGACGATGTCGCTCACCCCGCCCTTGTGTGAGATGCTCCACGACACGCTGCTTCAAGACCGCTATATCGCCCGTCTTGAGCGGTTGTTGGCCCTTGCTGAGCGGCAAGCGCACACGCACAAAGGCACCCGCTTTCACGAGGCATCAGACCACGCCTATCACGATCTCAAAACAGTCCACGAAGACTACACCCAGCGTTGGAAGCGAGATCTGCTCGGAGCCTTTGCTCGCCTCCAAGACGAAGGCGGCCTTTCCATCGTCACCTGCCCCGCCACTCACGGCTATCTTCCCTTGATGGCCACCGACGAAGCACGCCACGCACAGATCGAGATCGGCGTGCGTAACTACACGCGGCACTTTGGACGTGCGCCCCGAGGGATCTGGCTTTCAGAGTGCGCCTATGCGCCCGGGATGGAATTGTTGCTCAAAGACGCGGAGCTTCAATACTTTTTTATGGAAAGCCACGGATTGCTCCACGCCACTCCCTCCCCACGCTACGGTACCGCAAGACCGATCTGTACGCCCGCAGGTGTGATGGCCTTTGGCCGCGATCAAGAATGCTCCCACCAAGTCTGGAGCGCCGAAGAAGGATACCCGGGAGACCCCTTGTATCGGGAGTTTTACCGCGATCTCGGCTACGACCTCCCCCAAGAAGAACTCGGCGATTGTCGCCATCCCGACGGGATCCGCCGCAATCTTGGCATCAAATACCACCGCATCACCGGCAAAGTCGACTTGTCCAAAAAAGAACCCTACGTCCCAACATGGGCACGCGAACGTGCCGCTCTCCATGCCGGCGACTTTCTCCGCAATCGCATCAAACAATGTCGCTATTTACACGCTCTTCACGGCATCACCCCCCACTTGACGGCCCCTTATGATGCCGAACTCTTTGGCCACTGGTGGTTTGAAGGGCCGCTATTTCTCGAATTCCTATTTCGCAAAGCAGCCTTCGATCAAGACGAGATCCAGCTCATCACCCCCGAAGATTATCTCCGCCTCCCGCAATCTCACCAAGTCGTCCGCCCTGCACTCTCCAGTTGGGGAGCCAACGGATACTACGGCGTTTGGCTCAACCACACCAACGAGTGGATCTATCCACACCTCCACCACGCCGAAGAACAAATGGCCCAGATCACGCGCCGCTTCTCTTCCCCCACCACCCTCCAAAAACGCGCCCTCAACCAGATGGCCCGCGAACTTGTCTTGGCCCAATCCTCCGACTGGGCATTTATTATGACTATGCAAACCACCGTCCCCTATGCCGAAAAGCGCACACGCGAACACATCACGCGCTTTCAGACACTTGCCGATCAGCTTGTCCGAAATCAAATCGACTTACCCACTCTCCAAGAGATCGAAAGCAAAGACAATCTCTTTCCCGAGATCGACGCTTCTCTCTATCATCCCAAAGAAGTCCGCCATCCCGGCGCAGGAGCCGCTGTTTGGACCGTTCCCTGATCTCTTTGCACATCGAACGGATGTAGGCGGGTCTGTTTTTGTGGGGTGTCACCCCACACCCCACAAGGGGTCACGCCCCCTTGACCCCATATTGGCGAAGAGATCAGCGTTTTTCAAACCTACAGCACTATCGCTTGAAAGCCCACGAACACGGGAGTTTTCAAGGATATGGCGCAATATCTGAGTGCTCCGTTATTTTGCGGGAGATTCCACTGTTTTATTTGCAGAAATCGATCTTTCTTTTAGCGATAAGAAAAGGAGGATCGTCAAGAGTATGAGCATTGGAAGATTTCCGAGTTTTCCAGGCGGCGTGCGAAGATAAAAAGAGGTATCCAAAGAATGCAAAAAACCAACCACCAAACGAAAGCAGACCTCAACAACAAGAAGCGCATAGAACAAAGGCAGCAGGTTTCTATAACGAACCAGCACCACAACAAATAGCAACACAAAAAGCAGTTGCTGAGAACCCCACAACGAACTAAACAGATAGATCACCCGGTTGGGATCAGGACTTCCGTCAAATCGTACGATGGTGGCGATGGAATTCACCCCACCATCCCCTTTTAGAAAATGAACGCATGAGCGAAACAGCAGCATCGTAAGGATCGGATAACTCGCGTACAAGGCGATCTTGCTTCCTTTGTATGCGTTGTTGGCTTGTACTGGAAAAAGCTTTTGAACGGTAGACATGGTTGAGAATTTTACCTCGAATGCGTTGGAAGACTTCGACACTCGCTCAAACGAGCTTTTGCTCGCGCTGCAACCGATACTCTCCATAAGAAGCCACCACCGAAAAGCCCAAACGCTCGTAACAACGGCGTGCAACTTTGTTGTCAACACGGACATTTAATCCGACATCCTCGATCCCTTGGACTCGTAGATCACGCGACAAAGCCCCTGTCACTTGCAATCCCAATCCATGCCCCCGTGCATCGGGATGAACCGCGATATTGCCCAACGCTGCAACGCGCATCTGTCGTGACACCACATGCACCCCCGCCACCGCAACCCATCTCCCCGCTTCTTTGATCCCACGCATCCATCCCTCGGCAAGACGCCCGCGTGTAAACCAATGCCCGGGATAACTCACCGCATACAACCTCTCGATCTCCAAAAAGTCCGACTCTGTAGGAGTTTCCACTCCCTCAAAACGCAAATGCTCCAAAAACTCAGGGGCCGTCAACATCATCTTAAAAAGATCAGCCTTCTTTTCCACCATCCATCCCGCCCGAACCAGCGCTTGCACCACCCGTGGACTCAGGTGCGCGTAACACTCCTCGGGCAGCATCGGAGCCACCGCCAACAACAACGACTGCATCGCAGCCACCTTGTCCGTGAGTCCCAAGACCGTCGCCCCCTCTTCTCCGCTGTACAGCAACAACACCCCTTCTAACTCACCCTTCTCTTCCCATCCCCACCAACGCGCCCGCGACCAATATGGCTCTTCTAGATCCCCAAGCGCGTACAGATGCAACCCCACATCCCTCCGCAAATAAGGCTCGATCTCCTCACGTTTTGTTAACTCTTTTGCCACCATGCCGATGCTCCGCTCTCTTCTTCGCCTGTGCCTTCTCCACCTATATCCCAAGCCTTCCTCCATGACAACATCGCTCTCCTCACCCTACCGCCTTGTTGTCCATCGACGACCACACAAATCTTCATTTTCCCTCTTGACATCCGCCAAACAACACCCGCCCGCTCCTCTCACCACAAAAACAACCGCACCATCCTTTGTTTTCCCTCTTGACATCCCTTCACAACCTCACTACATCCTCGCCCACCGCGCACACCCTTGCATGGTGGAGTGCTTTTTGTGGAAGGATTGTGCCATGTTATCCGAGTCTTTATGGAAAGATCGTGTCCTGTTTTCGCGTTGGAAGATCCAACATTGTGTCTACACAGGCGGAATGTCTTCTGTATTCCAAGCCCTTGATACCCACTCCCAACAACCCGCCGCGATCAAGGTACTCGATCCCAACCGCCAAAACGAGACCACATGGGGACAACGATTCCTCCGTGAAGCCCGCCTACTTGCGCAACTTCACCACCCCCATATCGTGCGGTCTCTCCATGCAGGCGAAGACGCTTTTCTCGGCTATCTCTTGGTCATGGAGTGGCTAGAAGGCTACAACCTCCAAGATCTGCTCAAGCGCCGCACCGTTCCCCTCGGACTCCACGAGATCGCTCGGATCTTTTCGCAGATCTGTGCAGGTCTCGATTATATCCACCACCGTCGCCTCCTTCACCGCGACCTCAAACCCGGCAACATCTTCTTGTTACCTGCCCAAGCCCACCAAAAAACACCACAGATCAAGATCATCGACTTTGGCATCGCTCGCCCCATCGACGAAGAATCCCCGATCACCCGCTCCAACACCACCCTCGGAACCCCCCTCTACATGGCCCCCGAACAAGCCCAAGGCCAACAACAGATCGACCACCGCACGGATCTCTATGCCCTCACCGTGATGCTCTTTGAAGCCCTCACAGGAGACGTTCCCTTCACCGGCAAAACGGCCTACGCCATCATGGCCAGCCACGTCCACGCCCCTCCTCCCTATCTGCGCGAACGCGATGCCTTTTTTGAACGCCTCCCCGAACTCGAACAAACCCTGCTTTGGGGCATGGCCAAAACCCCCGAAGCGCGGCCCCGTGACCTTCGTACTTTCTGGCAAACCATCCTCGACTCCTTCCGCTCCTTTGCTTACCGCGAAGATCCCGCATGGATCGATGAACTCGACACACTTGAACTACCTCTCCTCCCCGAGATCTCGAATCCTTCGGAAGATCCGCCCCAAATCATCGAGATGGCCAGCCACACACGCGCCAAACTCACCCCTCATCCCGCCTCCATCGTCACACCCGCCACTCGACGCCCTGCCTTTGATTCAATGGATGCCTTACAAGCGCTTCACTTTGAAAATCCAACGCTCTCTCTGCCCAAACACCACGATCTGTCCAAACACCACGATCTGCCCCATGCCCCCTCTTCTTTTGATGCCCTTGACGCTCTGCCCTCCTTCTACGCCACGCGCCCCCCTTATCCTGCCCCCCAAGAGACCTTCCCCCCCACACAACCGCCCTCCGCCACCCCACACAACCCCCGCATCGAAGGGCTGGATGAGCACACCCTAATCGAACCCAATGCCCTCCCTCAAGACCCTTTCCGCCATGCCGCTGAACGGCTCTTGCGTAAAGCCGCTGAACAACTCCCCACGCTTTGCGGGGCAGGCGTCTTCTCCCTTCCCCACGAACGTTGGATCGCACAACACGCCCAAGATCCCGAGACCCATGCCGCCCTCCTCCATTCAACCCCGTTGTTTCGGCTTCTCCACACCCAAAACGCCTCGCCCACCACCCCCTTGGCCTTCCAAGAAGCCATCCTCTGCTCCGAACATCTCCTCCATTACATCGCTTTCCTCCCCACTCAAACCCAAGCCGCTGTTCTTTTTCTCCTCCCTCCCAACATCTCCACCGAACTCCTTTTGCGCTACGCTCGCCGACTTTGCTCACCCAGCGAGATCTTCGCATAATCATACGATATCCGAGTAATGTGTACACAAAGGATAGTACGGATATGCCCTATTATCGGGCTGCCACAGGGGGCTGCCCCTACATTTTACGGATATGCCCTATTATCGGGCTGCCACAGGGGGCTGCTCCTACCTCTTTATGGTAAACAGGCGGATTTCGTATTATGCACACAAAGCCGCTGCGTGGCAGACAAGAACTTTTCTAAACACAGAGACCTCATTCCAAGACTTCCGCGCACACAAAGCCACCTCTCCTGTTCTCCGCGACCCTCACTTTTTTTCCCTTCTTAAATCCGAGATCTAACGCACCCGACAGCCCACAAACACTTGACTTTTCCCAAAACCCCCTTAAAAAAACAACGGTACTTCGTTTTATTTCCGACGATCCCATGCGCACTTGCATGGTCTTGTTTTGTCCTGCATCTCCTTTACCCAAAGCAAACACAGGAACGAGCGCATGGTACACATCGATGTGTGGGAAGATCGCGAACTCGGAGGCCGCTGGCGGCTTGGCGAGCGCATCAGCGCAGGGGGGATGGCGTATGTGTACCGCGCCCAAGACCGAAACACCGAGCAATTCGTCGCCGTCAAGATCTTGCGCACCGATCCGGAGATGTTGTCTTCTTGGGAAAAACGTTTCACCCAAGAAGCCCGGATCTTGGAGGGTTTGGATCATCCAAACATCGTCAAGACACTGGACTTTTCACGCGACGATCACGTCGGTCTTTACTTGGTGATGGAGTTTCTTGCGGGCGAAAACCTTCGCGAGTACCTTGATCATTCCTCGGGGGGCCTTGGTTTAACTGAGACGTTGCGACTTTTTGCAGAACTCGCCAGCGGATTAGACTACATCCATCGGCAAGGACTTTTGCATCGCGACTTGAAGCCTGCGAATGTGATCCTCAAAGAAAAAACCCGCCAGAAAAAGACGTGGACCCACGCAAAACTGATCGACTTTGGTATCGCTCGGTTGTTTGAATCGGATAGCCCGATCACCCTTGCAGGAACCACTCTCGGCACCCCTCAGTATATGTCCCCCGAACAAGCCCAAGGGATGCTTGATCCCGACCCTCGGACGGATCTTTATTCGTTGGGTGTCTTGCTCTTTGAAGCCCTGACCGGGCGGCTCCCCTTCTTGGGCGACAGCACTTATAGTCTGATGTCACAACACGTTCAAAAACCCCCGCCTCTACTTTCCGATGTCAACCCCTTTTTCGCCAAACTCCCCGAACTCGAACAAGCCTTGCAATGGTTCCTGTCCAAAAAAGCAGATGATCGACCCAGCACAGCATCCGTCTTTTGGCGTGCGCTTGTTCATGCTGTCCATGCCTACGCCCTCCGCGAAGCCCCCACCCTCGAACACGCCATCCAAGAAAGCCTCTCGCTTTTTCCGACTTCGCTTGTCTCTTCTTTACCAACAGCACGCCCTTCTTTGCCCTTGCATCCCCACGCACATCACGCACCCGATCCCCGTCCTGCTTGCGTCTCGCCCAGCCCATCCGCCCTCGACCAAGCCCACCGCCACCCTTTTGCAAGCCTCAGCTTTGACGACCTACCCGCCCCCACCACCCGCGATCTTCAAGCCCCCTTGCACGCACAAAAGCTCGATGGCTCTTTCGAAGAGACTCCGCTCAGCCACGCCCCCACGCTCACGCCGATCTCCCCGCTGCAACGCATCCACGAATCCGAATCTTCGGTGCGTGTCGCATCCTCCTTACCTTCTCTTTCTTACGAAGCGGCTTCCATGCTTTCTTCTCCTTACGCTTCCGCTGCTTCCCATACGGCTTCCGCTTCTTTCGCTGTTTCCCACGCTGCTTTCCCCGCTGCTTTTCCCGCTGCTTCCGCTGCTTTCCCCGCTGCTTCCCCCGCTGCTTCCGCTTCCGCACAACCCTCGCCCACTTCCTCACGCACCAACACGGAAACACTGCTGATACAACGCGCCCTACAAGAGATCCATCACCTTCTTGGCGTCGGCATCGTCGACATCGACACGGGATTTCTTGTAGACGTCCACACCGCACGCCCCCACGATCGCGAGGTGCTCGATCTCGTCGCAGCCACAACTACGGAGCTGTTTGAAGGCCCAAGCGCCAAAACCATCGAAGCGCTCTTACAAACAGAGCGCAGCACCCCACAAGAACCCTATTTTCGGGAGTGTGTGATCTTTTCTTCCAACCTCATCCACTTTTTTGGGCGTTTGCATGCCCATCCCCGCGTCGTCGTGGTCTTTGTTTGCCCCGCCCACATCAACGTCGGGATGCTTTTGATCCGCGCACGAAACATCCTCTCCTCCACCCCACTTTAACGCCCTGCTTCGATCCACATAGTGCAACGTTCTAGCGGCCCTCTCTGCCGACGCTTTCTCGACGCTTTCACCCCTGCTCCGAGACCCACACACAGTACAACCCCGACGCTTGCCGCTTCTGCGAAGACCGCAAGCTGTTCTATGGCTCGCGAATTTTTTCTACTTTGCACGCAAGCGCGTACCCCAAGGCACAAGCACGCTGCACAAGGCGCAAGACTTTGGCTTCTGGGACCTCATAGGCCGGTCTGGGCGAAGAAACCGCCGAGGCGGATCTTGAACTCTTTTTTGGGCGTGATCTCTTTTTGTTTTTTTTAGGCTTTTTCTTTTTTTCGTTAGAGATTTGTGGGGGGCCTGCTTGCAGATGAAATGCCAAAGCATAGCAGCCGATTCCAGAACCTAGCTCACAAGATTTTTCGTACATCTTGAGAGAGAGATCTCGATTTTTTCGTAAGCCAGATCCTTTTTCGTAATTCACTGCAAGCGTAAAACAGGCTTGGTGCATACCGAGACGGCAGGCTTTTTGGTAGAGTTCTTGGGCTTGGCGACTCGATTTTCCTTGGGAGGCTTTGGCTCCCGAACCGCCTTCATAAAGGCGAGCCAACAGCATACAACCGTTTGGATCGCGCAAACGGCAACCCAAGCGAAACATCTTGGCGGCCTTGGCGGGAGAAGGTTTCCCGATACGTCCATCACGAAAACTCGCCCCCAACAACGTACACGCAAAGCCATACTTTTTCTCACAAGACCACTTCCAATTGCGCTGAGCCAACGCGGGATCGGCGGTCCCACCGACCCCACGATCAAGAAAGATCGACCAACGCGCACAACCCTCATGATCATTTCGCGACAAGCAAGCGCGGCGAAACAATTCTGCAGCGCGTTTTGGATCACGTGGTGCCAAGCGCCCGCTTGCAAAGCGCCGCCCCAACAAGACACACGCCGCACCCGATCCATAAGTGCATGCTTTTTCATAGGCTTGGTGCGCCGCCGCGATCGGCTGTGTGAGCTTCTCTCGCTCCAACCACAACGCCCACAAAAAACAGCCTTTGTGATCGCGCCCTGCACAGCCTTTTTCGTAAAGGGTTAAAGCCTTCATCATCGAAGGCTTTCCCACAAGCCCCTTTGCCCACATCACCCCCGCGTCTGTGCATCCTCTCGCCTGCTTGAGTTCACAAGCACGCAGATACATCCGCAAAGCTTCTTGTGGGTCTTTCGGTACTTTCTTGCCCAATTCAAGCAGATATCCCGACTGCAAACATCCGTTGGGATTGCCTTTCTCACAAGCCTTTTGATAGTCCCGAAAGCTGCCTTTGGCGCGTGCTTGCCCCCCCCCATAGCCACTCAAGATCCACCAAACCCCAACCAACCACCAACCAACACGCCAAGCCATCCTCCCATTCCAGCGGGAAGGTTCGGTGATACGGATGTTTTTCTGTTGTTCCATGAGCGCGCTGGCCTTTCTTGTTGTGTTTCTTCAATCACTACGTCCCCCCATCAAACCCAACCCCGCTACAAGACGCAAGTTTTCTTCCGATAGAGCTTGCACATTTGGATGGTTTTTGTGGGGGTGTCACCCCAAACCCCACAAGGGACTGCCGCCCCTTGGCCCCCTATCGGCGAACAGATCAATGTTTTTCACACCATCAACGCCCTCGCTTAAGCGTTCGCAAACACGGCTTTTTTGGCAGCCGCACCACTCCTATGCCCTCGAAGTTTCGTGATGCTTTTACGGCAAGCGGAGACAACGGAACCCGACGTCTTCAAGGCGTGCGGTGGGTTCGTGGCTAAAACGGGCGGTCGTACGCAGCGCACGCGCATTGTAGATCCAAGAACCTCCGCGCAAAACAAAGCGGGCCTCTTCCGAGCGCATCACGTTGCGGGGATTGTGCGTCGGCCCCTTTGCATAAAAGGCCGGATCATCGACGTCTTCACACCACTCCCACACGTTTCCAGCCAAGTCTTGTATCCCGTACACCGAAACGCCCTTTGGGGACAGATGCACAGAACGGGTGCCTTGGGATCGTCGGTGAAAGTTTGCACGAAGATCGTCGGGATCATCCCGTCCCCAAGGGTATTTTCGGCCATCCTGTCCTCGGGCTGCTTTTTCCCACTGCGCCTCCGAAGGAAGCATCTTGCCTGCCCACGCAGCATAGGCCCTTGCATCGTACCAAGAAACATAAACGACGGGATGATCCGCAAGATGCGACGGGCACTTGCGCCCTGCCCCCCAATGCACCAAAAAGCGATGCGCTTCTCGATCACGCGGACCATAACCTGTCGCCTCCAAAAAGACCTGAAACAAGCGATTTGTCACAGGATAAGTGTCCATGTAAAAATCATCTAAGAAGATCTCTCTTCGCTCATTGCCCATCAAAAAATTCCCCGCAGGCACCAAGCGCATCTCTGCTCCCGCAGCGACCATCACAGGCAACAACTGGCGCGAAGAAGAAGGTGGTGAAGCCAAAGGCAGATGATCCAGCGCTTGTTGCAATCGATCACGAAACACCTCACAAGAAGCAGGCCGCTGTTCGGGAGACTTGGCCAACGTCTCCATGATCAAAGCCTCGACTTCATCGGGTAGATCTGCCCGAAAAAGACGAGGAGAAGGCGGGACTTGGTGGACATGTGCCATCATCAGGGAGAAATGATTGGCATCCATAAAGGGGCAACGCCCTGTACAAAGCTGATACAAGCAGATCCCCAACGAGTAGATATCCGAGCGGTGATCTAAAGCGCGCTGACTCTGGGCTTGTTCGGGGGACATATACAAACAAGTCCCCAACAAAGCCCCCGTGACGGTGTAGGTCGTCCCTTCGAGGATCTTGGCCAACCCAAAGTCGGCGACCTTCGGGACCATGCGCTTGACTCCCCGCGCCAGCAAGATGTTGTCGGGCTTGATATCGCGATGGATAATCCCGTGTCGGTGGGCTTCTGCCGCCGCATCAAGGATCGGCAAAAAGATCTCCCGCATCTCCTCAAAAGGCATCTGCCCGCCCCATTGCTTGAGGTACTGCGTCAAGGTCATCCCGTCTACACGCTCCATCACCATCGCCAAGATCGTTGGTTCGTCAATTCGATCAAAGACTTGGACGATATTTGGGTGAGACCACGTCGACATCACCCGCGCCTCACGCAAAAACCGCTGACGAATTCCCGCATCGCCAAGCAGGTTTGCATGCAGCGTCTTGATCGCGACCTCTCGTTGGGCTTTGTGATCGTGCGCACCATACACCACCCCCATCCCCCCCTCACCCAAGACACCCACGATCTCATAATGCCCACCGATCCGATCCCCCACACGCAACCGACCGTCGTAACGCTCTCCCGAAGGTGTCCCCAACGGACGTGCTGCGACAAGCGCAGGACTCCACGTCGAACCCGATCCCAACGCTTCAAGCGTTGTTTGCTCGTCCGTTTTTTGCCCCAATTCCTCTGTTTTCCTCAAGCCTTCGGTATGTTCGCGATCGTTCGAGATATCCACCCACGTCGCTGCACCCACGTCGATCTCCCCCAAAGAAGTGTCGTGCTGCCCCCTGTCTGCGGTCGGTGCTTTGCCGAAAGCCTCGGCCTGTTGCTTCGCAGGGCTCGGCGCAGCCCCCTGTCCGACAGGCTGCGCTGCACCACAAAACAAACAAAAACGCGCCTCGATAGGCAGATTCGCTTGACACTGGTGACAGATGCGTTGAGTCGATGCTTCGGACATACTGCGCTCCTTCGCTTGGCCGATCCCCGCGAAAGATACCACAACACACTTACACCGCAAGCGGATCATCCCGTCAGAAGGCGAACCACACAAATCAAAAGCGTTGCTTCCACAGGGCAAGATGCGTAAGATCTTTTCCCGTAACGTGACCAAAGCGCCCCCCGCAGCAGGACGGAGTACCTCCATGGTGGCAAAACAGTGGCATTGGTTGATCTTGGGATGGCTCGGTAGCGGACTGTGGATGGCCGATACATCGACCTGTGCAGGTTCTCAAAGCACTCGATCCCCACTTCCCGCCAAACCTCCTCCCCGAGAAAGCGCGGCTCTGCCTGACACATCTCCCTTGATGGGCCTCGGCCAAACGATCCGCGCAGTCTTGCCAATCCAAACCACCGTTCCCCAAAACACCCAAGCCATCGTCGTTTTGCGCGAAGCCGATCCGCAACAGACCCATCTGGCCTTGTGGCGTTGGACCCCGCCCTCTTCTCCTCAAGTCCGATGGCAGATCACCCTTCCGCGCTGGCAACGTGGACGCATCCCCACACTTCAGCGAAGGCTCCTTCAACATGACGATCTTTCTCTCTACCTCGGGCGCACCCACAACCACACACTCGACGCACGAAACCTTCTAAACGGAACATTGCGTTGGCAATTCACCCTACCTAAACCCTTTGATTGGTCCCTCTACATCGGCCTCTTCGTCACACCACAAGGTCCGATGCTGTTTCTCCAACACCCACACGATCGACAACAACAACGCATCCTCGCCCTCTCCAAACACAACGGCGCGATCCGCTGGGAGCATACGCTACAAGGCGGAGCCTTGCGTGCCCCCCAAATCCACGGTGATCACCTTTACCTCCAACAACCTCACTCTCTCCATCGCTTTCACCTAAAAAACGGCGGCCTGCGATCCCTCCCGCTCGATGGGCGTTTGTACACCCACCAAAGCGGGATGTGGGGATTCCGCTGGGAAGAACAAAGCAAAACCCATCTGTGGTCTCGTTATGACACCCACACCGATCAATGGAACGCCGTTCACCGCGAAGGAAAAACCTTGGCGATCTCCGATCTCGATCCACACCGCGTCCTTGTCGGTATGGCTCAAGATGCCCTATGGATCGGCAACAATGGCAGCGTGCTACCTTGCCGAAAACTCCGTGTCTTTGATCTCCAGCGCTCACAAAAAAAAGAACTCGCTCTCCCCGCAGGTTACGCTGTTTCCAACTTCTACGATACATGGGGACAACTTCGCCCGACGCGCTCTGCGTGGGGTGTGCTGCCTTGGCGATTCTTCCCGCTATGGCTGCGGCAACTCGCCGATCCCCAACAAAAGCGCCTTGCCATCTTTGACACTCAGGCGCGCCGTATCCATTGGATCAGCCGCCCTTATCGTATCGCATCGACCTTAATTGCAGGCGAAATCTTACGCGATGCGTATCATGTTCTGATCCCTCTGCCTTGGGAAAACAAACGCCGTCTGCTTTTGCTTTTGGATGCTCGCCGTGGAACATTTCGCGGAGCATGGCAGATCGAAGACCCTCTACAACAGCTCCTTGGCGACTTTCCTTCCATCCACCCCGATCAGCTCGACAAAGGCGTCCTCTACGCTTCGACAGGTCGCGCTTGGTGGTCGCTTGACTTGGAAGCTGGGCGCTTTCTGTTTCGCCAACACAAGGGCCTTGCCCTGCGATCTTTCGCCACAGAAGTCCAACAACGCTTGGGCGCGTGGCCTCCCCCTCTCCCCTAGCCTCTCTGGAGCCCCGATGTACCGCTCTCTTCGCTTTCCAACAATGTTGCTCAGCCTTGGTGTGTGCGCCTTTTTGAAGATGGCCTGTACATCGCCTGTTGCGCAGCCTCGCTCCCTCCATGATCGGAAACTAAGCGAGCTTCTCGACCCTTCGCCCTCAAAGCGCCAACAAGCACAACACTATTTCAAGCGAATGCGCACGTATGCCCTTCCTTCGCTGCGACGCGCCCTCCGCCTTCCCCATCCGAGACTTCATCTCGCGATCCTCCCTTTGCTCCAAGATCTCGGTCCTGCCGCACTCCCCGCTGCTCCCGAGATCTTTCTGCTCGCGCATCAAAGCAAAGGCCCCTTGCGCGCTCAGGCCATCCAAACCCTCCGAACCATCGGCCCGCTGCTCTTGCCTTCTCTCGAAGCCATCGCCAAAGACGAGACCCTACCCATCCCACAGCGCACCCTTGCTCTTTTTGTGATCGGCTCCTTTGGAACCCCTGCGTGGCCTGCCACCCCCATTCTCATCCAGATCGCCCGCGAAGAAGCGGATCTCCGACTGCGCAACACAGCCATCTTTGCCATCGGGCGCATCGGCCCCCTTGCCCAACAAGCCCTCCCCACCCTCTTGGAAACCTTAAAATTACGCCACCTTGCAGGCCAAAGCATCGAAGCCATCGCACGTATGGGTCCCCTTGTCTTGCCCACCATCCGCGTACTCCTGCACTCCCCTTCTGCCGATCTTCGCCGACGTGGGATCAAGATCGCTGGAAAACTCGGTGTGCTGGCTTATTCTCTTCGCCTACCTCTGCTCTTTCGACTCAATGATCCTGTCAAATCCGTGCGAGACGCCTCCACAAAAACACTCCACAAGATCGGCCCCAAAGTTCTTCCTGCCCTTCGTATCGCCTTGCAGGACGGACATTGGCGCCAACGTGCGAACGCAGCCTATACTCTCGGACTCTTCGGCCCCGCCGCTTCCCCCGCACTCCAAGACCTGATCCGAGCCACGCACGCTGCCCAATGGCAGATCCGACGCACTTCTGCTTGGGCGCTCGGAAAAATCGGACCGAAAGCCCAACCTGCCGCACCTGCGCTATTTGCTCTTCTCTACGACCCAAGCTTTCAAGTCCGCCAACACGCCTTGCGCAGCCTGCCTCGTCTACAACTCCCCCCCTCCACCCTCCAGCCTCCCCTCAAGCGCTTCTTTCAATTCACCCAAGATCCCGAAGATCTTCTTTACGCCGCAAGAGTTTATTCCTCAAAATTGCTCGACGATTCTTCTTTTTTTGCATGGAAAAAACTCCTTCATATCACAAAAAAAGAACCCCACGTCTTCTTTGCCCTACGCGCTTTGCAGCCCCATCCTGCTTATGCGCTGCACGCTCTCCCCGAGATCATCGCCGCCCTCGACCGATACGGAACCCAACGTGTCCAACACAAGATCGCACAGATCTTCAGCGCGATCGGTCCTCTCGCTGTCCCAAGCATCCTCTCTCTCTTGCGTGGACAGCATCATCGTATCCAAATGCGTATCGTTCAAACACTCGGTGACATCCCGAGTTTTTCTCGAATCACACTTCCTGAACTTCTTCAACTTGCCCGACGCTCCCCTTTCTACATCACCCGCCAAGCCCTCTTGTCTCTCGGGCGCCTCCAAATCCCCACACCTAGCGTCCTCGCCCTATTCCGACAAACCCTCCAGTCGCCAGACTTTCGCTACCGCGCCGTCGCCACCCAAGCCATCGAACACATGGGAGAAAAAGCGGCTCCTCTGCTTTTCGATCTGTTCGAGGCAACCCGCGATATCCATTGGAAAGTTCGCCAAGACACAGTCCGAATTCTTGGAAAAATTCTCCCGCATCACACACCACACGCAACACAGATCCTTGAGCGCCTCAAACAAGCCCTTGCCGACGAAGACGAACTCGTTCGCAACGAAGCCCTCAAAAGTCTGCTTTTGCGCGGCCTCTCCCGCCCCGATCTGCTTGCTTTGCTGCAAAAAACCCTGCGCGATCCTTCCTTGATCGTCCAAAAGACGGCCGCCCTTGCCCTGCGCGCACTCGATCCCAAACAAGATCCCCAAGCCCTCCGCCAAGCCTACTACCGCGCACAACGCTTTTTGATGCGACAGGCTATTCCGACCGAACAACGGCCTCTTGCAGAGTTTCTCGATCATGCGCCTGCCCACCAAAAGATCGCTCGTTGGGACGAGATCGAAGCACACGCCCCACACAACCTTTCGCTCCTTGCCTATGCGCTCACACACGCAGACCGCAACGTCCAAGAAAAAGCCATCCAAACGCTGCGAACGCACAAAGCCGCGATCGCTCCTGTCTTCCCCCACCTGATACAACTCATGGGCGCTCCACACACCGATAGTTCTCTCCAACACAGCCTGATCGCTCTGCTTCAACAAGATATCCCCCATGCCCTTCCCCACCTCCAACGCGCCCTTCATTCGCCTAACCCGCGTATTGCCCGCGAATCTTGCGCAACACTCGCCGAGATCCCACATCACGCCACACCTCTTGTCCCGAACTTGATCTTTGCTCTCCGCCGACGCCGCGCATGGCACGAAGCCCGACGCGCCTTACTGCGACAAAAAACCCGAGCGATCCCTCATCTCCTCCGCGCCATCGAACACCCTCACTTAATCATCCGCGTGCGCGTCCTCGATATCCTCAACGCCCAACCACGAACTCTTTTGCCTCTGTTGCCTAGCCTTCGCCGCGCCCTCAAGCACTCCTTTACACAACTTCGCTGGAGAGCCACAGAATCTCTTGCGCTCCTCGGCCCTGCTGCCCTCCCCGCGCTCGACGACCTGATCCTGCTCCTCGAAGATCGCAGCCCATTCATTCGATGGCGTGCCGCCCGTGCCATCGGCGAGATCGGCCCTGCCGCAGCCAAAGCCATCCCCGCACTGCTCCGGCAACCCAACGATCCCGATCCACAACTCAAAAAAGCCGCACGCATCGCTCTCAAAAAACTCGGCGGCCCCCTAGACATCGAACAACTCCGCCGCTCTCTTTCTCACCCAAACCGACAACTCGTTCAACGCACCCTTCAACTCTCCCCCTCTACTCAACCCGCTTCACTCCCCCATCCAACACCCTCCACTCGACCCATCCCACCGAATAATCCGACCCCTTCCGCACCGCCCCCCTTTTTCCGATCCTCCCCCTCCTCTCAACCCGCGCCGCCCCGACGGACGCCCTCCTGATTTTTTTGAAAGAATCCCTTTCCAAAAAGACACCTCGGCGCTATTCTATCTCCCCCAAACACGTGCTTGTCGACGCCTCTGTTTTTGCAACCAACCTCCTGCTCTCTTCACCCCGCACAAGCACCCCACAACACAACCCTTTCGGAGCCTTTGACCCATGACCAAGATCAACCGACAAGACTTCCTCACGCAAAACAACACCAAAACCATCGACCTCGAAAAAGTCCGCACCAACCCCAACGCCCAACAAAAACTCACGGACAACGGCCTCAATCTCCAACAACTCCAACGCGCAGACCGCAACAACGACGGAAAGATCGACGCCCAAGAAGCGTGGCGCATGGCCGATAACTTTGACCGCGACGGCAACTCCACCACTCTAATCGCAGCCGCTCCCGCCCCTTCGGGCCAAGCCACCCCCACACAAGCAGGCAAAACCGCAAGCGTCCTCGGTCTAATGCTCCAAGACGCCTCCCTCCAAGCCTCCGCCCCCCAAACCAACCCCACCAACAACACCCCACGCAGCAATGACGAGATCTTGTTCATCGGCATGAACAACGAAACCCGCACCAGCGCAGGCGCCAAACACGAGATCAACGAGCTGCGCAAAACAGGCGCAACTCTCCATACCATCACGAATTCCCGCATCGGCGCAGACAAGATCCGTGTCGGGAACCAAACCTACGATCTCACCACCAACGACGGGCGCAATGGATTCGTTCAAACCCTCGGCCTTCCCGCTGAACAATCCGCAAAGATCGCCGATGTCTTGAAAAATACAGGCGACAACGCACGCGACGAAGTCGCTCAGATCGCCCAAGTCTGGTCACGCGCAGAAAAAGGCGGATCCATCCCCTCACGCCTTCTGATCTCTGGACACCACGTCGGTTCGGGCGTCTGGGGCGACGACAATGGTCGCATCTCATGGGACACCATGCGCGGACTCACCGCTGCCATGCCCCGCGCCGCTGCACAAGTCGAAGACCTCCACCTTTCCGCTTGCTACTCCGGCGGACGCTCCAAACACCTGATGTACCAAGAGATGTTTCCCAACACCAAAACCATCTGGGCTTACAGCGGCTCGGCCCCCGGCTCGGGTTCTGGCGCAACCACCCACCAAGCCGCTTGGGAACGCACCACTCGCGGGGCGGGCGTCGACATCGATCAAACCGCCGCCAACCTCCTACAACGCGGCATCCGTAAGGCCGAAAACCTCGATGTCGCTGTCGTTGGCCGCGATATCCCGCTCTCTGGCCAAAGTATGGCCCAACTCTACGAACTTGTCCGATCCAATGAAGCCACTTTTGAACGCTTTTTCCAAGGACAAGAAGAAGTGACGAACTCCCAACAAGGCCCCCTTCGCACTTATTACAACCAACTCCAATCGCTGCTCCAACAACCCGGACTCTCCAACATCGAACGCACCGAACTCGAAGCCCGACGCGATCAAACCATCCGCACCCTCTTCTACAACTCCCACATTCGCGGTCACTTCCAAGAACATTACGGCGACGCCATCCGCCAAGGATACGCCGCCCTCGGCCTCCCCGCACCCAACTTCTCCCGCCTCTCCCGCGAAGATGCCCTCGAATCCATCCGCTCCATCCGCGACCATATCAGCGGCCTGCGCGATACCCCCGCACCCGCTCGCGATATGCTCTACGTCCTCAACGGGCTCTGGAACCTCGACGCACAAACTATCCCTGAAAACTGGATCTAAAATACCCCAATTAGGCTGAGGTGTCCCCTCGGTTGTGCAACCGTTTGATATCGTGTAAAAAATAAGAAGTGAACGGCGACAAAGGAAACATCGATGGCGTACGCAAAAGAACGATTACGCAAGATCGTCTGTCTTTTCGTCTCTCCGTGCGGGATAACGCTCATGCTGCACAGATATCACGCACAAGACACGCATTCCTCATTTATCCAAGAGCTTGCGTACGGAAAACAACGAAAAAGAGCAAAAGCAAAGTATCGGTGCGATTCTTGATTCCGCTGTCAGAACTGGACATTTTCACCGAAAACAACAGAATAACCATGACACATAGGTGCCACGCAGTAGCCAAAAAAAGCCGCGCTCGCGAACGCCCAAGCGACAGGGTCGTTGGTTTGAAAAACCTGCACTCTCTTTAAGGTTTACGAGCCGAGGCGCTCGAAGCAGCGACGCATTGTTCGTTGGCCTCGCGCAAGATCCGCAGATGTTGCTCCAACTCTTCAGATAAGGGAGATTCAAAAGACCGTCCATTCGGCAAGATCATCTTTGCGGCATGCAGCCACAAACGCCCCGGAAATCCCGGCAGCGCACGCCAGCGCGGGGGTGGATAACGCGCATCCCCCACGACGCTATGGCCGATCCCTTGAAAGTGCCGTCGGATCTGATGTTTTCGCCCCGTCTCAGGCTCCACCTCCACCAACGAAGCACGCTCCAAAAACACCTCCAAACACCGATACCGCGTGATCGCCTCTAACGGCTTCTCTCGGCGTGCATCTGAAAGCGGCTTGTCGATCACTCCCTTGCTTCGGGTGCAGCCGTACACCAACGCAAGATACACCTTGCGGATCGCTCCGTCACGAAACCAGATCCCCATCCCACCGCGCATCTGTGGATCTTCGCTACACACCACCAAACCACTCGTCTCCCGGTCCAGCCGATGCACAGGCGCTAACGCCTCTGATGCACCGCACACACGACGCGCCCACGACAACAGATCCTCTCCCTCTTCCCCATGCGCGGGATGTGTACACATCCCCGAAGGCTTTGAAAACACCCACAAACCCTCTTCTTCCCACAAGCACAACGGCTCGCCACACACATAATTTCCCATCTGTTCCTCCCAAATACCTTACTTCGATCCATCCTATTGACGGATGCACACGCAGTTTCTGTGCGTTCGCTCCTCGCAAACACCTTCTTCGATCAATCCTCTCGCCCAAACGCCGCATCCAAAACACACCGCGCTCCTTTAGCACAAAAGATGCGCGCCCACAGCCACAGCTTTTCGCAACCCCCTATCGGTGCGCGATCCAAATGAACTTGAAACGCCCACTGCGCGGCTTCCTTTCATGATTGACAACCCACTGCAAAAACAGCATACCAACCCCCGAAACCAAGATAGCGCGACACCACCGCGCCCCCACAAGAAAGAACCTTCTCGGATGCAAACGGCCACACACTCCTCTATCCCCCCCAAACCTCAAAACATCGCCCTTTCGTGGCCTACTCTCCTCACTCCTCAACGCACTTCGTATCCCCCGACACTTCGAGCCACGCACAACCTTGCACATCGCGTCGCGTTGTCTGCTCTTGTTGTTTTTTGCCTATACTTCGCACCTTTTGCATCTGCCACGCCTCCTTCTTCGCAAGCCACACCTACCTCTAAACCCGTACCCTCGCACGCGACCACCTCTACAAAGCCCGTACCCTCGCACGCGACCACCTCGACAAAGCCCGTACCCTCGCACGCAACCACCTCCACAAAGCCCGCTGCATCGACATCTTCCAACACCTCCACAAAGCCCGCTGCATCGACATCTTCCAACACCTCCACAAAGCCCGCTGCATCGACATCTTCCAACACCTCCACAAAGCCCACAACACCGGTCTCATTCAATACCTCGGAAGACACGATCGTGGTCACAGGCGCACGCACGCAACAGCGCCTCAAAGATACCGTCAACAGCGTCGAAGTGATCACCCGAAGCCAATTGGAAAAAACCTCCGCCGCTACCCTTTCGGATATCCTTCAAACACACAGCGGAATTCAATTAAGTTTCGATCAAGCCGGAGGGGTGGGCGTCCGCCTCCAAGGACTCGATGCCAAGTATGTTCTGATCTTGATCGACGGAGAACGCGTTTCTGGCCGCGTGCGCGGAGTGATCGATCTTCAACGCTTTCCGCTTGAGCGCATCGAACGTGTGGAGATCGTCAAAGGCCCCTCTTCCGCACTCTATGGCTCCGATGCCATCGGCGGCGTGATCAATATCATCACACGGCGCAGCAAAAAACCCATTGAAGCGGGGGGATTTCTTCGTTATGGCAACGGTGGCGGCCATCTGCTCGATCTGACGGGCTACTTTGGCATGAAGCAAAAAGCATGGGATGTGCAGCTCTCCCTTGGTTGGCACCGTTATGACGCCTACCAACTCCCTGACCGCGATCCCCTCGCTTCCACCTCGGGAAGTTCCAACGAGATCCTCCAAGTCGAAGGGCGCGCCTCTTACCGCGCTTCTCCTCGATTTGGGATCAGTTTGCGCGGAAATTATCTCTACCAAGATCGCGCAGGGATCGATGCGTCCACCTCAGGCGCGGTCTTTGATCGAAAAAATCGGACCGAAACAGCCACCCTCACCCTCAGTACAGATTCTGTTCTTTCTGGACCAACACGGATCAAGTCTTCGCTGCACTTTGCTTTTTTTCGCGACCAATTTCTCTACGATCAACAAGGCTCCGATGCCTTCGATCTCTACGAAGAAACGTTCGACTGGCTACTCCAAGCCAACCTTCAGATGGATCGAGCTTTTGGGACACAACACATCCTGACGCTCGGACTTGAGGGACTTTATGAAAACTTGCGCGCTGACCGCATCAAGGACAGCTTTGCACATCGCGGCCGAGGCGCGGTCTATGCCCAATACGAGTGGATACCGCTCGTTGACACACCTCGCCTCAGCGTCGTCCCGGGTGTTCGCTTTGAATTGGACTCTCAATTCGGCTACGCGATCAACCCCAAGCTTGCGGTGCGCTTTGACCCGCTGCCCGGGTTGATCCTACGCGCAAGCTATGGCCGCGCTTTTCGCGCTCCTTCCTTCAAAGAGCTTTTCCTCACCTTTGAAAACAACAGCGTCGGTTATGTTGTCGAGGGCAATCCTGCCCTTGCACCCGAATTCGCCAACGGCTTCCAACTCGGTGCGGAGTGGCAAGCGGTCTCGTGGCTGTGGCTCTCTGTCCAAGGCTTCTACAACCTGATCGACAACTTGATCATCGAACAAGTCATCACCGACCCGGCCAAGCCCGGCACCTTCCGCGTCCAATACGCCAACATCGCTTCGGCCACCACACGCGGCCTCGAAGCGGTGGTTCGTCTCACCCCCCACCGCCTGTTTTCTTTTGAGGTCGGCTACAATCTGACAGACACGATCGATCATCCAAACAATCGGCCTCTTGCGCTGCGCGCCCTTCATCGCGCACACGCCCAGATCACCCTCCAAGATCCTTGGCTCCATCTCCAACTGACTGTACGTGGGATCTTTGAAGGTGAGCGTTTTGCTTTCCTCGACACCAACGGCGATCAAAAAGACGACACCCTCCGCATCGATCCTTACGTTCTTTTACACGCACGCCTAAGCCGCTCTTTTTTTGACCGCCGACTCGAAGTATTTGCCGCAGCCCAAAATATCCTTGGCTCGGGAAACCATCAATGGCTTCCCATCCGACCTCGAACTTTTTTCCTTGGTGTACGCGGACAATATTGATCACTGAGAGCGAAGATATCGTGCAACAAACCAAGACCCTCTCCCATCAACGGAGCCATCATGCACAACAACCACCCCTCCCCCACCCACCCGATCACACAGATCGATCACCGCTTGTACGATATCCGAGAGATGCGCGCTCGAAAGATAGTGCGAGTCGCTAGAGCCGCCCTGTTCTTGGGCAGCCACACCTTGCTGCTCCTATGTTTTGCCGTTGCTCTTTTGTGGCTTGCGGGCTGTGCGCCTTCGTTGCGCGATCCAAACCAAAAACCCAACGATATCAAAGTCAAAACTCTACCCGGTCCGCCTGTCTCGCTCAAAGAACAACGCCCGGGCGTATGGGAAACCCAGATCAACGCCTCCAACCCCGATCAATGGATCTACTTTGCCTTTGGCCAAAGCACCGAGATCAAGCCCACTTCACCACCGAACAAAGACAAAAGCTGGCACCTCGCTTTCCGACGCTACTTCATCAAGACCAACAGCGGCGTCAGCGGCGAAGGCGACACCACAGTCGCCCTCTTACGCGACAAAGACTTCGACGCTCTCGAAAAAGCCCCCACAGAGGGCTATCTTGCGGATGAGACAGGAAATAATCTGAACGAACCACGTTCCGCTTTTGGCCGAGAAGGAGAGTGGTACTACTATGACCTTCTCAAACACGTCCTCGCCCCCCGCTCTGAATTTCTTTATGTCGTACGCACCGCAGAAAAGAAATACTATAAGCTACAAATGCTCAAATACTACGACGACAAAGGAAACTCTGGATTCCCACGCTTTCGCTATGCTGAACTCGCCACCCCCTAAAGTGATACGAAATCCGTCCGTGAAGTAAGCGAAAAAGTAGGGGCAGCCCCCTGTGGTTGCCCAAGAAAAAGTGATACGAAATCCGTCCGTGAAGTAAGCGAAAAAGTAGGGGCAGCCCCCTGTGGCTGCCCAAGAACAGTGATACGAAATCCGTCCGTGAAGTAAGCGAAAAAGTAGGGGCAGCCCCCTGTGGCTGCCCAAGAACAGGGCAGTCACAGCAGATCGCACCTATCCTTCGATCACAGATCTTTCGGATGTTGTATGAGCGGCTAGGGGAAAAATAAAAAGCGTTTGGGATCATGACGTTGCGCTTGACGAAGCATGGCGATGCTCTCTTCGATCGAATGGCGCGTGGCTTCGCGCAGATCCCACACCGCAGCGTCGTCTTCAGGATCGATGCCCTCGCTGGGGATCGGCGCTCCAAAATGGAAATACAACCGCTGCAAGCGCGGAAGACCGAGCGGGCCTTTGCCCACCGCCAACGGCATCAAGACATCTTTGCGGATACGCAGTCGCTCCAACACGGCCCCCAAAGGAGAAGCCGCAAGCTCGTCTCCATCCAACACCACATCGAACATATCTTCGATCCCCACCGAAGCAAACGGGATGATCGTACATTGGTGCTGTGCAGCAAGCCGCGCAAACCCCCGTCTCTCCTTCCAGATCAGCTTGTAACGTTCTCCCTTGCGTTTGGTCACTTCCCGCGCTCCACCCGGAAAGACCAAGATCGCCTCACCTTGTTGCATCAATTGACCGCAGACTTCGGGATCCGCCAACACCACTCCATAGCGCGTCAATAACTCCCGCCAACCCGGGATCTGAAAATGCAGGCGATCTCCCAAACCGCGCAACAAGATGCCTTTTTCCCGATACAAGGCCAACCACAACAACGGTGCATCCAACACTCCAAACAGCGTATGATTGCCCACAAACAACAGCGGACGCTGCTCGGGGATATTCTCCCACCCTGTGACGGATGGTTTCAACAACTGTTGCCAAGGCCATAAAAAGCGCTCGATACGCCGCGCTCGCCGCCCAAGATCCTCCGCAGAAGGCTCTCGCATCCACCCCATCCGTTCCGATAGATCACGCAACATCCAACTCTCTCCTCACGATCGATCGCGCATCATCGCTGCGATCTCTTCTTGAAATGCTTGCACGATGGCATCGGGATCATCGATCAATCCGGCATCCACCGCAACGCCCAAACGCACACTGCCCGCATAACTCAAGAGGCTCACGCCAAGCCCCAAACGCCCTGTCTGTGGAACCCAAAACATCAAGGTTTCCAACGGCTGCCCTGCCATCCGCAATGGCTGCTGCGGCCCCGGAACGTTCGTCATCACGCAAGTCAGCCGACGACCAAAGATCTCCACAAACCATCGCTTGATCTCGGAAGGTGTAAAGCCCACAGCGCGCAAGATCCCCAACGTCACCAAGGCTTCGGGAGATCGTTTGAGCTCATCCATCTGTGTTTTGATCTGCAACGTGCGGATCTCTCGGCTTTCTTCGCCCACAGGAAGCTGCACAAACACCAAACCAAACGCATTCCCAAGGCGCTTGGCTTCTTCGATCGGTCGCAGATTCACAGGGATCGCCGCACGAAGCTCGATCCCATCGAGCGATTCGCCATGTTGCAACAAATACCGCCGCAAAGCGCCCGTCATCGCAGCCATCAAGATATCGTTCACCGTTACGTGCGTTGTCGTGCGAAGGGCTTTGATATCCGACAACGGGATCGGTGGAGACCAAGCCACCTTTTTGGCCGTCCCAAGGGGACCACGAAAACGTGTTGCGGGTTCATCGCGTTCCAACAACAAGCGCACAGGGGCCAACAAACCTTGCGCGCTGATACGCACTTGATCAGCCCAATGATCGGGGCGTTGCAACAAATCTCGCCCCCCATCAAGCAGCTTCGACGAAAGTTCCCGTACTTGCTGAAACACGCCGCTTGCTCGCGTCGACAACTGCTCCATCACTTGTTCGCTTGCTTGTTTCGCCGCTTGAAACACGCCGCTGTCCATCGCTGTCCGCGCAAGATCGCCCAAACCACGCAGCCGATCAAACAACGTGTCCGACTCCACCGCTGCCTCCCGCCCTCCAGCACCACCTTGCACAGCTTCGGATTCCGCAAGAGTCGAGTTCTCCGAGCCTTCGGTTGGATCGGCCATCGACAACAGCACCACCACCAGCGCGATGCCATCGGCAATACAATGATGTACCCGCACAAAGATCGCTCGAATCTCCCCATTCTCTCGCAACAAGTGCATACACCAAAGCGGATTGTCCCGATCCAACGGCTCGCTCAACAACACGCTCACTTGGTTTTGGTACGTCAAGCGATCGTAGGGCGCGGCGATATCCATCTCCACGAGATGATTTTCCAAAGAAAAAGACTCCACCTCCTCCCAATACGGTGCGCCGATCCCCACCGCAGGCTCCACCACCCGCTGCCGAAAACGTCGATACGGCCCCACCAGCCGCTCCATCAACACACGGCACAACGCTTCTTTCTCGATCGGCTGGGCAAATTGCATCACCCCCGAGATCATCATCAAATTGGTCGGTTCTTCCATGCTCAACCAAGCCGCATCGACGGGCGACATCGGCTCCCTTAACACACCTTGTTGCATCGCCTTCTCCACTTCTTCCTCGCTCGCCTCATCCTCCCAAACGTCGCCCGCTTGGGGACCCTCTCCTTGGCGCACCCGCACCTCTGCGAACAAACACCAACACGACCCTTAAAACAGAAACCCCAATTGCGCAAACCCCACCAACAGTCCCAACAATGCCCCCACAGCGATCAAGATCCACTCATCTTCCTGAAATATCGGGCGCAAGATCCCTTCAAAATCTGCGGGAGGAAGCTCATTCATCTTGTTGCGCAAAGTCTCTTCGATCCCAAGGGCCTCGTCCGTGTATTGATGCAGACGGCTAAGCGCCATCGGCATCTCCTCGATCACGCGCTTGGCGATCCGCTCCTTCATTGCGATGTATTGGGCCGTTCCAGCCACCACCTGAATCAGCGGCTTCGAATATCCCGATGATTCATCGATTGCTCGCTTCAAGTGATGCTCGATCACCGCAAACAACCGATCTGCCGCAGGTCCACGCAAGATCGCTTCAATCAGATTTTTTCCATTCAAAACTTCGCGTGCGAAGATCGCGGCGTATTCTTGGGAGACTTCGCGCTGTCGCTTCAAAAACAATCCTTGCCACGCAAAAGGGCCGAACTTCATCGGTTCACGCGGCTCAAACACCATCTTCAACGCAAGCCAATTGGTCGCATACCCCACGATCAGCCCAGCCAACGGCAACAACCACCAAGGCTTCACCACGATCCAGATCCCCATCTGCACAAGGCCAAACAAGAATCCAAAGTACAGTCCCGAACGACCGATGAATTCAAACTCTTTGCTACCACAGCGCAAAAACAACGCATTGAGCAGGGCTTTGTCGCGCACAAACGCCTCGATTACCATCTGCCGCACGTCGCAGATCTCTTCGATATGCAGTTGCAGTTCTTGCATGATCTCTTCGACCACAACAGGCAGTTCTTTGTGTAGGCGTTTGTAAGTGCGCTCTTTGACGATCGCAGGAAGACCTTCCCACAGGCGCGGATACTGCTCGGAGATCACGCCCGCCACCACCCGTTCGGTCGTCTGCTCCAACAGCGGCCTCAGTTCTTCGGCCACCCGTAGCGGCTCAAGGCGATCAAACATCTCTCGCACGCTGATCAAGCGGCCCAAGATCATCTCCACGCAGATCGTCGCCATCTTCCGCACCTTCGCAGGGATGATCCCTTGCCATCCCAAAAAAGGCGGTTTGCCCACAGCCTCCAACGGAAAAAACATCATCTTGATCGCAAGAACATTGGTCCCCCACCCCACCAACGCGCTTGTCACAGGGATCGCAAGGTACAACAGCACAACGCCCACCGATGCCTCCTCTACAACCAAGCGCTCTCCATCCCGTCCCATCGACGAAAACAAACTGGTGTTCAAGCCATCGACAAAAGTCAAGCCTCTGCCTTAGTCGTCCCAACGCCAGTTGCGGTCTTGCTTGCGTTGGGCGCGCAGGCGCTTGTTTTCAAGGCGGCGGCGCTCCACAAAATACGGGGTGCGGGTGGGCTTGCGCTCGGCTTCTTCGGTCAAAGCCTCTGCCAACAACAGCCGAAATCGCTCGATCGCGTCCTCACGATTTCGGTATTGACTACGAAAACGCTGCGCTGTCAACTGCAATACCCCATCCTTGTCCAAGCGACTCTGCAAACGCTCCAACAACAAGGCCCGCTGTTCCTCGCTTAACGACGGCGAACCCGCGATATCGAAAAACAAGATCACCTTGCTCTCGACTTTGTTCACATGCTGTCCTCCCGGACCACCGCTGCGTGCATAACGAAACGACACCTCCGAGGAGGGTATCGATAAACCTTCTTGGATCTCTATGTCTTCGGTAAACATCTTTTCTTTTTCCTTTTTTCTTCATCAAGATAGGACTTACGCAGTTCGATACGAAAAAGGCCCATGTTTGGGCGCGGGCGGTTCGCGAACCGCCCCTACAACGGGTTGATTCTTCACGGTTTCCCTTTTCAACTGCGTACCCCCCATCAATACAAGACTTACGCAGTTGATTGATGTTGTGGGGCGAGGTACCACGCCCCGCAAGGGACCGAAGGCCCCTTGACCCCGTGAGGGATAAAAAGCGGTGATCTTTTTAGCCCTCCGCTTTATCGCTTGGAGGGGCGAGGATCGCGCTGCTTTTGCCGAACAGCACGCATCGCGTGGACGGCCTCACCCACTCAAAAGTTCAACAGGTGACTCGATCAAGAAAGGCCCATACCACCCATGCCTACGTCTCCTCTTCAAACAGCCCATCCGACGGCCCAAGACGCCTCTGCTCTAGTCTTTCGCCCCCCTCAAGCCACCGAGGCCCAGATCCTCGGATGTTTATGGGGCCTTGCGCTCGGTGACGCGGTGGGGCTTCCACGCGAAGGCATCCCTTCACGACGTGCGTTTCGGCTGTTTGGAACAGCCCCGATCGAACACGCTTTTGTCGGTCGCTACGGCATGATCAGCGACGATACCGAACACCACTGCATGACCGCCCAAGCTTGGCTTGCGGCCCAAGGCGATCCGCAGCGCTTTGGGCGCTCGCTTGCATGGCGACTGCGGGGATGGTTGCTTGGTTTGCCCGCAGGGGTGGGCTTTGCGACGTTGCGCGCCATCCTCAAGCTTTGGCTCGGCTTCCCACCCCACCAAAGCGGCGTATTTTCCGCAGGAAACGGGCCTGCCATGCGCGCCCCGATCCTCGGCCTTGTTTGCCACGATCTCGATCAACTCCGCCTATTCGTCAAGATCAGCACGCGACTCACTCATACAGACCCACAAGCCGAAGCTGGCGCATTCCTGATCGCTTGCGCCGCCCGCCTCCATGCTGGTCTGCTCTCTCCATCCGCTCCAAGCCACACTCCCTGCGAGCTTCTCGATCAGCTTATGCTCTACGCCGAAGGAGACGCCTTACACGATGCTTTGCTGACCGTCCGCAAATATCTTTCGCAAGACGCCGAAGCATCGGAAGCTGCGAACGCACTTGGCTTACAGCGCGGAGTGACGGGCTACATCAACCATACCGTTCCGATCGCGATCTTTTGTTGGTTGCGATACCTTGGAGATCTTCGTGCTGCGGTAGAAGCCGCGATCCGCCTTGGCGGAGATACCGATACCGTAGCAGCGATCGTCGGGGGCATCGTAGGCGCAAATACCCCTCCCGAACAGATGCCGTCTGCTTGGAGGCTCGGACTACGCGATCTCCCCCGATCTCTCGCTTGGATGAAACGGCTTGCTCACGCCCTCGCCCACGCCCTCCCACCCATCAAGCTGGCTTGGCCACTCTTGCCCTTGCGCAACGCTTTTTTCTTCTGCGTTGTTTTGTTGCACGGGCTACGTCGACTGTTTCCGCCCTATTGATTTGGCCTCTACCACAAAAGCCCGTACCAAGCAGCATAGCCGATCATCAAACCGCCCACCCCTACGAGCCAATACACACCATAACGGATCAGATACCCATACTGCGAACGCCAACGCACCAACAAAGACGCACTTAGGCCGATCATCAAAGCGATGCTGAGGTTTCTTTCGTAGGCGTACGTCGGGTCTGCAAGCATCGTCCGTCGCTGCGGATCCAACGGAAGATTCGCCTCGATCCACACCCCTAGTCCCGTCAAACCGATCAACACGATCACAAACGCCCACAACCACTTCGGATGCAAGGGCCTCTCGGGCATCGGGTTCTTTTGCTGTTGTTTCCACCAAAGCAACATCTTTTTTTACCTTTTCATAGGACTTACGCTGTTGACAAAAAAACCCCGTACTCGCAGTACTTCAAGCGGCTGTGCTGCTTGTTTGAAATACCATCGATCTCCCCGCGAACACGGGGTCCATAGAGCCGCGCTCTAAGGCCCGGGCGTGGGGTTCCAACCCCACAACACAACCCCAACCGCGTAAGTCCTATTTTCAGCTTATTTTTCGGCTTCTTCAAGCAGCTCTTCAAAGAGAGGGAGTTGATCTGCGGCGTGTTCTTGAAGATAACGACGAAGGGAACGGGTATTTGCGCCCGCTTTGATCAGCTGGATCACATCCAACTGATCTTGTCTTCGCCTTGCAACCAACTTCATGTAGATCAACGACTCGATGGAAACAACGGGCAGTCCGTCGCAAACAGACGGATGTTCTAAGTCTTGGACGAGGTGCTCTCCCAAAGAAAAAGCGGACAGATAATCTACTTGGATACCGTCGACTTGAATCGGCACACCCGCCTTGAATGTGACGAACAGTCCGTGATGTTCAAAGGCTTCTTCGCCCACAAGAAAGTCGACGTCTTTGGTTGCTCGCACGTAGCCATGCACCCCAACAGCCAAACCACCCGCAAGCGCAAAACGAACGCCCAACCTGCGCAACTGTTCGGCAACTTGCAACGCTGCGTTCCGCACTTTTGGATCGACGAACCCAAAGACCGCTTTTGTATCCATGCTGCCTGCCTTTCGCCGCTCGATTTGGCCGTATGATATCTGCACCTTCGGTCCCTTTGCTCAAAAAAACTTCTTCATCAATATAGGACTTACGCAGTTCGATACGAAAAAGGCTCATGTTCGGGCGTGGGCGGTTCGCGAACCGCCCCTACAACGTTCTGATATCTCAGGGTTTCCCTTTTCATAGCGCTCCCCGATGAAAATAAGCACAAGCACGAAGAAAAAACTGCGGTGCATCCGAGCGTTTGATTTTTTTGATCGTGCTTATGCGTAGGTGGGAGCGCTACCAACAGCGTAAGTCCTATCCTGATCGAAGCAACACAATTCTAAAAAAAAGCCGTATTTGCGTCTTGTCAAGCGGAGCCGTTGTGGGTTTGAAAAACCTCTATTCGTCCCGCCGATATGGGGTCAAGGGGCCATCGGTCCCTTGTGGGGCGTGGGGCAACGCCCCAAAAACCATCCCACAAGTTGCTGCTTTGCTGAGAGATATCAAGCGGCCTTTCTCTGTCAGGGAGAAGAGCGCGGATGTACCGAGTCCAGAGGGTCGAGGGTTTGCCAAGAACCCCACGACGCGCTAGAAGGATCGCGCACAGCCCCAAGAGCGCTTGGGGAGAATGATCGAACGCACGCAAACATGAGGATGATCCGCGATGGCCGAAGTGCTTCTAAGCTGCCAAGATATCAGCAAGTCGATGCAAGGGCGTTTTTTATTCCAAGGCTTGTCGATGGGGATATTTGAAGGAGATCGCATCGGACTGATCGGGCCGAACGGCGCAGGCAAATCGACCTTACTCAAGATCCTCGCGGGAGTGGACACACCCGACACAGGGAATCGCTCGTTGCGCCGCGATACGCGCCTAAGCTACGTCCCCCAAGTCTCCCGATTCTCCGAAGGGATGAGCGTTGAAGATGTCTTGCGCGAAGCTGTACGCGACGCTCCGTTGGATGATCTGCAAAAGCAAGTCAACGTGCAGATCGCGTTGAGTCGGGCAGGTTTTCGCGATGCCACGCAACCCGCAACGCTGCTGTCGGGCGGTTGGAAAAAGCGTCTTGATATCGCCCGCGCCCTCGCCACCGAACCTGACCTATTGTTGCTTGACGAACCCACCAACCACCTCGACGTCGAGGGCATCTTGTGGCTTGAAGACCTCTTGCGCCAAGGCGGATTCGCCTTCTTGGTCGTCACCCATGACCGCTTTTTCTTGGAACGCGCAACCACCGTCGTGATGGAACTAAACGCCGTTTACGAAGGCGGGATCTTCCGAAGCAGCGGAAACTACTCGCGCTTTCTTACCTTGCGCGACGAATATCTCCAAGCCCTCGCAAGCCAAGAACAATCGCTGCAAAGCAAAGTTCGCCGTGAAACCGAATGGCTCCAACGCGGCCCCAAAGCCCGTACCACCAAAGCCAAAGCCCGCATCCAAGAAGCAGAACGCCTGATCCAAGAACTGTCCGGCCTTCGCGATCGCCAAAGTGCCAGCCAGCGCAGCGCACAGATCGCCCTTGACGACACAGGCCGAAAAACCAAAGAACTCCTCGTCGCCCAAGGCATCAGCAAATCTCTCGGCGGGCGGACACTTTTTTCAAATCTCAGCCTGAAACTCCGCCCCGGGATGCGCCTCGGCTTGATCGGCACCAATGGCTCGGGGAAAACCACGCTGATCAAGATCCTCGCAGATGAGATGTCCCCCGATACAGGGACGATTCAGCGCGCTGATCAACTCAAGATCTTGCGATTTGAACAAGATCGCGCTTCACTCGATCTCAACCAAACCCTCCAAGAAGCCCTCGCTGCCGACAACGATCGCGTGATCTACCAAGGCAAGCCGATGCACATCGTAAGCTGGGCCCGCCGTTTTCTGTTTCGTGATGAACAACTTGGCCTCAAAGTCGGCCTGCTTTCGGGGGGCGAGCAAGCCCGCATCCAACTCGCACGCCTTATGCTCCAACCCGCCGATATCCTCCTGATGGACGAACCCACCAACGACCTCGATATCCCGACCCTTGAACTCCTCGAAGAAAGCCTCCTCGATTTTCAAGGAGCACTCGTCTTGATCACCCATGACCGCTACATCCTCGACAACGTGACCGACATCGTGTTAAGCCTCGAAGAAGACGGAAGCAACGGCTTTTTTGCAGGATTCTCTCAATGGGAAAGCCATCGCAAAGAACAAAAACGCAACGTCAAACAACTCCCCGCCTCCCCCGCTCCCATCGCCTCACCACCCGCCAAAAAACGCAAAAACACCCTCACGTACATGGAGCAGAAAGAATTCGCCCAGATCGAAGAAAAAATCTTTGCCGCCGAAGAACACCTCGCCGCCTGTCAAGCCCGCCTCCAAGACCCCATCACCGCCCGCGATCCCCGCGCCCTTCAACAAAGCTACACCGAGATGCAAACCGCCCAACAACAAGTCGATCAGCTCTATGCCCGTTGGCAAGAACTCGAAGCCAAGGCCAACACCGACGCTTGATGCTCTACGCTCACCAGCGTTTGTTGGCGCTCCACCTCGCGTACATCCTCCCATAGAAGGAATCGAAGTGCGCTGTTCCAACAAAGCGGCCATTGATGATGCGCCCTTTGTAGTAGAACTTGTTTGGCTGCGTGGCACGACCGACGAAGTGCTTCACCAGATAAAAGCGTTGGGAAGCGTGGTCGTATGTACCATTGAAGGTCGCGAAGCCGTCGCGATCGCGCACCGTACCGTTACAGATGCCCGAGCCGCTGTCGTAGCGCAGCGACCACTTGAAGGCTTTGTTGGGTTCGCTTGCGTTGAGATAACTCAAAAAGCCGCGCAGTCGAATATTGCGGAATACAGGGCGATACACCGAGCGCGAAAACAATACTGTAGCCGTCCAACGTGCATAAGGTCGACCCAGATGAGAATCAAACCGCGCAACGCCCGATACACGGCGTTTTCCAATGCGCGTGCCTGTGTAGTAATAACGCTTGCGGCCTGTGGTGCGATACGGATAATGCTTGACGAGGCGAAATCGCCGTGTGACGGGATTATACGAGCCATCAAAGTTGGCGACACCATCGCGGTCTTCCACTCGACCGATGCACAAGCCCGTTGCGGGGTAATAACGCAGACGCCACGCAAAGTTTTTCGAGGCACCGTTGAGATAGCGCAGATGAACTTGCATCGTGATATCACGAACATCGGCTTGAGCGTCTTGCGCCCAAGCAAAGATCCCCACAGCCACCGCCACCCAGAAAGCGGCCTTTGCAAAACCATTTCGTAACAACATCAGAAAACTCCTTTTTTTGTGAGAAGGCTCGCGAGCTTCGGGCGGTTTGGACGCACGCTCTTCGCTGTTATTCAGCACGACAGGAATAAACCCAAAAAGCGCACCGTTTGTTTGGGGATGATACGAAATCCGCTCGTTGTGTGATCGTAAAAATGTAGGAGCAGACCCCTGTGTCTGCCCGATTATAGGGCGTCTACGAATGATGCTTTGTGTACACATCACCCGGATATCGTATGAGTGGCGTAGTTGGCCGAAAAACTGCGTATTACCCGAAACGATGGAGCAAAAAAAATGACGACCCAAACGAACCCATCCAATACCCCCGTCCTCTCGTCATGTCGAGCTTTTTTAAAAGAAGCCTTGAGCTTGGGTGTTTTTTTGCTGGTGGCGTTGGCGATGCGTTCTTCGATCGCCGCGACCTACTACGTCCCTTCGGGTTCGATGGAGCCGAGCGTCTACACGGGCGACCGTTTGATGGCTTATCAACACAGCTACGGCCTGCGGATTCCTTTTACCGATCGGCTACTCTCTTCGCAATCTGCGCCTTCGTACGGGGATATCGTTGTGTTTGTGGACCCACGCGATCCACAAACACTCTTGCTCAAGCGAGTGATCGCCGTTGGAGGCGATCGTTTGGCGATCCGAGACGGTGTAATCTTGCGCAACGGTGCCCCTTTGCCACAAAGCGCCGCGCTCCAAAAAGACGGTTGGCTCCAACGCATTGAGTCCAATGGAAAGCACCGTTATGTCGTGCAGTTTGACCCAAGCCAGCCTTTTCTTCGGGATATGCCAACCCGAACGATCCCCCAAGGTCATTTTTTCGCGATGGGTGATAACCGCGATCACAGCGCAGATAGCCGTGTTTTTGGTTCGGTCCCGCTCCAAAACCTCCGCGCACGCGCTGTTCGCGTCTTGTGGTCGCGTGATCCTGCGACATATTGGGATATCCGTTGGTCACGCAGCGGAAGATCTCTTCGCTAAGAATTAATCTTTGAAGGGCAAAGCGTCTTCGATTCGTTGTTTGTGGCGTTGGACTCGTCGGCGGAAATCATCCCAACCACGAGAGATATCTTGAGGGGATCGGGGGAATTTGGGTAGCTTGGTTTGGCGCCATGCTTGGAACGCAGATTTGGTTCCTTGATCGAAATGACGGATGCAGGATTTCCAGTCACGGGTCTGATAGAGGGGGATTGGAAAGAAATGAACGTATTCAAAACGTAAGATCTTTCGGCAGGCTTGGATCTTCCATCGGTTCTGGTTCCACCAAGGCCACACCACAAAGAGCGAAGCAGGCGGATTGTAGCGGAAATGTAAGTTGGCGTTGTGGCGGCCATATTGGAAACAAAACTGCGCAGGATCTTTCTGACAAACCGAGGCGCACTGTTTGGCACTCAGTTGAAGGATATCCGCGTTGCAAGTTTTTTCATAAAAATTATGCCGTTGGATGTGGGGTTGGACTTGCTGTTGGATGCAGTCTTGGCAAGAGGCGAAGATCGGGCGCGGTGAAGGCGAGGGCGTAGGCGATAGCGCAAGCAAAGCAGGTCGTTTTGCGGGCGCATCGTTTGGGAGCTGCGGTATGGTACGAGGAGAAATGGGCAGAGAGAGCCGTTGGGGCGGATGGGGTGGAGCGCGTCGGCTTCGTGCGGGTCGAACCTTTCGAAGAGAAGACCGCTTTGCACGCGCACGGGCCGATGGATCGGGCGAAGCAGACGACGAGCGACTGCGTGGAGTCGTTGCGCTGGATCGCGTGGAACGGGCCGAGGGAGTTTGTGTGGTGATGGAGTGGTCAAAGCTGCGATCTTGCGGGGGGGTTGCACTCAGCGCAGCGTTTTTGACGGCCAGAGCGGGATGTGGAGAGAGCTGATTTGCGGGGGGCGAATGTTGGGGGTGAGGCGTTTGTGGAGCCGTGCCCGAAGAAGACGATGCAGGCGAACGAAAAGGAAGGAGCTCCGCAAGATACAACCCACCGCTCCCTGCAAACAACACCAAAAGCAACAGAAGCAGCAACGGAGCAGACGAGCGCTTTCGCCCTTCAGAAGGAAAGATCGTCGGGTTTTGATGGACCGAGGAAGGAGGAGTTCTTGGTCCGCCAGCGGCAACAGCTTGGATGAATGCGAATTGTCCTGTAGGAAGGGAGGCTGTCGAGGGTGCAGGAGTATTCCACGCGGCAGCGTTGGGCGAAGACAGCGGTGTCGAAGAAAAAGACAGCGGCGCAGAAGCCAAGGACAACGGGGCAGGCGACAAGGCTCCTTGGGCAGCAAAAACAGCCGAATGAGGGAGAGGTGTCGCCAAGCCTTGGTGAATGGCATACATCTGAAGCTGTTCGATCAAGGCCACCGCAAATTCTTCGCAGGTTTGGAAGCGTAGGTCGGGATCTTTGGCAAGAGAGCGCTGCACGACAGCCTCCAGCCCGGGAGAAGTATGCACCCCCCACTCTGCAAAAGCAGGCGGCGGGATCATCAAGTGCGCCCCCAAAACTTGAAGAAGATCACGCCCTTCAAACGGGAGATGCCCTGTAAGCATCTGGTACAGCGAGATACCGAGAGCGTAGATATCGACGCGGTGATCGACGTACTTGCTGGAGGTGGCTTGTTCGGGGGCGATGTAATGAGGCGTTCCAAGGACGGAATTGGTTTTGGTGTGTTGGCTTTCATCTTCGAGGCTTTTGGCGATCCCAAAGTCCATCACTTTGGGGATCTCTTGCCCAACAGGGCCACCGAGCAAGATGTTCGAGGGTTTGAGATCGCGGTGGATCACTTGTTGTTTGTGGGCGTATCCAACGGCCCCAAGGACGGGCAAAAACAATCGCGCAAGTTCGTCGGCATTGAGGGGGGTTCCTTTGTTTTCGAGGTAATGCTCCAGATCGCACCCCTCGACCCAATCCATCGCCATCCCCATCAGCTCACCTTCTTCGATAATCTCGATCACGCGGACGATATGGGGATGTTGTAATTTGAATTGAAGCCGCGCTTCGCGTTTGAAGCGCTCGCGCAACGCGCTCTTTTGTGCGACGTGTTCTTGAAGAAACTTCAGCGCCACCCACGACTCAAAGTCGACGTGCCAAGCCTTGTACACGACGGCTTGACCGCCATCTCCGATCAGGCCATCAATGCGGTATTTACCGAGCGTTTTGCCTTGTAGCTTGTCCGCGAAACCCATCTTTGTGCCTCGTTGTCGTTGGATGTGAGCGCGCCAGATACAGAATTCGTTTGGTGCAACGGAGTTGGACGTGCAGCCTCAAACGATCGTTCACAGGATGCCAAAAAGCATGGGCCTTGCCAAGCACTTGCGCTAGAGCGAAGGATGTTCTTTTGTGCAAAGCACAAGGCGGTGAGCCGTTTCTGCCACGACGCACTAGGGAAGGTAGGGATAATGATCAAACGGCGACCAAGCAAACCGGCTTTTTTGCCCTCGCGAGGCCAGACGCCTTCGGATATGGTTACGAAAACGCGTCACACAACGCTCAGGCGCCAACGAAACCCCCGAATGGTAGCCGCTTTGCAATAATATCTCGTTGAACTTATGCAGAAGGTTATGCGCACAGCGGTCGATCTGATCGTCCATCGTCTCGGAACCACCGCGCCGCAGCGCAGAAGGATAAAGGTAAGGCAAGCTCATCGCGTAGGACGTACAAAAATCCATGTCCTGTTTACACAGCCGAACACACCGTCGTGCCGCGACTTTAAGCGGCCTTTCTTTGCAGGCGTCTTTGCGAAAAGACCGACGCGCCAGCCAAAACGCATGCAAACAATCTGGGCAGGATGAAAAATGTTTTTCCTCAACAGGGGGCAACAACAAGTACGGATTCGGCTTGTAGGGCGGTTTACGAACAGACGGGTGCCGCACAACGACGGGGGCCTTCGCTAGAGGCGTTGCGTTTTTCCCCGAGACTCCGGCAGCAGTTGCGCTATCGGTGGTTGCTTTTGAAATAGGCGGTACATTCGGCCTTTCAATTGCGGGCGTCGAGGTCGATGCGATGGGCGCTTCAGAGGGTGGCTTTTTCGCCGATGCGATGGGCATTTCGGAGGGTGGCTTTTTCGCCGATGCGATGGATGTTTCAGCGGGGACGAGAGAGGGGGGTTGGTTTGTACGTTGGGTCGGAGCGGGGGGATTGCTCCGCTCGGAGCGAGAGTTCGAGACGACACGCATCTCAACAACCCCGATCACCACAGCCACCGCGAGCAAAACCAACAGGCCAGCAGCCACAAAACGCGAAGAGGTGCGCCTCGGTATATCGGCCTGTTTGGAAGAAGAGGCGTGCCTCGGTATATCGGCCTGTTTGGAAGAAAAGGCATGCCCCGATATATCGGCCTGTTTGGAAGAAGAGGCATACCTCGATGTATCGGGCTGTTTGGAAGGCAACGGCTCTTTGGCAGGGGTGGTGGTAGCAAGCGAAACAAGGCTGTTTGGAGAATGCGCATAAGCGTCCATTTCGCCTGTAGGAAGGACATCTTGTGCGGAGACTTGGGGAGAAGATATCGACTGCGTACCGCGAAGGTGTCTGAGAGCGGTGGCCTCGTCGTTGTGGAGGGCCGCGACAAGGGCTTCTGCGAAGTCATGGCAGTTTTGAAAGCGCGCCTCGGGGCGCTTTTCGAGGGCTTTTCGAGCGACTTGTTCTAAAAGAGGGGAGACTTCTGCACCCCACGACCGCATCGGAGGTGGATCTTGCGTCAGGTGCGCGGTGATCAGTTGCACAAGATCTTTTCCAGCAAATGGCAAACTCCCACAAAGCATCTGGTACAACGTGACACCCAAGGCGTAGATATCGACGCGGTGATCGACGTATTTGCTCGATGCTGCGTGTTCGGGGGCGATGTAATGGGGAGTTCCGAGCAGCGCGTTGGTTTGGGTGTGTTGGCTGTCGTCTTCGAGACTTTTGGCGATCCCAAAGTCCATCACTTTGGGGATCTCGCGGCCCACAGGACCACTCAACAAGATATTCGAGGGTTTGAGATCACGGTGGATGATGTGTTGTTTGTGGGCTTCGTCTACGGCCCAAAGGACCGGCACAAACAAGCGCTCGATCTCTGCGTGAGAAAGCGGCTGTGGATGCGTCGCAAGATAACGCTCCAGATCTACCCCTTCGACCCAATCCATGACGATCGCAAGAAGAGAGTCCTCTTCGATGATCTCGAAGGCTCGGACGATATGAGGATGTTGGAGCTTGAATTGGAGCCGAGCCTCGCGCTTAAAGCGCTCGCGCAAAGTCGCGCTTTGCGAGACGCGATCCGTCAAAACCTTGATGGCAACGGGGGTTTGAAATTCGAGATGCAGGGCCTTGTACACAACCGCCTGCCCACCTCCTCCAACACGCTGCTCGATACGGTACTTGCCGAGAGTGACACCTTCGAGAGATCCAGAGGAGTGCGCCAACGAACGCTTTTCCATGACTTTTCCTGCTTTTAATAGGAGAGGACTTACACGATAATCCGAGAGATGTGTGTTCGAAACGTCGGCACGAGTTGTTACAGTAGTTCTGTTCTTGGGCAGCCACAGGGGGCTGCCCCTACATCTTCCGATCACACCATGAGCGGATTTCGTATGACACATCTCGGTTTATCTTGTGGGGTGTGACGCCACGCCCCACAAGGGGTCACGGCCCCCTTGACCCCGTATTGGCAAAGAGATCAGCGTCTTGATAACTAGCTGGCGTACTTCCAAGTCGTTCCATCGGGAGCGTCTTTGATCTCGATGTTGTTTTCCGCAAGCAGCTTGCGGATATCATCGGCTCGTTGGAAGTTTCGATCAGCGCGGGCTTGTTTTCTCTCCACAAGCAATGCTTCGATCTTTTCGGGTGTTAGGGCTTGTTCAGCGGTTTGTCCTTGGGGCATGGAAAGATAAGCATCGGGATCTTCGAGCCAGACGCCAAAAACATGGGAGAATTCTTTGACATAGCGCAACCCATCTCGCAACAAGCGATCGTTGGTTTCTTCGGGCAAACCAAGGGAACGGTTGGCGAGGGCATTCAGTTGGCTAAACAGGTCGCTCATCTCTCCCATAGCTTTCGGAGCGTTGAAGTCGTCGTCAAGCGCCTCGATAAAGCGCTGTCGAAGCGGATGGTCGGGAGAAAAGTGCTGATCAAAATCGCCAATGGCTTTGTTTTCGATGGCATCCCAAGAGGATTGCAGGATCTTGAGACTATTGCGGATGGTTTCATAGAAATAATCAAGACGTTTTCGGGCTTCGTTGAGATTGACGTCAGAGTAGTTGATCGGTCCGCGATAATGGGTGTTGAGCAAGAAAAGCCGCAAGGTTTCAGGGTGATAGAGTTTAAGAACTTCGCGGATCGTGAAGAAGTTGCCGAGAGATTTGGACATCTTCTCGTTGTCGATGTTGACGAAACCGTTGTGAAGCCAGTAGCGGACGTGTGTGTGTCCACCTGTGCAGGCTTCGGATTGGGCGATCTCGTTTTCGTGGTGTGGGAAAAGCAAGTCTTTTCCGCCGCCGTGGATATCAAAGATATCTCCGAGAAATTTTTGGCTCATCGCGGAGCATTCGATATGCCAGCCGGGTCGGCCTTTGCCCCACGGAGAATCCCACGCGGGTTCGCCGGGTTTGGCAGACTTCCAAAGGGCGAAGTCAAGGGGGTTTTCTTTGCGTGTGTCGACTTCGACACGAGCGCCTGAGCGGAGTTCTTCGAGGTTTCGCCCCGAAAGTTTGCCGTAGTCGTGCATACTATCAATGCGGAAGTAGACGTCTCCATCGACGACATAAGCCATCTCACGTTTGAGGATGGTTTGGACCATCTCAATGATCTCTGCGATGGTTTCGGAGACTTTGGGTTCATGGTTGGCAGGCAAGACATGAAGGGCCTGCATGTCTTCCTTGTAGGCTTCGATGAATTCAGCGGCCAGATCGACGGCTTCGACGCCGCGTTCTTGGGCGCGTTTGATGATCTTGTCGTCGATATCGGTGTAGTTTCGGGTATAAGTGACCTCAAAGCCCGCGTAACGGAGATAACGGTAGATCACGTCAAAAGCAACGTAGCATCGAGCATGACCGATATGCGAGTAATCGTAAGGCGTGATCCCGCAGACATACATCAAGATCTTCCCGGGCTGGAGGGGGACAAAAGGCTCCTTTTGGCGGGTTTTGCTGTTGTAAACGGTCAAACTCATCGCGTCAGATCTCCGTGTCAAGAAAGTAAGATGGAGGGCGCTCAACGGCGGCGCGCACGACAAAAGAAGGTCGCGAAGGTATCACCCACGCAGCACCCTGTCAACGCAAGACAACGGACGGACGAAGAAAGCGCGCCGACGGTTTGGTGAGCAGCGCGACAATAGGAATTATTGAGGCGGTGATCGTCTACACAGATCGCGGGTTCGGCATCCGAATAGAACGGACGCGATGGAATGGATTTGGTGGGGCGTTGCCCCACACGCGCCTTGTTAAGCGATGTTTGGCCCCCCACCCCGAACACTCGAACACTTCGTCTGTGCTGTCGGAAAGACAACACGTTTGTACGTAAAAAGGCAAACAAAACGCAAAAAAGCGGATGTTCCTTGCTCGAACCACTGCTCATACAAACATCTGTTGTTGTGTGAGCATCTCCGTTCGCTGCTCGATGTCCCGATACACGGGCGGTTCGCGAACACTTGGACCAACTCATGCCATTCGTTCGCGATCATCATTCCTACACAAGGCGCGTATGGGGTGACACCCCACTCAGACCATCGCTAAAGTCAGTCCTATCGGGGTGTGGTTTGGGTGGCTTTTTGGTGGGCGTCTTGGAGGTCGTAGGAGATGGCGGAGAGGACGCGCTGCCAAAAAGCGGGCAGGACGCGGCGGAGGCGATAACGTGGGCGAACGGGGTTGGATCGAGGAGGCGTTTGACGGGCGATCTTTGGAGGGGCGGTGCGACGGCGGGGTGGCATTCGAGTGAGCATACCGGGGATCATGCGCAATACCGCGCTGAGGATCGCGTTTGGTACGATCGGGAAGCGTAGATCATAGCGAACATCGCCATAAGACGGCGTCTCAACAAGGCGTAGTTGAAAACGCATCCCCTGTCCGCCATCGCCTTTGGTCATATCAGAGAGCAAGCGTTGGAACAAAGCACTGACCCCGCCCGGGATCACCACCCGCGCAAGCGAGCGTAAGAAATTGCCCCCTTGGATCTGCAAGCGCGGAGGTCGCGTAAAGGAAAAGCCCATCGATGCGCCGTCTTTGTGAGGGCGGACCTGCCACGCCAAGAGGATATCGCTGACGCCAAAGTTGATATTGTTGGAAGAGAAGAAAAGCTGTGTGCGGGTAAAAAAATCGCTGGTGAGCTTGTGGGTGGGCCGCCAAGGTTCGGCATCGAGCGCAGGCTTCCATGTGTCGTCGCAGACCAAAAAGCCGTCGGGATGGACGACGGCTTCGATGCGATAGTAATTTTTCTTATTGCTATAGGTCAACACAAACCACCGTCGATAGGAAGCATCCAGAAACTCCGTTTGGAAAAAGACGCGCACTTGATTTTTCTTTTGGGCTTTGTACCAGTCGGGATAATCGGTTTTGATGTGTTCATTGCGCCAATACAAGCGGAGGTCGAGTTTAAAGCGGCCATCGGAAAGGGGCGAGACGATGCTGCGGATATCGAAGTAGCGATCCATCAAGACGGTAGTTCGGGGGAGTCGAGAGGTGAGCCAATCGGCGATCTTGCGGGACTGGGCTTCTTGGATGGAAGGGAAATAATGCGGGCCTTTGGCATCGGGTTCGACGACCAGCTGAGGCGAAAGCGCCCGCTGCATAAATTCGTGGAGTAGCTTATCGACGTGGGCGATCCGAACGGGAGGGACGCCCAAAGCACCTGTGGCGACGACGCGAAAGGGGCGTTGCGAATTTCCCCGAATCATGGGAAGCGGCTGGACATCGATGGTCATCCCGCCCTGTCCAAGGCCGGGCTTCCAAGTGTCTTTGGGGGCTGTGATGTAGATGTGTTCGTCGCGCAAACGCATCGCAAGATGCGGGTTGATCTCGCGTTCACGGAGCTTTTGATAAAGTTCCTTTGGGTTCCACGCACCGAAGCCAAGGTAGATCTCCCACAACCGTTCGCTTGCGGCGGGTTCATAGCGTCGAGCGTAGCGAAAAGCGACGTAGGTACGGATCATCTCGCTCATCGCATGGATCCCCTCGGCCACGCGTTGGGTGGGACTCCACGCATGGAGCCACGCTTGAAGTTCCCGAACAGCGGGGATCGAGATCGTTACGTTGCGGATGATCTCGGGCTGGCGTTTGTCTGCCACAAAAGGGCGCGCAGTATGGCTCGAAAAAGGCCGCGTGCCTTGTTTGGGATCTGCTCTTTTCTCGGCAGAGGCGGAAAAGCGCGCAAGGAAAACAACACACGAAGAGAGAACACACAACACACGAAGAAAAGACATGGCAACGCCTCCATGCGTGAGAAAGAGAAAACCCTTGTAGGGACGGGATTCCCGCGCAGAGACCTGTTGCAGCGGGATTTATGAGGCCAACAGCGATTCATCAAGCCAATGGATGATATCTTCAAAGACAGGACCGCGACGATCGGGGGTTTCGTTGTGGAGCGCATGAAAATAGCCGGGGTAGACGGTGACACGAAGGACGCGGGGCGGAGTACGTTCGGCAAAGCGTTGAAGGGTGAGAGCGGAAGTAACGCGATCTTCGCCGGATTGGAGGACGAACGAGGGTAGAGCGAGGCGGTGGGCTTGGAGGAGGGTTTGAGCAGCGGCGTCTTGGATCGAACGCAGTCCGCGTGTGGTGATCTCGCGAAAGCAAAGAGGGTCGCGGCGAAGGGCTTCGACGATATCGAGATCGTGGGAGAGAGCGTGTTCGTCATGAGGCCAGACGATCCGCCATGTTGGAGAGAAGCGACCTCCGAGGCGAAACAGCGTGGTTTGGAGCAGGTGGTGAGACAGCGAAGGATGAAGCAGCGGACTGAGGCCGACAAAGGTCTGGAGTCCAAGAGAGCCATGCTGTTGGAGCGTACGCAACGCAACAAGAGCGCCGAGGTCGTATCCGACGACAGCGAGAGGGAGATCGGAGGGGAATCGTTTTCGGACATCTTGAACGAACAAGCGGAGGTCTTCGCAGTATTCGTCGAATTGCATGACGTGGCCGCGTTTTCCCGGGCTTTGACCATGCCCCCGCGCATCGTAGCCTGTGACGGAATAGCCGCGTTGTGCGAGAGCATGAACGAGGTAACGTGCGGTGCCTTGGTGATCTCCGAGGCCGTGTAGAAAAAGAACGATGCCTTTGTGGGGTTCGCCCCATGTGCGCGTATAGAGGCGAAGTTGATCGTGCGCAGAGAAGAAGGTTTCTTGGAAAGACAGATCAGTCAAGCCTAACATCCTCGTGTGTGAATCGGAGCGTTGAGAGATCGGACCGGTGGAGAAGTTGGAGGACGGCGAAGATCCTCGTCGTTCGGGCGAAAAGAGCAAGGTGATTTATTTTGCCTTTTTCAGTTGTTCGATCACTTCGGTGTAAGAGGTGCTGCGGACAACAACGCTCAGCAGCGAAGTGTATTTGTCGACCAGATCAGAGCGGCCTTGTTCGCGGTAATGGTTGAGCGCACGATAGATCTGAACGTACGCTTTTTCGCTGTTGACGAAGTATTCAACCGCATCCACGATGCAGTCAAGCGTAGCGCGCATCAGACTACGCGATCGGTTACGGAATTCGAGTTCATCGCCATAACTATTTCGGATGGTTAAGAAGACTTCGGCTTCTGCGTCTGTGGGGTGATTGCGATTGGAGTTGGGGACGCTCTCAGCGCGGATGGAGGTGAAGTGGATCGCACGAACAGAGGGGAATTCTTCGCTGAGATGATCGCGCAAGGCGACAAAAAACCCGTGTAAAGCGCCTGAACCTTCGCCTTCAAGCGTGATCAAGTCGTTGCGATCAGAGCGTCGGATCTGCGAGAGGATCTGGCTATTTTCTTGGGGTCCACGCTCTTCGACACGAAAGTTTTCAAGGCGAACGTGGAGATAGTTTTCTTGTAAGACATCTTTCATGATGTCAAGGGTTTCGAGATGGCGTTGTGTTAACAAAGTCCCTTTCATCAAACCTCCTAGAATAATTCTTAAAGAGAGCCATTACACGCCTTGGTGCGGGATACCGAAGAGATGAGGGGTGCGGGACGGCGTGGGTGACGATCGACGTCGTGATTGCGGGGATATCTGCGATGGGCAGAGAACAACACCGAATCGAACCGGCGCGATCGCCAAAATAAGGCACCCCCGGACGGAAAGCAACGCACACCGCGAGCGGGCAGGATCGAGGGGGTTTCGGTGGTGGTGGGTTGGATTTCGTTGCGGGAGGGTTTCGATGGTGGTGAATTGGAATTTAGTTGAGGACGCGGAGTTTGAAGGAGAGGTTGGTTTCAGCGATCTCTTTGCCGTCGGCATCCTTTTGTGGAAGTCCACGATAGACGAGGCGTTTGCGGAGGGTTTCTTGGTAGCAGGAGTTGAGTTCGGGGGTTGGGGCGGGTTCGATTTGGATGGAGGTTTCGGGTTTGGGGTAGCCTGTTTTGTGGAGGAGGGTAAGACGGACGGTAAATTCTTTGTCGGAAGCTTTGGCCGAAGTAGCGGTGCATTGTTGAAGTTCGCGTTCAACGGCGTCATGGGTCCAAAAGCGATAGGCGGTGGAAGAGTAGACAAGGTTTCCGATGGAGTCGGCGTAATCTTCGAGTCGGAAGTATTGTGTGAGTGTTTTGTAGCCGGCATTTTGGGCGATCAGCTTGGGCCAATTGCGCAAAAGATAGAGGGTACCGCCGGAAGTGCTTGTGTCTTGGTTGGGTTGAGAGGTACGGCGTTTGGGTTTGGAGTCTTCGTCGTCTTCTTCTTTGGGGGTTTCTGCGGTGGGGCTGTTTTCTTTGATCTGTGAGAGGACTTGGGTGTAGAGGATATCGGGAGGGAGAGAGAAATAGGGGGTGGTGAGGCTGCTTTTGTCGAAGCCGGTGCCATCAAGGAAGGCTTGGAGTTCTTTGCGCTTGGCTTTGTCTTGGTTTTTGAGTTCGGTTAAGGCGGCGGGTTCTTGTTTTCCTTCGGGGGCGCTGGACTGGAGATCTTTGATCTTTTCGTTGAGCGGGTCATACAATTTTTGGTAAGCGTAGAAGAGGTTGTAGCCTTCGGCATAGCGTTGCATCAAAGCGTAGAGGAAGTCTGCGTAACTGACGCCTTCGATATCTTGACAAGCGGTACCTTCGCATTTTTGGAGTTTGGTATTGGCGCAAGTGTCGTCTTTGCAGGCACCTTGGTAAGCGACTTTGGCCCCTTTGAAGGGTGGGCATGCTTTTTGGAGGCCGGCAGCATCGAGCTTTTGGCGTCCAGCTTTTGCGCGTGCAACCACCGACCAACAATCGCGAACGGATTGGAATTCGGAGCGCGAATCAACGAGGCGAGAAAGCACCACGTCATAAAATTTGTCCACAACAGGCGGTGGTTTGGGCTTTTCGGAGGGTGGCGTTTTTTGGAAGGCCCAATACATCAAGCCACCAAGCGCGACAAAAAAGATCACAAAAGCCCCTTGGATCAGCAGCGGAGTGCGTGGAGGTTGTTCGGCCTTTTTGAGTTCGTCAAGGTCGATGGCTTGGCCATCTTCGCCGAGAAGCTCACCTTCTTGGTAGGAACCATCATACGTGCTGAAGTCGATTAGCTCATTGGGCTTGTTTGATTCGCTCATCGAGAAAAATCTCCAAAAAATGAAGTGAACCGCTCCGTCTGTATCGGTGGAAAACAAGCACAGGGCGCGGGATCGTGCGACGTGCGTTTGGTTTGGGTTGTGAATTTCTGGATCGTCAAGGATGGAACCCACACCCAACATCGCGCCATCCACCATGCTTTGAGGGGTGCTTTGGCACCTTAACACCATCCAACACATCTTGCAACAGCATCTGCGGGAGAATGTGTGACGGGGAGAAAAGCGAACGCGGGTGGGTTGTGGCTTGCCACAGGATGCGCCACAAGCTATGATCCTGCGCGTTTGTTTTTGGCGCGGGTTGCCTTTGTCGGATTGGTTTGGCCTTGTTATTTGGAGGAGGAAGCATGTCCTCGCAGCGTTCGGTCGCGGTGATCTTGGGTGGTGGTGCTGGAACCCGACTTTTTCCCCTCACAGGCGAGCGTTCAAAGCCCGCCGTACCCATCGGTGGGAAGTTTCGCTTGATCGATATCCCGATCTCAAATTGTTTGAACTCCGATCTGTATCACATCTTCATCCTGACCCAGTTTAATTCGGGTTCACTCAATCAACACATCTCACGAACCTATTCGATGCCTCACTTTTTGCGGGGCGTTGTCGAGGTCTTGGCTGCGACACTCACACCAACCAACCCGTATTGGTATCAAGGAACCGCCGATGCTGTACGGCAAAACTTTTGGTATATCTATCAGATCGCGCAGCGCGAAAAAGCCGAGCGAGTTTTGATCTTGAGCGGAGATCACTTGTATCGTATGGATTATCGGCAGATGCTGCAGTTCCATATCGACCGCAAGGCCGACATCACGGTTTCGGTGTTGCCTGTGGGCGAAGAGGATGTAACGGGGTTTGGTGTCTTACAAGTCGACGATCAACTCAACATCGTACGTTTTTTTGAAAAGCCCAAGGATCCGGCATTGATCGAGTCTTTGCGAGTGTCTGGCACCTTTGGTTCGGTTCGGATCCCACCCGAGCGGCCCTTTTTGGCTTCGATGGGGATTTATGTCTTTGAGCTTTCGGTCTTAGAAAAACTGCTCAACATCAAGCCGCACAACGACTTTGGCAAAGAGATATTGCCGGAAGCTCTAGGTCAATACAGTATGCTGGCCTATCCCTTCGAGGGGTATTGGCGGGATATCGGGACGATCCGTTCGTATTATCAGGCCAACTTGGAGATGTGCGATCTGGTGCCGGGTTTTGACTTTTTCCCCGAAGACTCGCCGTTTTTTACACGTGTACGTTCGATTCCGCCCGCCAAGATCCAAGGAGCGCGTTTGGAGCGTTCGCTGCTGGCGGATGGTGTGCAGCTTGAGCCGAAGTGCAAGATCACGCGCTCGATCTTGGGACAACGGCTTTGTGTGCGACAAGGTGCGGTGTTGGATCACGCGATCCTTTTTGGGGCAACCCGCTACGAAGAAAAGGCCAACGTCCCCGCAGGCAAACCCGCGCTTGGCGTTGGAGAAGGTAGCATCTTGCGCAACTGCATCATCGATAAGGACGTACGCATCGGAAAAAACGTCACCATCGAAGGTGCCGTGGGTTTGCCCAACCGCGACGATCCAAACGGTTTGTATTATATCCGCGACGGTTTGGTGATCTTGCCTCGAAAAGCCGTCATCCCCGACGGGATGAAGATCCCCACTTGACGGGTAGAGATGGATGGGGATTGGATGGATGGGGATTGGATGGATGGGGATTGGATGGATGGGGATTGGATGGATGGGGATTGGATGGAGATTTAGTTGAGCAAGAGGATCAAGGCGAAGCCAAGGCCAAAACAGACGATGGCGATGATGATCATGAGGGCCATGGGGTTGCCTTTTTTGGGGGCGGATCTGCGGGGGGCGGTGGAGGGGGCTTGTGCGACGTGAGGTTCGTGAGAGAAGCCAGCCATCGGCAGATCGCGTGCTGCGGAGCGGCCTGCATTTTCGTCATCAATCATTTTTTTGAGGTCGTTGTCGTTGTAAAGCATGGTGCTTTCGGTCGAGGCGAGGAAGTTGGGCATCGCAGCGCTGTTGTCGGTGCCGTCGCTTGAGGTGTGTTGAGAGAAGATCGCTTTGTATTTTGCGAGTTGGATCTCGTCTGCGTCGCTGAGTTGGACCTGCGAGACGCGCTTTCCATTGACAAAAGTCCCGTTGCTGCTGCCTTCATCGAGCAAAAAGAAGTGTCCTTCATGTTTGACGATCCGAGCTTGAAAGCGAGAGACCCCGGGATTATCGATGCAAAAATCATTGACCACATCGCGGCCGATGGTGGTTTCCTCTTTGGAGAGCGTATGGCGTTTGAGGATCTGACCTTTGAGTGTGAGGATCAATTCTGCCATGTTGTTTTCCTGTGGTGTTCGAAAAAACCAAAAGGCCGAAGGATTCGGGAGTTGAGTACGGACGCAACGCGATGCGCGTTCAAAGAGACGCTGCAAAGCGTTTGACGCGCTCGCTGTAGCGTGGAATAGAAAAAGCGTCAAGGCGCAGGACACGCCGCGCAAAGAAGAGTTGCAGCGCATCATCGAAGGCTTGCGTGGGTTGTTGCTTTTGATGGGCATCCATCCACGGCAAGCACAAAGCCGCAGCATAGTAGAGGTCGGTGATCCGTTCAAGAGCGGGTCGAAAGAACAGGCTCGCCTCAAGGGGTTCCATTGTGAGAAGTTGTTGGAGGTGTTCTTCGAGCGACAGCGTGATCATGCGGCCTTGTGGATGGAGCGGATGTTCGGGGGGGAGAGAAGCCCAGCGTTGTTGTATCCACGCAAAGAACGGACGATGCAGTTGGAAGCGCAAGATATCGCGTTGGACTTGGGCGATTAGGACGTTGTGAGTGCCTTCCCAGTTTTCGTAGACGACGTTGTCACGCAGCAGGCGGGGTAAGGCAGAAAAAGACTCGATGGTTCCGTTGCCACCGAGGATCTCGATGGCTTGAAGGATCACTTCGTGGGCGATCACGGCGGTGCGGAATTTATTGAGATTGAGTCCCATGCGAAGCAAAGCGGATTCATCGGAATGAAGGGTCGAGGTTTCGGCCTTGTCTTGCAGTTGAATAAGGTGCGCAGATCCCGCAAGCATCGCCCAGATATCGGATTTCATGCAAGCAAGCAGATCGTGGACGAGCGGGAATTGTTGGATCGGTTGGCCGAAGGCGGTGCGATGTTGCGCGTATCCCCACGCGATCGAGAAGGCACGACGGGCATTTCCGGTGACACCGATCGCATTGTAGAGCCGAGAAGTGTTGATCACGTGGCGCATGACGTTGTGGAAACCTTGTTGGACAGGCCCTACCGCATAAGCAAGAGCTTGTTGAAAGTCGCACTCCGCCGAGGCCATCGCTCGCGTTCCAAGTTTTTCTTTTAGCCGTCGAATGAAGATCCCGTTGGGTCGGCCATCTTCGAGCTTGCGGGGCAGTAAAAACAGTCCGAGTCCTTTGGTCCCGTCTCCTTGGTCGGGGACGCGTGCGGTGAGCAAGATCAAGTCCGCGTTGACGTTAGAACAAAACCACTTTTCGCCGTTGATCCACCACGCTCCTGCAAGGGTTTCGTGAGGGACAGCGTGCGTCGCATTTGCCCCCACATCGGAGCCGCCTTGGATCTCGGTGAGAAACTGCGCCCCCGTAAAGCAGCGATCGTAATCCGGTTCGAGCAGACGCGGCAGATAACGCGCTGCCAAGGTCGGGTCCGCGACCGATTGCAGGCTCTTGATGAGTCCTGCGGTGCATGCGACAGGGCAGTTGTGACCGGCCTCTCCGTTTTGTGCAGACAAATAAAACAACGTCAGCGCCAACAAGTTTTGGCCGGGTTCTTTGTACACAGACATCATGCCCGAGCCGTAGATCGCACGACCGATATCGCGGTAGGCAGGGTGAAAGATCACTTCTTCGATGCGCTCGCCCACACTCGAATACCGCTCAAGGCGGGGAAGGTGGACTCGGTCATCGGCGGATTGAACAGCGGCATCGATCGATGCAAACGCCCGACCTGCCGACTCCAAGCGCGGCAAGTGTTCGCTTAGGCGCTGCGCTCCCCAAAAAGTCTCCAAAAGGCCCGACAGAAAGGGATCTTGTTGAAAGAAGTTGTTTGGAGCTTGATCGAGCCAGTCGCGCAGCGCGGAGCGACCGAGAGCATTGGCATGGAGAGTTTGTTGTGCAGACATAGAGAAACTCGCTTGGTCTAGTTGTTTTGCTCGATAGTTCAACGCAGCAGCTCGATCGCTCGAAACAGCGGGCTATTTCAAAGAGTTTCAAGAGAGCGGACTGTTTTCTTGGGCGCAAGTGGGGGGGCATCGTGTATCACGAAGGCCGACATCACGAAGGCCGACATCACGAAGGCCGACTTGACGAAGGCCCGCTTCACGAAGACTGGCTGCTTTCTTGGACCTTGCTGTGGTTGTGGACCTCTTCTTTGGAGGAGTGTTCTTCTGTGGGCGGCTGCTCTTGGTTGACGGGGCTTTCTCGGGCGGTGGAACCTTCGGCTTGACGGGTGGCTTGGCGGGCTTGACGTTCTTCGAGAACGTCTGCAAGTGCGTGATAAGCGTCGTCTTCGTCGAGCTGGCTTTGGATCAACAGCAGACTGGCTTTGCGAAGTGAGCTTTGTAGCTTTTCGTCGGTATCAAGAGTTTTGTGCAAAAGTTGTTTTGGGATCTGACCGAAGAGTTGCAACAGCATCACAGGAGAGAGATGGCCTTCGGAGTCCGAGAGATAGGGGATCATCTCACGCTTGCGCGAGAGATCTTGGCCTGTTGGGATGGGCTTAAAGACGGGAGCCGCTGCTTGTTCTTCAAAAGGCGATTGGACGAGGCGCTGGACGATCCGATGTTGGGGATGGATTTGTTGAAGAAAGAATCCCACAAGCTCGATCGCACGGGCAGGATAGACACGCTCAAGGCGTTTGATCAGTTGGGCATTGTCTCGCAGCCAGTGTTGCGGATCAAGCGCGATGGGTTCCCATTCATCGGCTTGTTCAACCCATCGCTGAAGAACATCCCAACACCATCTTTGCGCATTTTGTGCGGGGGGTGGTTGAAGAAAAAGAGCGTTGGTGGCGAGGTGAAGCAGCAGCGTATATTGGCTGACTTGCTGGGCGATGGATTGGTGCGCGCTGGACCAAGAACGGGTGTCTTGGAGTTGTGTATGAAGAAAATGTTGGATGCCTTGCTCGACCGATTCTGCGGCGAGTTGTTGTTTGATCCCTTCAAAGTCGTCCAAAGAGAGGCGCAAGATCGGGTGTGTATGTTCGGCGTACAGCGTCCCTGTCAAGGACTGATGGCCGAGATAGCGTTCGCGCCCGAGGTAATACTGCAACGCCAAGACTTCTTGGACGCGTTCTTCGAGCAAGGGTCGATATTCGTCCGCAAGCATCTCCAACAAAGCGCGCCATTCTTGGTGGGTGGGCTGCAACTTTTGAAGCAATTGGTCCATCGAAAGGAACTGATAGCGGTAGGTGCGTTCCCACAAGCCATCTTCGAGCAGCAAACCTCGGATCGTGGGCGCAAGACTTTTCTTTTGACTGGCTTTGCTGAGATCAAGATCCTTGTCGATCCACAAGGCCAGTTCGTTCCATTGGCCTTCGTGGAGGTCTTCGGATTGTTTAAAGAACAGAAGAAAAGAACTAAAGAAGCGTTGTTCTCGCAACTGGCCGCTGCTGCGTTTGAGACAACGATCAAGATGAACGATCCGAAGGTGAGTCGTTCGTTCGAGGTCGATCCATCGGTACTGTTGAAGCTCAGGGCGCGAAAACAGCGGAAGTACCCGCCCATGTAGATCTTGTTGCGGGATATCAGGATCAGCGTCGATGTGGAGATGTGCGGGCAGAGGCGTGTCTTGTTCGCGCTGTTGGCGTTCTTCTTCGAGTTGTTCGAGCAGACGCAACAAGACGGGTGGTGCGAGATGGACAAACCGCCGAAGATGCTGGCGCAACAGCGGCCAGCGAAGATGCGAGGCGTGTTGTTGATCGCGTGATTTCGGGTACAAACGGCGAAGAACGACAAGGGGCGATTGAGAAAGCACCCAGAGAAGTTCACAGAGCGTTTGGGTGCTGTTGGCTTGGGGAAGAGGCCCTTGATCGGGGTCAGGACCGTTGTAGAGGACGACTTCAAAGAACAGATCTTGGTCTTTTTGGATGGTGGCGATGTGCTTTTCAAGGGCATCAAAGAGCAGACATGCCGCCCAATCTTGGGAAGCATTGCGATGGAGGATATCGCGCCAGATGGCTTGAAGATGTGTGGCTTGGCGAAAAAAGCGATCGTCTTGATCGCTCAGTTGATTTTGGATCGCAAGCTGCGCGAGAAGGCTTTCATCCTTGCGGATAGACCACAAGGCTTCGGCCCCCAACTGCGGATGAATCGCCAGAAAGTGAGACAGCGCAAGATGGATGCGCGGGTGGCGTTGGGGATCGAGGACCGCAAGAGAAAGGCGCGGCCACTCGTGCGGAAAGAGCCGCAGTTCTTCGTGTTCAAGGCTCTTTTCGACGCACAAGCGAAACAGATTCAAGCGGCGGTCTGTACTGCTGGCTTGAGGGGGGATCTCATAAACAAAGCGAGCCAAGACGCTACACAAAGCCCCCGCAACCGTTTCCCACGGAAGACTTGAGCGGATATCCCACTGCTTTTTGAGTTTTTGAAAACGTTCGCGTCGAACAGCCCATTGTTCGGGCGAAAGCGGTGCGCGTCCCCATTTTTGGGCGAGGGCTTGTGCGGCCACTTGCCACAAACGATCTTCGGCGCTGCGGTGCGACACAAAAGGATCCACATCGGGCCACGTCCCCGCCAGACTCAGGCGCAAGCGTGCAGCGCGTGCATCGGAAAGCAAAGACCACAAGAGATGCTCTAAAAGCCCCGTATCGACGGGGAGCTGCCGCAAAGCCACAAAAAGCTGCTCTTGCCAGCGCGTCCCTTCTTGTTGAAACCACCGTAGCTGAACCCACAACGCAAACAAGGCGATCTCTTCGGGCTGTAACCACCCTTGTTCTTCGTGAAGGACGTGTTGCAGCCAAGCCGAATACAACTCCCAACTTAACAGCGTTAGATCCGCCAAAGCCAACCGATCCACCAGCAAGGTCTGTTCTTCGGAAATGACCTCCGCAAGACGATCATGACCTTCGACGATCTCTACGCTCCATGCCCCCCACTCTTCTTGGGGAAAAAGTAGGCGCAAAAGCTCGGTCGCAGCTTGCAAAACGAGTTGATCTTCGGGCAGCAGCCCTTCGATCTCTATGCGGTGGTTTCGTTCTTCTGAAAACTGCCCCCCCTTGAGTGTCCGAAAACCCTCTTGGGAACGCCACACAGCTCCCGTCTTTCGACTTGTGGGCTGAACTTGCATCTCTCACCTCAGCTACTCGATGCGCGCCGCATCCCTCGGTCATACGAGAAAACGACGATCACAACCTCTGAACTTCTACGGAACAAACCCATCTTGCGCGGGTTCGCGATGGAGTCTTCAACCAAGCAGCGAGACAACGAGAGGCTTGTTTTTTCCGTTCTGCCCTGCTATCTGTTCTGCCTGTTTCTTCCGCGAGAAAGCGGCTTCTCCACACGCATACAGGCAACACACCACAACGCGTCTCTTCTCGCGTGTTTGTGATGATGCACACATGGGTGTCGTTATACAAGCCCTTGTCCTATCCTGTCGAATAAAGCTTCAATTCTCCACAACAGATTCGGAGGTGCGACGTGTCTATCCTTGAAGGGAATATGGTGATTGCGCAAGGGGGCGGCCCCACCGCCGTCATCAACCAAAGCCTTGTGGGGGCTGTCCTTGAAGCCACACGGTATCCACAGATCAAGCAGATCTACGGGGCGCTGCACGGTGTACGGGGTTTGCGCGACGGAACATTGGTGGACTTGCGCGCAACGACGCACGCAAACCTCGAGGCCATCGCCCAAACCCCATCGGCTGCGCTACTTTCGACCCGCGACAAACCCGACGCCGCCTACTGCCAAAAACTCTTTGAACAGATGAAAGCCCGTGATATCCGCTACTTCTTTTATATCGGTGGAAATGATTCTTCTGAAACCGTCAAGATCATCGGCGAATACGCCCAACAAGCCGCATATGAGATGCGCGTGGTCCACATCCCCAAGACCATCGACAACGACCTAACCGTCACCGATCACACCCCCGGATTTGGCTCGGCTGCGCGTTTTGTCGCCCAAGCCTTCGCAGGGGCAAACCTCGATAACCGCGCACTCCCGGGCGTTTATCTCGCGGTGATCATGGGCCGCAGCGCTGGCTTTTTGACGGCAGCTTCGGCACTTGCGCGCCGCTATCCCGACGATGGACCCCATCTGATCTATGTTCCCGAAAAACAGTTCGTTGTGGACAGCTTCCTCCAAGATGTTCGCCGCGTGTACGACCAACACGGGCGCTGCATTATCGCCCTCAGCGAGGGGGTTTGGAGCGAGCTCGACAGCAAGGGCAAACCCAAGCCGATGATCGTCTCGATCTTTGAACAACAAGGCCAAGAAGTCCCCCGCGATTCCTTCGGCCACCCCCGCCTTGGTGGCGGAGCACTCGCCGATACCCTTGTCTCCTTGATCACCGAAAAACTCCAACTCAAGCGCGTTCGCGGCGACACCTTCGGCTATCTCCAACGCTCTTTTGTGGGATGCGTCTCCGAAGTCGACCAACGCGAAGCCCGTGAAGTCGGCCAAAAAGCCGTCCAGTTCGCTTGTGGACTCGGACAAAGCGGCTCTGTCTGTATGCGCCGCATCGGAAACTACGTCGTCGAATACTTCCTCGAAACAGATATCTCCAAGATCGGTGGCAAGGTTCGCCACATGCCCGACGAATGGATCAACAACGCACACAACGATGTGACCCCCGCCTTCCTCGAATATGCCCGCCCTCTCATCGGCCAGATCCCCGCGTTTGAGCAACTCCAAGCCACCCCGATCTCCTGATCCTTCCCTATTGAAGCTGCTTTTGGATGGTTTCCGAAGAGATCAGGTTTTCGGCCTTTTCTTCGCGTAGTCCAAGCAACGCTGCAACACCTTTTCCGCCCTTCATCTCGCCAAAATTCAAACATTGGACGGGGCAAACATAGACACACGCCGAGCAACGAACACACTCGTAGTTGTCCATCGGAACGCCCTTGTTGGCATAATTCATCACGTCGATGCCCATGTGGCAGGCGCGGGTACACTCTCCACAAGAGATACATTTTTTCTTATCCGAAAAGATGCGATAGCGGCTAAAACGCGTATAGATGTGCATCAACGCCGCCAGCGGGCAAAGGAAACGACACCAAAAGCGCCCACTCAAAAAGAAGTATACCCCCACCCCCAAAACACCCGCCATGATCACATCCACGATCACCTTGTAGCCCTCACGAAGATGGCTCAGAACCGCTCCCCCCGCGCTTGGAGCCACAAGATTCCACGCCGTCAACCCCAACGCCACAAACAACACCACCTGACCGACATGTTCAAACGAACGGGACATCGGCCCATGCCACGCGGTGGTTCGATGCTCATCCCCCAAAGTCTCCGCCAGCCCGCCACAAGAACAGATCCAGCCGCAATACGCGCCTTTTCCCCACTTCCACACCAACAACGGAATCAAAACAAAGGTCTGCACCAACGAGATCACCAACCAAGCCGTCGTCGGTTGCCCGATGATCAAGTTCCACACAAACAACGGCCACGCCAACACAAAGCCATACGACCGCCAAAACGAATCCCCCGGAAACAAGTGCGCTTTGAGGCTTTGTGGCAAGCTCCCTGCCTGATTCATCCAAGGCAACAGCAGCTCCGGCAACAAAAATAACGGGATGATCTGGATCAAGATCAACGAAGTGGTTTGAAGCGTGATGTAGCGCGTCTTGCGGACCACGATCCGCCGCACACCAAAGATCAAGATCGTCAGCGAATACAAAAAGGTGTACCAAAACGACATCTTCTTCCCAAGAAGCTGCACCCCAACATAAAACTCGCTGATGTACACCGCGCTCACCATCAACGCGACCCCGAGAAAGTACACCGCTTTAAACGCCTTCCATCGCGTTGAAAAAAACTGCGCACTTTTTCTCGCAACAATCCCAAGCGTCCATCCTCCCGTCACGATCAGCCCAAGCAAAGATATCCACGCCATCAACCCCAAGATCCCACCCTTCCAACTCCAAGGTTGATGAAACATCCCGATCTGCCGAAAAGAATACATCGGAGCCTCCCACAACCCGCTCCACACACCTCCTCCCGGGATCACGCTTGCGTCCTTGCCGAAATAGATCACCCCCGACCCAAACAACAGCGCCAAAAACATCACCACCCGCTCCAGATCCCACGTCCTTTCCATCGCGATCTCAGAACGCGAAAAGAACGCGATCGGCAACTCTTTTCCGATCTGCACCAACACCGCATCGTTGGGCAACGCACGCTTCACCCCCTGCACCTCGATATCGACCGCATCGGCACGAACTTCTTGAACCTTCGATCCCAACAACAACTCGACCTTTCCGTCTTTTTCGGCTTGTTGGATCGCCTGCTGATTTTCTGGCTTGGGGCGCGAAAGCGCTTCGCCCCGATACGACAGCGTCACCGTTGTTCCCGCTTGCTCGCTTAACAATAGCGCCGCTTCTAACGCGCTATCTCCTCCCCCCACCACCAACACCCGCTGCCCTGCAAAGTCCTTTGGATCGATCAAGCGATTGTACACCTTGGGCAGATCTTCTCCCATCACATCAAGTTTTCGGGCGTTTCCACTTTTTCCGATCGCCACCAACACCCGCAGCGCCTTGTAAGCCTTGCCTTCGGCTTCGACCAAAAAAGCCCCTTTATGGCCCGATATCCCCTTGACATACGCCGTCTCGATCGGCAAAGACGCCCCCGCGATCTGCCCTTCTAAGTGCGCCAACAACCGCTCTTTGTTGTCGCCCACCGTCTTCAAACGAGCCTGCTGCACCAACGTCTCAGGGTAGGTATAAATCGGCTTGCCTGTCGGAAAGTTATGGATCGTCGAAAACGCCCGATCTGCCTCCAAGATCAAAAAACGAAGGCCGAGCGCTTTCGCTTCCAAACCTGCCGCACAACCCGCGATCCCCGCTCCCACAATCACCAGATCATAAACTTCCGAACTTCGGGCTGTTTGGTCTTTGCGAAACCCCATATCTTGCGCGATCTGATGCACCAAGCCCGATCCGCCCTCCGCCGCAAACTTTAACAACGGGATCCCCGTCAAATCGCCCGCGATGTAGATCCCCGGGATGCTGCTCTCTCCGTTCTCCCCCAATATCGGGTATCGCTCCACCGACCCGTTTGGCGCATCCGCCTCCAACCATCGAAAATAGCGGCCCAACCACGGCAGCCGAAACCACAACGACGAACGACTCATCCAACCTCCTTGCGCTTTCGCTTCTTGCGCACCAAAACCCCCTTGTGGGACACTCTCTTGAAAAAGACACGCCCAGACTGCGCGATATCTTCACCCAACGCAATCGATCGACGCGCGATACATCCTTGTCGTCGCTTGTGCCGTCCACGTTTCAAAACGAAGACAAGAATTCACCCCCCAAGGAGCTTTGATTTATGCCACCTTCTGCGTTTCGCCGCACTCCCGCCCACACCGTCGCCATCATCCCCGTACTCAACGAAGCCCAAAGCATCGGCAAAGTCCTCGACGATATCCCTCGCGATCGGGTGGATCGCGTCATCGTCGTAGACAACGGCAGTCACGATGGCTCGCCCCAGATCGCACAAGCCCACGGAGCCGAAGTCTACTACGAACCCGAACGCGGCTATGGTGCCGCCTGTCTGCGTGGCCTTGCCGCTCTCCCGCCAGAAACCCGATACATCGTCTTCCTCGATGGGGACTACAGCGATTATCCCGAAGAGTGCGCGCTGTTGCTCGATCCACTTGTCCATCAACAAGCCGATCTCACCCTCGGCTCACGCGAACAAGGAACCCGCGAACAAGGCGCACTCCCCCCCCAAGCCCGCTTCGGAAATCGGCTCGCTACCCACCTCATTGCCTTGCGTTGGGGACACACCTTCACGGATCTTGGACCGTTTCGCGCCATCCGACGCGAGGCTCTCGATATCCTCGATATGCGGGACCGAAACTACGGATGGACCGTCGAGATGCAAATCAAAGCTGTCCTCGCAGGTCTGCGCATCCTCGAAGTCCCTGTCCGCTACCGCGTCCGTATCGGACAATCCAAAGTCTCCGGCACCCTCAAAGGAGTGATCGGCGCAGGTTCCAAGATCCTTTGGACCATCGGACGCTTTGCCCTTACTCTCCCCAACCACCGCCTTTGATACCCAACAACTCCTGTCCTCTGAAGATTCGCCCCAAAGAAATCTCGCCCCGCCCATCGAACCTGCGCAATTGACAACTGCTGCCTTCTTTGTTAGCGTCCACGATGAATGCCCGACCGAAACAGCTTGTTTTCTTACGGAGGTCTGCGCGATGCAGTTTGAAGTTCAGGTTCCCCAACCCCACCATCCCGGCGAGTTCCGAAAACTTGTGATCGAAGCGCCTAACTGGCTTTTGGCCTTGCGCAACGGACTCAAGCAGGTCGGCGATGACAACAATGTTCGCAACATCACATGCGATATCATGGACGACGAACAGATCCGCGTCACAGACACCAAAACGGGGCGCATCTACGAAGTTCGGCCCGCCCCCAAACACCAGATATCTCCCTCATCTCAACCCGTTGCCGAAGCTGCCGCGATCGTCTCTGCCGCTGCGCTTGGCGGACAAACCCTCGCCTTTGATTCACCCGTGTTTGACTTCCCCATCCCCTCGGCTTCTTCTCCTGATACCCTCGCCGCTCGTGCCGAAGAAGTCGAACCCGTCGTTGCGCCCTCTGCCACGTCAAGATCCGCCATCGAAAATGCACAAACCATCACAGACGACGGCTCCCTACAAAGCGCACTTCAAGCCCGCCTCGCTCAACAAGCCCCACCGCCACCATCCACCACACCAGAACCCGAGGTTCCCGTATTTTCGGCCCCTCTCCCACCGATCGATGCTCTCTCCGCAACCCCCGCCATCCCCCCAACCACTCCTTCACCCGCGCTCACTGCCCCCAAACCCCCCGCCGAGATGACGGCTGTCTCCATGTCCGATCTCGCGCCTCAACCCCCGCCCGCACAACCCGCTGCATCCGCCTTTTCCTCTCCACCTCCCGCACAACCCGCTGCTCCCGCCTTTTCCGCTCCGCCTCCCGCACAACCCGTTGCATCCGCCTTTTCCGCTCCTCCTCCCGCACAGCCCGTTGCATCCGCCTTTTCCTCTCCACCTCCCGCACAGCCCGTTGCTCCCGCCTTTTCCGCTCCACCTCCCGCAC
>JAKLKB010000165.1 GCA_023150835.1 Myxococcota bacterium | reverse complement strand
AGCGTCTGCGTCTCGTGCAAACAGCGTGCGTCATGAAAAAACAAAATCCCCGCTGCTTCCGACTTTCGCTCCCTCCCCTGTTCACGGGGGAGGGCTGGGGTGGGGGGGCCAACAAGCGCTTAACCTAACGCCTATGGGGCGCGGCCCCACGCCCCGCGAGCGGGTAAAGCCCTCTTGACCCCGTGCTGGCGGAGTGATCGAGGGTGTTTCAAACAAACAGCACAGCCGCTTGCAAATTCCGCGAACACGGCTTTTTTTGGCGACTGCGTAAGCCCTATAGAAGCGACTTGTTCGTTTGGTGCGGGAGGGTCATCCCACACCCCACTGCTAAGGGCGCGGCTCCCTTGACCCTGTACCGGCGAAGAGAGCACAGGCGTTTCATACAGACGGCTCTGTCGCTTGAAGTGCTGCGAACACGGGGTTTTTTGTCCACCGCATCACTTCTCGTCTTCACCATAATTTTGTTGACACCTGTCTTCCCCCAATGCTACAAACCCCCCACGTTAGAAATGGATTGAAATGTTCCGTCCTTGCATCACTACGACTCGGAAGGCTGGTGTGGATGAACTCTCCGTCGATGAAGGATCTTGTTTATCCGTGGAATGAAGTGAACGCCGAGGGGGCAAAGACCCAACGGTTTTTCTTGCATCACCCACCCGGGATTGAGTTGGATGATGAGACGCTGCGGGACGGGTTGCAGTCGACTTCGGTGACACACCCCGCGATCGAAGACAAGTTGCGCATCTTGCACTACATGAACGATCTGGGCGTTCACATCGCTGATATCGGGTTGCCTGCGGCGGGTGCTTCTGTTCAGGCTGACTGTACGAGAATTGCGCAAGAAGTTGCCAGTCAAAAGCTCCATATCCATCTGGCTTGTGCGGGGCGTACTCTACCAAACGACGTTGTTCCGATCATCGAGATCATGCAAAAAACAGGTGTAGAAGTGGAGGCTCATCTGTTTATTGGGTCGAGTTCTATCCGCCGTTTTGCAGAAGGATGGGATCTTGAAAAGTTGTTGAAAGCCACCGAAACAGTCATGGATTTTTGTCAGAAAAACAATGTCCCAGTGATGTATGTGACCGAAGATACCACGCGAGCCGAACCCGAAGTGATCAAAAAGTTGTACACAACAGCCATCGAAGGCGGGGCTCGCCGCATCTGTATCTCGGACACGGTGGGCTATTCGACGCCTGACGGGGTGATAAACCTTGTCAGTTACGTCAAAGCGGTGGTTGCGGCGACGGGAGAAGATATCAAGATCGATTGGCACGGGCACAACGACAGGGGCTTGGGGCTTTGCAATGCGCTGGTTGCAGCGATCGATGCGGGCGTTGATCGCATACACGGCACCTGTTTGGGGATCGGCGAACGCACAGGAAACGCAGCCATCGATCAGATCATCGTGAATCTGTTTTTGATGGGGCTGTACAAAAAGGACTTGGGTGTGTTAGGCGAGTATTGCCAATTCGTCTCGAAAGTGTGTGGTGTCGACATCCCGCCCCATTATCCGGCAGTTGGGAAGGATGCGTTTCGAACGTCCACAGGCGTACACGCTGCGGCGGTGATCAAGTCTTTTGATTGTGTGGAAGACCGGTGGCTGGCCGATTATGTGTACTCAGCTGTGCCTGCCCACGCTTTGGGACTCGAACAAGTGATCGAGATCGGCCCTGTGAGTGGAAAATCAAATGTCTTGTATTGGTTCAAGAAGCGCGGATTGAGTGCGGCGGACGAAGTCGTGGAACGCATCCTTCAGTTCGCGAAGTCCTCTAACCGTGTCCTAACGGATGAAGAGATCAGAAAGCTTTTGTGAGAATTCGATGGCTGAAACACTGACACAGAAACTTTTTTCACACCGGCTCGCTCGGTCGGTGGAGATCGGTGAAATTGTAGAGCTCCCTGTGGATCTTGCGTGGGGGAGCGAGATGACCCTTCAGTTTGCGGTGGATGTTTTGCGCGAAAAGGGGTTTCTTGATGGAACCTATGACGCTGTTTTAAAAGCCAATTCTTCGAAGATCATGTTCCCGTTCGATCACCTTGTCCCTGCGACGGATGCAAAGTCGGCCGCGTTGATGGTGGGACTGCGTGAGTTTGCAAAAAAATACGGCATTCGGGTTTTTGAGGTCGGTTATGACGGGGGCATCCAACATCGTCTCTTTGAAGAGCGTGGATTTTTGTACCCGGGAACGGTCGGCGTGGGGGCGGACTCTCATTCTTGTACCTACGGTGCGTTGGGTTGTTTGGGTACTGGGATTGGTTCTACGGACTTAGCTTCGGCGATGATATCGGGCAAGGTTTGGCTACAGGTTCCTCGATCGATTCGAGTAAATCTGACGGGGACGCTAAGAAAAGGCGTTTATGGAAAAGATGTCGTCTTACATTTAATTGGCCTGACAGGTGTGGATGGGGCGACGTACCAGTCGATCGAATTCACAGGCTCGGGAGTGTTCGGTCTGGATATGGCGGCGCGATTTTCGATAAGCAATATGGCGATCGAAGCAGGGGCGAAATTCGGACTGTTTCCTGTCGACGATGTGACGTTGGATTATCTAAAAGAAGTCAAAGCGAATTTCCCCGACGAAGTGCGGTTTGATTTGGATACTGTAAGCGGATTGAAGGGCATGGACGGAGATCCTGAGGGCGTTTATTCTGCACAAATCGATATCGATTTATCAGAAATGGAGCCTACGGTCGCGCTACCGTATCTTCCAGAGAATGCGCTTGGTGTGTACCAGCTAAGAGAGGCGCTACGTCCAGAACGCAAGTCGACCTCTGATCCGCTGGGCTTGAACCGCATCAAAGGCATCGTGGATCGTGTGACTGCGGAAGGCGATATCCCGATCCACCAAGCCTTCATTGGGTCCTGTACCAACGGTCGGATCGAAGATCTGCGCGTGGTGGCGGATATCTTCAAAGGCCATCGCGTGGCTCCCGGGGTGCGGGCGATCATCATCCCCGCCTCACAACAGGTCTTTCGGCAGGCGATCAAAGAAGGGCTTGTGGGGACGTTTCTGGAGGCGGGTTGTTATATCGAGTCCTCCAGTTGCGGCCCTTGTATCGGGATCAAATCGGGCGTCGTTGGACCCAAAGAGACGGCGATTTTTACTTCCAATCGAAATTTCTATGGTCGTACGGGAGACAAGCTTTCGGCTGTGATCCTTGCGAGTCCGTCGGTGGCTGCGTATTCGGCTCTGGCGGGTCGTTTGACTTCGGGCTATGGCCAAGAGTGTTATTATGCGACGGAGCAGGCCGTAGGGGCGTCGCTCGACGCCTCTCTTCAAAAGTCGAAACGTGTGATGGAAGCCTTGGGGAGCGCCTTTTATCAGGCTGCGATCCGTGAGATGGACGCCGATGTGTCCGATACACCCGCTCAAAAGGCTTGGTGCTTTGGAGATGATGTCAATACAGATCTGATCATGCCCGCTCGGTTCTGTAATATCACTTCACCACAGGACTACAAAGTGTATACGTTGTTGGATACTGAGAATGCAGAATTTCTCAGTCATTTCAAACAATCTCGATACCGTTTGAGTGGGGATATCTGCGTAGCGGGTAAAAACTTTGGTTGTGGCTCTTCGCGAGAAAGCGCCCCAATGGGCATCAAAGAAGCGGGTTTTTCGGTGGTGATCGCTCACAGCTTTGCACGAATCTTTTTTAGAAATGCTCTGAATATTGGTTTGCCCGTTTTTGAGATCGGCAACGCCGCCTACCAAATTCGGCAAGGCGATGAGATCTCTGTCGAGGTTTCTTTGGGGCGGATCGTGAACCATACTCGCCGTGAGGAGTATGCGGCGCGGCCTTCCAATGCCTTTCAAAAAAGCCTATTTGAAAGCGGTGGACTGATGGCGTCTTTGAAAGCGGTGGACTGATGGCGTCTTTGAAAGCGATGGACTGATGGCGTCTTTGAAAGCGGTGGACTGATGGCGTCTTTGAAAGCGATGGACTGATGGCGTCTTTGGAAAGGAGAGTTTGGTGAAAAGTTTTCGCTGTGCGATCGTTCGAGGGGGAACGAGCAAAGGAGTGTTTGTTTTTTCGCAAGACTTGCCGCCGCAAGGGCCAGAGCGAGATCGGGTGATCAAGCGGATCATGGGTACGCCGGATGCCCGTCAGATCGATGGATTGGGTGGGGCAGATATACTCACCAGCAAAGTGGCGATCCTTGGCCCTCCGAGCGTGCCGGGGGCAGATGTCGACTATACTTTTGCGCAAGTCGGCATAGAAAAAGATACCGTCAGTTATGAAGGCAATTGTGGCAATATCTCCGCTGCTGTCGGACCGATCGCGATCGAAGAAGGTTTTGTTCGTGCAAAGGATGAGGGCCTCTTAAAGATTCGGATCCACAATACGAACGTCGGTAAGATCATCACAGCAGAAGTTCCTATCAAAGAGGGGATTCCGCAATCAGTGGGTGATTACGCGATCGATGGTGTTCCCGGCTTTGGCGCGAAGATTATGTTGGATTTCTCGGAAACTGCGGGCTCCGTGACAGGTAAACTTTTACCTACAGGCCGCGTAGTCGATTCGGTCGATGTCCCCGGCCTCGGGGAGATCGAGATGAGCATCGTGGATCTGGCGAACCCTGTAGCGTTTATCAGGGCCGAATCTCTGGGGCTTACGGGCGTTGAGTCGCCGTCTGCGGTTGACGGGGATCGGGGACTGATCGAAAAGCTTGAGATGATTCGCGGCGCAGCGGCGGTGCGTCTGGGGTTTGTTGATCGAGCGGAGGACGCATTTTCGAAGACGCCGTACATTCCGTTTCTTTGCTATGTTTCTGGGCCGAAAGAAAGCTCGGTGTATGGTGAAAACCGTTCGCTCAGCGCAGGCGATATCGACATGCAGGCGAGGCTTGTGGGCTTCAAGCGTACGCACAAAACATTTCCGGGAACAGGTGCTGTTTGCCTTGCAGCGGCTGCAAGCCTTGAAGGCACCCTTGTTCACCAAGCATCGCAACAGCAACAGGGTGGGAGATGGAGGATCGGACACCCTTCTGGCGTGATGGAAGTCGAAGTACAAACGGATGGCCAAGGCGGTTTTCAGAGGCTGGCATTTGGTCGGACTTGGAGGAAGATCATGGAAGGAAGAGTGTTTGTATGAACTTAACAGAGATGCTGAAACTGTTTCAAGACAAACTGGATGCGGATTCTTTGCGCACACGGAAGCCTCGTAAGACGGGGATTACGATGGTGCTTGTGATGGACGTTGTGAACCAAGGACCCGAGTTTATTCGCTCTTATAGTGAGTTGGTGGATCGGGTGAAGATGTTGGACACGCTTTGGCACAACGACTTGAGTATCGTGGAAAAGGCGGTGGCTCAATATCGGGACATGAACATCGACGTGGCGTTGGGTGGGACTCAGTTTGAGGTGGCCAAGGCGCAAGGCAAACTGAAAGAATACCTGCATCTTCTTCATCAGCTCGGGATCAACGAGATCGAAGTGGAGAACCATGCCAGCGGGGCTTCTCTTGAAGAGTTCAAAGATGAGATCAAGATGGCCAAAGATGCGGGCTTTACGGTGGTTGGCGAGCTAGGGAAAAAATGGGCATGGAAGGATCCGACTCGGAAAGGTCGAGACCAAGTCTATGTGGACAAAGTCACCGAACTGGCCCTTGGGTTGTTGGAAGCGGGCGCGGATTACATCTATTGGGAAGGGATGGTGGTGCGCAACTTGATCGGCACTCAGCTTGAAAATATCGAAGGACAAAAGCAGTTTCTTGAAGTCGTAAAGGCTGTTAATTCGGATAAAATGGTTTTTGAAGTATGGGACGCTCGCAACCAAGGAAATTTGCCGATTATCTCTTGGCTTGTGAAAGAACTGACTCCGAACGTGAATCTGGCGAATATCTACCCGCCGGACGTGAAGTGGGTGGAGTGGGTTCGTCACGGCATCATCTTTGAGATGGATCACCCCTATATGCGGTGGTCTCAAGATAAGAGCCAGTGCGAACATTGGTGGCAAATCGAGTCTCCTGATTATCACCAAGATATGCAGCGAGGGTTTGCGCTCAAGGAACTGTCCATCGGCAAGCCCAACGAGTGATACGATATCCGAGAGAAGTGTGATTGAAGGGTAGGTGCGATCCGTTGGAGACGCCCTGTTCTTGGGCAGCCACAGGGGGCTGCCCCTACAAAGGTCGCTCACACTATGGGTGGATTTCGTATGACTTGTTGAGTTTGTTTTGTGGGTTGGTTGAGAGGCTACGCCGATGTGGGCGGGGTTTGGGGTGATCTCGGGGAATCAGCGAGGAGGTGAAGGATATCTCGGTGGCAAGGGGAGAAGCATCGAGATCTCTTGTTGAAGTTGCCGATACTGCGGTCTGGTTTTGAGAATCTTTTTCTCCACCAAGGGGATCGAGATGAAGAGAAAGAGCAAGATCATCGAGAGGGGACCGATAGCGATCCACACGAGCGCGGGATTGGCCGCGACTCCAAATAGATACAATCCGCACCAAAAGAGGATCTCTCCAAAGTAGTTGGGATGGCGAGAATAGGCCCAAAGGCCCCGACGCATCATCTCTTCGGGCTTGCGATCGCGCATAAAGTGCCGTAGTTGTAGGTCCGCGATCATCTCGATCACCACCGCGCTGATCGTGACCAAGGCCGCTGCAACGTCAAGCCAGCCCAAGGCTCGCCCTCGGGCTGTCATCACCGCCCAGATCGGCAGACAACCGAAAAGCACGACCACGGTCGGAAACATGTGGATTCCGAGAAAACTCACCAACCACCACAACGGTCCCGTCTGTTCGCGGATCTGGCGATAACGCCAATCTTCGTGCCCAAGCCCTTTCCAGCCGGTCAGCCAGTTGAGCGTCAGACGTACCGACCAAAATGCGACCCCCGCAAGCACAAGCCACGCACGCCATCGATCGGATGCTACGGGTGTGTGGACAAGATACCAGTAAAGCGCGATCGGCACAGGGGCCACACTCCAATAAGGGTCGTACATACTCGAATTTCGGGTCCAGAGGCTCGAAGCAAAGATGACGCATGTTGCGACAACATCCGCCCAGATCGCTTTCCATAGGCTGCTTTCTGTGGGGACAAGGGAGACCGTCAACCACGCGGCTCCGAGTGCGACGACATAGGCCGCCAAGCACAAACCGCGTGATGATGATACACTCCAAGTGGTTGAAGCTTCTTTCTGCATCTTTGTTGCTTACCCGATTTCTTTCTGATTGGAGGGGTGATGGTTGTAGGGTTGTTGTGCGTTGCGGGCTTCGAGAATGTTGGCGTGCATCATGGTTGGGTTGGCACCGAGTTCAAGGGCTTTTTCGTAGTGGTGGATGGCTTTTTCGTAGTGGTGGAGGAAAAAGTGAGCGGCACCGATTTGGGCGTGTGTGTGTGCGGCTTGCTCGGGGTGTTGTTGTTGAATGTAATCAAAAGCCTCGATAGATCGAAAGAATCGACCCGTACGCAACATCTCGGTGGCGATCCGAAATCGAGTGAGAAGGTCGGAGGATTCGAGGATACGGCGTTCTTCGGTTGAAAGGTGGGAGTCTTCGGGTTCTTGGGGAGAGAGGGTGGGATAAAAGGTGTGGGTTTGGCGTTTTTGGGCGTGGTGAGGGTGATGGATCACGCGGATCTTTCGGGATGATGACATCGGCACTTCGGTTTGGGGGGAAGGGGCGGCGTTTTGGGGTGATGACATCGGCACTTCGGTTTTTGGGGGCCGAGAAGAAGGTTGGGTCATTTGAAGGCAAAACTCCGAGGGCTGTATTGAGGGGCGTCGCAGCAGTTGTGGGCGGAAGTGGGTGGATATTAGAGGGATATCTCCAGTTCCATAAAGAGATGAGGATTGCTTTGGTATTCTTTTTTGAGTTGGCGAAGGGTACGGACACGGACTTCGTGGTTGGGACTTTCGAGTAAGATGGCTCCGTTGTCGGGGAAGTTGAGGAGTTCTTGCTTTTGAATCATCAAGACGCGGGGTTTGAATTGGTGCATTTTGCCGTCGCGCTCGAAGGTCAAGCAGAAGAGATAGGACTGGTTGTGGACGGGGAGGCCCATGTCGCGTTTGAGTGTGCCGGTGGCGAACTGTTCGGCGATCTCGTTGAGGACGCGATTGAGGACGAACCACCCGTCTTCTTTGGGAAAGCGGACGAGCGGATCTTGTTCGGTGGTTTTTTCGATGCCTTGGGTGACCAGATCGAGCATGGCTTTGTTGGGGAAGATGCTTTCGATCTTGCGTTCGAAAAGCGTGCGCAGTTTGAGAGACGCAGCGTATTTTTGTTCGGAGGCTTGGGGATCAAGGCGTTGGATCTGGTTGAGTCCGAGCAAAAGGACGGTTTTGAATTCTTTTTTCTTCCAAGAAGCGTTGGCTTGCCATTGGCCCCAGTACCAGCCAGCCAAAACACCAAGGATCGGGCCAAAGAGTTTGAGGAGGAAATCAAAGAGCATGGAAAGGAAAGTGCCTGTTGCAAACAGCATGTTCTCGGCTCCTGTAAGCGCAAGATCGGAGAGATCGGCGCGGTGAAAAGGGGATCAGCGTGGAGGAGAGTAGAGCGATAGGCGCTTGGATGCAAGCCTCAGGTGCGGAGAAATTCTTCGAGGCAAGAAACAGGCGATTTCTCCCATACCACCGAGGCAATAGAAGAGGCTTTAAGCAGGGAGAAGGCCAATAGGGCAGGAGACCCCCGTTCCACCGAGTCCACAGTACCCATCGGGAACTTTGGCGAGGTATTGTTGGTGGTATTCTTCGGCGTAGTAGAAGGTGGGGGCAGGCAAGATCTCGGTGGTGATCGTGCCGAAGCCAGCGGCGAGAAGACGAGGTTGGAAGGCATCGCGTGTGGCGAGGGCTTGTTGGTGTTGGGTGTTGTCGGAGGTGTAGATCCCGGAACGGTATTGTGTGCCGGTATCGTTGCCTTGGCGCATGCCTTGGGTGGGATCGTGAGACTCCCAAAAGATCCGCAGCAGGGCTTGATAAGAGATCGTGAGCGGATCAAAGACAACGAGGACGACTTCATTGTGTCCCGTCATTCCAGAGCAGACCTCGTGGTAAGTGGGGTTGGGTGTGATCCCTGCGGCGTATCCGACAGCGGTGGTGTGGATGCCTTGTTGCGTCCAGAACTTGCGTTCGGCTCCCCAAAAGCAACCCATTCCAAAGAGCGCTTGTTGTAGATGTGTCGGAAACGGCGGTTTGATCGGCGTTTGTAGAACAAAGTGGGTAGTGGACGTTGGGATCGCTTGGGTTCTACCCGGGAGTGCGCTTGCTGGATCAGGGAGTTTGGTTTTTTTGTTTGCAAAGAAGAACATGGCAGTTCTTTTCTCCGATGCGGTGGGGTTGGTGCGGAACGTTTTGATGGCGGTGATGCACGAAACGGCGGATGCTTGGGGGTTGTACGATATTCGAGAGACGTGTACACAAAACGTTGCCACGAGTTGCTGTATACGCCCTGTTCTTGGGCAGCCACAGGGGGCTGCCCCTACATCCGTCGATCACACCATGGGCGGATTTCGTATGTTCGTGAGACACACGAAGCTCCGTCGATCACACCATGGGCGGATTTCGTATGATCGTAAGGTCCACGAAGCGGCGGATGCTCGTGAGTTATCGTAAGATCCACGAAGCGGCGGATGCTCGTGAGTTATCGTAAGATCCACGAATCGGCGGATGCTTGGGGGTTATCGAGAGATCTACACGCCATAAGCAAAACGGCGGAGAAAGAAGATGAGTCCGAAGAGCAAAAGGAGCAAGGTCGGGAGATCGAGAGAAGCGGTTGGATGGGCTGCGCAACAGCCTTGGGCATTGGGTGTGCTGTTCGTATCGGAAGGAAGGGCGTCTTGGGGGGGCTGTTCAGTGGATGATTCGGTCGAGATCTCGGAGTGAACGGACTCAAGAGGTGATTCAATGGAGGATTCAGAAGAGGCGGATTCATGGGGAGTTTCGGTGTTTGTTTGTGTGGGTTCGGATTCATGGGGAGTTTCGGAAGTGGTGGATTCGATCGAAGCATCGGGGGAAGCAGGTTCGGTGTTTGTTTGTGTGGGTTCGGATTCATGGGGGGATTCGGGTGTGGGTTCTTGGTTGGGTTCGGAGGCGGAGGCCCAAGGGAAGGGGAAGGGTAGGGTATTTTGGAAGACGGCTTGGTAAGCGGCTTGGAGGAGTTGTTTGCGTTCGGCTTCGAGGATGTTGGGGGAGGGGTTGTAGGTGAGAGAGCGGGGATCGCGGCCCGTGAGTGCGGCGGTGAGGGTGGCGGCAGCGAGGAAAGTTCCAAGGAGGGAGGGGTGGCTGCCATCGGCATCATAGAGCCGATACCAGAGGCTTTCAGGGCGTAGAGGGTCTTGGCCGTTGCGTTTGATATCGTCGTAAAGGTGTTCCCATGCGATGCCAGCGGGCGCGATGTAGACGGTGTATTGGGGGGTAGAGGCGCGAGTGCGGTAGCGAAGATAGCCATCGCGAAGGCGTGCTTGCATGGTTTTGAAGTCGGGAAATAGGGTCTTGTTTTGTGAGTCGCCATCTCGTCGCCCCCATGTCATGAGCAAGATGGAGCGTGCGTTGCGTGTATGTACGGTGGCCGCGAGTTGTTGGATGGCGGCGGTGCTGCGTTGGGCGTAGGGGTCGGTTTCGGGGATGCCCGGGATCTGGCTTTGTTCTTGGAAGACGACCCATTGCCAGCGATGAAGGGGATCTTGGCTTTCGAGGAGGAGTTGGCGCAAAGGCTTGATGGTTTGGGTGTTTTGGAGGTCAGCGAGGTGTTGTTCCCAGAGATATCCGCCATAAGCGATGCGTTCTTGGTGGGTGGTGGTTTGTGGGGGAAGGAACTCTCGGAGCATGGCGATGGTTTGTTGGTTGAGGGCTTGGGGATCGTTGCCGTAGGTGTAGCTGTTTCCGACAAAAAGCAGAAGGGAGGGGATGGATTGCGCATTTGCGGTGAAGGGCAGCATCAAAACACCGAGAAATAAAAAGAGACAAGCCGCAACGTGGCGTGGTTGCCAAAAAAAGCCGTGTTCGCGCTGTTTCAAGCGAGAGCGTTGCTGGTTTGAAAAACAGTGCTCGTTTCGCCAATACGGGGTCAAGGGAGCGGTGCTCCCTTGTGGGGTGTGGGGTGACACCCCACGAAAACTATCCGACTGTGTAAGTCCTACCTGACAAGAAAGAAGAAAGAAGAGAGGCATGGTGTGACCTTGGGTTAGGGTTTGGATGGTGTGGAGGCGAGATCTTCGAGGGCTTGGGGGGTACATTCGGGAGGGGCGAGGATGGGGTTACAGCGAGCGGGGTTTGCGTTGGGGAGGGTGACAACGTAGGAGGTGCCTGCTTGGGGGACGGGGACATCGGTGCTGATGATGTGTGCGCCGCTTTGGAGGGCGGCAGCGAGGCGTTTGGGATCATGTTCATCTTCGGGGGAGTCAGCGCGTGTGCGCACGATCAAGTGGGCGCGGATGGCGGCTTGGATCTGGGGTTCGTTGCCGAGGGGGGAATCGATTTTGACGATGGCAGCGAAAGGATCGTTGGTTTCAGCGGTGACAAAACACAGGCGGTCTTGCTGTGCAGGATCGTTTTTGGTGTAGGCATCGCGCTTTTCGCCACCGACGAGCAGGACGAAGAGAACCTTGCCACGGACTTCTCGGAGGGTTGGCCATCCGTCTTTTTGGAGGGCGGCTTGGAGGGAGGGGTGTTCTTTGCGGAGATCGTCAGGGGTAAAGAGTCCTTTGCGCGGAAAGACCGAAAGGATGGCCGCTTCGAGGCGTTGGTAATAGAGATCCCATCCGTCGGGTGGAGAAGATTCTTTGGCTTCGAGGAAGACAAAGACAGGGAGGTGGGTGGGATGTTTGCTCGACCAAGCGTTGATCTCGGAGAGGCAGTCTGTGAAGAGCGGGCATCGGCTGTGGGGGTCGAATCCGGGGACGTGGAGGACATCAAAGCGTTTGTGTTCGGGGGACCAATAGAGGTCGAGTTCAAACTTTCGTACGCCTTGTTGGTCGAGTTGTTCGGTGAGCGGGGCGTGGGTGTAGTCCCACGGTTTGACGCCGTTGTTGGGGGAGATGTGGTAGCTGTTGTGGGTGCCTTTGATCTGGATGTGGTGGAGGCGGAGTTGATCGTCGAGAGTAGGAGAGGCGGGGGAGGTGCAGGATGGGAGGAAAAGCAAGAAGAGAAGGGCGCAGAGCGGATGCGTGTCGAAACGGAGAAGAGAGCAAGCGTTTTTGGCGTTGTGATAGGGCTTTTGCGTGTGGTTCTGTGTGCAAAACGGAGGAAAACGGCGCATGATCGAGTTCTCCATGCGGCGATGTGAACATCGCGCAATCACCGCTCTGTGAGGGCGGGCAAACGGGAGGTAATACGATATCCGAGTGATGTACACAAAGCATCATTCGCAGATGCCCGATTATCGGGAAGCCACAGGGGGCTGCCCCCATAGGCGTTAGGTTAAGCGCTTGTTGGCCCCCCCACCCCAGCCCTCCCCCGTGAACAGGGGAGGGAGCGAAAGTCGGAAGCAGCGGGGATTTTGTTTTTTCATGACACACGCTGTATGCA
>JAKLKB010000164.1 GCA_023150835.1 Myxococcota bacterium | reverse complement strand
CAGCGTCTGCGCGTCGTGCATACAGCGTGTGTCATGAAAAAACAAAATCCCCGCTGCTTCCGACTTTCGCTCCCTCCCCTGTTCACGGGGGAGGGCTGGGGTGGGGGGGCCAACAAGCGCTTCACCTAACGCCTATGGGGGCTGCCCCTACATCTTCGCGTTAACACAACGGGCGGATCACGTATCACTCGACACAGGGGATGTTCCGCGTGATGCTCGACAGCAGGGCCGAAAGCTCTTTTCATACGCTCCTTTCGCCGTTTGCGCGAAAGTGTTGACAGCCCGCAAAGAAGGGAGTAGCCTCCCCCGCAAAAATCCAGCGACCCAAACAAGGAGCATTCGCAATGTCCGAACAACAGGCCCGCCGCACTCCCCTCTACGAAAAACACAAAGCCCATCACGCCCGCATCGTCGACTTTGCAGGTTGGGAGATGCCGATCCAATACGAAGGCATCGTCGCAGAACACAACAAAGTCCGCCAATATGCCGGACTCTTCGATGTTTCCCACATGGGCCGTGTCGAGATCCTTGGAAAAGGCGCTCTGACCGCGATCCAACATTGGATCACCAACGATGCAGCACGCCTGTCCGATGGACAATCACTTTACACACCGATCTGCTACCCAAGCGGTGGCATCGTCGACGACTGCCTCGTCTATCGCCTCCAAGAAGCCCACTACATCATCGTGATCAACGCCTCAAATCGCGACAAAGACTTCGCTTGGTTCCAAGAAAACATCCCCGCCGAAGCCAAAGCCGGCTTCGTTATGAAAACTCCCGAAGATGGGGACAAATGGGCGCTGATCGCGATCCAAGGCCCACAAGCCCGCTCGATGCTCAACGCTCTCTCCACCGTCGACCTCACGCCGCTCAAGCACAACCAACTCACCACCACCACCCTTGCAGGTATCGCCGAATGTATGGCTGCTTGCACAGGATACACAGGCGAAGATGGTTTCGAGATCTTTGTCCCCACCCAAAAAGCCACCGTCCTGTGGGATGCGCTGATCGACAAAGGAGCCGCACCCATCGGCCTTGGCGCACGCGACACTTTGCGCATGGAGATGCGTTATCCCCTCTACGGAAACGATATCGATCAAACCACCAACCCGATCGAGGCCGGACTGGGCTGGACCGTCAAGCCCGAAAAAGGCCCCTTTCTCGGACGCGATGCCATCCTTGAACAGATCCAAAACAAACCTTCCCGCCGCCTCGTTGGTATCCAACTCACCGATCGCGGTGTCCCCCGACACGGCTACAAGATCTTCGACGCAGACGGCCAAAACGAGATCGGCCTCCTCACTTCAGGTGGCTTTTCGCCCAGCCTCCAACAATCCATCGGGATCGGCTATGTCCCCGCCCTCCCCCAATATACCAAACCCGGAAGCTCCCTCACCATCGATATCCGCAACAAAAAGCTCGCGGCCCAAGTCGTCAAAACCCCCTTCTATACCAAACCCAGCGAGATCGCCTAAACAAGACCACACAACAAAACCGCTTCAGCGATACCACACCAACCCCATCGCCGAAGCAACACCACACCCATCCAACCCCCGACATCAGAACCCCCCACAAGAAGGGGTCGATTCGCACACGAGGAGTTTTAAGTATGAAATTTCCAAGCAACCTCCGCTATACCGAAGACCACGAATGGATCAACCCCGAAACAGGCTTGATGGGGATTACGGACCACGCACAAGATCAGCTTGGTGATGTCGTATACCTCGACTTCTCCGCCAAGTCCAATCAGTCCATCGCCCACAAAGATGTCCTCGGAACCATCGAGTCCGTCAAAACCGTCTCCGATATCTATTCGCCGATCAGCGGCAAGATCATCGAGATCAATGAAGCCCTCGCCAAATCCCCCGAACTCGTCAACACCGATCCCTACGGCGCTGGCTGGCTCTATCGCGTCGAGATCGCCGATCACTCCGAACTAGACGGCCTCATGGACGCCGACGCCTACATCAAACACACAGGCCATTGATCTTTCGCCTGCAATCTCTACATCCCCTACAGACTCCGCATCACCTACAAACTCTACATCCCCTACAGACTCTACATCACCTACAAACTCCGCATCGCCCACAGACTCCGCATCGCCGACCCGCTCCCCTCATCGGATGCCTTTCCCAGCCTGCGGGCCTCTGTCTCCCTCGTCGATCTCTCCCTGCCTCGTTGACATCTTTTCGCCTTCTGCCGCATCGTACCTTCCTGACAGAAGCTGCTTTCGACACAAGCGCTACGCTGCCCACCATACGGAGCAATGCCAGTATGTCAGCACAAGTCTTTTCGATGGGAGCGATGCCGTTGCAAAAAAAATCCCGTGTTCGCAACACTTCAAGCGGCGCAGCCGTCTGTCTGAAAAACGTCTGCGCGCCCCGCCGATCTGGGGTCAAGGGGGCCACGACCCCTTGCGGGGCGTGGGGCCGCGCCCCACAAAAACTTGCCCAACAAGCGACACCTATCCCCAAAAAGAATGGAACCTTTTTCTATCGGATGCGCCGCGTCTTCTTACAGCATCCGCTGTTTTGGCTTTGCATCAATCTGCTCGCCGCACTCAGCGCATGCCGATGCGATGACGATTATCGAGAACGTGTCGAGATCAAAGTCTCCATCGAATCCCCCAAACCCGGCCATGTCTCAGGGATCATCCCTGTCCGTATCGAAGTGTCTCCCGATCAAACCATCCACCACGTCTCGCTCTGGCTCACCCCCCAACAACGCACCCGCACCACCCAACAAACCGAACGTATCCTCGCCGAGCTCCACCGAGCCCCTTACTCCTTCCAATGGGGAACCTTCCAAGTACCCGATGGCTTCTACCATCTCAAAGCCATCGCACACGATCAGTTCGGCAGCACCATCGAATCGCGCATCACTCTCGTGCAAGTCCTCAACGAGCCACCACGCTTGTGGTTTGTCAACTGCTACGACGGACAATGGATCCGTGACACATACGCCCTACTCGTCGCCATCAACCAAAGCAACACACAGCTTGGCGCACCGCCCACCCTCTCGATCGACGGCCAACAAGGCCCGACCACCGCTGAATTCATCGCACCCTATCGCTTCTTGCTCCCCACCCAAAACTTCCAAGACGGCACAACCCTTCATCTCAACGTCGAAGGAACGGATCTGCGCGGCAATCTTAGCCGTATCACCTGCACTCCGCGCATCGACAACACCTCTCCCACCGTACGTTTCATCGAACCCGAAAAAGAAGATACCCTTGTCGGTCGCTCTTTCCTCGTTCGCTTCGATGCGCAAGATCGCTTTGGCGTGCGCGAGGTTCGACTCCTTGTCGATGGGAGCGGATGCTCGGACCCCTCCGCCGCAACAGGTGCCAAAGATCCCTACTGTCCCGAACCCAACGCACCTTGGGTCGGTCGAAAAGCCCCCGATTTTCCGATCTACATCACCCTCCCCGCCTCTTATAACCGCGAACAAAGCATCGTCCTTTCCGCCCGCGCTCTCGATGAAGCTGGCAATCTCACCGATCCGCCCACCCAGATCCGTGTCCGCATCGACCCTGTTCCTCCCGAGATCTTCATCCGCACCCCGGGCGAAGGGCAAGTCTTTGAAGATCAAGTCAAACTCGCCACACGCATCACCGACAACCAACAACTCGCACAGGTCGTCATCACCCTCAAAAGCGAGCAAACCAAAAAAACGTGGGAACTTCACAAAAAAACCTATACCACCCCCGATATCACCGAAGAGATCACGCTCAAAGATCTCCGCAAACAATACGGAACAGGCCGCTTTGTTTTCTCGATCAAAGCCACCGATGCTTCGGGAAATATCGCCACCCAAGAACGCCTGTTTTTGGTCGGATGCGTCGACTCCACCGATTGCACAGGCGGTCAGATCTGTCACAAGACCCGTTGCCTCACCCCTGCGCGCCTCGGCGAACGCTGCCATGCCGATCTGCCCTGTGAGATCGGAACCGATTGCGTCCTCGGCAACGCACCCGTCTGTACGACTTCTCCGCAAACCTATTGCCGCCAACGCTGCAACCCCGGAAATCAATTTGTCTCCGCCGATCCGTGTGACAAAGGCTATTATTGTGATCGCAACACAAAAACATGCCTGCCCACCGAGACTTGCACCCCTCTTGGCAACGATTGCCCAAACGGAACACACTGCATCGTTGCTGATGATGACGCTTCTTACTGCGTACCCATCGGCCCCAACCCGCTCGGTAGCTCTTGCCAACAAAGCTGTAGCGCCCAAGGCAACTGCACCCGCAACGCTTGGTGCATCATCTTGATCAATCTAGGCCGTACCGTCTGCGCCCAAGTCTGCGACACACAGCGCCCTGCCTGCCCCACAGGTGAACGCTGTAATCCGCTGATCTGGAGCTTTGGCGGAAAGCCCCTTCGCTACGGGGTTTGCCAATGATCTCACGCTGGATTCTCACTCTTCTCTCGTTTGCATTCTCACGCTGGGTTCTCACTTTGCCGATGCAATGGCGCCTTCCGCGCTCACAGTCGAATGTACGCACATCTTGTCGCCCACTCTTGCTGTTTCTCCCCCTGCTTCTCTTGTTTCTCCCCCTGCTTCTCTTGCTCGGGTCATGCAGCAACAAAGGCGGCCCCTGTCAAGAAGACAAAGACTGCCCACCCCGTACCTATTGCAACAGCTTCCAAAAGATCTGTATCGACGGTTGCCGCTACCACATCGAATGCGAAAAAGGCCAAGTCTGCGTCGGCAACCAATGCGCTCCCACCCAAGAGGACAAAGACAAAGACGGCTACCCCCCTCCCCTTGATTGCAACGACAACGATCCGCTGATTAAGCCCGGAAATGACGAATACTGCGGGAACAACGTTGATGACAACTGCAACGGACAGATCGACGAACTGGGTTGTATCAAGGTCGAATGTACGCCGGGCGAGGCTCGCGATTGCTACGACGGGATCGAAAAAACGCTCACCTTCCCGGGAACGCAATGCAAAAAAGGCCGTCAATCCTGCAACAGCACAGGGATCTGGGGCGTCTGCCAAAGCCAAGTCCTACCCGCTGCCGAGATCTGCGATGGACTCGACAACGATTGCGACGGCCAAGTCGACAATGACGCCGATGGGAAGGCCCTTTCGCGTCCCTGCTACAGCGGCCCCAAAACTGCCGCAGGCATCGGCGCTTGCAAAGAAGGGCGCGAGCGTTGCAACAACAAAAGCTGGTCTTCTTGTGAAGACGAGATCCTTCCTACCACCGAAAGCTGCGATGGGATCGACAATGACTGCGACGGCCAGATCGATAACGTCCAAGGAACCGGCCAACGCTGCGAAACCCAACAACAAGGCGTCTGCAAAACAGGCACCACCGCTTGCCACCCACCCACAGGCAAAGTCACTTGCATCCCCGATACATCGGCCTCTTCTGAGATCTGCGGCGACAACCTTGACAACGACTGCGACGGGCAGATCGACAACGGCTGCACCTACCAACCTTTTTCGATCGCCATTCCACCGTCCTATCCGCATTATACGGCTCTTTCTGCAACGTGGGGAGCGGTCTCTTTGCGCGATACCAAAAAAGTCTTGCTCTTTGATCGACAAAACGATCCTCCCAAACTCACCCACACCATCGACCTCTCCGAATCCCCCTCAGGGATCGCCCTCGACAACGATCACGCCTATGTTCAAATGCCCCAATCCATCGAAAGGATCTCGCTCAAGGACGGCACACGCGCAGCCTTTGTGACCCTCCCCAAACGTGACCATAGCGGTGATCTCTTGCTGTTCCAAAGCCGACTAATCGGTCGATTTCGCGGACAAGATGCGCTCGGCGCTCCAGAAGCGGGCCTGTGCCGCGTCGATATCGCCTCCCAACAGATCCTTTGCAACGCCCTGCCTTCGACGCAAACAGCCATCGGCCAAAATACCCATCCCTTCGGGCTTTACTTGCTTCTCACAGGCGCAACACATCTGCTTTGGATCGATGGCTTGCAATTCACGGAAACCACCACACGCTCGCTTGCTCTCCCCGCAGGAGCCGATCAGATCGCCGCCGAAAGCGATCTCGCCCGCGCTGTCGTCACCAACCCCACCAAGCGCGCATTCTACATCGTCGATCTCAACCAGCGACAACTGCTCAACACCCTCACGCTCTCCGATCAACAAGGCGGCGATGCAGCCCCCGGACCCGTGATCGCCTTCGATGGCATCGCTGCCATCGGCCATCGCGACGGCGGGATGATCTCGATCCTCGATCTCCAAACCCGCCAGATCACGCGGCAGATCAAACTCGGCCTCGGCATCCTTGGCCTTGCCGTCTCACCGCCCAACGCCCAAAAACAACGTGAGATCTGGGCCGCAAGCGCAGGAGACAACACCCTCTGGCGTATCCTTCTGCCGCCTCCTTCCCCCCAACCCTAACGAGAAACGCCATGCACACCCGTCTGTTCGCCTCTTTTGCGCTGTGTCTGGGCCTTCTCCTCGCGCTTCTCGCCCCTACCGCTTGCACAACGCTGATCGACCCAAACACCGTCTCAATCCAGATCCGACAACCAACCGCCGAAACACAAGTGACCGGCTTTGCTTTGGTTGAGATCGATTCCAATCAAACACGCGAGATCAAAGAACTTTTGATCGGACTTCGCAGCCAGAAAGAAAGCAAGCTGCTTAAGATCCTCCACCGCACCCAACCCGACCGATTCCCCTACCTCTACGAGTGGGATACCACCGCCGATCTGGACGGTCCCTACGAGATCTTTGTCCAAGTCCTGCTCACAGGACAGACCGTCGCTCAAAAAGCCGTTGCCCCCGTCTGGATCGTCAATGGTCAGGCGCGGCTTCGCTTCAAAGAATGTCAACAAGGCGCGCTCATCCTCCGCGATCAAGTCAAACTCACCCTCGAATGGCTCGATACTCCACCCAACCTCCCCCCCACGCCCGTCGAATTGTACGTCCAAGGCATCGCACAATCTCGCCTCGAAGGCCCACCCTACATCTTTGATGTAGATCTCTCCGCACTTCCGCACGCCACCGAAACCACCCTCTCTGCCGTCGTCTTGCGTGGACTCTATCGCGGAACCACCAGCCTTTGCACCGCTTACATCGATCGCCAAGGCCCCAAACTCCAATTCCTCTTCCCCGACGCCAACACCCAAACGGTCCCCCTCCAATTCACCGCTCTTTTGGAGATCCAAGAAGACTTTGGCCTCCACAAGATCGAGATCCTCGCCGCCGCCCAAGGCCAACCACCCGTCGTCGTCGGCACACGCGACGCCCCGCCCTATCAGATCAGCGTCGACCTCTCGGCCTTTCAACACCAACAAGCCATCACCCTCCAAGCGGTCGGAACCGACAACGTCGGAAACATCACCCCCACTCCGCCCTCACTCCAAGTCACTCTTGACGCCAAACCTCCCACCATCGAGATCCTTTCTCCTCAACCCAACTCCCCGCACCTCGGACGCATCCGCTTTGAAGCCCGCGCCCGTGACGAAGCGGGCCTCGCCTCCGTCGCCTTTTACCTCGAAGACGAAAAAGGCCAACGCCTCGACAACTTGCTCTTCCAAAAAGCCCCCCTCACCTCCGATACTTTCCAAGCCGAAGCTCAAGCGGCGTTCTCCCTCTATGGCCCGGGAGAACGCCGCTTTGTCGTCATCGCCACCGACCTACACCAAAACCAAACCACTCGACGCCTCACTTTTTTGATCGGCTGCCTGCGCGATGCCGATTGCCCCGCCCAAAACCCTCCCTACCAATGTCGCGGAAACCGTTGTCTTATCCCCGAAAAACTCGGTGGCCCCTGCGATTACGACTTCTCTTGCGAAGGCGACCTCCTTTGCACTCGCCGAGGCATCGCTTGGTGCGCCAAAGAAAAACTCGGCATCTGCCGCCAGTCCTGCAACAGCCGAAACGACTGCCCCAACGGATACTTTTGCTTGATTGAAGGCGGAAAAGGCGTTTGCTTTCCGGGAGATCCATGCAGCCCCTTTACAGCCAACTGCGCCATCAACGAACAATGCGCTCCTTGGGGCAAAGACTCCTTCGTCTGCTTGCCCGCAGGCAACGGCGGCGAAGGCTCGCCCTGCACGCCTCTTAGCTGCGATGCCACCAAAGGCTGCCAACGCGGCTATGCTTGCCTTTCCTCTGGAAACAGCGGTGTCTGCAAACGCCTCTGCGATCAAGACTACCCCTCCCGCGATTGCACCAACCGTAGCTGCGTCACGTTCCCTCTACGCGATGGACAAACCAACAAGATCGGTTATTGTCGCTAAACACGCCATCCATCGGGCAATATAAAATAGAAGAGCATCAGCGTGGTACGAAATCCGCCCGTTGAGTTATCGTAAAAATGTAGGGGCAGACAGGTGTGGCCCTACAATCGGACATCTACGTACTCTCCTTTGTGTACTCGTCATACGAGATCCGCAGGGCGTATGATCGCAAAGCGTAGGGGCAGACAGGTGTGGCTGCCCAACAATCGGGTGTCTACGCACTATCCTACGGGAACACTTCACTCGGATATCGTATCACTCAGATTTCGTCTAAGTCCTCTCAAGACAAAAACAAATCCGTCGAAAGATAACGATCGCCTCGGTCACAAACGATCGACACGATCACAGCGCCCGAGACTTTCTCTGAGATCGCAAAGGCCGCAGCCATCGCCCCTCCCGACGAGACGCCTGCGAAGATACCTTCTTTCTCGGCCAACAACCGCGCATATCGATACGCTTCTTCTTGGGTGACATCCAACATCTGATCGACTCGCTTGGGTTCGAAGATCTTGGGTAGATAGGCTTCTGGCCAACGCCGAATCCCCGGGATCTGCGCCCCTTCTGCGGGTTGCACACCGACGATCTGGATTGCAGGGTTTTTCTCTTTCAAAAAACGAGAAGTTCCCATAATCGTTCCTGTCGTTCCCATCGAACTGACAAAGTGCGTCACCTGCCCTCGCGTGGCTTCCCAGATCTCGGGGCCTGTCGTCTCGTAATGCGCACGCGGATTATCGGGATTTGAGAACTGATCCAACACGATCCCTTCGCCGCGTTCCTGCATCGCCAACGCCAGATCACGTGCTCCCTCCATGCTTTCTTTTGCCGTCACCAAGATCAACTCCGCACCAAACGCCTTCATCGTTGCACGGCGCTCAATGCTCGCATTTTCCGGCATGATCAAGATCATCCGATAGCCCTTCATCGCCGCTGTCATCGCCAACGCGATCCCCGTATTTCCGCTCGTCGCCTCGATCAACGTATCCCCCCGTTTGATCTCCCCCCGTTCTTCGGCCCGTTGAATCATGCTCAAGGCAGGCCGATCTTTCACCGAACCTGCGGGATTGTTCCCTTCCAACTTCGCCAAGATCACATTGTTGTTCTTGATATCCAAGTGCTTGACTTGCACCAACGGCGTTTTCCCCACCGTATCCACCAACGTCTCAAAATGTCTCATCCACATCCATCCTTTCTTTGTCCTAACGATACGCACGATTTTGTGAGAGACGGCTTCACGCCTATGTCGTTGTTTTGTAAGGACTCCTCGTCTTTCATTGGTTTCGTGGGGTTGGAACCCCACACCCCGCAAGGGGTCTTTGCCCCCTTGACCCCGCATCGGCGGAACGAACAGACACGTTCAAACCAACAACGGCTCCGCTTGAAAGGCCACGAACTCGGCTTTTTCCATCACACGCCTCCCAAAACAACAACGCTTCGGCTTGAGATGCCACGCTCTTGGCTTTTTCCATCACACGCCTCCCAAAACAACAACGCTTCGGCTTGAGACGCCACGAACTCGGCTTTTTCCATCACACGCCTCCCAAGTTTACACGCCTCCGACCGAAGGAGAGACACTCTCTTTCGCACCCTTCCGCTTCAAGCACAACGACCGCAAACCTACACATACCGCCGTGATCACGCAATAACGGCCTGATCGGACCCTCACCTCAAACTTCTGAACGTCTGTCGCGCTCTGGCACTCTGCCGCGCTACCCTCGCCAACGAAAAGCGTCCTTGAAAAAGCGAATGAGAGAAGGGAGAACTTTTATGGCCAAGATCCGCAGCTTTTACCGATGTGGCGAGTGCCAAGCCGAACACAGCAAATGGTTGGGCCGTTGCCCCACCTGCGGCGCATGGAACAGCATGAAAGAAGAAACCAACGATCCCCGCGCCATGGGTTCTTTCGGATTTGGTGGACAAGCCCGCAGCACCAAACGCCAAGCCACAGAAAATGCCCCGCTCAAAGTTAGTGAGATCGCCGCCCACACCTACGAACGCATCCCTCTTGCCATGCCCGAGATGAGCCGTGTCCTCGGAGGGGGCTTGGTCCCGGGATCGCTGATCCTTGTGGGGGGAGATCCCGGAATCGGAAAATCAACCCTACTCTCCCAAGTATCGGGCATGATCGCAGATGCTGTCGGTTCTGTCCTCTATCTCTCAGGCGAAGAAAGCGTCTACCAAGTCAAGATGCGCGCAGAACGCCTTGGCGTCGGCGACAAAGAAGTCTACCTGCTCAGCGAAACCAATCTCGAACTGGCCATCGAACACGTCAAAAGCCTCCAACCCAAGGCTCTCATCGTCGACTCGATCCAAACCGTCTACCTCCCCTCCATCCCCTCTAGCGCAGGCAGCATCACCCAAGTCCGCGAATGCGCCGCCCGTCTTATGCAACTCGCCAAAGTCCGCAATATCCCCGTGATCATGGTCGGACACGTCACCAAAGAAGGCTCGATCGCTGGCCCCCGTGTCCTCGAACACATCGTCGATACCGTCATCTATCTCGAAGGCGATCGTTTCCATTCTTTCCGTCTGTTGCGCGCACAAAAAAACCGTTTCGGCTCCACCAACGAAGTCGGCGTCTTCGAGATGCGCGAAGAAGGCATGATCGAAGTCCCTAACCCCAGCGCAAGCTTTCTTTCAGGACACCACGAAAACACCAGCGGGGCCGCCATCGCCGTCAATATGGAAGGTACTCGCAGTATCCTTGTAGAACTCCAAGCCCTCGTCAGCCAAAGCGGATTCAGCCAACCCCGCCGCACCGCCAACGGCATCGATCTCAATCGCCTCCACATGGTCCTCGCCGTCCTCGGAAAACGCGTCGGTATCCAAATGGACGACCAAGATATCTTCGTCAACGTCGTCGGTGGACTCCGCTTGCGCGAACCCGCCAACGACCTCGCTCTCGCCGCTGCAATCGCCTCCAGCTTTTTTGAGCGCGTCCTCCCGAGAGACCTCGCTCTCGTTGGAGAGATCGGCCTCGGCGGCGAAGTCCGACCCGTCTCCCAACTCGACAAACGCCTCAACGAAGCCGCCAAACTCGGCTTTACACGCTGCCTCGTCCCGCTCTCGACAACACCTCCCCCTCACGCCGAAGGCATCGAAGGAATCCCCGTCCGCACACTCACCGACGCACTCCAGATCCTCTTTGAAAGCAACGAACACGCCACACCATTGCGCTTCGCCACCGCCGCAAGCCCCGATACTCCACAAGCATCGCCTCGCACACCCTCCGCTCCCCGAAAAAGCCGATACGCCGAGCGTTATCACAAACGCAAAGCACCACCCGAACAAGACCCCAACGCCCCTTACGAACAACCTCTCCCGCCTCTCGACGAAGACAGCCTCCAAGGTTGGAACGGACAACCCTTCACCGAAGATCCCGCCTATTGGCCGACTTCGCATCCAAAAGGCGATGCGCCCGCATGGTTCGACGACCAAGCCTCCACTTCTCCGCCTTATCACCACCCCGATGAGGACGATGCCTCCACTTCTCCGCCTTATCATCACCACGACGAGCGCGAAGATCTCCGAGCCTCCACTTCTCAACCACGCACAACTCACTCCAACCAAAACCAAGCTCCCCGCAGCACTCCCCACCGCACTCGCCGCCCTGCGCCCGCTTCTTCCGCTCCCGCTGCCTCCCACACACCCGCCGCTCGCAACGGCACAAAAAAATAAACCCATAGGAGTTACGCAGTTGAAGAGGGAAACCGTGAAGAATCAACCCTTTGTAGGGGCGGTTCGCGAACCACTTGGACCAACTAATTGGACGTCATTTTTACGAAGAATTTGATTTTGTTGAAAAAAATGGCAATACGTCGTTTGACCCTCACCCCCCCAGCCCCCCTCTCCCTGCTGTCGCAGAGGCGAGATGGGAGAAAAAAAGCTTACGGACGGCAGAGACTTTGGCTTTGCTTTCCCCATAACGCGCAGCAAACCTTGTTTGCGCTTGTGGGTCATGGGGACGTCCGCCTTTGACAGGGGTGAGGTGCGAAACCCCGCACTGTCCGATATGATCGTTCGCAGATTTGAACTCGAAATGAATTCGTTGGATCAAATGCCCCCATACGCGCCTTGTTAAGGTGGAAACCTCGTAGAGTCGGTCTTGATCGCCTTTTTTTCTCCCCCCCTCAATCCCCCCGGCCAACGGGGGGAAGTTGGAACGGGCAGCGTCTGCATTTCGTGCATACAGCGTGCGTCATGAAAAAACAAAATCCCCGATGCTTCCGACTTTTGC
>JAKLKB010000163.1 GCA_023150835.1 Myxococcota bacterium | reverse complement strand
AGCGTCTGCATTTCGTGCATACAGCGTGCGTCATGAAAAAACAAAATCCCCGAGGCTTCCGACTTTCGCTCCCTCCCCTGTTCACGGGGGAGGGCGGGGTGGGGGGCTTTCCTCCGCTTCACAAGGCGCGTATGGGGTGGAACCCCACAAAACCTATGGAGCTGTTCGCTCTGATCGAAGCAAAAACCCAAAGCAGCCTACGGATCGGCTAGGGGGAGGATTAGCGGCGTCGAAGGAAGAGTTGTTGTGTGCCGTTGGGGAGGAGGGTGACGTAGCGTCGGGTGTGTTGATCGAAGAGCATATATTGTTTGCGGTCGATGATGCAGATGAGGACGCCCGTGATTTGGGCGGTTCCGTGTTGGTAGAGGGCGGCGGCGTGTTGGGTGAGGACGGCGACACCGGGCTGAAGGGTGGTATCCCAGATCTGGGGTTCTTCGCGGAGTCGGTGGTGATCGAGTCGGTTGAGGAGTTCTTGGGTGACGGGGAGGGTGTTTTGTTGTGGGGCGGCGAATTCTTCTTGTGCTTTGACGTGCATCATTTGGGCGACAGAGCCTTGGGTCATGGCGCGCTGTCCTTGGACTTGTTGGAAGAGGTGTTGGGCTTTTTGTTGGGCTTGTTTGGGTCCGAGTTCGCGGTCGCTTTTGGTGAAGAGTTGAGTGAATTCGTCTTCGGTGAGCAGGGCTTCGCCTTGGTAGAGGGCGACTTGGAAGTTTCCGCCGTCGCTGGGGATGGCTTCAAAGCGGAAGTCGCCGAGGGGGCTATTGCGCCAGAGGCAGAAGCGTTGATCGCGTCGGATGCCGATGATGTAGCGGGTAGGAGCTTCGTAAGCGGATTCGCTCATGGGTAGGAGGACAGAGAGCAGATGAGTGATGTGTGCGTTTTGTGCGCGTTGAAGCAGATGTTGTTCTTGTTTCCATTGGTAGAGAAGAGATATCGATTGTTCGAGGGGGATGCTGAGGCGGCCTGCAAGCATCTTGAGAACGATCGGGGTATCAGCGGAGCGAAGAAGGCGGAAGGGCTGGGCGATGCGAGCGGGTTTGGGGGCTTGTTTTTGGGTCAAGGAGAGGCGTGGCTCTTGTTCGACGACCACATCGACGGGGGTGAGTTCGAATTCCATCGAAGGAGACTCTTCGGGGACTTCGACAGCAAGGCCCTGAATGACGGGGAGGCTTTGGTTGGAGCCGCTGGGGGGGATCGGGACGGTGGCGGGCTGGAGGTTGTTGGAAGGGACGGAGAAGATCGGTTCGTGAGAGGTCGGTGGTGCGGGGAGTTTGGTGGGTTGTTCGGAGGGTGGGGCTTGTCGAGCGGCTTCGAGATCATCGGAAGAGATATCAAGGAGCAGGTCGATATTGACGGTGCCGAGGTTTCGTTGAACGGAGGCGAGTTCGTAGTTGGTGGCGAGTGTGTTGCGTATGCGTGTGGGCGGTGCATCGGGCGAAGTGCGTGGCGTCTCACCTCCGATGCGCAGCGGTGCGTGTGGGGAGGTGGTTTGGGGTGTGTATAAAGCCTTGGGGGCGGGAGCGGGTTCGGGGGAGAGGTCGTGTTCGGCGCTTTCGAGAGAAGGGATGAGTCGGACTTCGACGCGGTAGTGTCCTTGAACCCAAGCCAGCGTGTGATTGGGGTCTTGGAGGAGGAGATTCCAGATATCTTCGGGCAGACGGAGTGCGTGGGTCATCGGTATTTCCTTAGCGGGCCGAAAAGGCGGAGAACGGGGGGAGTATGGAGCGCCTTGGCGGTGAAGGCAAGGTGGTTTTGGGTGGAGGCCAAGGGCGTGGGTGGTGTGTGGGTGTTGTTCTTCTCTGGGACGCGTGCAGACCCATCGTTCGATCCTTGTTGCGTGCGACGAAGTAAAGGAGTGCAGTTGTAGCGTGGTCTGGATGGAATGGCAAGCCGCAAATGGAGAGCTTTCGTCACAAGGCATCGCGATCTTGTCTTATGGGTTGTTGGGTGTGGGAGGGTTGCGGTAGATCTGGGCTTCCCAGCGGGCGCGTTCGGCCCAATCAATGGCAGAGGCACGAAGGCCCGAAGGCATGGAGATCTTGAGTTGTGCGAGTTGAGTGAAGCGTAGTTCGGCGGTGGCATAATCGCCACGCAAAAAGGCGGATGTTGCGGTCATTCGGAGGATCTCGACGGAGAGTGCGGAGAGTTGGGGGGGATAGACGGCTTTTTGTAGGATGGATTCGGAGAGAGTGTATTGTCGGTCAAAATAGAGTCTCCGCCCGAGGAGGTAGTGGAGGTCGGGATGTTGGGGGGATTGGAGGGCGGCGCGTTGGAGGGCGAGCAGAGGGGCGATCTTGTGGTCTTGGTCGAGATAATCGAAGATGATGCGTGTGATATCGGGATATCGGAAGGCGCGGCGGCGGAGGGCGATCTCGCGTTGGTAGTGGAAAGGGAGGGTTTCGAGGGGGATGGCTTGGAGGAGGTCGGCGGCTTGTTGCGTGTGGTTTTGTCGGAAGCGGATCTGTGCGAGTCGTTGAAGGATACGGCTGTGGAAGACGGGGTATTCTTTGGGGGGGAATTGGCGGCGCATCGCTTCGAGGAGTTCGGCGGCTTGGGTGTATTGTTTGGCGGCGAGCAGCAGGTCGGCGGTGGAGAGCTGGTTGTAAGGGTGGTTGTCGATGGAGCAAAGGCGTTGTTGGAGGGCGAGGGCGGTGCGATAGCGCCGTGTTTGCGAGGCGGAGGCGATGTGGCTGCGTAGGGCGGCGATCTCGTGAGGGCAGGTGCGCTTGAAGATGGAGCGGAAGTTGCGGAAGGCGTAGTGTGCATCATGGCGATCAGCGGTGGAAAGCTGGACTTGGTTTTTGAGGAAGCTGCGCCATTCTTGGGCCAGTTGTTCGAGGGATCGTTGGTAAACGCGGGCGAAATCGGCTTTTCCGTAGGCGAGTTTGTAGCGCTCCATGCCGTATCGATCGATCAGATAGCGGCTAAAAGAGCCTGCGACACGGTAAGCCAGAGCGGAGGATTGTTGAAAGAAGCCCGCAGGGCCGAGGATCTTGGCGGGATCGATCTTCCAGCCTTTTTCAAGCATCGCCTTGCACCATTGATGGGGGGTTAAGTCATCGCGCTCCCAGTCTGCGGCGACGGCGACCCCTTCGATCAAGGCGTTGAGAGGGAGGATCCCATGCTGTGCAGCGATCCGAAAAGGCCCATGCCCAAAGGCGGCTGAAAAGACGTGAGCGAGTTCGTGCTTGAGGACGGGGTGAGGAAAGCCCATGCCGTGTAGATACATCTGATAGGCCCAAGGTCGGGCGATCATGGTGCGTTCTGCGCCCATGTATTGGTTCTTTTGGGCCGCGCTCACAAAGAGATACGATTCGATCTTTTGTTGGGGTTTGTGGCCGAAGTAGCGGACAAGTTGGTGGTAGCGGAACTCGTGATCACGCGCAAGTCGCTCGATCTGTCGAGGTTGTGTGCGTTCGATATCGTAATACAGAACAAAGTGCGGGGTTTCCCATCGCCCCCCAAGCGCCCGTTGGATCGAGGCGTTGGTGTGGACAAAACCGAGATCCGTTCGTTTGAAAAAGCCCAAGACAACGGCGCAAGTGGCAACGAGGGTCCAAAGTGTCGCGCTGAGGGTGGTCTCGACGAGGCCGGTGTGACGGAGTCTTCCATCCAGAGCCTCTGGAGAGGGCGACCACGCCGCCTCGCGCCAAGCATAGTGGCTCTTTCCGACCAATCCGCTTCGACCCGCCAAAAGAGCGATCCCTCCGAGCAATGCGACCGCACACCCAAGCGTCCACATCCGATAAATTACCAACGTGGATGTGATGGTGCGTAGCTCGTCATACAACGATCCCGGGTAAAAGCCGAAAAAGAGGTTGTAAGCAAAGATCGGTGGATGGGCAAAGGCCCCCCAAAGCACCCACAACACACTCAACAGCGGCAGCCCATACAACGCCGTGACGGCAAGGCGTTTGCGTGGGATCAACGCACAAGCCATCCCAAACACCGCCCCCCAAAGCACACCGACAGCGGGCAAGAGACCAAAATAAGCGAAACCTTCGGACCAGTTGCAGTTTTGGACGCGCAGGGCGTTGGCGCAGATCAGCGACAAAGCAGGGGAGAGCGCAAGGTAGGCGGCGGCGATGATCCGCAGCGTTGTCCCCCATAGTTCGGGGGAAAGCGTGGGGACTTGACTTCGCAGCCAGACGCTACGCAACGCGAGATGGCCGCACAAGAGCGTGGCGGGCGCACCGAAGAACAAGCTGTATTCGAGGCCCAGAACCCCTGTCAAAGGTAGAGCAGCCAAGATCACCGAGATCAGGGTGAGTAGAGCGGTGATGATCCAAAAAATGCGTTGGCGCAAAAGTGTCGCCAAGGAGAATTCCGTGAGGGTATGCACGATCCATCCTCTCCGTCTGTGGGGCGCAGGGTTGCGCAGGCTTGACCTTGGGACAGGTGTGGATAAGGTCGTCGAGGTTGTCAAGATGCCCAAGCGCCATCGGGCGCTCTCGCGAAGAAGAAAGGGACAAGAAGTGTTGCGGATACCTGTGGAAGACAAGATCCAAGGATTACGGACGGCGTGGGTGGAGGCCCGAGGTGTGCGTTTGGCCGAAGCCTCCGATGGATTGCGTGCTCGCTGTGAGATCGCTGCGAAAAAAGTGCTGACGGATGGACTCCCGGGGGGCGAGGAGCGCCGCAACGCCATCCGCGATCTTCTTCGTCAAGGTGGGTTCAAACCCGCTGGCCGCAGCAAACCTGCCCAAGAGTATTTGTTGCGAACCGTCCAACAGACGGGCTTTCCGATGATCCTCAATGCTGTAGATATCAACAACCTGCACTCGCTCGAATCGGGTCTTCCGATATCGATGATCGCCTTGGATCGGGTCGGTGATCGTATGTCGCTGCGTTGGGGGCGCGAAGGTGAAACCTACATCTTTAACGCTTCGGGCCAAAGTCTCGATGTTTCGGGCTTGTTATGCCTGTGCCAAGGCCAAGGCGAACAGGCTCGCCCCATCGCCAATCCCGTCAAAGATTCGATGTTTGCAAAGTTGGTCCCCGAAGATACACGCCTTTTGGCTTGCCTCTACAGCAGCATCGAAGTTTGCTCGGATGATGAGTTGCGCGGATATGCCGAAGAGATGGCCGACTCGATGTTGAAGTGGGCTGATGCTTCGGAGGCGACGGTGATGCTGTGTGATGCACTGGGGGGAGTGTTGTGATCGCTTCTCTCGGTTGGAGGGGTTATACGATATCCGCCCATTGTGTGATCGTAAAACGTAGGGGCTGCCCCCTGTGGCTGCCCAACCGTAGGGCATCTACGCACGATCCTTCGATCACACATCTTGCGGCTCTCGTATTAGTTGTCTTGGGTGGGGGCAGCGAGGATCTGGAGGGCGGCTTCGGTGAGGTGTGGGTGGATGTCGACGGGATGATCGGGTTCAATGGGTTGGCCTTTTTGTTGGGCTTCTTGTTCGAGTGCGTCGAGGCGACAAGAAGGTGCTTCCCAACATTCGTTGTTGTTTTGGGCGAGAGCAAGGGTGTTTGTGAGCGGGGCGGAGGCCGGTGTTTGTGTGGAGGCCGAGGCTTGTGTGGGAGCGGATTGGAAGTAAGTATGAAAGCGGCAGAGCAGATGGGGACAAGGTCGGGGCGCATGGCGGCACGAGGCACGATGTGTCGGCTGTTCGCGGATCATCCAACGGACAGCATCGGCTGATATCGTGGCGAGAGGCTCGATGCGTTGATCCTTGGGCATCCCGATATCCTAGCGGCTTGGTTTGTAGAGAGAGATGGCATGGGAGCGTGGTTTGCGTTGGTTGCGTGGAGAGAGGATGGGGAAGCCTCGTCTTACAGCGCAAGATGCAAGATTAGGCAAGACAAGCAAGGAACGTCAATCAAGAATTTTTACATTTGAAAAATAACTTGATAAATCAGGAAGATATAGAGAGATGAATTTTGTCAAGGGGGGTGAACGATCCGATCGCGCAGATGTGATCAAGTCGTTTGGTGGGGATCTTCAGGGCAAAGGGTCTTCCACAAGGCGAGGGTTTGTTGTCGCAGGGATTCAAGCGTTTGATCGTTTTCGATCACATAATCGGCGAGGGCGCGTTTTTGAGAGAGCGGCATCTGCGCATCAAGGCGGGCTTGTGCGGCTTCTGGTGAGAGAGCTTCTCGTTGGCAGAGGCGTTGTCGTTGGATATCTTCGGGGACTGCAACAAGGAGGGTGGCGTGAAAGGCGTGCTGCATCTGGTTTTCAAACAGCAACGGAACTTCGTAGACTGCGCAACAAGCGCCTGTTTCGGCGTAGGCTTGGATATGCCGAGCGGAGATCTGAGCGATCTTGGGGTGAAGGATCGCGTTGAGGGTTTGGCGGGCTTGTGGATCGCGAAAGATCAGCTCTCCGAGCTTTTTGCGATCGAGCGTACCGTCTGAAAGAAGAAACCCCTCACCAAAAGCCTCGCAGATCGCCTTGAGTCCTTCGCTTTGAGGTACAACGGCCTCTCGTGCCACAGCATCCGAATCAAGCACCCACACTCCATGTTCTCGCAATATCCGCGCTACAGTTGATTTCCCGCTGGCGATCCCGCCCGTTAATCCGAATAATTTCATCAAAAACCTCTTTCGTCGATTTCTTCGTTAACAAGACAGAATCACGGTGTTCGCGGTTGCTTTGGTTTGGGAGGGGGCTTTGTGGCGGCGGTGGTTGGGGTGGTTTGGGCGGGGAGAAGGAGCGAAGACAAGCGTGGGGGCCAAGCGGTGGGGACTTGCGGAGCGAAGGTGATCCCGAGGTTGTCAAGGATCTGGTTGATCTTGTCTTGGTGGCTTGGGTCGAGCAGGGCCGCTTGAGGCCCGATGCGTAGGGCATAAGCGCCGAGTCCGCCTTCGTAAAGAAGCCGATCCATCGTGCGTTCGTCTTGGGCGAACAAGACGGGGACTTGGCCGGCGTAGACGGGGCCGATCTGTTGGGTGAGGGCTTCGAGTCGGAGGCGTGCGGTGGAAGGGAATATCTGTGCGCGTTGTTCGAGGAAGCGCAGGAGATCTTGGGTTGAAAAGCCTTGCTGTTGGGCTTGTAAGAGCGAGTCTTGGGTGATGTGAAATAGCTGATCTTTCCGTTGTTCGAGGAGTGGCGTCGCGTATTTTTTGAGGAAGGTTTCGGCGAACAGGTCGGCTTGTTGGGGATCGAGTCGGATATGGAGTTCTTTGTCGATGTGCAGCGAGCGGACGGGCGGCTGATCGTAGTGGAGGTGTTGGGCTTGGTGGTAGGCACCGAGTTGCTTGAGCAGCGGCAGGGCGTGGGCGGGAACAAAGAGATGGCGGGGGTCAAGGATGTAGTGCGGGATCTCGGAGAATTCCTCAATAAGCGCGTTCATCTCGTCAGCATCGGATGTTTCGATCACAACGCCTTGGCGGGAGATCACGATCTGGCTGCTTTGTTGATACCAGCTATCGAGCTGTTGGCGTAAGGTCGAGTGGAGCGGGATACGGCTTTCTTCTTCCAGTAGGCGGAGGATCTGGCTGTACGGATACCCGTTGCGCAACGCTTGGAAGAAGGTTTTTTTTTCGAGGCGGTATTGCAGGACTTGTTCGCCTCCTGTTGGCTGGCAAAAGTGTTCGAGTTGGTAGAGTACCCTTGTCGCAGACGGCGAAGGAAACACGATGATATCGAGATTGGGCTGCACAAGCAACGTCGGCGTATGAAAAGAAACATCCGAGTGTGCGGACTGTGCGGACTGTGCGGAGTGTGCGATGTTTGCGGAGTGTGCGATGTTTGCGGAGTGTGCGATGTTTGCGGAGTGTGCGGAGTGTACGGAGTGTGCGGAGTGTGCGATGTGTGCGGAGTGTGCGGAGTGTGCGGAGTGTGCGATGTGTGCGGAGTGTGCGGAGTGTGCGGACTGTTCGGGAGTTGTGTTGATAGAGGGCAGCGTTGAGGAAGAGGAAAGGGTGGAAGAAGAGGGCGAAGAAGAAGAGAGACCTTGCCGTCGGAAAGGCTCGTGTTCAAAGCGGCGAGGCTTGAGCAAACCGAGCCATCCAAGGGCGGAAAGCACCTGTTGAACAAAAGCCCCTTCGATGGAGGTCCAATCGCGGGGGTGGAGTGCGGGGCGTTGTTTGTTTGGAGGTTCGGCGATCCAAAGGGAGGCGTAGGGCTGTGAGGCAAAACGGGCGGAGAGTTGGAGCAGATCGGGTTCTTCTTCGCGTACAAGTTGGAAGATATCGTGGAGTTGGAGAGGGAATTCGAGCCATCCAAGCAGTTTTTCAAGCAAGAGGCGGCGGGCTTGGATCTGGACTTGTGCGGGGAAGGGGTGGGGGGCTGCGTCATCGCGTTGGACGGTGACGGTCTCCACAAAGCGCATCTCGTTCCAGAGAACAAGGCGGAGGTAGGCTTGGAGGATGTGTTCTTGTTGGGCTTCAAGGGGGCTTGAAAAGAAGGTGTGGGCGTGGGTGGGGTGGACGTAGAGGTGGCCGTCGATCTCTTGGAAGAGATCGAGTTGGTAAGCGATCTCGTAAAGAAAGAGCAAGTAAGGGTGGTCGTCGAGTAGGCGTGCTTCTTCGATGTGTTGGGAGGAATAGAGAAGTTTTTGTAGCGGGGCAAAGTCGCGCCGCCCGGGGAATCCGCTTTTGAGGAGTTTGGGGTGGCGTTGTCGGATCAGGTGAAGCCAGCGCAGCAGGTCGATCTGTAAGGGAGAAGGGGTGAGCATCGGGTCTCGGTTAGGTTTGGGGTTTGAGGGAGGTGCGGGGGGTGGAAGCCGAAGGCGAGGCGCTTTCCACGCGTGGGCTGTAGCCTCGTTCGACAAGGGTTTGTGCCAAAGATTCTGCGTGTTGATCATCGATCAGATGGCTTGTGGGGTGGAAAGTGCGCTGAGAGAGCGGTACGATGGGGCATTGTGCGTCGATCTCTTCGGCCAATTTGGGAGAAGCGAATTGCAGCAGCGTGAGGTTCCAATGGAAGCGGATCAAGGTGCTCCCTCCGATCGATGAAGCGTGTGTTCAGGCTACCTGAAGTGCTGGGGGGTGCTTGGGGTTGGGGGAATGGTTGCGTGGCTTAGGCGGCTTGAATGTATTGTTGGCGGAACAGGTGGACGAGGTGTTGGTATGTTTCGGGTTCGCTGTGTTCGGAAGCGAGCACTATAGCTTCTGTGTTGCCGTAGCTAAGGACGAGTTGGAAGGTATCGAGTTGTTCGGGGCGCAAGTCCCGAAGATAGGCTTTGAGTGGGAGGTGTACGCGCACGCGCTTGAAGTTGGGGGGAAGATCGGCTTTGTAGCGTTTGAGTTCGTCTTGTTGGCGTTTGGCGCGTTGGAGAAGTTCGAGGGGATCTTCGTTGATCCATTCGGTGATCGATTGATCGTCGGGGGGATGGAGAGCGTAAGTTCCTTGGCTCCAGCCGACGATGCGCAGTGCGGCTTTTTGAGGGGGAACAGCAACAGGACTCGATAGCGCAGCAAAGACGATGCGGCCATCGCGAAAATGAAGGTTTCCATGAAGATCGCCACGTACCAACAACACGCCGTTGCGTCGGCTGTTGACAAAGATATCAAACAGATCCGCCATCGACATCTCGCGCAGATCGCCTTCCATAATCGCGGGACCTGTTGGTGGGGGGAGTGGCGGAAACCCCGCTATTTCGGTCAAAAATGCAGGAGCGGGGGCTGCGGCTGGAGAGCCGATCGCGGGGGGAGCCGCAGGTTTGGCGGGGGGCGTGAAGGCGGGTTTGGGTGCGCCAAACGAAGCAGAAGGGGCATCAAAGGACAGCGAAGGCGGTGCGCTCGGAACTCCGAGGGGTTGACGTGCTACTGCAGGGCTGAGCGCGTTGAGACCTGCGGAGGTTCCGGCTGGAGGGGCTGCCATCGCATCGGAAGAAGGCGAACCAAAGGCCCGTGCTGCGAGCGTGGGTTTGGGACCGCCAAATCCTGCGGGGGGAGCAGCGTTGGGTCCGCCCAAATTGAAGGCTGGAGCCGCCATGGTGGAGGCGCTTGGCCCGCCTGCGTTGAAGGCTGGAGCCGCCATTGTTGCGGCACTTGCGGGGCCTCGGGTTTGCCCTCCGCCGATCGACAATGGAGGCGGGGCTGCGCGAGAGGGAAGACCGGGGGCAGGAAGACCGGGGGCAGGAAGACCGGGGGCAGGAAGACCGGGGGCAGGAAGACCGGGGGCCTTGGCAGCGGGGAGTCCTGCTTGGCTTGCGGAGCTTGGGGTGTCTGGGAAGTTATCGCCTTCTGCCGAAACCAGCTTGATGATCGAGGTTCCAAGCAAGATGCGGTCGCCTTCTTTGATGCGGACTTTGCGTACGCGCTCTCCGTTGACAAAGCTGCCGTTGGTGGAGCCGAGATCTTCGAGGATGATGTAGTCGTCCTCCACCACGATACGCGCATGACGCCGCGAGATCATATCTTCGACGAGCGTGATCGCGATATCCGTACCGCGCCCGATCACCACCTCTTCGCCTTTTTTGAGAGGGTATTCGTTGCCTTGGTATTTTCCTGAGATAAAACGCAGAGAGTAACCACTCATATCAGAATTCCCCATCGTGTGCAGCGGGCGGAGGGTTATGGACCTTCGTTATGGATCGAACGGTTTGGGGCTTTGTTCTTGTTTTGAGAATGCCGCCTAACAAGGCGCGGATAGTAGCACCAAAGATCAACCCTGTCAAACCAAAGGATGCCCCTCGTCTCGGCAACAAAAAGCCGACAACGGCTTGATCGAATCCACCCTCTTCCGGTGGGCGAGAATCTTCGAACCCGAGCAGAAAGGCAGAGTGCGAGACGACGTAGAAAGGTTGTTGTTGCTTGCGCGGTCGAGGGCAGATCGTGTATACCAAGCAACGGTTCTTTTTTGGTCGTGCGTGTTGTGTGCTGTCTCCCCAAAAAGCCCGCCTCCTCTGGAGCGCCGATGGGGTGCAGTCGCTTGTGCAGCCCTTCATAGAGACATGAAGCTCGACCTTTCGGACTTGATCGGCGTCTCTTGGCAGCGTTCAACGTTCGGACAGGTCCTGCGCGAACATTGGATAAAAAGGAAAATTCATGCGGAAAGCGCGGCTTATCTTGATCAAAGGCGAAGGCTTTGACTGGGTATCTTATCAGCTTCATGCCCAAGAGCACCTGATCGGTCGGATGTACGGGACCATCGTGTTTCCTGATGATCGTTATCTTTCCCCAAAACATGCGAATCTTTACTACGACGGGGGGCATCTGCACCTTCGCGATGAAGGCAGCACCAACGGGGTATTTCTGCGCCTTGTGGAACCTGTAGAACTTCGTGATGGGGACTACTTTCTCTCAGGCGAGCAATTGATGCGCTTCGATCAACGCACAGAATACGACGCGCTCACCTTACCCCCCGACGCAATGAAAGACGGCACACAGTTTTACGGCTGCGCACCAAGCGAAGCGATCCAGTTTCGCCTGACCCATTTCTTTCGAGGCCAGCGTCAAGGCTCGATCTTTCACGCCACCAACCCAAGCGTTTCGCTTGGACGCGAGCAATGCGACCTCTCCTTCCCTTTTGATCGCCACATCTCAGGACGCCACGCTCGTGTCTACAAAGAAGGCACCCGCTATTTTCTCCAAGACGTCGGCAGCAAAAACGGCACCTATTATCGTCTCAATTCCCCCTATCGCCTTAAACACGGCGACTCGTTCTTTGTCGGGCAACAGCTTATGCGTGTCGAACTCGAATAGTCGCCTGACGCTCGCAGGATTGGCTTGTGGGGTCCGCTTCGATCAATAGTTTTGGGGGATGTGCGTTTTTCGGCAGCGATTGAGTTGATCGCAGGGGGATTGCAGGATGCAACGCAACCATTTTGCGTTGGGGGGGGTACGAAAACACACGCTGAGCAAGCGCGCTTCACGTTTTGGATCGTGTAAGGCGACGCGAAGCTGAGCGAGCAGAGGTTTGCTGCGTGCGGCTTCGTTCGGAGGGAGGCGGCTTTGCTGAGAAAGCGCAAGCTGATAAGCCGCTTGCATACACCGCGTGTATTTTTGCACGACTTGCTGGCATCGTTGTTTCGGCGATTTTGCAGGCCGCTCAGGGGCCGGTGAAGGCATCGGGACGTCGACCTGCGCTTGCTTCGATGCAGCGGGCTGTGTGGTCGATGCAGCGGGCTGTGTGGTCGATGCAGCGGACTGTGTGGTCGATGCAGCGGGCTGTGTGGTCGATGCAGCGGGCTGTGTGGTCGATGCAGCGGGCTGTGTGGTCGATGCAGCGGACTGTGTGGTCGATGCAGCGGACTGTGTGGTCGATGCAGCGGGCTTGGCGGTGGCAGGGCGCGAGGGCGGGATGGGGTGGGTTGTGGGGGCTTGGCAACCCAAGGCAAAGCCAACGCTCAAAGCGCCAAGGATGCCGATGAATCGGGCGACAGAACAGTGTGGATGTGGCATGGCGATTCCTTTTGTGTTGTTCACCAGAGCGATAAGAGCGATCCGTTGAGGATGGATACCTCACAAAAAATCCGTTCGTGGCGTGATCGGCATCTGTAGGGGCAGCCCCCTGTGGCTGCCCAAGAACAGGACTGCTACAGCAAATCGTGCCGACGCTTCGGTCGCATTATCTGTAGGGGCAGCCCCCTGTGGCTGCCCAAGAACAGGACTGCT
>JAKLKB010000162.1 GCA_023150835.1 Myxococcota bacterium | reverse complement strand
GGAGCGAAAGTCGGAAGCAGCGGGGATTTTGTTTTTTCATGACGCACGCTGTTTGCACGAGACGCAGACGCTGCCCGTTCCAACTTCCCCCCGTTCACGGGGGGATTGAGGGGGGGTAGAAAAAGAAACGGCGATCAGGCCAGACTATCCGGTGTTTCCACCTTAACCTAGCGCGTATGGGGCGCTGCCCCAGACCCCGCAAGAGAGCGCGGCTCCCTTGACCCCGCGAGGGGCGAGAAGATCACTGCTTTTCAAACCAACCATTCTGTCGCTTCCAGTCGCACGAACGCGGGGAGTTTCGTCGACCGCGCCGCTCCTCTATGAAACTCCGCGCAACTCCGCCCCCCTAGACCCCAAGCCCAACCCTCGGTGGATAATCACTGCTCCATCCATCGGAGGCGATCTGCTCCATCTCTCCGCACAAAATTTGCGAGGGATGGCTTGGCGTGGCAGATTCGTTGGTTGGAATGTATCTTGATAGGCCGCTGCGAGGTGGATTCTTCTGTGTGGTGTCTTCATTGATGGATGGGCCGAGACATGAAACAACTTCTTTGTTTGCTCAGCGTTGTTTGGTTGGTGGGTTGTGCGCATCAAAGCCAACGCCGCGCAGCACCTCCCCCAACCCTTCCGTCACAACCTTCCGCTTCGATCACACCGCCCTCGCAACCTATTACTGAAGCTCCCAAACAACCGATGTCTCCGGGTCCTGCTGACGAGGAGACTTGGGCCTTGCGTCGCCAGATCGTCTCGATCGCCCAAAGCGGCCTCGGCAAGCGTTGGATCCGCTGCGGTGCGGGGATGCGATTGCGGCGAGACTGCTCGGGATGGGTGCGCTGTGTCTATTCTCATATGCGCCTCGACGTGATGCGCCCCCCTGATCCGCACGATGCCAACGGCGTCTTGTTGACCAAACGCTTCGTGGATGCTTTTGGAACCTTCCATAAAGCCCAACTGCCCGCCCTCGGCGACCTTGTCTTTTGGCACTACACTTACGACAAAAACCGCAACGGCTTACTTGACGATCTGTGGACCCACATCGGTATCGTCGAAGAGATCGATACCAACGGAAGGATCGCCGTCCTCCATTATGACGGAAAAGTCAAGCGCGTGTATATGCACCTCAGCAAGCCAAGCGTCCACATCGATCCCTTGCTTGCTCAATCGGAGATCCCCGATAATCCGAATTGTCAAGCCCAACGTACACGCTACGCCGCCTGCCAAAAACGCTACGGCTCCCAAGGATGCCGTTGGTCCCACCACCGCATGAAACAGGCCTGTGCCCCCCCCCAAGCCATCGAACGCGCCACCGCAAACAGCTATCTCGTCGATCCTCGAAAAGCAGGCATTATCTACGGCAAACACACAGGTGAACTGTTCGCAGGGTTTGGCACGATCTTACAAACCCCCCTCCCTTCGCACTTGAGAATCAACCGACACGCGATCTCTTCTGTTTATCCCACGCCCTCCCACCCCCAACGGTGGGTCTCTTTTTCGACCCCACTTTCTCGATAGAACAATCTTTCGTTTTTTCGCTCTTATACGATATCCGAGTCGTACGAGATCCGAACGATGTACACACAAAGGAGAGTACGCAGACGCCCAATTGTTGGGCAACCACACCTGTCTGCCCCTACCTCTTTACGATAACTCAACGGGCGGATTTCGTATTATCGGATCTTGCGAAAGATCACAACGACTTTCTTGACACGACCAAAGGCAGGAAACGTATAGATGCCGTCTTGGGCTTTGTTCAAAAGCTCGCAGACATCGGCAAAGGCTGTTTGACCGATCTCTTCAAACTTGTTGCCGGGGTCCATATCCTTGACCATGATGCGAACTGACATACCTTTACTGACAGCAACGTCCATCTTCGTGTTGTCAAATTTGGCAGAAGTCACGTTATCGGCTTTGGGGGTGGTGACTTTGTCGTTGCCTACGGACAATTCGACGACAAGATCAGGCAGTTTGTATTTGCCAAAGTTGCGATCCCAAGTCCTGCCATCGGCTTTGGTGGACTCGACTTCGACTTCAACGATGCGTGCTTCGTAAACGCCCGAACAAGCAGCTTCCGCAGGCGCAGGAGCGGCCACTCTTTCTGCCGAAAGCACGACGCCTTCGACTTGACCAAAGCGTTTCAACACCAGCGTTCCACCGTTCATCAACTCAGCGGGTACTTGACCGGCTTCATAAAGGCCCATCAGATCGCGCTTGGCTTGCACACCCGCTGCACCGTCGTTGTCGTACACGGCAAGGCTGAACTTGTCGCCGGGTGCAACACGAAAGATGTGGCTCACATTCCATTCAGGAAGGCAGGTGTTGTCTTTCTTGTCGGTGGTGAATTTGCCGTACTCACCGATCTTGATCTCCACCAACGGATCGGGCGTCCAACCGCCCACTTTCGGCGAAGTACAAGCTTTGCGGAATTCATCGTTTTCCATATATTTCATAAAATCTTCGGGGCTTTTGTCGCGTGCAGGGAGTTTAAACTTTTTCCCCAAACACGGGTCAAAGCACTTGCCACTGTCACGAACCGGCCAGACCATCGCCTTTTTCACGGTGATCTTGAGATAAATCGCCTGTGCTTGTGCGGCAGCAGGAAGCGCCAACAAGCACAACATCGAAAACAGGCCCAAAAAGCGCAGGTTCTTCATCAGAAATCTCCTTTGTTCGATTTGGTCTCTCGCTTTTGACTGTTGCGCCACGATCTTGGAGCGCTCAAAGCAGAGAAACCCCCACAGGAAACGACAGACTCAGCACCCCCCAAAAACGGCTCGGGAGGAAGAATATTCCCACAGCGGGAACTTTGTGCAGCCTTGGAACAGAACCCAAGGCTTTTTATTCTAAAGTCCACAGAAAAAAACAGAGATTACGCAGACAGCGGGCGAGTTTCCGTTTGAAACGCGGCGCTCGCCAAGGCATAACCGCCAAAGATCACCGAAGTATAGGCCAGATCACCCAAGACCGTGTAATGGAAAAACGGCAACGCGGCCACATAACAAGCCACCAAACCCGCTGCATTGTGCGGATAATGGCTGCCAAACAACCATACCGCAAAATTGCTCAACACAAAGAACGCAACCGAACCTGCGAGCGCAGCGCCAAGAACACGCAACCCACCCACAAACGGCTTGAGCCAAGCGAGACCTGCGGGGACTTGCGCTTCACCACGCAACCAAGGCCCCCACACCACCGGCAACACAAAGGCCGCATACACCACCGCTGCAAGGCGGATATCGTACACACCCAAAAACAGATCACTCACCAACATCGCACACAACGCCAACAACGCCGCTGTCCCACGATGCGAAAAATAAAAACCCGCAAACAATGCCACCGACGCGATCGGCGCAACGTTCGGTGGATGGGGCAACACTCGACCCGCCACCCCTATCACTAGAAGCGCAATCACCACAAACCACGTATTCAAGGGCTTCTTGGACATCCTGTATTGACTCCTTCGCAACAACAACGCAAGCATCTGCTCCAAAAGGCCATACGACGGCCAACGAGATGCTCGCGAAACACAGATGGCGCGGACTTTAATCGACCCCCGCGCCGCCGTCAAGCACACCCACCACCGCTCAAACACACCCACAGAGATCCAAACAGGCCAACCACCGCTCAAGACAGCAGAAAGCCTCTTCATGCGCCAGATCGCAACGGTCTTGCAAGGTGCTTCTTCTGCCGCTCAAGACAGCAAAAAGCCCCCCACCTCCAAGCGCCCCCGTTTTCCCGATTGGATCTGTTCCATCAAGATCTGCACGTTCTCGGAACGCCGAAAGTCCACAAAGCTCGTGTCCAACGAAAGCACAGGGATATCATGCGCGTGGCTCAACTCTTGGGTATACAGTTGCGAAAGCTGCTCAAGATACGCAAGATCCATCTCGCGTTCATAACTGCGATCACGCTGCAAGATACGCTGAGACAAGATATCCACAGGCGCATGCAGATGGATCACCAGATCAGGCTGCGGAATCGAACGGCGCAAGATCTGATAGATATGATCAAACAACGCCAACTCGTGATCGCTTAAATTGATACTCGCAAACAACCGACACTTGTGAAAAAAATAATCGCTCACCGTATGCTGATGAAACAGATCTTCTTGCTGAAACGCTTCTTGCTGTCGAAAACGACTCAACAAAAAATAAAGCTCTGTTTGAAACGCATACCGCGCACGATCCCGATAAAAATCCGCCAAAAAAGGATTCTCTTCAAATTGTTCCAAGATCACACGCGCCCCAAGATGCGACCTCAGCTGCTCCACCAAGGTCGTTTTCCCCACCCCGATCGGACCTTCCACCACAACATAACGCGGAAACCGCGACATCACCGCATCCTCCACATCGCTCATTTGGCGGCCTTCTCTCTCACGAAACGTTTCAACTCGCACGATATCTTCTACATCCGTTTGCACAGTCGCTTCTACGCTCACTTCGCCCCACAAGACCGCTCTGCGGGTCAGATCGCCCCACCCTACTCCGCTTTCGACCTCGGCGCAACCCTCCCTCCCAAGGAGTCCACTTCATGAACCCTTTTACTCCCAACGACCGATACTCCCGCCAAGTCCGCTTCCCCTCGATCGGAACGCTCGGCCAATCCGCACTCCAACAAGCCACCGTCGCCATCATCGGATGCGGAGCCCTCGGTAGTCACCAAGCCGAAACACTCGCCCGCGCTGGCGTTGGCCGCCTCCTCCTCATCGATCGCGATATCCTCACATGGAGCAACCTCCAACGCCAAGCCCTCTACGATGAAGCCCAAACCCTCGCCGAAATACCCAAAGCCCTCGCTGCTGCCCAACGCATCGCACAGATCAACCACACCATCCACACCGAACCCCTCACCCTCGACCTCGATCACCACAACATCCACGATATCGTCCAACGCGCCGACCTCCTCCTCGATGGCACCGACAATATGGAAACCCGCTATCTTCTCAACGAAGCCTGTCTACTTTATCAAAAACCTTGGATATACGGCGCTTGTGTCGGCGCTCACGGCCAAGTCGCCACCTTCCTCCCCTCCCAAGGCCCCTGCTTTGCCTGTCTCTTCCCTCAACATCTCGATCCCGAACATCGCCAAACCTGCGAAACCAACGGCGTGATCGCACCCATCGTCGCCACCATCGCCGCACTCCAATCCACCGAAGCCCTCAAGATCCTCACCCAACACTCCCACGACTGCCTTCGTGGCATCCTTCACGTCGACCTCTGGGAACACCGCTTCCTCCCCATCCGACACACCCAACCCCGCCCACAATGCCCCACTTGCCAACTACACCAAACCCCCTACCTCTCGGGACAATCCACTTCTCAAACCCTCCGACTCTGTGGGCGAAACACCGTCCAAATCCGCCCCCCTTCTCCCCTCTCTCTCGATCTCCCCGCCCTTGCCAAACGCCTCGATGCCTTCGACTCCATCCGCGCAAACCCCGACATCCTCCGCATCCAACACCATCACCTCACCCTCCACCTTTTCCCCGATGGCCGCGCCCTCTGCCACGGCACCGATGACCCCTCCGAAGCCCGCACACTCTACACCCAAAGCCTCGGCCTCTAACCTTTCCTGTGCCTTCCCTTTTGCTCGTATCGAAAGCTTGACGCTCTCCCCTTGCTTGTGCTAACGATGCGCGGTCGCATCACAAGCCGTACCTTGTTGCGTGGTTTGCGGGTTCAATCTTTGAACGATCACCCTCACGCGATCCTGCTACACAGATAACATTGTGTTCGTCTCTTTTCACAAAGGAATGTCTTTACGCTCCTTCCCAAAAAGCATAGGACTTTGGCATGAACCGATTCTTTGTGCGCGCTCTCGCGCCACTTTCTCTCCTTTTGTTGCTCTCTGCCTCCCCTTGGCTCCAAGGCTGCCCCAACGAACTCTGCAACGACAGCAAACCCTGCCCCTCTGGTCAACGCTGCTCCGCCGACAAACAATGCGTCCCTGACAACGACGGCTCCGTTGAAGGCGATATCGAAAAAAATCCCTCCGAAACCAACTCCGAAACCAACTCCGATGGTAGCGAGATCAACACCGAAAAAGACATCGATGGCCCACAACCCGAACCCACCCCCGAAAACATCAACCCCGATTGCCCTCCCGGCTGTCTGAAAAACGGATGCGGCGGACAAACCACCACGGGCGGCCCGCTCGTCGCTATCGGTGGTCTCTGCAAAAACGGCGATACCCCCGCCAAATCCTGCGTCAACGGCGCTTCTTGCCTTGAACTCGGCCTCAACAAACAAGCCTTCTGCTACAAAGACAAAACCGGCATCGACCGCTGCAAAACCTCCACCGATCCCAAAGATATCGTCGAAGGCTCCACCGATATCCCCTTCGGCGGCCTCTGCAAATTCGGCAGCGAAACCAAGCCCTGTCAACCCGGACTTGTCTGCATCCTCAACGGCTTGAGCGGAAACGGCTACTGCCTCAAAACCTGCAACGCCGATGGGGACTGCGGCTCCAACGTCAAGTGCGAAGAATTCCAAGGCAAAAAAGCCTGCGACGCCACCAAACTCCCCCTCAAAGCCCAATGCTCCATCTCCGGTGGAGCCACCAAAGCCTGCCAAACCGGACTCACCTGTGTCTCCACTGATCCCCCCACATCGGGCTTTTGTGAACGCACCTGCAACGCCGACTCCGACTGCGGCATCGAGTTCTGCACCGACGTCCCCAAAGATGCCCAAAAACGCAAGATCTGCTACCCCGAAGGACTCCGTAGAGGCGCTCTTTGCAAAGGTACCACCTCCACCGTCACCGCTTGCGACCTCGGCCTCGCTTGTGTCGTCAACGGCATCGAAGATCGCGGCTATTGCTACACCCCTTGCTCCCAAAACTCCGACTGCGGCAGCAACGAAAAATGCCTCGACCAAGGCGCAGGAAAATCCAAGATCTGCGGCCTTGTCAAAGGGGCTGACCAAACTTGCGACGCCACCGTTCAAGAATTTTGTGACACTACACAAAACCTTAGCTGTATCGTCTCCGATATCGAACGCACCGCTGGCTTCTGCCGAAAACGCTGCGCCAACCTCTTCGACTGCCAAAGCCCTACCGTCTGCACCCCCCTCAACACCACCTCCTCCTTCTGCCTCCCCAAAGTCGACCCCGGCCCTCGCTGCAACTTTGAAGTCTGTAGCGCCCAAGCCACCGAAACCAACTGCCTCTCTGGCCTTGTCTGCGATGAAGGCACTTGCAAGCGCAAGTGTACCCGTGACAATGCGGACACCGTTTGCGACAAAGCAGGCGGTGAATCCTGCGCCATCGCCTTCGGAGCCACCGAAGGACTCTGCTTGCCACCCGCCTCCGTCACCGAAGTCGGAAAAGTCTGCAACACCAGCAATATGCGCTGTGATCAAACCAAGTCGCTTCGTTGTGTTTCCTTCACCGAAACCACTTCTTTCTGTGTTAAACAGTGCGACGAAAACAAAGGCAAGGACAACAACCCCGAGTGTAGCGCTGGCGACAAATGCGAAAAACCCTCCTCTACCTTCGCCTTTGCCTTCTGCCGTAAAATCGCCAAAGCTGGCGAACGCTGCGACACAGGCCCCAGCTGTGGTGAAGGTTTGATCTGCGTCAACTTCGGTGACCCAGGCGCATTCTGTCTCTCTCGCTGCCAAACCTGCAAAAGCGACGCAGAAGGCAATAACAAAGACCAATGCAGCGGAGGTGCTTGCGTCCAACTCTCCGGCTCCACCATCATCAACGGCGTTTCCTATGACGGCGCTTGCCTACCCAATCGACCCAAAACCCTCGGCGGCGGCCAAGATTGTGGCTCTGACCCCATCAACGGAGCTTCCTGCAAAGACGGCTACGTTTGCCTCAACACAGGCGTCCGCGCTACTTGCTACCGAAAATGCGATCCCTGCACCAGTAAACCCGCCAACGGCGACTGGGACAACGATATCTGCACCGACGGCGCAAGCAAACGCTGCGTCGTCCTCAGCAACGCCAACGGCCTCACAGGCGACGGCGCTTGCATCGATCAAGGCGGCCAAAAAGTCCTCGACTACGGCGACCGTTGCGACCAAGCCGGAAAAGCCTGCAAAGATGGCATGATCTGCATCCTCTTCTCCAGCGATTCTACTGCTGGCCCTCTTTGCTCTCCCAACTGCGACCCCGGCGCCATCGAAAACCCCCAATGCAAAGGCGCAAGCTGCCTCACCCTCACCAACGGCGGCGGCGTCTGCCGCGTCGTCCCCCCACAGACCAAAAAACTCGGTGAAAACTGCCTCGGCAGCACAGGCGCTCCCGACTTCGACGATTGTCTCGCACAACAAGACAGCAAACCCATCATCTGCGCTCGCGCCCCCTTTATCGGCCAAAAACGCACTTGCCAAGTCGAATGTCAACTCCTCCCCGGTGTCGATGGCAAAACCATCAAAGACAACGTCGACTGCAAAAAATACGGACTCAACAAACATCTCTGCTTGCCCGCAAGTGCCAGCGAACCTAGCCGTGGAGCCTGCCTCGAGATCTGCCAAGTCACCGACCGACTCCGCTGCAAAACCTCTTCCTGCGCTTACGGCCAATGCCGCGAGATCTCCATCGGAAACGTCGGCGATTGTGTCGGCTCCGCCAAAGAACAAGAATGTACCACCCGTGGCGGCGTTTGCATCGACAAAACTTGCATCGTCACCGCTTGCAACTAAACCATCACTTGTCTCTCTTTCATCACACCTTCGCTCCCCCCCCGAGGACTGATGTTTGTCCTTGGGGGGACGCGAAAAAAGACTTGACTTTCCACACGTTCCCGCGTTGAATCACCCAACTCGGTGGCAAACACTGACCCCTCCACAAAGCTCACGATGCAAGAAAATTCGGAGCTTTGGATGGACCCCAAGCAAAGGAGAATCTCGTATGTCTCGTTCTGTTCGTTTTTTTCTGACGGCGATGTTTGGACTCGTCGTCGCCTCCGGCCTCTACACGGGTTGTAGCGCCGATGAGTGCCAAACCAACGCCGATTGCACCAAAAAAGGCGCAAACCTCGTCTGCAAACTCACCAGTGGCGCAAAAAAATGCGTTACCAACACCACCGACGGTACCGTCGCTGACGGCAGCCCCGATGGCACCACCGCCGATGGTACCCCCGACGGCACCAAACCCGACGGCACTCCCGACGGTACCCCCGACGGTACTCCCGACGGCACCACCGAAGGCCCCAAGCCCGACGGCGAAGTCATCACCGAAAACCCACCCACCGAAACCCCCGGTGAAACCCCCGTCGGCACAGGTTCCGTGGGTGACATCTGCACCCAACAACAAGGCAACCCCACAGGCACCTGCCAAGCTGGCTTGATCTGCCTCGGCATCACCCAAACCGAAGCCCGCTGCTTCCAAGATTGCACCAGCAACCAAGCCGTCTGCGCCGCCAACACCGATGGCCGCACCAACTGCGAAGTCGTCACACAAGACGGCAGCGTCAGCGTTTGCCTCAACAACAACGCCACCGAAGGCCAAGCCTGCGGCTTCGGAAACAAAAGCCAAGCCCGCTGTAAAGAAGACGCCAACACCCCCAACGTCGACCTCTATTGCAGCGCCACCACCCAAAAATGCACCAAGCCCGACATCAAGAAAAACGTCGGTGATCCTTGCAACCGCGAAAACGACAACAGCGAACCCCTCAAACTCTGTGATCGTGGCGCGACCAAGCCCCTCGCTTGCGATCCCAACACCGGCACCTGCATCGAGCAAACCATCGTCGGCACCCTCGAAAAATGCGGTGGCGTCAAAGGCTGCGGCAACGATGACGTCTGCGTCGGTTTCGACGATGGCAACGGCGCGACCGTCTCCTACTGCCTCAAAAAATGCACCCCCGGCCCCACCTCCACCTGCCCCGGCAACGCTGAGTGCCTCACCCTCAACAGCGGCGGCGGCGCTTGCCGTTGGGCTGGTTCCCTCCAGCAAAACGCGGCTTGCCAACAACTCGACACCACCAAAGACAAGATCGATACCGCCGGCCTTTGCGCAGGCGGACTCCAATGTATCGGCCTCAACGGCACCAAACCCATCTGCATCCAGATCTGGGAAGGCACCTGCACCACTCCCGGTAAAACCTGCGGAACCGGCACCAAGTGCGTCGGCCTCCAATCCACCTCCGGCACCACCTTTGGCGGTTGCTTCTCTGACTGCGCTGGTGGCAAAGCCTGCCCCACCGGCCTTGAGTGCAGCAGCAGCCTCGGCGATGCTTGCCTTGGTGAAGCCCCCATCGGTCCCGTTGCTCTCGGCGGCGTCTGCTCCACCGACACCACCAAAGTCGCCACCGAAGGCTGCCAAAAAGGTCTCTTCTGCCTTGGCCTCCCCCAAGCCCCCAAAGGCGTCTGCTCCAAAGATTGCGGCGTCGATCCTTCGGCTTGCAACGGCGCTACAGGCGGCACCATGACCTGTATCGAGATCAACCCCTCCTCGGGCGCAAAAGCCTGCGTCTTCCCCTGCTCCCAAGCCGGCCAAACCTGCCCCACCGGCACCACCTGCAACAGTGGCGCGGGCGTCTGCCTCCCCTAATCCCCTGCTCTCATCCTCCGCTACCCTCATCCTCCGCTACCCTTTTTTCGCCTTGCAGATCCACCCCTTCCATGCCAATCTAACACCCACGAAACCTGCCCACGAAATGGTTGGAAACCCTGAAAACACGGGGGAGAACGAACATGTTCCTCTTACTGCGCTTTTTTCTTCTCGGAAGTTTGGCGGTCGTCACCCCAAACCTCTTCGTCGGATGTTCTTCCGATGATTGCCAACACGACCGCGATTGCGGGAGCTTACAAAAAGGTTATGCCTGCCGCTTCGTGGGTGGAGCCAAAAAATGCGTAGACACGACCCGCTCCTCCGACACTCCCTCCGACGGCGAAGCACCTCCCGACGGCGAAGCCGCCCATATTGATAAAAACACCACCCATCCTGACGATGAAGCCCTTCCATCGGACGATAAAGCCTCCATCGAAGCCCCACCCATCGAAACCTCCATCGAAGCCTCACCCATCGAAGCCCCACCCACTGAAACCTCCCTCAGAGGCAGCTCTTTCAACACCTGCATCCCAATACAAGGCAGCCCCACAGGCACCTGCCAAGCTGGCTTGATCTGCCTTGGCATCACTCAAACCGAAGCTCGCTGCTTCCAAGATTGCACCGACAACCAAGCCGTCTGCGCCGCAAACACCGATGGCCGCACCAACTGCGAAGTCGTCACCCAAGACGGTAGCGTCAGCGTTTGCCTCAACAACAACGCCACCGAAGGCCAAGCCTGCGGCTTCGGAAACAAAAGCCAAGCCCGCTGTAAAGAAGACACCACCACCCCCAACGTCGACCTCTATTGCAGCACCACCACCCAAAAATGCACCAAGCCCGACATCAAGAAAAACGTCGGCGATCCTTGCAACCGCGAAAACGACAACAGCGAACCCCTCAAACTCTGCGATCGTGGCGCTGCCAAACCCCTCGCTTGCGATCCCAACACCGGCACCTGCATCGAGCAAACCATCGTCGGTACCCTCGAAAAATGCGGTGGCGTCAAAGGTTGCGGCAACGATGACGTCTGCGTTGGCTTCGACGATGGCAACGGTGGCACCGTCTCCTACTGCCTTAAAAAATGCACCCCCGGCCCCACCTCCACTTGCCCCGGCAGCGCAGAGTGCCTCACCCTCAACAGCGGCGGCGGTGCTTGCCGTTGGGCCGGTTCCCTCCAACAAAACGCTGCTTGCCAACAACTCGACACCACCAAAGATAAGATCGACACCGCTGGCCTTTGCGCAGGCGGACTCCAATGTATCGGCCTCAACGGCACCAAAGCCATCTGCATCCAGATCTGGGAAGGCACCTGCACCACCCCCGGCAAAACCTGCGGAACCGGCACCAAGTGCGTCGGCCTCCAATCCTCCACCGGCACCACCTTTGGCGGTTGCTTCTCCGACTGTGCTGGCGGCAAAGCCTGCCCCATCGGCCTTGAATGCAGCACCGACCTCGGCGATGCTTGCCTTGCTGAAATCCCCATCGGCCCGATCGGCCTCGGCGATATCTGCTCCAAAGCCACCACCAAAGCCACCACCGAAGGCTGCCAAAAAGGTCTCTTCTGTCTTGGTCTTACGGGTGCGTCCAACGGCGTCTGCTCCAAAGATTGCGGCGTCGATCCTTCGACTTGCAACGGCGCGACAGGCGGCACCATGACCTGTATCGAGATCAACCCCTCCACAGGCGCAAAAGCCTGCGTCTTCCCCTGCTCCCAAGCCGGCCAAACCTGCCCCACCGGTACCACCTGCAACAGTGGCGCGGGCGTCTGCCTCCCCTAATCCTCCTTTCCCCCTCCTGCCCCTCCTCCTTTTCGCCTTGCCGATCCACCCTTTCCATGCTTGTCTAACACCTACGAGATCCGCCCATCGCACGATCGGAAATCGTAGGGGCCGCCCCCTGTGACCCAACCACAGAGCCGTCACAGGTGATCGCACCGACGTTGCGATCACACATCTCCCCAATGTCGCATCATTCGATCCGAGCAACAGCCCTACAAAAAAGCCTACCTCCGACATTTCGACGAGCGCAAGAAAAAAGCTTTGATAAAAACAGAAGAAAGCATTGACGCTCTTTCGTTCTTTACTCTATAGTCGCCCTTGTAGCGGTACGATAAATAAAAAACGTTTAAGTCGCCTCAAACACAAAACGTGCTGAGTGGGATTTCTCAGGATTTCCCAGCAAACAAACACTAAGGAGAACCCAAGATGAGTGTTCGTATCCGTTTCTTTCTGAGCATATGCCTCGCTTTTCTTTTCCTTCCTTTCTTCTCAGGGTGCTCTGCTGACGAATGTCAAAATGACGGTGATTGCGCCAAAAAAGGCAAAACTTACACCTGCAACATGGTGGAAGGAGCAAAAAAATGCACTCAAAAAACAAACACTCCTGACGGCAACACTCCTGACGGCAACACTCCTGACGGCAACACTCCCGACGGCAGCAATCCCGACGGTGAACCCACTCTCCCCGACGGTGAACCCACTCTCCCCGACGGTGAACCCACTCTCCCCGACGGTGAACCCACTCTCCCCGACGGTGAACCCACTCTCCCCG
>JAKLKB010000161.1 GCA_023150835.1 Myxococcota bacterium | reverse complement strand
GCAGCGTCTGCATTTCGTGCATACAGCGTGCGTCATGAAAAAACAAAATCCCCGAGGCTTCCGACTTTCGCTCCCTCCCCTGTTCACGGGGGAGGGCGGGGTGGGGGGCTTTCCTCCGCTTCACAAGGCGCGTATGGGGCAGCGCCCCTACATCGTTTGATCACGCGATGGGCGGATTTCGTATTACTCCTATCTGATTGGATACGCCTTGACCGAAGATGCGGTGCGCTGTATGGTTGGAGACTGAAACAACAGCCCGTATCTAGGGGCTTTTTGTCGCTCCGTAAAGATCAAGGAAGGAGGCGGTTTCTCAGCTTTGCGCGGCGGTGAGGGCCTCACAGGAAAGAATCTTGGAATCGTCTTGTGTGTTGAGAAACCGGCAAGGATGTCTCGTTTGCAGTCGCGTGTGTTTTCTGTTGTGGGGATCTTGGGGGTGGTGGGTTGGCTTTTGTATGGGGTGGGGTGTGGCCCGACCTGTCGTACAGCGTTGGATTGCGCGGGTGGGCAAGTTTGTATTGAAGGCAAGTGTGTTGTGGACACAAAGCCCGATGGCAGCGAGACCAACAATCCCGATATCCCACCGATCGAGCCCAACACAGACGGAACAGGTAGCGAGACGACGCCGACCGAGCCTTTGCCCGAGGGCGTGCTACCCGAACCTACGCCCGAGACCCCGACCGCCGACAAACCCGTCAAAGGCGATCTGTTCATCAACGAAGTCTTGTTCGATCCGCCCGATGATCTCGCAGGCGACGCCAACAAAGACGGAAAGCGCGATGCCACCCAAGATGACTTCGTTGAGATCGTCAACCACACAGACAAATCGCTCGATGTGACGGGCGTTGTGTTGAAGGTCAACGATGCTGTTCTGTTTACACTTCCGTCGGCGGTGCTTCCTGCACGGACAGCCCTTGTGATCTTTGGTGGCGGAATGACAGGCGATAACGAAGTCGGCACAGGCAAAGGCCATTCAAAGTTCAGCGGTGCGTTGGTCTATCGCGCCTCATCGGGGTTGGTGACAGATCCCCGAACGTTGGGGCTGTTTGATGCAAACGGGCAGGAGCTAGACACCTTTGCGTACGGTCAAGGCGACTGTTTGAGTGGAACTGCGGTCAACCAATCGTTGACCCGCTCTCCCGAAGCGCCCGCAGGTCTTTGCACTCGTCACACCCGCGCTTCTTCGTCGGGCTTGTTGTTTTCCCCGGGCACCCGCGCAGACGGTACGTTGTTTAAAGATCCTCCAGTCGAGACCAGCTCTGAGATGACGGATGGTGGCGAGCCTTCTTCGGAACAACCGCTGCTTCCGAAACCAGCAGCGGGCGATCTTGTGATCAACGAAGTCCTGTTCGATCCTCCCACAGGCACAACAGGAGACGCCAACAAAGACGGCACAACCAGCGCGACCCAAGACGAATTTGTGGAGATCGTGAACATCTCTGCACAAAAGCTCGATTTATCGGGCATTGTGTTGACCGTGAGTGGTAGTGATAAGTTTACTTTCCCTGCGGGGATCGCGATCGAGCCACGTGGCGTTGTGGTGATCTTTGGCGGCGGGATGGTGGGCGATAACCAGATCAATACAGGGATGCCGCACCCCAAATTCAGCGGAGCGATGGTCTTTACCGCATCGATTCCTTTGACCAACGGTGGTGCGGTGATCGCTTTGAAGGATGGCACAGGAACTTCGATCGCCTCTTTTGCTTACGGTGCATCGACCTCCTGCAATGTGGGCGATGATATCAATCAATCGGTGACGCTTTTCCCCGAAACCAAGGGGGCCTGTGCGAAACATTCCGAGGTCGCCAGCGGTACGTTGTTTTCACCCGGGACGCGGATCGATGGCCGCTTGTTTTCCGATCCTGATCCCGAGCCGATCGCCGAGCCGATCGCTGAGCCGCCCGCAGACGGTGGAAACGAACCTCAGCCTGAACCCCAACCCGAAGTGACCCCCGAACCCGTCGGTGCTCTCCCTGCTGCGGGCGATATCCTGATCAACGAAGTCTTGGCCGATCCTTCGACCACCAGCGATGTCAACAAAGACGGTACGATCAGTTCCACACAAGATGAGTTTGTGGAGATCGTGAATGTCAGCGGAAAAACGCTCGATCTATCGGGCGTCAAACTGCTTGTGGGTACAACGCTCAAACACACCTTCCCCAAAGGACTCGCTATGGCGAGCGGCAAAGCCATCGTAATCTTTAGCGGCGGGATGGCGGCTGACCCCCAAGTCAACACAGGGATGCCACATTCCAACTTTGGAAACGCCCTTGTCTACGTCGCCAGCATCGCACTCGTCTTGTCCAACAGCGGGGCTACGGTGAACCTCCAAAACGCCACAGGGATCACGATCGATTCCTTTGCCTACACCGCCGCAGCCCCTTGCAACGGTGCAAATGATCAATCGGTGAACCGCTCCCCTGATCTCACCCCCGCAACCTGCACACAACACAGCACGATGACGGGCGCTGTGGGGGCCTATTCGCCCGGGACCAAGGCCGACGGCACGCCCTTTTAGCAGGCGGGATGTGGCTTTGTCTCTCGAAGCTGCGGTTGTTCGTGGGCGTTGTGGTTTTTGCTTGGCGTACTGCGCCACTCCATCAAGGACAGTCCGATGTTTGTATTCATTCAGCAACGTGGCCCAGACGGACGCCCGATGACGCGCCTTTTGGCGGAGCATGGCCCGTTTGCGGGGCGCGTCTTTCGACTTGAAAGTGCGATCGTGTCGGTGGGGCAGGCCGAGACAAACGATATCGTCTTGCCGTTTGAAGGGATCGCGCCAAGACATCTTGAGTTGCGTGTGCAAGAGGGCGAGGTGTGCTTACGGACCTTGGAGGGCAATGTGCGGGTGAATGATCTGCCTGCCCAAGAAGCCACACTCAAACATGGCGATCGGATCGGACTGACAACCTTGTCGCCACAAACAAGCGCCCCGAGCGCGCCCTCTCCAAGATCCTCGGATAGTGCGAGTGGTGGGGCGATCGTCTTGGCGAGTCAAGACGTTCGCCCTTTGACGGATGATGTACGAACCTTGATCGGCAGCACGCGATGGGGCGCGATCGGGCCGATGCCATCGGCTTCTCTGTCGCGTCCGGGTGTTCCCGTTCCACCGCGTGTTTCGGCGGATACACGTTCGCCCCAAGAGCGGATGTTAGAGATCTTGCTTGCTGTGAGCAAATCGCTCTCAAAGCCCGAGGCCATCGAGAAAAAAGTCCAGCATGTCTTGGAACTGCTCTTCGATACGATGGAGATCGATCGTGCGGCGTTGTTGATCCTCGCCCCACAGATCCCACCTTCCGAAGCTGCCGAACGTTATGCACAAGCGGAGTCCCGAAGCAACGCCTTTCATTGGTCTGCTTTCCGCGATCGCAACGGACCGACGGACTCTGTGGCACTCAGTTCGACGATCGTTGCGCGTGTCTTGCGCGATGAAAAGGCCGTCCTGACCCAAGACGCACAGCGCGAAGACTGGCTTGATGGAGCGCGCAGCGTTCTCGGCCAAGCGATCCGCACCTGTATCTGCACCCCCTTAAAGACCGCCAACGGTGTCTTGGGGGTCTTGTATGCAGACAGCCATCGCCCGACCTCTTCGAGCTTTACCAAACAAGATCTCGACTTTTTCACCGCTTTTGCCAACCAAGCCGCTTCTGCGATCGAAAATGCCCGCCTGTTGCAGATCGCCCTTGAAAAAGAACGCTTTGAACAAGATATCCGTCTCGCCCAACAGATCCAACGCTCTCTGTTTCCCAAGGAGATCCCGCAGCTTTTGAACTTCCAATTGGTCGGCGAAAGCATGGCGATGGAACAAGTCGGTGGAGATTACTTCGATTATCTGATGCTTGATGAGCATCGGATCGCTTTGGTGGTGGCCGATGTGTCGGGGCATGGCGTGTCTTCGGGGCTGATCATGGCGATGACTCGGAGCGTCCTGCGCGCCTCGCTTCAATCTGCTTCTTCTCCCGCCCAAGTCCTCCAACAAGTCAATCAACTCGTCTCCGAAGATATGCTCCCCCGTATGTTTGTCACGATGCTGCTCGTGATCCTTGATATGCACAGCGGACAGTTTGTATTTGCCAGCGCCGGCCACGAGCCTCTGCTGCATCTTCACGCCGAAACAAATCGCGTGCAACGCCTCAAAGCCAAAGGTTCCCCCCTCGGTATGAGCCGTTGGGCAAGACTCAAACCCCACTACCAAGACGCCGAAGGCGAGCTTCTTCCTCACGATTGTCTCTTGCTTTACACCGACGGTATCACCGAAACTGCCGATCAGACGGGCCACCAGTTCGACATCGAACGGCTTGAGGCTCTCCTCCAAGCCTATCACCAACTCCCCGCCGAAGCGATCCTCGCCCAAGTCTTCCTCTCCGCCGCCCGCTTTCGTGGTCCTCTCCCTGCCCAAGACGATTGCACCCTGATCTTGCTCAAACGCCTCCGCGATCCAAAACTCTCCCCTCCCTCACCACGCTGACGCATCGCCGTGTGAAGACCACAGGCCCGAAATCGGCTCACTCCCACACACCACGTATGCGAAATGCCACCACCTGTAGGGGAGGTTGGCCCGAAATCGCTCGATTGCGGATGTCGTGGATGCGAAATGCCACCACCTGTAGGGGAGGTTGGCCCGAAATCGCTCGATTGCGGATGTCGTGGATGCGAAATGCTACCACCTGTAGGGGAGGTTGGCCCGAAATCGCTCGATTGCGGATGTCGTGGATGCGAAATGCTACCACTTGTAGGGGAGGTTGGCCCGAAATCGCTCGATTACGGATGTTGTGGATGCGAAATGCCACCACCTGTAGGGGAGGTTGGCCCGAAATCGCTCGATTACGGATGTTGTGGATGCGGATGTGGATCGAGTGGCATGGCAGAGGGAGGAGAGTCGGTCGTGTGGTGGGAGAGGGAGATTCGCGGTGTGCGTAGAGGAGAAGGCGGCGAGGGCCTTTTTCTTTACGGCGGCAGTTTGGGGGGAGACTAGCGGCGTGCGTAGGGGAGAAGGCCGATCATGCGGGCGCGTTTGATGGCTGCGCAGATGGTGCGTTGATCTTTGGCCGAGACGCGGGTGAGGCGGCGGGGCATGATCTTGCCTTGGTCGGTAATAAATTGGGACAAGAATTCAACATCTTTGTAATCGATGGGGCCACGGATACGGCGGACGCGTTTGCGGAAACCACCACGACGCATCCCGGGGGCGCGGGATGAAAAGCCACCCCGTCCACCACGCTCATCGTCCATATCGTCTTGTTCTTCTTCCATCATTCTTTCGTTGGTCATGGTCTCTCCTTGTTTGGATCGTAGAGATGTTCTCGTTGAATGTGTGACAATGGGTTGATTCCATTGAAAAAAGTTAAATTGACTTGGGAGAGCATAGAGAACTCCCTCAGCGCAAGGCTCGCAAATGTACCAGCGTCATACAGATTCGTCAAGGCAAAGATCAACGATCTCCAAGATCGCGCCCTGCTTTTTTGTGTGGAGCTTACGCAAACGCAAGCGGATCGTGTATGTTGACAAGGCGTTCTCTGCCTTGGTCCGATACAACAAAGACGAAAACATCGAGTGGATGGGCTTGTTTGGCAGCGGGATGAGGTTTGTTTGACGAAGGCGCTGTGATCGCGCCGCCTGTGTTGGCGCGCTGATGTGGAAGACGAAGAGAAAGGTGCGAGAGATGGCAAAGCAAGCCTTGCGAAGACAGCGGAAGATGGGCCGATGGTGGTTGGGATTGGGGATGTGCTTGGCGATGAGTGCCTGTGTGAGCTTGCGTCTGGAGTTGCACAACGCAAGTGTCGAAAAGCCGAGCAACGTCGCGTTGTATTTTTCAGTAGAGACGACCAACCAACAACCTGTGGCAAAGCTCGACGAAAAATCCTTTGATATCTACGAAGACGATCAGTTGATCTCACCTTATGAAAGCAAACAAACGATCCTCAACCCGCAAGTTGCGGTGGCGCATTATGTGTTGTTGCTGTTGGATCTTTCGGCGAGTATCACGGAGTCGGGGGCGTCGGAAAAGCTGGGAAGTGCGGCGTCTGCGTTTATCGAGCGGATGTCCAACGAGCACAAGATCGGGATCTTTGGATTTGATGGAGCCAAAGAGCTTGTGCGTGGTGTGAGTTTTACAGCCAGTCGAGGGGCTGCATTGAGCGGTGTGCGCTCGCTCAGTCGGCGCAAACCGCGTGATCCATCGACCAACCTCAACGGGGCTGTGCTCAATGCGATCGACGAACTCAACAAACAGATCAGCCGCGCCAAGCAGCCGTTGCGCTTTGGGACGTTGGTGGTGTTTTCCGACGGAACAGATCGCGCTCACCGTGTGACGGAAGAAGAGATGTTGCGCGCTGTCTCCGGTTCCAATCTCAACATCTTTGCGATCGGCATGGGACCCGAGATATCCGAAGCTCACCTCGCACGCATCGGTCGAACGGGCTATATCAAAGCCGAAGATCTCGCCTCGATCAAGGCTGCCTTTGAGCAGATCGCCCAATACATCGAGTCTTCTGCTGGAAAGTTTTATCTGTTGTCTTACTGCTCCCCTTCGCGAGCAGGCGAGCATCGTTTGCGCATCGTCGCCAAAAAACAAGATTTACGGGGGTCCTTGGAGTACAACTTTAGCGCCGAAGGCTTTGGCCCAAACTGCGATCCAAAGCGGATGCCGCGCTTTAACTCGGGGCAGATCAGGATGTCACCTGCGGGCCGTTTGCAGCTTCGATCCCGCAGTAAAAACGAAAAAGATTAGTGCCTTTGTTGCATCCCTCACCGCACAAGTTTATGCTTTTGGTTTGAAGCGGCGGATGTCGCTTGTTTGCAAGGGGAGAAGTTGATGGCTGAGAAAAAAAACAATCGCAAAAACAAGAGCGTGGCGAAAATGCCTGCGAATGCGCATGAATCGCTCGCATCAAACCCAACAAATCCCGAAGAGGCGTTGGTGGAGGGTGCCAGAAGGGAAACGGAAAGTGAGCGGCGAGATCTGAGTCGGCGGGACTTTTTGAGGATGGGCGCGGCTTCTGCGGTGGCGTTGTCTTTGGGGGTGGCGTGCGTCAATCCCGAAGACGTCAAGCGCAAAGAAGAAGAAGAAAAGCGCCGCCTCGAAGAAGAACGCATCCGCCAAGCCCAAGCCAAGTGCAAGACCGATCCGACCCAAGACAAGGCCAAAGAGATCAGCTTCGCTCCAGAGACCATCAAAGAAGACAACGCACGATACATTTTTGGTGTGCAAGCGGGCAGCGTGACGATGCAAGGGGCGCTGCTGTGGACCTTTGCAGGCGATGATCAACCTCGGACGCTGCGGGTGTGGCGAGCCTCCCAAAAAGCAGGTTCGGTGTGGCTGGTCTTTGAGCAAAGTGTGACCCCGAAAGAAGGGTATCTCCATCAAGCGGTCAAAGATCTCGTCCCCAACCAAGAATACTTTTATGCGTTTTTTTCGGGCACAAGCGATGCTTTTTCGGATCGCACACGGATCGGGCGTTTTCGCACAGCTTTTCCAGAAGGTTGTTTGCAGCCCCTTGTGATGGCCGCCACCGCTTGCACGAATGCAGGAAAATATCAAAGCTTCCCTGCGCTCAACATCATGGCGAAGCGCAAAGCCGATATCTTTTGTCACCTCGGCGATATGTCTTACAACGATGGGGCCAACACCAAAGAAGAGTTTCGCGCAAAGTGGCGTCGGACGTTGAAATTGCCGGGTTATCCAGAGATTTTTTCGAGTACAGGCACGTATGCGGTGTGGGATGATCACGAATACACCGACAACAACGAGCTTTACAAAGGAAAAACGCCGATCTTTTTTGATACGGCGCGTGCGGCTTATTTTGAGCATGTGGCCCAAGATCCCGCAGACAACAAGCGTTTGTGGCGGAGCTACCGTTGGGGCGACGTGGCGGAGATCTTCTTGTTGGACTGCCGCACCGAACGGGATATCACGACGTACGGGACGGACAATGCGGTGTATATGGGGGCTGCGCAGTTTGCTTGGTTGAAAGAGGGCATTCAAAAAAGCCCTTGTCACTTCAAGGTGCTGCTGAACTCCGTTCCGATCACAGATTTCCCCGATCTTTGGGATGTGATGGCGGCGGATCGATGGGAAGGTTACAAGACTCAACGAAAAGCGTTGTTTGATCATATCGTGCAAAACAAGATCCGCAACGTGTGGTTTGTCAGCGGTGACTTTCATGTGGGCGCGGTGACACGGGTGGATACGTCAGGTCCGATGAACGGGACATGGGAGATCTTGGCGGGACCGGGCGGAAACTCCAGCGTCTTGTGGGGAGTGTACCAAGCCCAGCCCGAAAACCGCGACCTCTTGGCCCCCGCCAAACAATTCGATTTCTTTCATGGTGAAAACACCGCAACCTTCTTGACGTTCGATCCCATCAAGGATGAAGTCCGCGTCGAATTCATTCAGGCCGACAACGAAAAAGTGTTGCTCGACAAAACCTACAAACAATCCTTCCCCACCTCTTAAAACCGACCGAACTGTCCGATCCTATCGAACTGTCCGGGGATGCCTCCCCACACCGCAAAAGCGATGATTTTTTCGATCGCAGAACTTATGCGAGATCCGCCCGTTGCGTGATCGTAAAAATGTAGGGGCAGACAGGTGTGGCTGCCCAACAATCGGGCGTCTACGCGCTCTCCTTCGATCACAGATCACTCGGATATCGTATTAGTTGGATGTACGGACGAAGATCTCCATGCCGACCACGACGGCGCTATTGGGGGGGAGTGGGAAGGTGGTGTTGTTGAGGATATTGCGCATACAGACAGCAGCGCGGAAGCTTTCGGAGGGCCAACGCACGATACGGTTGGAGGTGGTGCGTCCGTCGGGTCGGAGTTGGAAGGAAAAGGCAAACTGACCCGATGTCGCGGATTTTAGGGCGCTTAATTCGTTTTGATAACAGCGGCGCAGCACGCTTTCTTGGCTGCGGATCTGACCACTGAGTCGGCTTTGATAAGAGGAAGGTGCGTTGATATCAAGGCGAGAGATCGAGAAGCTTTCGATCTTGACGGCGCGGATGCCGGTGTTTGGGGAGGAAGGCTTGCCGAAACCTGTGTGGCTAGGGGGAGTACCGGGGCGGGGTGCAGGTTGGCGAGATGAGGGGATGGGAGAGCCGGGGATATGGAAACCACGCGTGGTTTCGCGTTGGATTTGATCGAGCGTCGAGCGGGAGATCTGGGTGAACTGGTTGCGTTGTTGGAAGGCTTGGCGCAGTTGTTCGTCGAAGTGGCGGCGAGTGTTGCCGATCTCTCGTTCTTTTTGGGGGACGAGATTGGGTCTTTGGGTGATCTGTGAGGCGGCTTGGCGGAGTCGGACTTGTTGTTGGCGGCAGACGGTGAGCAAGCGTTGATAGCGTTGAGCGAGTTGGTAGCTTTGGACTTCGAGGCGTTTGTAGTGGGCGCGGACTTTGGGCGTTCGTTGTGCGGATAAGGCGAAGCGACGGGCGTCTTGTTGGTATCGATTGGCGATGCGTTGGGTGCTGTTGCAGGTCGAATCAAGGCGGTTTGCTTCGGAACGGTAGTTTTGGGCTTGTTGGGCGACACGGCGCACGTTGATGTTCGTCGAAGGGCGGGGTGGGTTGAACTGTTGTGCGTAGGCATCGGATACGCAAAGTGCTGTAAGTCCGACAAAGAGGGCAACCGAAGATATCTTGTGCATGGATGAGTCTCCTTTATGTGTAGGGGATAGGGTGTGGCCGATGCGTGGGGGGGGGTCAAGGATGAAGGCCAGCGGCTACTCAGACGGAAGGAGGGTGCAAAGATTCAGATCGATTTTGGTGGGGTTTTTGGAGATTAAAAATCGTCGCCTTCGTCGTTGGGGTTGTTGCGCACCCATTCAAGGCAGCGGAAGTAGCGACGTTTGTTTTTCTTGGCTTTGCGGCGATGTTTGGGGTGTCCCGAGTCGACGTAGCGGTGGCGGTATCTTTGCCAACGGTGGTAGAATTTGGCGCATCGTGGGTGGATGGCGGGGGCGGGAGAGACGGGAGGGGGAGCGGGTTGTTGGCAACGGGTTTGGCACTGGTTGTTGCAGTAGGTTTTGGGGACGTTAAAGCAGATCTGTTGTTGTTGGGGTACGTTGGCGCAGCGGCGGTGGCGTTGGGGGACGCGAGTGCAATGTTGATAGCGTTGGGGTACGCTGGCGCAGCGGCGGCTTTGTTGCGGGACTTGTGTGCAGCGACGTTGAAGGGTGACGTACTCGCGGCATTGTGTACGCATATGGTGATAGTTGCGGCAAAAGGCGGTGTGCCAACCGATCCGAAGGCAGCGTTGGCGGACGGCGGGATATTGGGCGCATCGCGTTTGGAGAGTGCGGTAGTTGCGGCATTGTGTTTGCCACGTGGTGTAATCACGGCATTGGGTCTGCCAACGGGTGTAATCGCGGCATTGGGTCTGCCAATTGACGTAGTCACGGCACTCGGTACGCCAAACGGTGCGTGTTTGACATTGGCGGGTGTAGTGGGTTTGGCAGGCTTGACGGCAACGCATCATGCAATTTTGTGGATCGCGTGGATCCGGGCGATAATCCCATCCCCACGCAGAAGGAGCCAAAAGAAACGTAGCAAACACCAAGGAAACAGTTGTAAGGCGACTCAAAAGAACCTCCTTCGCGCCGTACCAAGCGCAGGTTTGGGGACAACAGCGTATGCGGGCTTGTTGGGGAGAAAACGGTAGGTTGGACGCATACACCTCGCAGGATATCCCAAAGCGTCTTTGATCCACAAGAAGAGTCCACGGAAAACACGGAAAACACGGAAAGAAGAGACGAAAGAGACGAAAGAGGCGGAAGAGACGGAAGAGACGGAAGAGACGGAAGAGACGGAAGAGACGGAAGAGACGGAAGAGACGAAAGAGACGAAAGAGGCGGAAGAGACGGAAGAGACGGAAGAGACGGAAGAGACGGAAGAGGCGGAAGAGACGGAAGAGGCGGAAGAGGCGGAAGAGGCGGAAGAGACGGAAGAGACGGAAGAGACAGAAGAGACAGAAGAGACGGAAGAGACAGAAGAGACAGAAGAGACGGAAGAGACGGAAGAGACGGAAGAGACGGAAGAGACGGAAGAGACGGAAGAGACGGAAGAGGCGGGGCTAGAGGGAGTGATGCCAAGCTTGGTGGAGTTGTGTGCGGAGTTCGTCGTCGTCTCCAGCGGCGTCATCGATCAAACGGGCGAAGTCTTGGGCTTGGGGGTAGCCTTTTTGGTAGTAGAACAAGGCTTGGAGCAAGCAATCCAATTTGTCGGCTTGTTTGACGATGCGAGACTCGGGTGTTTCGGTGTTTTGAAGTGTTTGCCAGCGTTGGTGGGCGTTGTCGATGAATTGAGCGAGATCGCGTTCGAGGGTGGGAGAGCGTGAAGATTCCGAAGCGGTCGAGTAGGCATCTTGCTCGGAGATGGGAGAGCGTGAAGATTCCGAAGCGGTCGAGTGGGCATCTTGCTCGGAGATGGGAGAGCGTGAAGATTCCGAAGCGGTCGAGTGGGCATCTTGCTCGGAGATGGGAGAGCGTGAAGATTCCGAAGCGGCTGAGTGGGCATCTTGTTCGGAAAGGGAGAGTGGGTGGGTGGGGATGGGTGGAGAATTTGGAGGGGAGGGCGCTTCTTGCCAAAAGCGGGCTTCGGCGGTGCGGATGGCGTTGTTTCGGGTGTTTTTGTCATCACCAAAAAGCAGGCGGCGTTGGCGAGGCACCAAGTCACCCGTTCCAGCTTCGGGGAGATCGTGCAACAGGGCGAGCAATAGGGCTGTTTGGAGGTCAGGCAAAGGCGATACCCCGCGTTGTTGAGCGCGATACACCAACCACCATGTCCAAAAGATCACGCCGTAACTGTGGGATGCAACGGATTCAGGTTGTGGCACACCGCGATGCAACCAACCTGTGCGGGGGAGTTGTTTGAGAAGTGATATCTGTTCGGAAAGCCACAAGACGAGCGACATCGGCATAAGCAAAGCCCTTGTGTATCGGTGGTTTGAAGCAACGAACCCTTGATGTTCGCCGCATCTCTTTGGAACGCAGCGAGTATGGCGGAGCGTTGGCCTTTTTGGCAACGTGAGGAGGATTTTTTGCCTTTGTGTGTGGGCGTGGTAGGGTGGGAAAGGCCCGAATGGACGGGTGTTTTGTTGAAAAAGAAGTTGTGGATAGCAGGTTCAGGAATGGGTCGGCGAGTGTTTTGTCAAGAGTAGGGAGCAAGCAAGATGCGCAAAGCGAAGTCTCGGATGATACGAGGTTTGTGTGGGATGGGGTTGTTGTTGTTGGGGTGCCAGCCAAGTATCGCGCCTGAACCCTCTTTGCCGCGATTGTCGAAGGCAGAGCTGTTGCGGACTTCGGTTCTGGCCTTGCTTCCGCAAGTTTCTTCTCATCAAGCAGGAACCTTGCGTGTGGATCTGGAGGGGACGCAACGGATACAAGTGGTTTGGGGGCAAGGCAAAGCGCAGCAGATCTTTACGATCATAAGGCAGGGTAAAGAGTGGTGGGTGTCGCGCCAACCAAAGGAACAAGAGACGGAAGTGATGCTGATCGATACCAAAGAGATCCACGCGGTGTTGGGGGCTTTTTGGGGGCTGCAAAAAACGCGCTGTCGTGAAGAAGCACCGTCAGCCAAGGCAGACACAGCAAAAAACAAACCCGCGCTCGTAAAGGGATCTCAAAAAAACCGATCGGGTGGTGGAGCGGGTCATGCGGAACGTGAAGAGGACCGTTGTAGCGGGTCTTTGGGTTTCGATCCAGAGCGATCGTTGGTGCAGGTTTCTTTTTGGGGGCCTCACGATCGCTTCTTGTTGCGTGCAATGAAAACACCCGAAGAGGCTACGTTTGCAGCGGTTCACAAAGGCGAGTGGGTGCTGTTTCGTGACGGGCAATTGTTTGAACAACCGCGTGGACGCTCTATCGATCGGCATATCGGTGCTTTACGATCCTTGTTGCATCAAATCTCGCGTAAGAAAGGTTGGCTCTCGATCCCTGCCGAATGGGGGATGACGGATCTTGCAGGAGCGATCGAGATCGGAAAGCAGATCGAAGAACACAAAAAGCGCTTGGTTCCGTGTTTTCGTAAGCTGCAATTCCCATCGTCATTGGGGGCGTTATCTCTTGCTTTGCGCTTGTACCCCGATGGCAAGGTCGGTATCCGCCGCCATACCAGCCCCGCCCACATCAAAGCCAACGCAAAGCTGTACTGGTGTTTGTGTTGGCGCCTCAGGCAATGGAAAGTCAAGCCGTTTTCTTTGCCATACGCCGATCTCCAGTTGCGTGTACCTGTTAACGGTTTTTGAGCTTCTACCGAGCGCAGTTGGGCTTGTGTTGTGGGGGGGGCTACCCCATACGCGCCTTGTTAAGGTGGAAACACCGAATAGTCTAGCCAGCGTTTTTCAAAGCCAACAGCTCTCTCGCTTGAACGCTTGCGAACACGGCTTTTTTGGCTACGGATCGCTCCCGTATGTGTACGCTTCCAACAGATATCGCTGCTTTAGACACCCTCTTATACGAGATCCGCTCGTTGAGTTATCGTAAAACGTAGGGGCAGCCCCCTGTGGCTGCCCAAGAAGTGAGGGGTCAGAACATCGCGGATCCAACCACCTTCTCTCCATAGCAAACCTTTTTCGCAAACACCCTCTGAGTGTTCGTTTCTCAAACAAATATCCCTGCCGCTTGAAGTGCTGCGAACACGGCTTTTTTGCAACAATTTCACGGCTATCTTTTTCCGAGCAGCAACGGATTCGTGTTTTGTGCATCTTAGGTACGTTTTCCGATACCTTCTTTCTTTTGTTGTCGGGAGTGCGTAATGACCAAACAAGAATCCGCCCAACAGACCGCATCTTTGGGGTCTCCTGCCCTCGGTTTTGCGACTTCCCTTGACGACAACCCCGCCCTTGATCCCTTTGCCTACCTCTTTGCCGACTCTGCAAATGTCCTTGCTTGCGACTCCGCAAACGCCCTGTCTGCCGAGGCTGCAAATGCCCTGTCTGCCGAGGCTGAGAGAACCTTCGCAGACGATGCAAGGGCAACGAGCCAATCTCACTCCCCTTTCGACAGCGAAGGCGATCTTTCCTTGGCAACGCGATCTCCCGCACCCTCGGGAATTTACAGTCTTGGCATCCGTACATCTTCGGTAGAACTACAGCAGATCCGACTACAAGGACTCCGAACCACCATCCTTCCGCGCTTACAAAAGTCGTCTGATTCAGCAGCGCCTCAACTGGTGATCGACGGACAAGAACGCTACCAAAGCAAGCGTTCGCTTGGCAGCGGCGCGATGGGAGAAGTCGACCTCGCCTTCGACAAAGACATCCAACGCATGGTCGCGATCAAGCGCCTAAAGTCCGAACTCCACACCACCGCACCCGTCGTTCGCTTTGCCGAAGAAGTCCGTATCGTCGGACAATTGGAACATCCAAATATCGTCCCAATCCACGATGTCGGCCTCGATAAAGACGGATGCTACTACTTTGTGATGAAGTACGTCCAAGGCGAAACCCTCGAAGATATCATCGACAAACTCCGTTCGGGCGATCCCGCCTATCATGCCCGTTTTCCGCTCACGCAACGCCTCCAGATCTTGATCGATATCCTCAAAGCCATCGATTTTGCCCATGCTCAGGGCATCTTGCACCGTGACCTCAAACCCGCCAACATCATGATCGGCCCCCACTTTGAAGTCCTTGTCATGGACTGGGGCATCGCCAAACGCATCAACTCGTCCGCCCCATCGAACACAGCATCCTTAACATCACAAGCAGCGCAGGTATCGCAGACATCGCAGGCATCGCAGACATCGCAGACATCGCAGACATCGCAGACATCGCAGGCATCGCAGGCATCGCAGGCATCGCAGGCATCGCAGACATCGCAGACATCGCAGACATCGGCGACATCGGCGACATCGGCGACATCTGACTCAATGGATGAACTTGCCCATGCGCTCGAACAAGATCGCAAGCATCTTTCCGAACAGCTACATCTCCAAACCCAAAACAACCGATTGATCGGCACGCCGATGTATATGTCCCCCGAGCAAGCGCTTGGACTCAACGATCGCATCGATACACGCAGCGATCTGTACAGCTTGTGCGTGGTCTTCTACGAATTCCTTTCCCTTCAACACTATCTCGGCAACAAAGAAAGCCTCTTTGAGATCCTTTTTGCCGTCGCCAAAGAAGAACCGCGTTCGGTGTTTGTCCTGCGCCATCCAGCACAGCCCAACACCCCGATCGAAGTGGCGCATTTCCTCTCAAAGGGGATGCGCAAGCACCCCGAGGAACGCTTTCAGTCGGCCAAAGAGATGTTGGACGCTCTTGCAAAAATCCATAGCGGTTATTTCCCCATCCAATGCCCGACCACGCTGATGAAACGTACTGTTTTTTCGGTGCTTCACTTTATTGATCGCTCGCCTCGTTTGGCGTATGCGCTGTTTGTCGGCTTGCACGGTTTGCTGCTGTTGGCGATCGTCTTTAAGCTGCTTGATTGGCTTCTTCCTGCCTGAAAGATCTTATGTTTTTTCTATCCCCGCCTCAGCTATTTTTCCTTTACATTGTTTTTTCTTTTACTCCCTGAACCCAATTGAAATAAAATAACCTATTTGAAATAAAAAATAGGCTTTTCATCCAAAAATACGCAGCCGTTTGTGGTGGTCGGTTTTATTTTCTTTGGGGAAGAAGCATCATGCAAACAAGCAGACTGTTGAAACGGTATTGTTGACCCGCATCACAGTTTGAGAATACAATGCGAGGGATGCGACAAGGCATGTTGCGATAGGAACCCGAGGATTCGGTCTTGCTCGGACTCCACGCCCATCACAAAAGGCATCTGCGATGAACGAAAAAGAAGGCAAAGCAAACCAAATCAAAAGCGAAGTCAGTCCATCCAGCGAAGAGGCTGCTGAGCGTACCGCGCTGTCTTCTTCTGCGGAGAACGCCGCCTCTCCCCCAACCAACGGAGCATCCACGCCATCCATGAACACCAAAGACTCCATCGCTGCGTGGAAAGACAACCAAAACAGCGATGCCCCACCCGACATTTTGCCTGTGGAGTTTCGCTCGTCTTCATCGAAACCCAACCACCTTGCCGATCTCAAAGAACTCGAAGACGAGTCGGCTTCTCTGTCTTCCAACCCCGAAGACTTTTCGCCTCCCCCAAGCAGCGATTCTTCGATGTCGATGTCGATCAATAGCTTGAGCGGCCTTCGACCCCCCAATGATGATTCGATCTTTAACCGCATCCAACGCTTTGAAGACGCTTCCGAAGTGGATCTGCCTCTCGAAAACAAACGCCCCGCGTTTACGAGCGTCGGCTCTGTTCTCGACAACAAATATCGCATCACTCACAAGATCGCCGAAGGCGGCATGGGTATCGTGTACGGAGCCGCCCATACCAAGCTCGGAAAACAAGTTGCCATCAAAGTGATCGCCCCCGGCACCCTCAGCAACGAAGAATCACGCCGCCGTTTCGTGCGCGAAGCCAAGGCATCGACGCTGCTGTCGAGTCCCCATACCGTCCGTGTCTACGACTACAACGTCAGCCAATGGGGCGAACCCTACCTTGTGATGGAGTTTGTCGAAGGCACCAACCTCAACCAGATCCTTAAAAAAGGCGAAGCCTTTGACACCGAGCGCGCCGTCCATATCACCAAACAGATCGCGCAATCGTTGATGGAAGCCCACGCCAGCGGCCTGATCCACCGTGATCTCAAGCCTTCTAACATTATGTTGTTGCACCTCAAAGGTCATGACGACTTTGTGAAGATCTTTGACTTTGGTGTGGTCAAATTTGCTGACGGGCCCGAAGAATCCGATCTCACACGCCAAGGCGTCGTTCTGGGGACGCCGCGTTATATGGCTCCCGAACAGATCACTTCTCCCAAAGAAGTCTCGTATCCTGCGGATATCTTCTCGATCGGTCTGATCTTGTATTATATGCTCACAGGCGAAAAACCCTTTGGGGATGCTTCTCAAGATATGGTGCGCATCAGCCGCATCACAGGAAAAGGCGTTCATCTACCGAAAAATCTGGAGATCCCACCAACGCTGCGTTCGTTGTATGAACGCATGACTGCACAAGACCCAAAACGCCGTCCCACCGCCGAAGAAGTATTCGAACAACTCAAGTCCATCGAAAACGAACTCAAAAGCAATAGCTTCAGCGGTAGCACCACCTTTAGCCCCCAACGCAGCGGATTCTTTGGCAGCGTTTATGGCAAAGCCTCGATCTTTTTGGCGATCCCCGTGTTGTTGCTTGGCGTCTGGTGGTTTTCTTCGACCAAACCAGACCAGCCCACCAAAGGAACAACTGTAGCTTCGGCTCATGCACCCACAAACCCCCGTGATGCCACGCCCAACACGCCCAATCCTGCGCAGCGTGGCGCTGCTCCTGCGCAACGCAATACCACCCCAGAACGCCGCACAGAACCCACCCCAGAACGCCGCACAGAACCCACCCCAGAACGCCGCACAGAACCCACCCCGCGCCGCGAGACCACCGATCGTCCTACCCCCCCGCACCGCGAAGTCGAAGATCGGCCCGTACCTCCGACAGTTCGGAGCCATCCTCGAAAGTTTCCGCGCAAAAAGTCTCGCTATACCGAGATTCGTGTGACGTCTTCTCCGTCTGGAGCAACGGTGCTTGGAACTGACGGAGAAGCCCTTGGCAAAACTCCCTTGACTGTCAAGAAGCCGAACCATCAGCCCATGACTTTGCAGATCAAGCGCGGTGGTTTCTTTTCTGCAAAACTCGTCATCCCTGCGAAAGCGAATCGTAAATCTTACAATGTTCGACTGCGCGAAATCAACATCGAAGTCCCTTAAACTACGGGAGGAACGAGACCTTGAAGTATGTAATTTCTTTTGTGTTGGGATGTTTTCTGTTTGGGGCTTTCCCTGTCTTGGCCCAAAACAACCCCTCCGAAGAGGACGCCAAAAAAGTCGTCAAACTGAGCGCCGATGCCGCTGTCGCCTACGACAAAGGAGACTACGAAAAGGCTCTCGGCCTTTACACCCAAGCGCACACACTCTGGGCCAATCCAAAGATCACCTTCGCCATCGTCAAATGTCTTGAGGCGCTTAAGCGTTATCGTGAAGCCCTCCAAGCCTCCGAGCGTGGGATCAACGAAAATCCCCCCGCCGTCCTCAAAGCCCGCTTTGAAAGCAAGATCGCTTTTCTCAAAACAACGCTTTCCAAAGGCACACTCAACCTGTTGATCTCGCCCTCTGGAGCCACCGTATCGATCAACGGCAAAGTCGTGGGAACCGCGCCGCTTCGTCCATTGCCCTTGGATGCAGGTGAACACAAGATCGAGCTCTCTCACCCCAACCACGCCAAGATCGTCCAAGGGATCAACGTTGTCGGTGGTGCAGAACTGCGGATGACCTTTACCTTGCAGCCCGTCACAGGCCAGCTTTCCGTCACCAGCACCCCAAGCGGCGCGGATGTCGAGATCGACGGTCGTTCTTGGGGTAAAACACCGCTTGAAAACCTCAAGATCCCCATCGGCTCGCATGTTGTGCAGATCAAATACCCCGGCTACCAATCAGTCAATCGCCAAGTCAGTGTCTCTCCCGAACAAGCCGAGAGTCTCTCGGTGGTCCTCGTTCAAGGCGCTTCGGGTCCGACCGAAGTCGGCGAACGACCTTGGGTCAAAAGTTGGCCGGGATGGACGTTGTTGGCTCTTGGTGTTGCCGCCGGTGTGACAGGGGCTGTGTTGCTTGCGGGTGCCAATTCGGGCTTTCAGTCCGTTAAAACCCAAGCGAATGCTCCTGATTCGCATAGCCTCAGCCAACGAGACCTCACCAACAAATGGAACCAACACGCCGGCGAAGAACGCATCGGCTATGGCATCGTAGGGGCCGGCGGTGGATTGCTTGTCTTGTCGGTGATCTTCTTTGCTACTCGCGTTGGAGTCGCTCCTGAAAAAGCCGAGAACACTGACAAACCCAAAACCAGTTTTCAACAGATCCCGCACCCCAACGCCCCAGTACAACGCAGTCGTGCGACCGTGCTGTACCACACAGCGCCTTAGCATCACAAGATCGCGCCGTCTCACGGTGGCGGTTGTATGACGCAACTTCCCCATCCGACGCGCTTTGGGAGGTATTTGGTCAATGACCCACCCCTAAAGGGGCGGGCTTGTTTCGGCAAGTCCGGTTGACCAGACGACAACAGAGGAAGTGGCGCAAGCCAAGTTGTTAGTAAACGATAGAGAGCATGTAGAGACCCTCGAATGCCGCCTCAGTTCG
>JAKLKB010000160.1 GCA_023150835.1 Myxococcota bacterium | reverse complement strand
GGCTGCCCAAGAATAGAGCGTCTACGCACTAGACCCGACTGGAGTATTCGGATGTGGAAACGCATTGTGCTTGTGCTTGTGCTTTTTGTTCTTGTGTGTTTGGGGATCTTGGCCACTTGGATCACGTGGGGCAACGCGCAGCACCAAAGCCAGATCAACCGCGAAACGCACAGCTTTATCAACCAGATCAGGCCGATTCAAGGGCGTTTTCATGCTTCAATGCTCACTTCGTTGCCACCGCCGATCCAACGTTATCTGCGCTACGCGATCCCTGAAGGCACACCGTTGATCGAAAGCGTCTACCTGACGCAACAAGGCGTAATCCGCACCGACCCTCACCAAGCTTGGATGCCGCTGACGGCCCTCCAATACTTTAGCATCGATCCACCCGCCTTTTTGTGGGTTGCCCGTGCGCAGGCTTCGACCTTGTTTTGGCTCGATGCACGCGATCATTACCGCGATGGGCGCGGCTCCATGTGGATTCGTCTGCTCTCTTCCTTTGATATCGCCGATGCCAAGGGGCCTGATATCGATCAAGGCGCACTCATGCGCTACCTCGCCGAGATGATGTGGTTCCCCACTTCTTTCCTACAAAATCCCCATCTACGCTGGAAACCGATCGATCACCAGCGCGCAAAACTCACCTTCCTCGGAAAATACGCCAGCGCCGATCTCACCCTCCACGTCGATCCAAAAGGGCAACTCACTCGCGTCGATGGCTTGCGCTTTCGTGATGCCAACCAACAACGCCATTGGTTCGGTGACGCCAGCCACTACAAAGCCTTTCAAGGCATCCAGATCCCCACACAGGTCGAAGTCGCATGGAGCCTCAAAACAGGCCCCTTCGTCTACACACGCCTTCGCGTCAAAGACGTCCGATACAACTTCCACCGCCGCTCCCCCTAACACGAAACGCCACCCAAACCGATGCGAGACGCAAATGCGAGATACCGTTGTTTTTCACCTTGGCCTTTTGTTCTACAGCTTGCTGTTTGTGATCTCCACTGAGGTTGCGGCCCAACCGATGGAATATCGCGTGGTGGTCGTTGGTGCTCATATCTTGCCGAACAAAGCAGATGGCGGGTGTTGGGACTTTTGTTTGGGAGGCCGAACACAACGGCTTAAACTGACCGAGACACTCCAAAAAACGCCGATTGACCGATGGCGCAGCGTCCTACGCCATCACAACGCTCTCGAAGGAACGAGCCTTCCCGATGCCTACGCTCTGTTGCGTTTTTCCAATGGCCTTGTGATCCGCACGCACAAGATCTCAGACTCGCTGCTTCCAGAGTGGGGAACCACCGAATCGATCGCCTTGCATCGGGGCGTTCGTTTGTCTGCTTCGATCTGGGATACCGATCTGCAACGCGATGATCTGATCGGACAGCGCGACGATATCCCTATCCCGCCGCATATCCTCGAACAAGGGGGAACTTGGACGTTGCAGATCGGTCAGGTGTACGCGCTAACTTTGTTGTTTGTCCCCAACCCCCGCGCCCACCGACCCAGAGGCTTGCGTGCCGGCCTCTACGAAGTGACGATCCGCAGCGCCGAGATCCCCCTCCACAATCCCGATGGCAAGTCGTGGGATATCATGAACGGAAAGCCCGATCCCTACGTGTACTTGCGCATCGGCTCCCACGAATTCAAAACCCCGATCCTTCGCAATACCCACCGCCCTCAATGGAATGCCACCACCCGCCTTTATCTTACAGGGCGCGAACCCCTTGGGCTGCGGATCCTCGACCACGACGGAACATCCGAAGAAACCATCGGCTCATGCAGCTTCTCTTCTCTCGAACACTTGCCTTTCGTTCGCCGCGTCTTACTCACCCTTCGCTGCGACCGCGTTCGACAACTCAAGCTCCACTTTCGCCGCCTTCGTTAGATTTCCGAGTCCCTCAAGACACTTCGCTCAAACGATTGATCTCCTGAGCGATATGAACAAGATCGGGCAACCGCGACAACAACGAGACACTCGGAACGCGAGGAAACTGCGTGAACGCACACAGAAACATCTCGATCATCACTTTGGGGCGACGTTTCATACGCCGAATAAACCGATCGAAACCCTCCTCTTCTTTGCAGAGCCTCCCCAAAAAAGCCGTTGGCCGCAGAAGAGAGAAGATCGAGGACTTCGAGATAGGTTGACTTCCCCGAAGCATTCGGGCCGATCAACACAACGGGATTGTTTTCTGAAAGCGCGATCTCTTCGCCGCCACCCCATACACATCACGCAAAAGCGCGATCTCTTCGCCGCCACCCCACACACAGCCCCAACCACAACAGCCCCGCCAAACCACTCACGCCCAACGCCCAAGACCAAGCCAACGGTTGAAACACCAGCGAAACCCGATACTCTCCTGCATCCACCCAAAATCCAAGCAAACTCAGATCCGTACGAAATAGCGGAATCGCCCGACCATCCGACACCGCACGCCATCCCGGATGCCATACCTCGCTCACGCGCACAAACCGCCGTCCTTCGCTACGGATCCACACTTCGATCTTCCCCGCCTTCCATGAAACGATCCGCGAAACCACTTTCGGCACCGAACGCCCCTCCGCCTTTGTCGTCGCCCCAAGCAACACCACTTTCGGCACCGAACGCCCCTCCGCCTTCGACGCAGAACGCCCCTCCGCCTTTGTCGTCGCCCCAAACAACACCGTCTTCCGCGTAGGACGCTCCACCGCCTTTGCCGTCGCCCCAAGTATCTTGGGAGACCTGTCCAACACCACCGCCAGATCATGCAAGCGGCGGCTCTCGACCCAACGGATCATCTCTGCCTCCGTTTGCACGACCACCACTTGTCGAGGATGTTGGATACGCCCGAACATCCGCCGATTTTCGTAGATCAGCATCTCGCCATATCGCATACCGCCATACGGCACAAAAAAAGGCTGCTGCTCGAACTGCGCGACTGGCCAAAAAGAACTGTCTGAGGGGAGTTGGATCGCCATAGGAGAAAGCACATAGCGCACATTCAACAGATCCAACACATCAGGACGTGCGATCCGATCCACATCCGTCCACACCACCCCCACCCTCGGGCGCACACGCCCGTCCAACAACAGCGAAACGAGCTGCTGATAATGGCGGTAGTTGTAAGGCTCATACCCTGTGATCACTTCCAATCCCATCCACGCCGCCCACCCCGAATTCAGCGTCGATCGCCCCATCGGAAGCACCCGAAACGGCTTCTGCTGCTTTGCGAGAAAGACTTGGTAGTCTGCCTTTGGAAAGACCTCAGCCCAAGGCCGCGTCGTCACATAACGTCGGCTGTACCACGCTCCTTCGACCGTCATCCCACACAACAGGCCCGCACAACCGATCCACACCCAACGCATCTTCCCTTTCTCCGTCAGCCACGAAGCCAACACATCCCACCCCACCCCCGCCAACATCAGCCCCAACGCACTCACCAAAAAAAGCATCCGCGCAGGCGCACGAAACAACCGAAACCCCGGGATGTAATCATAAAAAAAACGCAATAACACACTATCTTGCGCCAACACCCACAACCCACAAAAGCTGATCACCAAAAACCCCACAAATCGCCGCCGCCAACCCCATATCGCCCCAACCACCGCCAAAAACAACGGAACAATACCAAAATAAGCCAGATCTTCCCACAGCTCGACCTTCGGATACGTCCCACGCAACGGTGTTCCCAACGCTTCGGGAAAAAACAAGGTCCACAGATGACGCCATTCGAGCGCGTGATCCGCCAAAAACTCCTGATACGACAAACCCACCCGCGAAGACAGCGATGACTCCAACAACAACGGCACGATCAAATACGCCGACATCGCCACCGCCAAGATCGCCCCCGCTCCAAGACTCCCAATGACCCGCCCTGCTTCTGCCCACGCCTTCTTCCGCCACCAATCCACCCCACAAACGCACAAATACAAACACAACAACAACGTCGTGTAATACAAGCTCTGAAGGTGCCCTGCATGCAAACACAGCCCACCCACCCCCGCCATCCACAAAGCACTCGTCCGATCAGGCTGTTGTAACGCCCGAAACACCACCCCAAACAACAACGGTGTCCACACATATCCCGGCAGTGCAGCCAACCAGCCCGCATAGATCGCCAAAATAAATTTCATCTGAAACAGCGCACCCACCGCCATTACCAGACGCCCCCCCACCGACAGCCCCAACGTACCACCCAGCCACCAAAACACCCCTGCCACCGCCAACATCTCCAACCAATACGCCCACCCCACCCACCGCGCAGGATGCACCCACCAAGAAAACACACGCAGCGGATACGTGTACAACGCTTGAGGTTGCGTCATCGCCACCCCGCCCACAAGCTGATCACTCCGCCACAACGGAGCCGATCCTCCCCTTCGACGCGCCTCATACAACACATAAGAAGTCGCGATATTGTGCGCGATATCATCCGAATAACGCGAATACGGCACATGGCCCTCACGCAAAAGCTGCCCATACCCCACCCAACACAGACACACCAACAACACCCCACTCCACCATCCCCCATATCCCCGCCCTCGACGACACAACCACACAAACCAATCACTCATCCAAACACCCCGATCGTTCGACACCACAGAACACCACGCCTTGACAATCCCTCGCCATCACGGCTAGTCCTCGATCATGCACGCCTTGACAATCCCTCACCATCACGGCTAGTCCTCGATCATGCACGCCTTGACGAGCCTACATCCTCACGGCTGGTCCTCGCGATCACAAGCCAACCCCTTGGCAAGCACAAGCCAACCTCGTGGCCATCTGCATCGGCTCTCCATCCATCACGACGGCTCATACGCACATGACACACCTCCACCAACACAACACCGCCCTCTCTCGAAGTCAAGCATTTCTCGGATTGATCGGCATCACCATCCTCAACGCCATCGTCTTGTCTGTGCATCTTTTTTCGCACCACACGCTACACTCCGTCGACGGTATGTATCACATCCGATACGCTTGGCTTTATCGACAAAAAGGCCTGTTTACAGATTTCCCGTGGATGCAATTCTCCATCGCAAAGGACACTTGGGCCGATCATCACTTTCTTTACCATCTGCTCTTGATGCCGTTTGCGGGAGGCGATCTGCTCTTTGGGATGAAGCTCTCTGCGGTTTTCTTCGGAACGATCGCCCTTTCCGCTTGTGTACTTTACCTGATCGCCCATCGCGTGCGCTTTGCATGGGTGTATGGGATCGTGCTGTTGTTGGCGTCGGATTTCTTTCTGTTCCGTATCTCGATGCCGCGCTCGATATCGTTGTCTTTGATCTTTTTGTTGTTGGCTTTGTGGTGCTTGGAGCGAAAGCATCACCGTCTGTTGTTTGGGGTGGCTTTTGCCTACATCTGGACTTATCAAACCGCCATCGCGCTTGTACCGATGGCGATGGTCGCGGTGGCTTGGGGACGGTGGCAAGAAGGTGTGTGGGAATGGCGCCCGCTGCTTTACACGACAGGCGGGATCTTCTTTGGTTTGGCGCTGCATCCTTTTGCACCAGACACCTTTTCCTTTTTTGCGTTTCATTTCTCTTCGGCCTTCCCAAGCCAGCACCTCGCCGATATCCCGCTGATCCCCGAGTGGCGCGGAACCACACTCGCTCTACTTTGGCAAAGAAATTACCCTGCCTTTTTGCTTGGCCTTGTGTTGCCTCTTGTATTGCTTTCGCAAAGAAAGCATTGGCCTCGTGATATCGGCGTCTTGCTTGTGGGGGCGTTGGCGCTATGGGCGGTCTCTTTGCGTGCGGAGCGGATGTTAGAATATGGAGTCGCGTTTGCTGTGTTGCTTGGAGCGCGCCTGTTTGACGCCACCGTCGTGCAGCGGTGGAATGCGGAGTCCCTGCCCTTCTTGGCTTCCAAAGCCAAGGCCCGAATCGTTGTGCTGTGTCTGGGCCTTTTGTGTCTTTCGTTTCTGTGGTTTGGCGTCAAAAAGCACCAAGACCTCCACCGATACGCTTTCGAGATCCGCTCCGATATCGCCCAAGACGCTTCCCGTTGGCTCAAAGCCAACACCCCCGCAGGCGCGATCGTCTACCATACCGATTGGGCTGGCTTTTCTTACCTCTTCTTCCACAACACACACAACCACTACATCGCAGGTCTCAGCCCGCTGTTCCTTGCTGGATGGAAGCCTCGGCTGTTTCAAGATTATCAGACCATTAACCAAGGACGCTCGCACGATCCCGCTCGGTGGATCCGCACCCTCTTTCGCGCTCGCTATGTCGTGTTGTTTGCCGCCGCTGGCGACGCGCCACTCGCCCAACAACTCTCCCTCGATCCACTCGTCAAAGAAGTTTACGCCGACTCCAACACCAAGATCTTCGAGATATCCACCCCCACCTCTCATCCTACGCTCCCCCACAAACCCGCCCCCCGATAGGTTTGCGGGACGCCGCTTCACCGCGCCATCACGTAGTCCAGATACGCTGGGACACAAACCCGCCCTCCGATAGACGTTGTGGGGTTCCACCCCATACGCGCTAGGTTAAGCGCTTGTTGGCCCCCCCACCCCAGCCCCTCCCCCGTGAACAGGGGAGGGAGCGAAAGTCGGAAGCAGCGGGGATTTTGTTTTTTCATGACGCACGCTGTTTGCACGAGACGCAGACGCTGCCCGTTCCAACTTCCCCCCGTTCACGGGGGGATTGAGGGGGGGGGGGCGAGCAAAAGAAAAGGCGATCAGGCTAGACTATCCGGTGTTTCCACCTTCACCTAACGCCTATGGGGTTCCACCCCACACCCCGCACGGGGATATCCTATGGCTGCGCAAACCCAAACCTCCCCTTCACAAAAAAGCATCACAACACGGGAAACACATCCACGCGCCCCCAACAAGCTTTCCCAAGGACACCAACAAAGCAAAACACAAAACAGGTTCATCCCGACATTGCTGCGCTTGGAAAACGCATTTTCCGATCCAGAACAACGTCCACTTCCGCTCACCACTGATCTTCTCCAGCATCGATCAGCCTTCCCTTTGCAAAAAAGGCTCGGCTTGTATTCGGGCTGCGTTTCCCACGCGCCGACAGACCCTCCAAACGCACGATATCTTGTTCCCAAACGAATGGCTTGTGGATCTGTTTTGTGGACCGCAGCCCCACAAAACCGCGAAACCCTTTTGGCCCTTTTGCATTTTGCGATGTGGGTGGTATACTGCGTTTGTTGTTGAAATAGGACTTGCGAAATCGAACAAAACAAGATGCGGTGAAGTTTCAAGTGACTTTTGCACCGCACCATCACCCCCCACAGAGGCAAAGCCGATGGCACAGATGAGCGCTCGCGTCGAAAGTCAAAAGAAAAACAGCCTTCATGTTGTGAGTTCAGTTCAGGTCCATAAAACCAAAGTTGCGGACATTCTAGCTTCAACGCTTCACGGGTTAAGTGCCGCACAGATATCTCAGTTTTTAGGCGCGCTTGCAACAGCTTTGGATGCGCAAACAAAGGCACTCGAACAGCTTGAGATGGCCTACGTGAAAGAACAAGCAGACGACGATGGATACCGTCAAGAGCGCGATCAAGCCACCATCGAGGGGCAAGAAGCTCTCAACAACGCCGCCTATCGGCTCCGCAGCATCCCCCACAAACAAGACCTGCTCAAAAAATACGGCATTCCCACAACGCAAGTAGACACGCCCCACCAACTCGCGAATACCCTCAAACACACAGGAACTTTGCTCTGTGATGCAGCAGAGACCTACACAGACGCTTTCGGTCAAGAAGTTCACCCACACGCCTTGGGCAAGTTTCTTTTGCAAAAAGCTGAACGACTGGAAAGAGGCGTCGAAGACGTCAAACGAGAGCAACGCGAACTCCAAGACGCTCTCATCGAACGCGACCGTGTTCTGGAACGATGGGGGGACGTCTATCAAGGAACGGCCTCTGCTCTTGAGGGTCTTTACCGCATCGCAGGACTCCGAGAACTCGCCGATCGAGTGCGCCCAACCGTCCGCCGACGCCGAGGCGAAGAAACCCCCACCCAACCCATCGACGATCCCAACCTCTCCACGCCCCACCCTCCAGAAGATCCGACCCACACAAACGACTGAATCCTTTGAGCTTTGATCCTAGGGCAAAGTTAAGACGAGCGCCCCAGATCCGCTTGATCACTCTTGTTTGTACATCTGTTCCCAAGGGATCTCTTGCTGTGTACGCAGATCAAAGACGTTCCCACCCGCATCATCGCCCATCTGCAAAAAATACGATGAGATGGGCAGATCCGCACCGATCTCTTGTTTCCACAACGCATAAAACCAAGGCCCCACCGCTTCAAAGAAATAGATATCGCATCGCTCGATCATCTCATCGTAATCTTCGTCGGGAGCGGTCTCTTCGTGCTCAAGGTGAAAATATCGCACCAGCTCGCCCACCATCAGCGGCTCTTGCAACAACCGCTCAAACCCTGAAAACACATCCGACCGCTCTCGATCTTCAAACCACTCCCGCCGATAATCGTATGACTGGCCCGAACAATAACGATCCACCCCGTCACATCGGCGTTTCGTCAACAAAAAGATCGGAAATACCTCCGCAGCATCTTCGTGCATCATCTCAAATTGCAAAAGATCCACCTCGGGATGAAACGGGCGCTCCCGTAATGCCCGAAGATACGCGCAAAGCGGCGGAGTCAACTCCAAAAGACGCGTATGCAAAAGCCGTTGATATTCCACAAAAGACGGATACACAGACATCGGCACCTCCCTTCACGCTCACACAAGTCATCCAAGTCATCCAAACGCCCCACAGCTCCGCAGAGATCTCATACGCTCACACAATCCATCCAAACGCCCCACGAATCCGCCGAGATCCCTCCGAAAAAAACAGCGAGCAAAAAACCCCGTGTTCGTGCCACTTCAAGCGGTGCCGCTGTTTGTTTGAAAAACCTAGCCGCGTCCCGCCAACGCGGGGTCAAGGGGCCATCGGTCCCTTGCGGGGTGTGGGGTGGAACCCCATACGAGCGTCTGCGTCTCGTGCAAACAGCGTGCGTCATGAAAAAACAAAATCCCCGCTGCTTCCGACTTTCGCTCCCTCCCCTGTTCACGGGGGAGGGCTGGGGTGGGGGGGGCCAACAAGCGCTTAACCTAACGCCTATGGGGTGGAACCCCACAAAAATAAAACACGATGAGGCATTCAGGCAATACGCATCCGACGCAGATGAAACAACGCAACCCCCACCCCAAAGTACAGCACCGCCAACACCAGCACCGCAATCACCTCAAAGACCACATCCCGCAAGGACGCGCCAAAAGTCAGCACTTTATTGAGCGCCACCACCGCATGCGTGGGCTGTAAAAGGTCGTACAACCCGATCTCTCGCCCCCCGATCACCCCCAGCGGCACTTTGGGGATCGGTCGGATCGCCCCCGAAAAGAACATCAGCAAAAATAGCGGAAAGTTCGATAACAAGAAGGCTTCCGTGACCGTCCGCGCAAAAGACGCCACGATCATCGCCACGCCCATAATCGACAAGCTTGTCACAGCCCCCACCAAGATCGCCACCCACAGCGGGCCTTGGCTGCGAAAGCCCAAGATCGCCGCCATCCCAAAAGTCAACAACACCGACAGCGTCCCCAACAACACCTGCGACAGCGCGATCCCCAACAACAACGAAAAGGCCGATAGATTGGACAACTGCAAACGTCGTAACGTCCCCATCTCCACCTCGTACGTGATGGTCATCGCCGCCGAAAAGATCAGCATCACCACCGACAAGATCAGCAAACCCGGGACGTAGTTCTCAAACTCCGTCCGCTGATCGGAACGAGCGATCGCTTCTTTCGCCACCTCGACAGGCATCATCGTGTTGGTCGCTTCTTGGACAAAACGCTGCAACGCGGCATTCAAAACCACCGCCACAGACGCATACTGCGGATCGGTAAAGTCCCCAACTATCCGAAGTTTTGGTTTCTTGGCGTTGGCATCGGCTCCTGCCAAGGCTTGCAAAAATCCCCGAGGCACCACCACCAAAGCCGCCGCTTGTCTGCGCGTCAGTCGCTGTTTGGCTTCTGCAAGCCCCTCCACCAAACTCGCCTTCATCAAAGCCCCACCACGCGGGCGTTTCAGCGAAGCCAACAGCTTCACCAACTGCCCTCCCGCGGAGACTTCTTCTTCTTTGGTAGCGGTCTTGAGCGGTGGGCGGCCTTCTTCAAAGACCAAGACCACAAAAGGCGTCGTTCCGCCAAAAAACAGCCAATACAGCAACACAAAAAACGGAGCGGTTCCCAACGTCAGCGCCAACCCCCAAGGCTCCCGCCATTGTTCACGAATACTTTTGCGAAACACACTCCACAACCGCATCCATCGCCCCTTTCGTCATCCACCGCCAAAATCCCGCCCATCTTCATAAGGGGAGTGTCACTCGTCGCGCAAAGCCCGACCCGTTAAGGAGATAAAGACATCTTCCAGCGTCGAAGGTCGCGTACGCACCGCGTGGATCGCGATCTTAAAACGCCGAAAAACCCCCAAGACCAAGGAGAGATGCTCGACCAAAGAATCCATCCGCATCGAAACAATCGTGCCTTCCCATCGGACCTCCGAAGCGATCTGATGCAAGACAAACAGCGCTTCTTCGAGATGGGGTTGGGCTGCATCGGCGATCTCGATCTCCAACAGATCGCCCTGCTGATGTTGACGCTTCAATTGGTCGGGTGTATCAAGCGACAACAACTGCCCCCGATCCATCACGGCCACCCGATCGGCCAGACGCTCGACCTCATCCATGTTGTGACTGGTCAAGATCACGGTGCGTTGTCCTTCGCGAACCCAAGCCCGCACGTACTCTCGAACCAACACCCGACTTTGCGGATCAAGACCTGCCTCTGGCTCATCGAGCACCAAGATCGACGGTTCATGGATCAACGCCATCAGCAGATTCAACCGCCGCTTCATCCCGCCCGAAAGATATTTGGCCAGCGTGTCGCGCTTTTCCCACAAGCCCAACGCCTTTAACATCAATAAGGCCCGTGTATGCGCGATCTTTTCAGGGATATCATACGCCGACGCCAAAAACACCAACTGCTCCAACGGCGTCATCTTCTCCCACAACACCAGTTGTTGGGGACAAACACCGATGTGTCGGCGCGCATCGGGCGAAGAAGACAAACACGCTCCTTGCACCCATATCTCACCTTCATCGGGCTTCAATAAACCACACAACATCTGGATGGTCGTGGTCTTCCCCGCACCATTTGGCCCCAACATCCCAAAGATCTCACCGCTCTGGATCGCCATATCCAGATGATCGACGGCCACCAAAGAACCATAACGCTTGGTCACACCTCGCAACTCAACGGCCACCGCAGGTTCTGTGTGCTGCGTATAAGCGCGGCCCGAAGCAAAGGCCAACACAGGCATCGGAGCCATACTTGCTTGCCCCGATCCTTCCCACGTTTCGCTCACCACACGATCGATCGCAGAGGCCAACGAAGCAGCGACCTTTTTTCGAGCGGTGCTGCCGGCGTTTTCTGCTTCAAAAACAAAAGAGGGCGGATATCCGTTGGTGGATGGCGGATATCCGTTGGTGGATGGCGGATATTCCTTGGTATTTGCACGATGAGACGAGCCGTTTGTGTAACGAGCGCTGCGTTGCGCCTCCTGATTTCCAGAGTCTTTCGCATCAAACATCACACAACTCCTTCTCAACATGCTTTCGCTGTGGTTTCCTAACGCGCCCTCACTTGGTGCCTCGCACCAAACAGGCGCTCGCTCAACATCCTTGTTCCTACAAAGATGCCGTGATCGCAAAAAAGATGCTCTTTCTTCTCTCGGTTGGTACGGATTGTTGGTTTTGTTTGATGGGGCGCTGCCCCAGACCCCGCCATAGACTGCCGCCCCTTGACCCCGTATTGTCGAAACGATCGCTGTTTTTCAAAACAACAAAGATGTCGCTTGAAGCGTCGCGAACGCGGCTTTTTTTGGCGTTTTTTCAAATCGAGTCATATCCCCGCCCAAGCCCCGAAACCTTCCGTAGGATGCCTTGCATTGGGTCGCCGACATCTTCGGGAGCGTGCAGATTAAAGAGCAGCAAGAGCGGCGTCGTAGTTGGGTTCTTGTGCGATCTCGGGGACTTGTTCTACATGGATCACTTTGTTGTTTTCATCCAACACCAAGACCGCCCGCGAACAAAGCCCTGCCAACGGTCCGTCCGTGATCTCCAAACCAAAGCGCTTTGCAAATTCGCTGCGAAACGAGGACAGGCTTTCGACGCCTTGGAGACCTTCGGCAGCACAAAAGCGCTTCATCGCAAAAGGCAGATCAGCGGAGACATTCAAGACCACAACATTCTCTTTGCCCGCTGCTTTGGCATTAAAGGCGCGTACAGAAGAAGCACAAACGGGCGTATCCACGCTAGGAAAGATGTTCAACACTTTTCGCTTGCCTGCATAATGCGCCAAAGACACATCTTGCAAAGCTGCTGTGGTCAACGTAAAGTCCGGTGAGGCCGAACCCACCGCAGGAAGATCGCCCGATGTATGAATTGGATTGCCTTTGAGTGTAATGGTCGCCATGTTTTTTCTCCTCATCGCGTGGGTTTGGGGGATGTCCCCAAAGTGTCGCAAGATCGGGTTGTTTTGGAAGGCCCCTCTGGTCGACCTTGGATCGATCCCAAGGTTGGGCCTTTGGATGCACAACCCTTCCAAGGGTTTCACCTTAATCATACGATATCCGAGAGAAGTACGATCAAAACGCCGGCGCGATGTGCTGTAGCCCTGTGGTTGCCCCTACATACGCCACCCACACGACGGGCGGGTTTCGTACCCGTCCTATTCTTGTTGCCCTAACCCCTGCTATAACCACTTCAACTTGGATGTGTCTCAACGCCTGAAAGCGCAATTTCCTCGAATAGACGGAGGCTTTTTGATGAACGAAAAACTGAACGCCAAAACACTCACCTTAAAATTCGTTTTGGGCATCGCGGGCGGCCTCGGCAGCCTCTTCGCGAGTTATGCAGCGTGGAACTGGCTTGGGATCGCCAACAAACCCGCTCCACCCGCCATCGCCAAACCCGTCGACAAAGACGGATGGCCGAGATCACCCAGCGATGAATGCCGCTTGTTTCTCAATGCTTGCAAACAAAACTGCATCCAAACCCAAACCAAACAGTACAAAGAAGACGGCAAAGAATCCAACCTTCCGAAGATCACCGACAAGTGCATCGAAGAGTGTTGGAGTCGCCGCCTTGGAGACGACACAAAAGAAGGGAAGATGATCCGCCAACTCTGCCGAGAACCGTAAGCTCAAAAAGCGTTGACAGGGATCGGGACGTGGGTGGGGAGTCCAGCATCTTCGGCGCGATACTTGAAGTTCGCCTCGGAGTAGGAGGGGTGGAGTACGAAAGATCGGTGCTTTTTGTGGGGATGGCGATTCATCTGTTCGTAAGCGACGTTGAGGAAGTTGGAAAAGAACAACGATCGATCCGCACGCCATGTCATCGGCGGGATGCCTGTGCGCCCGATGGCATCGAGGTAATAGTTTTCAACAGGGTAATGTAAACCCTTTCGCAGATCGCGTTGGACTTCTTGATCGATGGTCGCGGCGTGATATTCGAGATGACCGAGATTAAACAAGGCCCGCATATCCGACGAAGCAAACACCGTCACCCCCAACGGCCCGCCCAAAACTTCGGCCATGTCTTGCGAATCAAACAGCGGCAAGATCCGCCCTTGGGAGATCTCGCGTTGCATCGCCGCGTAATCAAGGCCGGTATAGCGGCTTTGACAGATCGACACATCAGGATTCATCCCCCGCGTAAACGGATTATCGTCCTCATAAACACTCTTCAACCGAAACAAACCCGCCAGCTTTTCGGGATACATCACTTTGGGGACGCGATAGAAATGAAACGCCGCCGCCATCGCCGCCCAGCACAGATACATCGTGCAATAGACGTGGCGTTGGGCATAATCCATCACTTGTCGCAACTCATCCCAATAATCGACCTCTTCAAAGTCCAAGCGCTCGATCGGCGCACCTGTCACGATCAAACCATCCAAACCCCGGTCTCGGGTCGCTTCTTCCAAGGTCTGATAAAAGCTTTGCACGTGCTCAAGAGAGGTATAACGCCCCGATTGTTCGCGTGTTGCGCTGCGTATCCAGATCGGCTCGATCTGCAACACCGAATGGCTGATGCAGCGCAAGATATCGTTCTCGGTCTCGTTCATCACAGGCATCAGGTTGATGACACCGAGGCGCAACGCCCGAATATCCGCGTGTTGCGCTGTTTCTGGATCGATCACAACAGTTTGTTTTTGTAACTCTGCCCGCGCAGGATGATTCTCATTGAGTACCAGCATCGCTTGCCTTTCTGTTTGGGTCGCTTTTTGCCCAAACCTCTGTTTCACGACTCACACGATACCCGTGTGATGTGTTCCCGTAGGGTAGTGTGTAGACGCCCGATTGTTGGGCAGCCACACCTGTCTGCCCCTACGTTTTGCGATCACACACCCTGCGGATCTCGTATTACACCACAACACAGATCGATCAAAGCCCGTATTTACGACGCTTTCGCCAAAAAGTCGTGCGACTCATCCCCATGATCTCCGCTGCGCGCTCCAAATGGCCTTCTGCGATCTCTAAAGCCGCAACGATCCGCTCTTTCTCTTCCATCCCTTCCCAACCCGGCCAGATCATCTCCATCCGCCGCTCTTCCGTTGAAAAAGTCCGATGTTCCGAAGGAAATGCACATACACTCTCGGTTGTAGATGGCATCGAAAACAAGCGACCTCCTACAGAGACGCCCGATATCGGGAAAGAGGGCGAAGAAGCAGGCGGAGAAAGCAGACGAGGCGGCAGCGAAGAGTTTGAAAGATGCGGATTCGACGAAGAGGACGGCGGCCTCAAAGCATTGGGCAAGGGCAAAGAAGCCGAAGAGACAGGTGTATGGGGCATCTCGTCCGACACAAGAACAGCATGCGCTCCAGCAGGCAAAGGCAGATGCACAGAACGACCCATCACGGCCAAACCACGAGCGGCATCGAATTCAGGAGGTAACTCTGCGTACAAAAACTCTTCGCCTCGGCCTACCGCAAACGCATAATCCACCACGTTTTGCAACTCGCGCACATTCCCCGGCCAATCGTGGTTCAACATGGCGCGCATCGCTTCGGGCGAGATCGACGTGATCGTCCGACGCCCCTGTTGATTCCGCTTCTTGATAAATTGCCACAGCAACAACTCGATATCCTCGCGGCGTTCGCGCAACGGTGGCAGATAGATCGGCACCACCCGCAGACGATACATTAGATCTTCTCGAAAGGCCCCCACTTGCACCAGATGCCGCAGCGACCGATGCGTCGCGGCCACGATCCGCACATCCACTTTGACAGGCACCACGCCCCCCACAGGAACAAAGGTCTGCTCTTGCAAGACACGCAACAACTTGGCCTGCAAAGATAGCGGTAGTTCGGCGATCTCGTCCAAAAACAACGTCCCCCCATCGGCTTGCGCAAACAGGCCCGCATGATCTCGCACCGCGCCTGTAAACGCGCCTTTGATGTGACCGAACAACTCGCTTTCCAACAGCGTCGGCGTCAACGCAGCGCAATTCACCGCCAAAAACTGTCGATGGACCCGATGGCTTTCCTCGTGTAAGGCGCGTGCAATGATCTCTTTGCCTGTACCACTATCTCCTCGCACCAACACCGTTGTGTCGGTAGGACCGACGTTTCGCACGATCTCAAAAGCTTGGTGCATCGCAGGCGAACGGCTCCATAAACCATGAAAGTTCACTGTATCGGGCGGGATCGGCGGATAGTCCTGTACGGGTTGACGATCTGGAAACAAGATCTCCACCCCCCCCAAAAACCGACCTCCTCCATCGAAAAAGCCCCGACCACTCTTGCGCAACGCGATCGGACGACCATCCGAATGGTACAAGGTCAACGGACTGCCTTCGACCCAACCCTTCTCCGCGATCCCACAACCCGACACGCAACTCGCACAACGATTCGCCCGCAAACAGTCCTGCCCCATCACCTGTTCTGCCTGAAACCCCAACAGCTTCTCCGCTCCCTTGCTCCAATAACAGACCCGACGCTCCGCATCCACCACAAACACACCCACCTCAGGCAACAGATCCGATAACACATGAAAGGCTTCTTCCGCACCAAATGTCCCCAATATCCGACGTAACGCCTGCCCAAAACGCGATAACTCCGAATCCATCACCTCCACACGATGCGTCGACTTCGCCTCGCTTTTTGATACCACCTTCGCTTCCTCCTTACGCTCCTTGCAACGCCTCCCCCGCCCACTGAAACGTATATATGTTTCAGTGAAACATATTTTTCCAGTATGAAACTAGGGAATCTTTTTCCATTCGATCGAAAATCTTATGCAAATCAAACTTTTCGATTGAAAAATATTTCGTGGAACAAGAGATGCTGGCAAACAAAGCGGATTTGTGATTGAAACAATGGAACCTTGAGAGGAGTTTCCGATGAAGTTCTCAACCCGCGCAGAATACGCGATCCGCGCCCTTGTCGATCTCTCGATGCACCACGAAGACAAGCAACCCCTCAAACTGCACGTGATCGCCGAACGCCAAGAGATCTCCCTCAAGTACCTCGAACAACTCTTCATCCCGCTTCGCAAAGCAGGTGTCGTGCGTGGAATGCGCGGCCCGATCGGCGGCTATCGTCTCGCACGCGCTCCTCACAAGATCCGTCTCAAAGAGATCCTTGATCTGCTCGGCGATTCACTTTGCGATCAAGAATCTGAAGAACACGAACCCAAACTCCACGAACCCAACGACGAAAAAAACCGCTTCTTGATCGACGAACTCCAACAACGCGTCACCCAAGCCATCCGCGATGTTCTCGAATCCATCACCCTCGAAGAACTCCGCAATCGTCAGTCCTCTGTACTCCGACAACTCCGCATCCTTCAATCCTTCGATGAGATCCCCACCCTCCCCCGCGCCCAACACCTCGCCCACGCCAGCTAATCCCCACCACACCTCGCCACACAAACCGAGTCGCCACACAAGCCGAGTCGCCACACAAACCGAGTCGCCACACAAACCGAGTCGCCACACAAATCAAATCATCCCTCACAGATCCGCCCTCACGGCCCACAGATCCGTCATCGCGCCCCACAGGCCGACCCTTACGGCGCTCGTGATGGATTGCTGTCGCCTTGTCTTCGCCCCCAAACAGCCGCCCAAAGTTCTCCTGCGTTTTCCGCAAAAAGGGCTTGCGTTCCAGAGGCGAAAGAGTATCTTGCGGTCGCATCCCAAGCGTTGTCCTGCAAGGGAAAAGGAGCAAAAAAAGCATGACAAGATCCCGATACGAGAAGCTATCCCAATCCACAGACCACTTCGCCCCCCGCCATCTCGGCTCAAACGAGGCCGATCAGCGAGCGATGTTGACAACCCTCGGCTTTGAAAGCCTCGATGCGCTGAGCGATGTCGCGGTGCCCAAAAGTATCCGCACCCATCAACCGCTCACTGTGGGCGCTTCTCGTGGCGAACAACAAGCCCTACACGATATCGCGGTGATCGCCGCCCAAAACCAGATCTTCCGTTCCTTGATCGGCACAGGCTATACCGACTGCATCACTCCGCCTGTGATCCTGCGCAATATCCTTGAAAATCCGGGATGGTACACACAATACACGCCCTACCAAGCCGAGATCGCCCAAGGACGCCTTGAGGCCCTGATCAATTATCAAACCCTGATCGCCGATCTAACGGGCCTTCCGCTTGCGAACTCGTCCCTGCTTGACGAAGCCACCGCCGCCGCCGAAGCCATGTCGATGGCTTACAACATCCACCGGCAGAAAAAACACGGATTCCTCGTCTCTTCGGATGCACACCCCCAAACCATCGCCGTGATCCAAACCCGCGCAGAGCCGCTTGGGATCACGGTCTATGTCGAAGATCCCCACACCATCAAGCTCGCAGGGCGCGATCTTTGCGGTGTTTTGTTGCAATACCCCACCACCGACGGTCGTATCCAAGACCTCACAGAAGTCATCAAAGAGATCCATGCCGCCGAGGCATTGGCGATCGTCTCTGCCGATCTATTGTCCTTGACGCTGTTGCGTCCCCCCGGTGAGATGGGAGCCGATATCGCGATCGGCTCTGCCCAACGCTTCGGTGTGCCGATGGGCTTTGGAGGTCCTCATGCAGCGTACCTCTCCACCCAAGAAGAACACCGCCGTCAAATGCCCGGACGCCTTGTGGGTGTTTCACGCGATGCACGCGGAAAGAGAGCTTATCGCCTCGCACTCCAAACCCGCGAACAACATATCCGACGCGACAAAGCCACCAGCAATATCTGTACAGCCCAAGTTCTACTCGCTGTCATGGCCAGTATGTACGCTGTGTATCACGGCCCCCAAGGACTACGCGCCATCGCAGAACGCATCCACGATCTGACTTCGCTGCTTGCGTTGGGCCTGAAAGAGCTTGGCTTTGCACTCGATGGATCGCCGTTTTTTGACACCTTGCGCATCCCCACAGGCGATCAAACCGACCTCTTCTACAAAGCTGCGCAAGCCCAAAAGATCAACCTCCGTCGTTATGCCGATGCCAGCCTTGGGATCACCCTTGACGAGCGCAGCAGCACCAACGAAGTTCGACAACTCTTGCGGATCTTCGCAAAAAATGCCACGCTCCCCTTCGATCTTGCCGATCTTGCCGAGAAGATGGACACTCGCTATCCCGAAGCCCTCGCTCGCACCTCGTCCTACCTTGATCACGAAGTCTTCCACAGCTACCACAACGAACACGAGATGTTGCGTTATATGTATCGCCTGCAAAGCCGCGACCTTTCCTTGACCACTTCGATGATCCCGCTCGGCTCTTGCACCATGAAACTCAACGCAACCAGCGAGATGATCCCCGTCACATGGCCCGCCTTTTCCAACCTCCATCCCTTCGCTCCTGCCGAGCAAACCAAAGGATACAGTCTGCTGACCCAAGACCTCGATCGCTGGTTGTCCGATGCCACAGGCTTTGCAGCGATGTCCTTTCAACCCAACGCTGGCTCCCAAGGCGAATATGCCGGACTCTTGGTCTTGCGCGCCTACCACCACAGCCGAGGCGATCACCACCGCGATGTCTGCTTGATCCCCGTCTCCGCACACGGAACCAACCCCGCAAGCGCCGTCATGGCGGGCTTTCAAGTCGTCCCCGTCGCTTGCAACGATCGCGGTGACATCGATATCGCCGACCTCAAGGACAAAGCCGCCAAGTATGCCCCCAAACTCGGCGCGCTCATGGTCACTTATCCCTCGACACACGGCGTCTTTGAAGAAGGCATCCGCGAGATCTGCGACGTGATCCACCAACACGGCGGACAAGTCTACATGGATGGTGCCAATATGAACGCCCAAGTCGGACTCTGCCGACCCGGTGATATCGGCGCAGATGTCTGCCATTTGAACCTTCACAAAACGTTCACGATTCCTCACGGCGGCGGTGGCCCGGGCATGGGGCCGATCGGTGTCGCTCCTCACCTTGTCCCCTTCCTTCCCGGGCATCCCAACCAACCCAACCCATCCGCCCAATCCATCGGCCCGATCGCAGCCGCCCCCTTCAGCAGCGCAAGCATCCTCCCCATCTCTTGGATGTATATCGCCATGATGGGCAGCGACGGCCTTAAACAAGCCACGCAGATGGCGATCCTCAACGCCAACTACATGGCCAAACGCCTCGAACAACACTACGACGTCCTCTTCCGTGGCAACCAAGATCTCGTGGCTCACGAGTTTATCATCGATCTGCGCCCCCTCAAGATCAGCGCCGATATCGAAGCCGTCGATATCGCAAAACGCCTCATGGACTACGGTTTCCACGCACCCACCATGTCTTGGCCTGTCCCCGGGACGTTGATGATCGAACCCACCGAAAGCGAATCCAAAGCCGAACTTGATCGCTTCTGTGACGCCATGATCTCCATCCGCGAAGAGATCCGCGCCATCGAACAAGGCAAACTCCCCAAAGACAACAACCCCCTCAAACACGCCCCTCACACCGCCGAAGTCATCCTGTCCTCCGAATGGAATCGGCCCTATCCTCGCGAACAAGCCGCCTACCCCGCTCCTTGGACTCGCTCCAACAAGTTCTGGCCCTCTGTCTCCCGCATCGATGACGCCTTCGGCGATCGCAACCTCGTCTGCACCTGCCCACCCATCGAAGACTACACTTAATCTCCCCTCTTCATCCTCTCTTCAAAAACACGCCTTTTTCCAAGCATAAGCCCCACCTCTGCACGCCACGTCGCTCCTATTTTCTTTCGTGCGGATCTGAGCTATACCGCTTGCATTCCAATACGCTCCGCCTCGCAAGAAAGGACCACCCATTGAACTCATCCAAGAAAAACAACAAAACGCCTTCCAAAAAATCCACCGCCCCAAGCAAAGTCACCACCCAAAGCAAATCCATTATCCCTGAAAAATCTGCTGGTTCCGAAAAGAACAAGATCACACCAAAGTCTGCTGGTTCCGAAAAGAACAAGATCACACCAAAGTCCGCTGGTTCCGAAAAGATCAAGACTACACCACAAAAGGAAGAGGCGAAGGCCAAAACAGTCACAAGTGCCGAAAAAGCCGTAAGCACCGAACAGACCGCTGTTTCAAAAGAATCGCAACGCCCCGAACAGGCTGCCCAAGAAGACGAATTTGCGTTTCCTCCAGCGGCAACGGCAACACCGCGCTCTCCCAAACTTTGGTTACAGATCTTGTTGTTTGTCTTCATTCTTGGCTTTGCGATCTATCCGTATCTTGTGCGCAATGTGCCTTGGTTGGAGCGTTGGTTTGCTCCGGGAGCTTCGGCAGAACGAGCGGGCGATCAAGCACTCCAAGAAGGCCGCTGTGATCGAGCGATCCAAGCCTATCGCAAAGCCCACCAAGCCATCCAAGCCAACAACCCCCCCAAACAACACGCTCGTCGACGTGCGATGCTGCGCTACAAGACGGCTTTTTGCCTCTTGCGCCAAGAACAACACACCCAAGCCATCCAAGAAGCCGAAGCCGCCATCCAAGCCGACCCACCGTGGCCTTTGCCCTACGAGCTTGCGTTGCGACTTTATCTGCGACACCAAAAGTCCGATCAGATCGCAAGTATCGAACAAAATATGCAAAAATACTTCGCTTCGCAATGGAAGATGTGGCTGTTGCTTGGCGACGTGTACACGCATCAACGCTTGTATCCCCGCGCTTTGCAAGCCTACGAACAGGCCCTACGCATCGCCCCCAAAGACCCCGAACTGCTCGATCACACCGCACGCGCCTTGCTGCTCCAACCCAAGGTCTCTGCGCAAGATGCCCTACGCGCCGAACAATACGCCACCCGCGCACTCCAACTCCAGCCCGCCACCCCGCCCACCGACACCAACCTCCCAAGCCTCCGCCCTTATATGCTCGAAACCCTTGCCCTCGCCAAAGAAGAACGCGGCGATCTCCAAGCAGCCCTCCAACACGCCCAACAAGCCCATCGCTCCGCCCAAGATCGCATCGCTCGCGCACGATTCCAACGGCTGCTCCAACGCCTACAACATCGGCTTGCTCCGCCTCCTCCGCCACGACCCCATCGGCTCGATACCCCACCTACCACACAAACCGCTCATCTCAACACCCACACGCTTCCTTCGCGACCCACCACACAACCCACGACCTTCCGACGCTTGCCGCCTCCTCCGCTCCCACAACAAGATCCCCATACTCGCTCACGCCAAATTCTTTCACCGTTCGAATAACATCGTTGCTTTCTAGGCTTGACAACGCCTTATGCCGAGATTAGGGTACACTCTCTTTTCGCCCCCCCTCCCCTTTTTGGAAGGGAGACGATTCTCCTAAACCCTTATTCCTTATGCGTTTTTGCGTACGAGGCACACTCCGAATGCTCAACTTAATCTTCTCTCTTGTTGCGGGCATCTTTCTGTTTGTCCCGTTTTATCTCTGGCTCAACGTGTGGTGGCAAGCATTCCCCCCCGCTGTGATCGGGTTTGTTGCGGCCTACTTCTACCTCGTGCGCCGCACCTCCAAACAAACCGAAGCCCTCTTTCGCGACGCTGTTCAGACCCTTGAACCCCTTCAAAACCGACCCGAGATCGCCAGCAACCCCGACCGACGCAATATGATCATCGATCAATCCGTCGAAAAACTCAAAGCAGGCTACGACCTCGCCCGTTGGCAATTCTTTCTCAAAGCCCAAATCGACGCACAGATCGGCATCATCCTCTTTAGCGTCAAAGACGACTTCAAAGAAGCCATGCCTTATCTCGAACGCTCTTTCCCAAGGAACTGGATCGCCCAAGCCATGCTCGCGATCTGCCACATGAAACGCCATAAACCCGAAAAGATGGAAGAAGCCTTTGAAAAGGCCGTCAGCTACAACAAAAAAGAAGATATGCTCTGGAATATCTACGCCTACTGCCTCAACAAGATCAAAAAGACCGATCGCGCCATCGAAGTCCTTGGGCGCGCACAAAAGGCTCTCCCCGCCAACAACGTGATCGTCGAAAACCTTGTCGCACTCCAAAACAACAAGCAGATGAAAATGAAGAATTACGGCGATCAATGGTACCAATTTCACCTCGAAAAACCACCCACACCCAAGATCCCCACCCCCCGCTTTTCCCGCCGCTAACGCCAAACCACG
>JAKLKB010000007.1 GCA_023150835.1 Myxococcota bacterium | reverse complement strand
CAGCGTCTGCGTCTCGTGCAAACAGCGTGCGTCATGAAAAAACAAAATCCCCGCTGCTTCCGACTTTCGCTCCCTCCCCTGTTCACGGGGGAGGGCTGGGGTGGGGGGGCCAACAAGCGCTTAACCTAGCGCGTATGGGGCAACGCCCCACACCCCGCAAGGGGTCGCGGCCCCCTTGACCCCGTATCGGCGGGGTGATCATTGCTTTTCAAACAAACCTCCGCACCGCTTGAACTTGCACAAACACGGGGGGAAAATTGGGTGATTACGAAGCATCGGGTATTTCCGAAGATGTCGAAGATGTCGAAGATGTCGAAGATGTCGAAGGTTCGGTGGGTTTCATGGAAAAGCGGCCTTGTAGATAGACCGTTCCACCGGGTGCATCGCCGACAAAGAGCTCTTGTGCTTCGTTGGTGTAGATCCCGACACGTTTGGGGAGAGTGAGCGGCTTACGGAAGCGCACTTCAAGCTCTTGCAAGGCATCGGTCTTGCCCGACAATAAGTTGCGATGAAGGGCTTCGTAGGTGAGGGCAAGGGTTCCGAATCCGTGCAAGATGCACCGTGAAAATCCCGCGATCTTGGCGTACAAGGGCAACCAGTGGATCGGGTTGATATCGCCCGTCAATAGAGCAAAGTTGGTTCCTGCATCGGCCTTGAGATCTAAAAAATGGATCTCTCGTGCATCGAGAGGAACACGCAAAGACTCTTTTTTCTCGATGTTTTTCTCGGTGTTTTCTTTGTGATGTTTGTCTTTGTCTTGCGCTGTTTTCGGATGGGGCAAGAATGTTTGCAACGCCGCGTACAGGGCTTGGGGTGTCTCGGTTGTGCCTGTTTCGATCTCGACTGTAAAGCGCTTTCCTTTGGGGGTGGGTTCGATCTGGAGAAGTCGTGTGCGGCATCGCAGCGGTTGGTTTGCAGGCAAGGCGGCGTGGAAGCGCAAGAGGCAGCCCGCATTCAGGATGCGTGTGAGCGGATAGGGCAGTGTGCGCATGGCTTCGGTGACGAGGGGAAAACTCCATTGCGGAAACAGATATGCGGGTGTGATGCCCCGATACACCGAAGGATCTCCCCCAGACCAACGGACGATATCTTGAAGCAGCTTTTCGCTTCGAGGGGGAAGCGTAGCCTCGAACCAAGGTCCGGGTGTTTCGGGATCTTGCGTCGAGTGGCTTTTGGCTCCAGAAAGCACAGCAAGGCCCATCGCTCGGATGACGGGCCATTGGCTCCCAAGATGCTGCAAATAAGACCATCTCATCCCGCACCTCCCGTTTGAAGTCTTGCTGGAAAAGGCTGATTGATCGGCGTTTGTGTATCGTTCAGAGAGATCATTGAGCCTCCCGATCTTGGCCTTGCAAGCGTGCGAGGTGGTCTTCTCCGAGCGAAACGATCTCGTCGTAAAGCCCGCGGCATCGGGTCTCTGCGCGATCCAACCATGCCGAGAGCAGGGCGCGGCGTTGGGTGTGTTTTTGACTTTGTTCGAGCAAGACTTCGCAGATCGCTTCATCGGTCAAGATCCGCGTCAGTCGTTCGGCATGAAGCATTGCCATCGCAAAGTCTCGCTTGGGATCCCAGTCTTTGGAGAGCGTCTCAAACCACGCTGAGAAGGGCTTTTCAGGAAGTTGCTTGAGCTTCGCGAAGATCGTGCGTGTCATCAAGTGCTGTTGGGCTGACAAGGACAACACTTGGATCTTGGCGACACGCCGAACAAGCGTATCTTCGGCGGAGATGGATTGAAGTCGGGCTTTGGCTTGGCGTGTGACAAATTCGCGGGGGTGTTGCAAGATGCCCGTGAGCGTGTCTTTCATCGCCATCAAGGATTGGATCTGGCTGGTCCCTTCGTAGATCGGAAGCACCATCGCATCGCGCAGGAGCTTTTCTGCACCGTATTCGCGGGTGTATCCAACTCCGCCATGTATCTGTACGGCACGACGGGCATGATCGACGGCCTTTTCTGCGGCGATGTATTTGAGCAAGGGGGTCAGGCGGCGGGCCATGCGTTGGTGGCGTGGTTGATCTTTGCGCACGCGCTGACGTTCGGACTCGCTCATCTCTTCGCCGAAACGTTCGAGCAAACGGAGCTTTTGCGACATCTCTTCGTGGTAGGCTGCGGTGACGCAAAGAGCGCGGATCGCTTGGAGATCTGTTTTCATCTCGTCCAGATAATCGGCGATCATCTCGTGACGTCCGATGGCTTTGCCCATCGAATGGCGTTCTTCTGCATAGGCGCAAGCCATCCGATACGCCGCTTCCATCAGGCCGATGCTCTCGAATCCTACGCCGACTCGTGCATTGTTCATCAACGTGAGCATATAGCGAAAGCCCTCACCGCGCTTGCCGATCAACGCCGCAGGTGTGCGTTCAAACGACAGCGCAGCCGTCACAGAGCCGTTATGTCCGAGCTTTTCTTCGACGCGCTCAATGGTCACATACCGCTCGCGCTTGCCACCCGGCAAGTCTTCATAGGCTTTGACCAGAAACATCGAAAGCCCCTTGAGTCCGGCAAATGTATCTTCTTCGCGTGCGGCGGGTTCGGTTCGTGCGATCACAAAGTGATATTTCCCATGCCCCGAAGTGATAAAGATCTTTTGTCCCGTGATGTACCAATTCCCTTCGGCATCTTGTTCGGCTCGTGCGCGCAACTTCGCCATATCCGAACCTGCGTCGGGCTCTGTGATATCCATACAGCCCCACGCTTTGCCGCTGGCGATCTCTTCGATCTCTTTTTCAAAGCGCGTTTGTGCGATCTGGGCTTGCTTTGTATCAAATCGCGTCGTGCCTTCGTGGATCGAAAAGGCCAACATCGCAAGCCCCATCCCACCATGAAAAGAGAAGTGCGTCATCGACGAAACATCCGCACGTGCGATCATCTCGCCACATAAAAAATACACCATCAGCGGGGCATTCAATCCCCCCAACTCTCGCGGCAAGCACAAACGATGCAACTCTGCTTCGCGCATCTTTTTGAAGATATCCCGCATCGCTCGACCTTCGACCACTTCGCCATCTTTCACGCTCGGATGCTCGGCGTCGATCTTGGCCGCACGTGGGGCCAACTCGTTCCCAATCAAATCCCCCACCATCTCGGCGATCTCGTGGTAAGACGCCAACGCCTCTTTCACATCCTTGTAGCCCTCCGCAGTCCGGAATCCGTACTCGGTAATCTCCACCAGCGAGGCCCAATCCACACCATCTCGCATATAAAAGAGTAAGTCTTCATTATCTGTATAAAAATTCGCCATCGATCAATCCTTTCTTCTTTACTTTACTTTTGTGGGGCGCTGCCCCACGCCCCGCAAGGAAGCGCGGCTCCCTTGACCCCATATTGTTGGGGTGAACGGGCGTTTTTCAAACCAACCACGCCGCTATCTCCAAAGGCCGTGAACACGGCGTTTTTCAACCTTGGACATCCTCAATACGCCTCTACGGCGGATCGACCTCGCGCCCTTTGGCGTATGTGTTCTCGCGTTCGCTTTCGTCGGCTTGGCGAAACAGGCTGATCTTGGCGATACGCGCCATCTCGCGGGCTTGGCGTTGTGCGGCGTCAGATCCGTACAAAGCCTCGGATAATCCGACCGAAGCTGTGACGGCCAACACGCAGCGCAAGATCAAAAATACGTACAGATCCGCATCCACGTCCCCATGATGCCGGCCTTTTTCTTGACCTTCCCGAATATAGGCCGCGATCACATCCAGCCACGTCCGCACTTGCTCTCGCAACAACACCTTCGTCTCTTCCGGGCGATCCATCGTCTCGCGCAAGATCAACTTCGCACGATCCGGATCTTCCGAAAAAAAACTGTACAACGCATCAAATACCGCATCAAAACGCCGACTCGCCGCCGTCGCCGCCAACAGCACCCGAGGTAATGTCTCTTTCCAATGCGCCAAGATCGACGACAATACCGCCATCCGCAACTGCTCTTTGCTCGAAAAATGATGCAAGATCGCAGACTTCGTCACACCCATCTCTTCGGCGATCCACTGTAGTGAAGTCCCTTCGTATCCTTGGGCCGCAAAACATCGCATCGCGATCTTGATCACTTGCTCTCGTGCGTCTCCTGACAACACGATCTCCTTTTGTTTTCATATGCTTCGTTGTGTATTAACCAGTCGGTCTCTTAAAACTGACCGTTCGGTAAGTGAAGAGATAGCACGCGGTCAGGAGGAACGCAAGTGCTTTTTCCATAGGAGCGACGCAATTGATAAAGAGAAACCTAGAATAACCGCCTTGTTGTTTTGCAAGGGGCTCATGTTGTGTTTTGAGGTCTTAACACAACATGAGCCCATCTCTTTACTCCGCGATGATGAGTACTTCTTTGCTGTCGCTTTTTGTAGACAGAACGTATTTGTAGTCGATTTCTTGTACAGTCACCTTTTTATTTAAATAGGATAATGCTTTTTTTATTTCTTCGATACTAGGAATCCCATCAATTCGATAAGAAATTGCGAGGATAGAATCTTTATATTTTTCGAGAAGTTCCTTGAATGCGAAAGTGATATTCTCTTTATTCTCCCAAGGTGAAGAAATCGAAAAAAGTTTTTTATGTTTCGATTCAAAATCAATATATTTTGGCCAATTATGATAGTCAGTCATTCCTTCCAAAAAATGATAGAAGTCTCGATAGAAAGTTAATGTGCCTTTTGCTGGAATATAAGGAGGATCAATATATACTAAATCAGGGGAAAGGTTTAATTGTTGGGCGTCTTGGTTGTAGGCTTTGTTTCGTTTTTTGTTATCAAGTATCGCTTGATTCGCTTCTTTTATAAACTTGAAAAAATGCTGCTCAAAAGGAGTATCCCAAGTTTTTTTGTTTCCAAAAGATCTTTTTACCTCAGAGGTTCGAACATACAAATTTTTTCTATGAAAGAGGTTGTAAGGTCGTTTGATAATACATGATTGAAATAATGCCCAAAAAGCAAGAGCTTGTTTGTATTCGTTTTTTAATTTTGAAATATTTTGCAGTAAAATATCAAGCCATTGATTCTCTTCGTTTGTGTAGTAAATGTCCGGAAATGTCGATTCTATAAAGTTTAAATAAGAGAAATTAGCATCTTTCGATACCAAAAGAGAAATGTCGTTTGTGTTCAACGTTTCAATGTTGTTTTCGATGAGAGCTTTTCCAGTAAGAAAATTAAATTGCAGTATATCGTTGTAGTAAACTGTTTTTCCCATCTGTTTGAAGAGGAATGAAACGGAACCTGTTCCTCCAAATGCGTCCAAAACTGTTGCAAAATCAATTCGTTCCAAATTTTCTTTTAACCACGGCAACAGTTTGTATTTGCTTCCTTGGTACCGCGTTTTTGGAAACTTTTTAGAAGACGGTTGTGAAAAGTCTTTCACAGAAACTTGTTCTGCTGGTTGCTCAAATAGAGAAATTTGTTTTGACAATATCAACGTGCAACAAGCCTCGCTGTCAGGGTGGCAAAAGTTGAAACATAAAATTTACAAGACGCACAACAAAAATCAAGAGGTTTTAGCAAGATTTTTGTAGCTGCTTAATATTCAAAGACTTTTGGTGATTCGTTTGAAATATTTGGAAAGACCGACACAATCGATGAATCTTCACTCGCTGTGGCGAGCCTAAATGCTCAAACTTTTTGCTTTAGCGTTGTGGTAAGTGTTTGAAATTGCAGAAACAATGAGATGTGAGATATTCACCTCCCAAAGGGCGCGAGGTTTGGGGAGCAGAGTACGTTGGAATATTTGGTGGGATGAGGACAACGATAGAATGTTTGAAACTCAAAAGAACTTGCTTTAATAAGAGATCGAGGTCTCGTATAAATCGGGAATACTTTTCTCTCGTATACGAAATTTTGTTCCATGATTATGGCCAGTACGAGCATCAAAATCAATATATAGATAACCACTTTCTATTGCATCAATAAATTTTTCTAAAGAAATGTTTTTCAACATTAAAATATTTTTATAATAAAAATATTCTTTATTATTTTCTTGCTTTGATTCAGCTTGTATAAAAAAGCAATTATGGAGTTTAGAGCCTACTTTGTGAAAAATGTCTTTGAATCCCCAATATGGAGTTTCTGGAAGTGTTTTTCCTCCTTTTTCAATCACTTCACTCAGCCATCCCTGATGCGATTCATCAACACGTTCAGAATCAAATATAATTTCTATTTTTTCTTCCTCTCTATTCACAAACACAGAAAAGCCTCTACTAGAAAAGCTATTCGCGTTAATTGTTTGGCGGAAGCTTTTTTCTGCTTTCGAATGTTTCTCACCAGCTTCTTGATGTTCCCAACCATAAATAGGCAAAAGAATAGAAGGAATGAATTTTAAAGCTCTAGGCGAAGGCTCCATATGGAACAATGTTGTAAGGCTGCTAGTGTTGATTCTTTGGGCTTTTAGCTCCCACTCAGAAGCGTTGGGGATAGGCAGGTTATTTTCTTCTATTCCCAAAAGCTGTTCTAAGGTATTCCCCACAGATCCATCATTTCTGCCTTTTCCTGTTCTGATACTTTCGTGCCATCCAATTTCCCGAATTTGTTGTAATTCCTGAATCAAGCTTTCTTTTGTATAGGTTTTCATTTCATTTTCCCATGTCCAGTAAAGAGAGCTGAGCCTTCTGTGGTTCTTCAGTAGAAGTCAACTCGAAGGTGGAAGAGCCAGAAGCTAATCTTTTCTTAGAAGATTCGCAGTACAGCGGTGATATTTCGATTCCGATGAAGTTACGTCCCAGTTTTTTGGCTGCCAGAGCAGTTGTTCCAGAACCCGAAAAGGGATCCAATATTGTTTTTGCAAGAGTAGATGAAATACACCGTTCGGGTAAGGCCAACGGAAATGGAGCAGGATGTTCATTGTTTAATTCTTGTGTGAATTCCCAAACATCTCCAACACTATTTGCTTTCGGCGCTAATTCAAATCCCTTTTTTGCAATCAAATATATCACTTCGTATGTGGGAAGAAAATATCCTTTATTAAAATTTATTCCTCCTTTTCTTTTCCAAATAATAATTTGTCTTACGGGAAAACCTGATACAATATCATGCCGGTCTTGCAATAAGCCGCCTTGAACTCGCCATTTGTGGTTGTAGAATATAGCTCCATCTTCATGTAAAATTCTCATCATTTCATTAATGCACTGTCTTTGCCATTCGACATATTCTTCGTGTGGCAGGTTATCGTCGTAGTGACTATAACCTTCGATAAGAGCAGCATTTGACCATTTGCCACCTCTGCCATCTTTCATTCCATTTCCGGTTGAATTTTTTAAATTATATGGCGGACTTGTGACAACTAGATCCACTGAATTGGATGGCATTTGTTTCATTATATCGAGGCAATCGCCGCAAATTATTTGATTCATAAAATTTTGTAAGTTATTCATCATGTTTCAACCTTTCATGGCATCGAGCAACAAAGACCAGTCTGTTTGTGATATCTCAGTCACACCAGATCGGAAAGGCAACATCCAGTAAAGGGGATTTTTGACAACGGAAAAATCACAAATGAGAGGAGGAGCTAAAATATCTGTTTTTTTTATCTCACCTAGAACTAATCTTAGAGGAAATGTATCTTCTTCCTGTTTCCATAAAATTTGGTCACTTTCGTGCTTTTCTTTGACTGAAGCCAAGCAAAGAAATTTTTGAATTTGAAAGCTTGTTTTTTCATTTGATTTTCTGCTGACATAAAAAGCGACGTTATCTTCTTGCTGTATTTTGTTAAAAGAAGCTCTTTTTTTTGAAGAAAGTCCAAAAACTTTATATTTTAAAGTAATATCTAAATTGTCTTGATTGGTGCTAAGTATCCAAAATTTCATATCGAGCCTTGCTTCATTTTTGTTTGTTCTTTGTTAAGGAATCAACATCAGCTTCTCCGGGCATCTTTACACCAAGAGCCGTTCTGCTGTCAAGGATTTTTTGAGAGATGATTATTTTGTTGCTATCTTAACGTTGAAAATTGACGAAAACAACAACGACAAGAGCACCAGATTGATGCGGAGGCAAAAAGAACAACGCAGAAAAATCTGTTCAAACTCCGAAGGGCAGGAAGTTTCAAGCGATATTCGGTTTGAATTGTTCGTGGAATGCAAAGGCTCTGCTGTATGTTTTAGAGCAGGTGTAAGTAACTCATAAAAATGAACAAATAGCAAAGGAAGCATTATGAAAAATAATTCGACAAAAAGAAGAAAAATTCCTTTAATTTGATATAGTCGAACGATAAAAATGGGTACTATCAATAAGAATAGGTATACCCAATCAAATTAAATTCCTTTTCTTTTATTTTTAATGTCTAGTAAAAAAATAAAGCTTTTACATTGTAATTAAAGTTGTTTTGATGTCAAGCAATATTTTGGTAAGTTCGTTTATTGCGTAAGCTAACTTCTTCCAAAGCGTAGGCAAGTCGGGAGGTTTCGAAGCAAGAAGACTATTTCGCGCTGGATGTTCAAACCCCGAAGGGCAGGGCGTTTCAGGAAAGAATCGCGTGAGAATGTTCGTGGAATTCGGAGGCAAGGGGAGATACGCGGGCAAGCATGTTCACTTTCCGAAGGGCAGGAGGTTTCAGGAGAACACCGCTTCGATTTGTTCGGAAAGACCGACGCAAGGGAAGGTTTCGCGCTCGCTCTCGCTGGCAAGTCCAAGCGCCCAACACATTATCTTTTAGCAAAAGTCCAAGTAGTAGCGATCTACAAGCTTGCAGGAATTAACCGCACTCGTATGGAGAGCCTATTCCACAGGCTGCTTGCGCCAGCCCGATCGGACATTACCATCAACGACCGCTTCGGTCATCCAGCGCAGCCCCAAGAATGGTTCCTCGTTCCTTTGTTTGTGATCGATGAGGTCGTCGATCGCATCAAGGACGGAACGATTACCGACTATGTCTATGATCCTGAGGCGGCGAAGTTGGTGGAGGCTGTTTCCGCTGCGCTTCAGATTGATCGTAAGGCGCGGCGTTAGAAGCGCAGCGGTGGGAGGTGTAAGGTATGCTCTTTAACGAACTCGAAATCACAGGCCGAGAAAGAACACATGTCGTTCAGATGGAGCAGCCGAGGTTTGCTGCCCATCAAGAAGCTGCGCAGGCTTTTTTAGAGATGCGTATCGCAGCGCAAAAAGATGGATTTGACCTGTTGCCGTTTAGTTCATTTCGTGACTACGACACCCAGTTGCGCATCTGGAATCAGAAGTTTCGCGGCAAAAAGCCTTTGTATGATATCGAAGGTAATCCGTACGAATATTCGTCTTTGTCTGAGCTTCAAATCATCGACTGCATCCTCAACTGGTCTGCTTTGCCGGGTGGTAGCCGTCATCATTGGGGTACTGAGATCGACGTGATCGATGGGGCCGTCATGCCTGAAGGCTATCAACCGAAGCTGTTACCCGAAGAAGTCAAAGAGAGCGGGATTTTCTACTCTTTGCATGGTTGGTTGGACGAAAATATCGAACGGTTCGGCTTCTTTCGCCCCTATAAATACGATAGAGGTGGTATGTATCCTGAGCCTTGGCATTTGAGTTATGCACCCATCTCCGAGCAAGCCATCGAGTGCCTTACAATCGAATTGCTTACTGAGATCACACAAGAGTCTGAAATTTTAGGAAAAGAACTCGTGCTGGAATTGATGCCGCAAATCTATAAGAATCATATACTCAATATCGTAAGGCCAAGTGAACAATAGCGCCGTGTTTATAGCAACCTGCCTTTCATACTCGGGCACGTGAAAGGAGATATGTTCTCTTTTTTCTTCGTCGGAGTGATACGATATTTGAGTGATCTGTGATCGAAGGAGAGCGCGAAGACGCCCTGTGCTTGGGCAGCCACAGGGGGCTGCCCCTACATTTTTATGATCACGCAACGGGCGGATTTCGTATGACGCAGTTGCCAAAAAAAGCTGTGTTCGCGAACGCTCAAGCGGCTGCGCTGTTGGTGAGAAACACCGTCGATCACCCCGCCAAAACGGGGTCAAGGGGCCTGTGGTCCCTTGCGGGGCGTGGAGTTCCAACCCCACCAAAGACCATCCCACTGCACCACGCGTTGTTAGAGCTGGATCCTTTTCCAAGAACCATCGTGCCAAAAGGCGGCGAAGACGACGGTGAGAGCGACGCGATAGACGATCTGGCCGCTCCAGATCGCGAGCATCCCAAAGCCGAGCAAAGGGCCTGTGATGTAGGCGCAAGGAAGAAAGATACCCCATTGAAGAAAGATCGAGTAACGCATCACACGACCACTGTCACCCGCTCCAAGCAGGGCGTGCATAAAGATCCGGCCAACGGCTTCGATGAAAAGAGTGAGGGCAAGAAGCTGGAGCGGGATGCGTGCAAGTTCGAGGGTGAGAGGATCTTTGAGAAAGACGTTGAGCATCAGATCGGGAAAGAATACACCCGGTAGCGACAAGAGAAACAGCAGCACACCCGCGATCTTGGCGATATCCCATCCCCAACGCACCGCATCTTCGGGGTCTTTTCGACCGAGGGCCTGTCCCACAAGCGAAGTCGTCACCAAGCCAAAGCCGATCGACGGCAGCAAACCCACAAGCATCAGAGTGATCAATACATTTGAGGCCGCGAGTTCGCGTGTTCCGACTTTTCCGATAATCCAGAAAAAGACGGTCATTCCGGCGGCAAAGAAGAATTGTTGCAGCCCGTTGGGGATGGTCAAGCGTACGGTGTTGAGAAAGGTTTCTTTGTCAGGAAGGCCACGAAAAAAGCCCGAAGGGCGGGCATAAGAGAAGCCTTGCCAAAAGTAGTAAAGGGTGCCGATGTAGGTTGCGATGGTGGTGGCGACACCCGCACCTGTGGCCCCATAGGCGGGCATCCCGAGATTTCCGTAGATCAGCACCCAGTTCAAGAAAAGGTTGGTTGCATGGATCACGATGATCGTGCGCATGTAGATACTTGAGCGATTGACACCATTCCAATAACCACGAAAGGCGAAGTTCATCCCGACGCCGGGCAAGGCGATCAGTCGAGATTGAAAGTAAGGGATGCCGATGGCGATCACGGCAGGGTCGGAGATCAAGTAGGGAAAAAAGCTGGGCGTCAGCAGAAAAAGCACGAGCGCAGACGGGATACCAAGAAGCAGCGCAAGCAGGAGTCCACCATTGAGTCCGATGGCGGTTTCGCTTTCGCGGCCTTCACCGAGCCGTCGTGCGGCGATCGCTTGGACACCCACAGAGACACCCATAATGAAAGCACTCGCCATAAAGTTGGCGAAGCTGCCCATCCCAACGCCTGCAAGGGCATTGTTTCCCAAATGCCCGACCATCGCGGTGTCTACAAGGTTCATCACATTTTGGGAGAGCATCCCCCCGATGATCGGGAGGGCGAGCGTGATCACGGTCTGGCTGCGTTCTTTTGGGGGCCACCAAGGTTGGTGAGAGGGCGTTTCGGAGGTCATCGCGGCTTCCTTCTTTGGGTGCGGGGTTTGTGGGCGGTCGTCATCCTAGGATGTGCGGTCGGATCTGTCTAGCGCATCGGCTTGTGTGTGGGTGCAGTGTGTTTGTGCAGCGATGCGGCCTTGACTTTATGCGAGGGGGTGGCCTTGGCTTTGTGCGAGGGGGTGGCCTTGGCTTTGTGCGGCGGGGTCGCCTTGACTTTGTGCGGCAGATCTTGGCAAGCTGCGCGGAAACGGATCGGTCAAGGAACGGTTTGAGGCCGGATGCGGCTTGATGACGGAAAGCGAGAAAGCGCACATGGCAGAAGAACAGATACAAAAAGCTGTAGAATCCGCAGCATCCGACAAACAAGCCAAGAATGTAGAGCAAGATGGCCTTGTGTCGGCTTATTTTGACTGGCTGCGCACGATGCTAAACGAACGCTCCGATGGGGCGGGACTCAACCGCGAAGAACACCAAGCTCGTTTTGAATCTCTCTTGGTCGAGCATACCCACATCGCCGAAGGTTTGGAGAGCATCTTGCGCACCGAGATGCAACTTGCGCTGCGTTATGATGCGCTTCGACTGGCAGCGGCCTCACAAAGCCGCGTGGAGATCTTGCCTGTGTTGGAAGATCTGTTGGCTCCTGCGTACTATCAGCCGTTGATTCGCCGTCGTATGGAGCTGTTGCGGCAGTTTTGGCAAGATCCGACGTGGGCCTCGGCGGAGCGTCCGACGCAGCGAAAAGCGGCGTTGGAACATGGGATGGAGCGTGTGCGCTTTCAGCTTTGGTTGAATGCTCCCGGATACGGCTTTGAAGAGATGAGCCTGTCTCTGCGCGAACTTGCAAGCCTCGGAAAGACGGGATGTTATGCGATCGAGCAGCTTTTGTACGAAGCGCTTGAAGAGCGTTATCTGATGGATCTTCGCTCGTTGTCTTTGTTCCAAGAAGCGGCAGGGATCTTTGTGGAAAGTGCCTATTACGAAGGTGTACAGGTGTTTTTTGACTTTCTTGCGGCTTGCAACCCCGAACAAGCGGACGCACCGATCAAGGCGACGGTGGGAGCGGTGCTTCGGGCGATCCGCCGCCTTCGTCCGTACCGTTATCCCCAATGGGCGGCCCCGCTGCGGCGTTTTTCGCAACACTATCGAGGGATCGGCGAGGTGGGACGGGCTGCCGAGGCCAATATGTTGTTGATCTTGATCACGGCGTCTTCTGTGGAGGAAGCGCTGTTGCTCGAAGAGGACGAGTTGGTGGATCTGTTGCGAGGGCGGCGAGACGCGGCTTACACAGAAGACGGCTTGGCCGAAGTGGCGGCTCTTTGCGATGCTGTGCTGGCGGCAGGCCGTTTGGACAGTCGGATCTTGCACATTCGGGGGTGGTTGGCGGCGCGGCTGGAAGGGGTGTTGCAAGCCGAAGAGTATTTCTTGTATGCGCTAGAAAAAGATCCGAACAATGCATTTTCGCATCTTGCGTTAGCAGCGATCTATCAAGACCGGGGGGACGAAGAGATCGCACGTCATCATCTGTACGCGGCTTGTGCTTGTTCGGAGACCTTGATCTCGTGCCATCGGCGTCTTGGAGGGCGTCTCGAACAAGAGGGGGCTTTGGAAGAGGCGCTGTTGTTGTATCAGCGAGGGACGCAGATCTTGCCTGCGCAGGTCTCGGATCTGGAGTTGGAAGAATGGTTTGGCTGTTTGGCAGGGATCGGGCGGATCACAGCGGCGCTAGAAGGAGCGAAGGCAGGAAAAGAAGCCTTAGAAGCTTTGCGGGATATCTCGTTGACGGAGCGGTTTGGGGCGCGATTTGTGCGTCGAAAGAAGGTCGTGATCGAGCTTTTTGGCAAGGGCTTGAGGGACTTTTATGCAGAGCTTGTGCGAGCGTCCCAACAAGGCGGACACACGGGGGCTTTGCAACAGAAAAGCCAAGTCAGCCCTTCGTGAACAAGGGAGGTGTTGCATGGTATCGGTACGTCGGGCGCTTTGGATGGTTTGTGGGATCGCAGGGATGCTTTGGGGGGCCGCGTGTGGGATGAGCAAAGACGCGATCCAACAAGAGATCGAAAAAGCCCGAACCTGCGCGGCAGATCAAGATTGTGAAAACGTCGGTAGCAAGTGCCCTTTTGGTTGCTATGTGGTCGTCCACAAGAAAGATGCTGAGTCTATCCGCGCTTTGTTGAAGGGCTACAAAGAAACCTGCGCTTATGACTGCATGGTGCTCGACAAGATCGCGTGCAAAGACAAGATGTGTACCGCCATCACCAAGTAGCGCAGAACGTGGTTTTTTGGGGCAACGGCGTCACGCCCACCTGATCGCGGCAGAGGACTTGTGTGCTTTTTGCGCCTTTTCGGGGGGATATGCTACAAGCACGAGCGAGCCATAAGCACCGCCAAAGGAGCGTGTAGAACATGACCAAAGAAGTCCCATCCAAAACAGATACACCGATCCATTCGAGCGCATCGACAGAAACACCCACCGCACAAAGCGCACCCGCAGAAACATCGACAGATCCGAGCGGTCCGATAGAAACAGCCGCACCGTCAGGGATAGAACAGACGCCTCCGCTCTCGGCGCAGCCTACGAGCGCGAACGCCCAAACAGCAAAGAAGGGTGGAGGTTGGCGATCCGTGGGGATCGTGGGTTTGGCGACGATGTTGTCGCGTGTGGCGGGTTTGGCGCGTGATATGATCTTTGCGGCGCTGTTTGATCGCCGTGCAACGGACGCTTTTTTTCTGGCTTTTACATTACCGAACTTGTTGCGGCGTTTGCTTGCCGAGGGCATCTTGTCGACGGCCTTTGTTCCTGTGTTTTCAGGCTATCAGGAAAAGTCGGAAGAGGAGCAGCGCAAAGCCTATAGCGCGGTCTTTACGCTGTTTGTGTTGGTCTTGGCGTGTGTGACGGTCTTGTGTGTGTGGGCTGCGCCTTGGTTGGTGAAGTTGTTTGCGCCGGGGTTTGTTGGCGCAAAATTGCAGATGACGATCTATTTGACACGGATCGTTTTTCCATTTTTGTTTTTGGCGGGTGTCTCGGCTTTTTGGTTCGGCTTGTTGCATACACGCGGCCATTTTGCGGCCCCTGCATTGGGGCCTGTGATGTTGAATCTAGGGATGATTGCTTGTGCGCTTTATGCGCATCGGATCTTTCATGAATCCATCGCGGTGACGGCGATGGCTGTAGGGGTTTTGGTGGGGGGGATCTTACAATGGATGTTGCAGGTGGTGGCGTGGTGGCGTTTGGGGATTCGGTTTGGGTGGTCTTGGCAGCCAAAACACCCAGCGATCCAAGAGATCTTGTTGTTGATGGGGCCGACGTTGATCGGTTTGGGGATCTATCAGTTGAATTTGTTGGTGAGTCGGGCTTTTGCATCGTTTTTGCCGACGGGTGCGATGACGTACTTGTATTATTCGGATCGTCTCACGGAGTTGCCGCTTGGAGTGATCGCGGTGGCTTTTGCGACGGTGAATCTGCCTGCGTTGGCGGCGCGTGCGGAAAAGTCCGATTGGGATGGTTTTCGCGATGTATTTGGTTTTGGGATTCGCGGTGTGATCTTTGTCTGTTTGCCCGCAGCGATCGGCTTGTTGGTGTTGCGCGAACCGATCGTTTCGTTGCTGTTTGAGCGTGGGCAATTCACGCATTATGATGTGGCCCAATGCGCGCATATCTTCGCGCCAGCGGCGTGTGGTTTGTTGTTTGTGGCGATGTTGCGAAACATCACGCCCGGTTTTTATGCGCTCAAAGACACCCGAACTCCCGTCAGGATCGCGTTTGTTTCGTTTGTTTTGAATGCCGCGTTGTCGTGGGTATTTGCTTTTGGTTTTCGGTGGGGGGCTTTTGGGTTGACGCTTGCAAATGCCGCAACTGCGTTGATCAGCGTGGTGTTGTCGTTGGTGGCCTTGCGTCGACGATTGGGAGAACTTCCGATGCTTGGCTTTTGGAAACTCACAGGGCAGGTGTCGTTGGCGTCGGCGGGGATGGCCTTGGTGTTGTGTGTGGGGCTGTGGTGGGAGCCGTATCGCTCGCTCGGTATGGTTCCGCGTTTGGTGTGGATAACCGGCGTGATCGGCTTGGGGGGGGGATTGTTCTTTTGCCTCGCGGTGTTGTTTCGTATCCCCGAGTTGCAGCGTGCCACAGAAAAGATCCGACGACGTCTCCAACGCAAGAGACAATAAAAACTTTCCGATAAAAACCTCGGTTTTTTCGGGTACTCAAAGGGCATGATGGTTGATCGGGCGGACTTGTGGGCAAAATACCCCTGTGTTCGCGGACGTTCAAGCGGCGGTGTTGTGGGTTTGAAAAACGCTGATCGCCCCATTTATACGGGGTCAAGGGGACGGAGTTCCCTTGCGGGGTGTGCGGTTCCAACCCCACAACACCATCGGATGGCGTCATACGAAATCCGCAGGGCGTGCAACCGTAACGGTGTAGGGGCAGCCCCCATAGGCGTTAGGTGAAGCGCTTGTTGGCCCCCCCACCCCAGCCCTCCCCCGTGAACAGGGGAGGGAGCGAAAGTCGGAAGCATCGGGGATTTTGTTTTTTCATGACGCACGCTGTTTGCACGAGACGCAGACGCTGCCCGTTCCAACTTCCCCCCGTTCACGGGGGGATTGAGGGGGGGAGAAAAAGAAACGGCGATCAGGCTAGACTATCCGGTGTTTGCACCTTAACAAGGCGCGTATGGGGGCAGCCCCCTGTGGCTGCCCAAGAATCGGGCGTCTACGCAATATCTTACGATCACACATCGCTCGGATATCGTATCAAGCCGAATCTAAGGAAGCCCAATGTGGAGAGGTGGGGAGATTAGATCGTGAGCGATGGAAGGGCGTTTGGGAGTGGGGATGACCTTGTGGTGGAGCGGTCTTCGGGTGAAAAGTGGTTGGCTTGACCGGTGGGATCGCGAGTGCTAACTTGGCGCGGTTGTCAGACGTGCGAGGCTTTGGGGCCTTTGCGCACGAAAGCAAGGTCGCAAACGAGACGGGAGTTAGGGAATGGCGCAAGCATCAGTCGCAGCGATGGTCGATACATTTCGTCAGGATTTGTTGCGTTTAGAAGAAGAGATCGGGAAAGTTATTGTAGGACAAAAAGAGATCGTGCGCGGCGTGATGTTGGGGATGCTTTCGGGGGGGCATGTTCTGCTTGAAGGGACACCGGGCCTTGGAAAGACGTTGCTTGTGAAGACGTTGTCCGAAGCGATGCGACTGACGTTTAGTCGTATCCAGTTCACGCCGGACTTGATGCCTGCGGATATCTTGGGCACGAACATGATCGTGGAGGGAGAGGGCGGACAGCGCGAGTACAAGCTGATTCAAGGGCCGATCTTCGCAAACATCGTCATGGCGGACGAGATCAACCGCGCCATCCCCAAGACCCAGTCGGCGATGCTCGAAGCCATGCAAGAACACTCCGTCACGATCTTCCGCCAGACCCATCGGCTCAAAGAGCCTTTTTTGGTGATGGCGACCCAAAACCCCATCGAGATGGAAGGGACGTATCCGCTCCCCGAAGCGCAGCTTGACCGCTTTTTGTTTAAGCTGAACGTCCCGCGCCCCACCCGCGACGATATGCACCGCATCTTGGAGCAAACCACAGGGACGGTGTTTCCTTCGGTAAGTCCCGTGATTACGGGGGATCGCATCATCGAGATGCAAAAGCTGATTCGTGAAGTCGAAGTCGATCGGTTGCGCCGCGATTATGTCGTGCGGATCGTCGAATCCACCCATCCCGAAGCGCCCAAAGCACCGCCGATCGTCAAGCGTTATGTGCGCTTTGGTTCGAGTCCTCGGGGCGCACAGGCGATCTTGTTGGGCGCAAAAGCACGTGCTTTGATCGAAGGTCGTTTTGCGGTGTCCAACGAAGATATCCGCTTCGTCGCAAAGCTGGCTTTGCGTCACCGCATTATCTTGAGCTTTGAAGGAGAGGCGGATAAAAATGTCAGCCATGACAGCATCTTACAAGGATTGCTGGACGCTGTCCCCGAGATGGAGCGCTAACACCCGCAACACGGCGGGCGAGCGCTGGTGTCGGCTGCGTCGAGCCGAATGGACTTACGCAGTTGGACAGATGGGGTGGGGTTTCACCCCATGCCCCACTTCCTTGGCGCGGCTCTATGGACCCCGTATTGGCGAAGAGATCGCAAGTTTTTCAAGACAACGACTCTGTCGCTTGAACGGTCGCGAACACGGCTTTTTTGGCAACAAGTCATACGAAATCCGCCCATCGTGTGATCGCAAAACGTAGGGGCAGACAAGTGTGGCTGCCCAACAGTCGGGCGTCTACGCGCTATCCTTCGATCATGGATCACTCGAATATCGTATCACTCCTATCCTAAAAAGAGAGGGATGTCGGTGGCAGACAGTTTGTTTGAAAACGAATTTTTGGAAAAGCTGGAGTATCTTTATCTTATTTCCAAAAAGATCTTGAGCGGCCAGAACCGCGCAGAGCGCAGAAGTCGGAAAGTGGGATCGGGGATCGAGTTTGCGGATTATCGGGAATATATGCCGGGGGATGATCTTCGCCACATCGACTGGACATTGTACGCACGACTTCAGAAGTTATTCTTACGTCTTTTTGAAGAAGAAGAAGACTTGTATGTCTACTTGTTGATCGATATCAGCCCGTCGATGCGGATGGGGACACCAAGCCGCCTAGATTATGCGCTGCGTGTGGCGGCGGCATTGGCGTACATCACGTTGAGCAATCTGGATCGTGTGAGCCTGTTGACGTTTGGGGAAAAAGTCGAAGGACGGCTGCCCCCAAGTCGTGGAAAACCCAACATTTTTAAAGTACTCAAGTTCTTGGAGCGCATCCCTGATACCAAAGGAACGCGGATGGAGGATAGCCTTCAAGCCTTTGTGCATCAAAGCAAAAGGCGCGGGATCGCGGTGTTGTTGAGTGACTTTTACGATGAAAAGGGCTACCGCCAAGCGCTCGATTATCTGCGTTATTTTCGCTACGATATCTTTGCGATCCAACTGTTTGACGAACGCGAATTAAACCCCGATGTTCGGGGAGATGTCGAGTTGATCGACCACGAGACGGGCGAGCGCTTAACGACAACGCTGTCGCCGCGTTTGATCAAAGCGTACCAAGAGGCATTTGAGCAATACTGTCAAGAGCTTGAGCAGTACTGTTTGCAAAGTGAGATCACGTTGTTTCGGACGTCGATCCAAGTGCCGTTTGAAGATCTGGTGTTGGACATCTTTCGGCGCGGAGGCTTTTTGGCATGATCTCCTTGGCAGGGCTTTCGACACCGTGGCTGATGGGCTTGGGTCTCGCGGGTTTGGGTGTGATCAGCCTGTTGTATTTGTTGCGTTTGCGGCGGCGTCAGTTGGTGGTTCCTTATCTTCCGTTGTGGCATCGTGTCGTGCAACGCAAGCAATACCAGAGCCTTTTTGAGCGATTAAAGCGCTTGATCTCGTGGCTGTTGCAGTTGTTTTTTTGGGGGCTGTTGCTGTTGGCTTTGGCGGATCCGCGCCTACGGGCGGAGCTTTTGAGCGGTCGCAATCTGGTGGTGGTGTTGGATACTTCGGCAAGCATGAAAGCCCAAGAAGGCTCGACCACGCGCTTTGCGTCTGCCAAAGAAGAGGCCCTACGCCAAGTGGGCTCCTTGGTTGGGCAAGATCGGATGATGTTGGTTGCGATGGATCGCGAAGTCATCCCGCTCACGCCCTTTACGACCGACAAGGCGCTATTGCGGCGACAAATCGACCATCTCAAGGCTTCGGATACTTCGTCCGATCTGCGACGGGCGCTGTGGTTGGCCGAAGATGCGCTGATCGGGCGCAAGCGCGGTGAGATCCTTGTGATATCGGACGGTGCTTTGGGTTCGTTGCACGAAGATCTGCTCGAACCGTTGCCTGACCAAAAAAAGTCGCCGTCTTCTCCCGCGCTTGAACCCAAGTCTCGCGCCGCTGTTTCCCCCAAAGACACCGCACGTCCGAAAGATGCGTCTCCATCGAAAGACATCGAACCAAGGGCCGCGACCCAAAGAGAACCCACCCAACAACGCCCGCCTTCGCCACGAAAAAAAGCCAGCAAGAAAAAGAAGCGAACAAGTAAAAGAAAAAGTACAAGCAAGCGAAAGAAAAAAACAACCGCACGCAAAGGCCGGGTGCGTCGAGGAAAGAAACGGGTGCGTCGAGGAAAGGCCGCCAAAGCAAAAGGGCGAAAAACCATCGCACGCCAGCCTCCCCCTCGCCGTGAGATCGAACTTCCCGAAGGCATCGAACGAAAACTCGATCTCAGCGCCTACACAAGCGAAGTCGAAGCCGCACGAAAGCTGCCGCCGTTTCGCCTTGTAAGCATCGGAAAAAGCGCCGACAACGTCGGGATCGTGGCACTCAGCGCACGCCGTCAACCCGAACATCCTTTGCACTTTGCGGCGTATATCGAGGTTCAGAATTTTTCCAAAGAGCCTGCTTCGGGCTTTTTGGACCTGTATGTCAATGATTTGATTGTGGAAAGCGTGCAGATGCAGATGCGCGCAGGAGAGCGCCTGCGCAAGACATTTCCCAAACTCTTGGCACAAGGGCAAAAACTCGAAGCGCGTTTGGTGATCAAGCAAGGAAAAGATCACTTTGAGGCCGACAATCGGGCGTATGCAGTCCTACCCAAAACAGAGCCTCCTTCCGTTTTGATGGTCAGTGACGAAAACCTCTATCTTCACGCGGCGTTGCTTTCGGATCCTCAGATCTCTTATCGCAACGTCACCTGCGCGGCTTATCCGACAACACAAGGCCGTTTTGATATCGTGATCTTTAATCGTTGCGCGCCGCCGACGCTTCCGCGAGAAGGGCGTTTTCTGTTCTTTGATCCGCCCGAACAAGGAACGCCGTTTGAGGTGGTGCGCGATCCCGAAAAGATGTTGAAACAGCCCTTGGTGACGGAGCAACGGCAATCGCACCCTGTAATGCAGTTTGTGACGATGAGCGATATCAACATCGCACGGGCGGTGCGGCTGACAAAACAACCCAATGATATCGTGTTGGTGGGAGCCTTTACTGATCCGTTGATTCTGGCGCGCAAAGAGAAAGATCGGATCAGTATGGTGATCGGCTTTTCTTTGCGCGAAACGGATCTGCCCTTGCGTGTAGCGTTTCCGCTGTTTGTGCGCAACGCGATCCAATGGATGGTGCGCGGTGGACGGCCCGAACCACCGACGACGCGGGTGACAGGGGAGCTTTGGGAGATCGATCTGCCTGCGAACGTGAACCAAGTGCGTATCGAGATGCCCAAAGAAGCAGGGCAACCCGCTGTGGAGATCCCCGTTCGAGACGGACAGGTGACGTTTGCAGGAAAGTATGCAGGATTTTATCGTCTTTCGGCTCCGGGATTTGAGCAGTGGCTGGGTGCGAATCTTGCGGATGTGCAAGAATCCACGATCCAACCGCGTCAGATGTTGGCGGCGCTTGAGAAGAAGGCGAAGAAAAAGCAGCAAGAAGCGTTGCGAACGGAGTTTGATATCGCAGGTTTCCGTATCCCGATCCCACGCCCGATCTGGCTGTTTCTTTTGTTACTGGCGTTGGTGTTGCTAAGCATCGAGTGGTGGACTTACAACCGCCGCCTTACTGTATAAGGTGCTGAGAAATCATGGATCTAAACGAGCTTGTCCACCTCCGCTGGGAGGAGATCAGTCTGACGCAGCCATCGTGGTTGTGGTTGTTGTTGCTGATCCCGCTGCTTTTATTGGTACAGCGTTTTTCTCTTGTGGACCTCAGTCGATTTCAACAAGCGTTGTCTTTTTTGGCGCGTGCGTTGGTGATCGCGTTGTTGGCGCTGTCGGTTTCGGGCCTTGCGAGCCGCAGCTACAGCGATCGGATGGCGGTGGTGGTGTTGGTGGATGTCTCGCCGTCTGTGCCGGGGGCCGCCTTGATGAAGGCGCAAGAGTACATCGATACATTGTGGAAAAGTCGAAAAGGAAAAGATGATATCCGTGTTTTGACTTTTTCTTCGAGCACACGCCTGTTAAAGGGAGAGCAGAAAAAAGCCCCGCAGATCAAGCGGCACAAAAACGAGAATGCCTCGAATCTCCAAGCGGCGATCCGCCACGCATACGGGATCTTTCCGGCGGATACGATCCGTCGGATGGTGTTGATCTCGGATGGTCGGGAGACACAGGGGAGTTTGCTGCAAGAAGCAGCGCGGGCCAAACGGCTCGGTATCAAACTGTCGACGGTGGCGATCCGAGGCCCTTATCCCGATGAAGTCTTGATCCAAGATGTGCGTATCCCCGAGAATATCCGCCTTCGTGCGCCTTTTCACATGGACGTGCAGATCTTTTCAACCTACGCGGACAAGGCGGTGCCTTTGGTGATTTACAAGGACGGGTTTGTGTTTGCAGCGCGCCGTGTGGATCTGGTCAAAGGCATCAATCAAGTGCGTTTTAAGGCCCAAGTCGATGAAGCGGGGGCTACGTCGTTTCAGGCGATTATCCGCCCACGTCGTGATCGTTTTCGAGGAAACAACTTTTTTGTGCGAGCGGCTTCGATCTTGGGCGAACCACGTGTGTTGTACTTGGAGGGGACGCCCGAACGAGCGCATTATCTGACGCAAGCGCTGCAAAAAGAGAAGTTTTCTGTGGAAGTGAGAAGTGGGTACGGTGTCCCTTCGCGTCTGGCGGATCTGGAGCGTTATGATCTGGTGCTGTTGTCCGATATACCGGCCTATCAGCTTTCTACGGGTCAGATGAGCTTGATGCAGGCGTATGTTCGCGATCTGGGGGGTGGTTTGATCATGGTGGGCGGGGAAAATAGCTTTGGCCCGGGGGGATATTTTCAGACACAGATGGAAAAGATCTTGCCGGTGCGTTTGGATATCGAAAAGAAGAAAGAGTCGCCGTCGTTGGCGTTGGTGATGGTGATCGACAAGTCGTGTTCGATGGGAAGCGATCGGATCGCGTTGGCGCGGGATGCTGCGAAAGCGACGGTGCGGCTACTGGGGGACAACGATTATGTCGGAGTGGTGGCGTTTAATCACCAGTCCGAAGAGTTGGTTGCGATGCAGTCTGCAAGCAACAAGTCTCGGATCCTTTACGACATTGGCCGTTTGCGTTCGGACGGTGGGACGAACTTCATTCCGGCCCTACGGATGGCGCATACGATGCTGTCGGGAGTCAATGCGCGGGTCAAGCATGTGATCTTGTTGACGGATGGTGCGCCTTCGGAATCGCCGTCGAGCATCTTGGAAGTGGTGCAGATGATGACCGCCGAAAGCATGACGATCTCGACGGTGGCTGTAGGCGCAGGGAGTCGCGTCGATATCTTGCAGCAGATGGCGCAACAAGGAAGCGGGCGTTTTTATGCGACCAACGATGTCTACAGCATCCCCAAGATCTTTACGAAGGAGACGAGCAAGGTGAGCCGATCATCGTTTGTGGAAGAACCCTTCCGACCGCGTGTTTTGAATGCCCGCGCACAGGCGATCCGAGGCTTGGATTTTTCTTCTGCGCCGTATCTGCTTGGTTATGTCTCCACAAAGCCGAAGCGCGGAGCGCAAGTGATCTTGAGTACGGATCTTGGAGAGCCGTTGTTGGCGCATTGGCGCGTGGGTTTGGGCAACGTGGCGGCCTTTACTTCGGATGTTAAAAACCGATGGTCGGTGCAGTGGTTGCCTTGGCGGGGGTATGGGCAGTTTTGGGCGCAGACGATCCGTGAGTATATGCGCCAAGGGCCAAGTCGTGAGCTTCGGATGAAAGCGACGATCCGCGATGGGATCGGTTATTTGACGGTCGATGCGATCGACAACAACGGCGTTTTTATCGATAAGCTCGATGGTCTCGCGACGATCCTTGATCCCAAACTGCGATCTGTCAAAGCGACGATGCGTCAAACAGGACCCGGGTTTTACGAAGGAACCTTCCCCGCGACGAGCCACGGAGCTTATGTGATCAAAGCCACCTTTAAGCGCAACGGCCAAACGGTCGGTCGTTCGCAGGCTTCAGCTTCTTTTTCGTATCCTGCGGAGTGGCTGAGCGCGAGTCCCGATATCCCGCGCCTTCGTGCGGCGGCCCAAGTGGGCGGTGGGTTCTTTGAACCCAAAGAGTCCGATATCTGGGCGCGGAAGTCTGATGAGCGCTTGCTTGCGCACAAACCCTTGTGGCCGTATCTGGTGTTTTTGGCGCTTTGCTTGTTTTTGCTGGATATCTTTTTGCGGCGGGTGCGGATCTTTGGTCGTGCGGCAAGTCTCACAGGGATCGCTTTGTTGTGGGTGTGGGGCGGTGATCTCGGTGGGGCGAAGGCTTTTGCGCAAACCGATGCAGCCGCTTGGTCTGCTCAATCGGCCCGTTCTTCGGCGGAATTTTTAGCGCAAGCAGCCCCCTGTTCGATGCCTTATCGTGGCTATTCCATCCGTCGTCGTTATCAAAGATACCGCACCAAGCCGCTGGTCTTGCCCGAGGGGCGGGTGCGTTTGATTTCTGTGCGTGTGAAGGGCGTGATCGACCGTGAGAAATTCAAACAGTCCGTCGAAGCCCGCCTCTTGTCGCTTTCGGTGTGTTATCGCCAGATGCGCAAGCGCTACGCTGCGGAGAAAAAGCCCGCAGCATCGCCCTCAAAAACAACCTCCCTCGAAGAAGGCCAAGCCACCGTATCTTTGCAGATCAGCGGCTATGGGCGCGCACTAACCACCCATCTCGATGCTTCGACGCTTCCCGAAGGATTCGGTGACTGTTTCTTATGGAAGCTGCGTGGGCGCAAGTTTTTCCCCCCGCAAGACAAGCGCAAAGTCCAAGCCCAGTTGACCTTTGTGGCCGAACCCAAGGCCGAAGATCCACCCAAGACCAAACAAGCCAAAAGCACACAGACCAAGCGAGGAAAAAAAGCAAAACAGAAACGCAGAAAAGAAGAGAAGTGACGCAGTTGACAAAAAAAGCCGTGTTCGCAGAGCTTCAAGCGGCTGTGCCGTTTGTTTGAAACACCCTCGATCGCCCCGCCAACACGGGGTCAAGGGGGCAAGGCTCTATGGCGGGGCGTGGGGTTTCAACCCCACCCCACCGACGGCGTCGCTTCTGAAAGAAAAAGGTTTGAAAGAAGATGGCAGCGTTCGCATGGGAAGGCGGAACAGAGCATTGGCGTCATCTGGCGTCGCGTTATATGGCGGCTCCTTCGGAGGATACAGCGCGCAGACTGATCGAAGAAGATCGTGTGCAGGCGTGGATCTTTTTCTGTGAGTGTTTGTATCAAGAGGCTTGGAGCGCGGGAGCGATGGGGATGCAAGCGCTGGGGGAGTCGAAAGCCGTACCGTTGTTGAAGCGGGCTTTGGATGCGTTGCCAGTCTCGTTGGAGGCGCAACGTGCGTTGCTTCGGGCGTTGGCGTCGCTGCGTGCGTTCGATCTGTTGTGCGTGATCGCGTCCGATCCTTCGGTGCCTGTACAGATGCGCTTGGAAGTGTTGTCTTGTCTTGCGCTGTATCCGCATCCACGAAGCGCAAGGTTATTTTTGGAGATGTTGGATTCTCCGCAACAGCGCTGCCAGCATCTTGCGATGGAGACCTTGGGGCGTTGGCAGGTAGCAGAAGCTGTCCCGAAGATGGCGCGGATGATCCGAGAAGGCGCAACATCGGTGCGTTTGGAGCGTTTGGTGCAGGCTTTGGCGCAGATGCCGTTGATCGAGGCGCGTGATATCTTGCGCGAGCTTTTGCTGAGTCCGCATCTTGCGATGCGTGTGCAAGTTGCGCGGTGGATGCTGCGTTTTCCGCACGAGGACTTTGTGCATCTGTTTCAATTGGCGCTGGCTTCGTTTCCGCTCCAAAGCCCAGAATCTCTGGCTTTTCGCTCTGTTCTTGATGATCTGCAATCTGCCCTTCAGTCCCGTGTTCATCGAGCGCTCCGCCCTTATCTGGAAGATCTCGATCAGCGCTTATTTGAACCCTCCGTGCAGACGATGCTTTCTGATGCAGAGACCTCCTTTCCTTCGCACCCCACCCCGTCTCCCTCCGAAGAAGCGTCCTCTCTGTCGGCATGGGGAACGCGACCGCCCGAAGCCGACGAGATCGAAGCCTGCTTGTCTCCCTTGTCTGTACGCCTGCGACGCCCGTCTTGATCGCTTCGTTTTTTTCTGCGGAACTTGTGCGGTTCGATGGTTTTTGTGGGGTGCCACCCCATACCTCGCCATAGACTCGCGTCCCTTGACCCCCTATCGGCGGAAAGATCGCTGCTTTCCAAACCAACGACGTTCTCGCTTGGACGACTGTGAACACGGGAGTTTTTTGGCCAACGGCGTGACTGCTTTTTGTGTAGGCTTTTGCGCATGATCTCGGCATGGTACGTTTCGCCCCTTGACAAGGGCAGAGAAGCGCGGATAGGGTCTGTTTCCCTTCTATCCCCAAACGATTCCGATGGCAGATATCCCTACGCGCTCTAAGCGATAGGTAGGGCGATGATTTTCTAGTTGGCAGCGCGCCATTTTTCGTGTACAAAAATGAATCGCGATTCAGTCCAAGAGAAACTTGGATGAGATCAAAGGGTAAAGGCGCGCAAGATCAAGAGGAGCAGAGAAGAAGCGATGGCGCTGAATTTTCAGGAGTTGATCTTACGCTTGCAGCGTTTTTGGGCGGAGCAAGGATGTGTGATCTTGCAGCCGTATGACTTGGAGAAGGGTGCGGGGACGTTTCATCCGGCCACGTTTTTGCGTGCATTGGGTCCAGAGCCTTGGAATGTGGCGTATGTGGAGCCGTGTCGTCGTCCGACGGATGGTCGTTATGGAGAAAACCCCAATCGATTGGGAAAGTATTATCAGTTTCAGGTGATCTTGAAGCCATCGCCAGACAATATCCAAGAGCTGTATTTGGATTCGTTGCGAGCGTTGGATATCGATCCGCTGGTTCATGATCTGCGATTTGTGGAGGACGATTGGGAATCGCCGACGCTTGGTGCGTGGGGTTTGGGATGGGAAGTGTGGGCGGATGGGATGGAGATCTCGCAGTTTACGTACTTTCAACAGTGCGGAGGGATAGAGTTGGATGTGATCGCGGGCGAGTTGACGTACGGTTTGGAGCGCATCGCGATGTACTTGCAGGACGTGGATAACGTGTACGATCTGGAGTGGTGCGCACCGTTTACGTACGGGGATGTGCATCACCGCGATGAGGTGGAGTTTTCGGGGTATAGCTTTGAGGCCTCGGATATCCCTTCGTACAGCTATCTGTTTGAGATGAATGAGCGCGAGTGCAAGCGTTTGTTGGAGCGTTCTCCTGCGTTGGTGATGCCTGCGTATGATCACTGTATGAAGTGCAGCCATGCGTTCAATATGTTGGATGCGCGGGGGGCGATCTCTGTGACAGAGCGGCAGCGTTATATTGGGCGGGTGCGGGCTTTGGCGCGAGGTTGTGCGGAGGCGTGGTTGGCGCAGCGTGGGGCGTTGGGGTTCCCGTTGCTCAAAGATGCGGTAGATGCGGCAGATGCGATGGATGCGGCGAATGCGACGAATGCGGCGAAAACAGCGGGTGTGGAGGGCTGACCATGACAGGCGCAGAATTGTTTTTCGAGGTGGGCAGCGAAGAGTTGCCCGCGAGTTATGTGGAACCAGCGTTGCAGCAGTTGGTGTCGCTGTTGGAAGGTGCGTTGCGAGAAGGTCGAGTGAGCTACGGGTCGATCGAGACGTTTGCAACGCCGCGTCGTTTGGGTGTGGTGATCGCGGACGTCGGTTTGCGCGGGCGGGATGAGACGGAAGAAGTCTTGGGACCGCCTGTGCGGGTGGCTTTTGAGGCGGATGGTCGGCCCAAAGTGGCGGCGCAAAAGTTTGCGGAAAAAGTGGGTCGGACGGTGGAAGCTTTGGAGCACAAAGAGACACCGAAAGGGGCTTATCTTTGTGCGTATGTGGTGCGAGAAGGCGCGGATACAAGGGCGCTTTTGCAAGAAGCGTTGCCGCGCATTTTGGGTCAGATCAGTTTTCCAAAGTCGATGCGTTGGGGGCGGATCAAAGAGACGTTTGCGCGACCGATCCGTTGGTTGTGCGCGTTGTTTGAGGGGAAGGTGATCCCGTTTGTGTATGCGGGTGTTGCGAGCGGAGAGACATCACGGGGACATCGTTTTCTGTTTCCTGAGCCGTTTGTGGTCAAGGATGCTGCGGGCTATCGTGCTGAGCAAGCTGCACGCTATGTCGTGTTGGACCCGGCATCTCGGCGCAAGACGATCCGAGAAGAAGCTCATCGTTTGGCGGAGGCGTGTGGTGGGCGTTTGGTCGAAGATGAAGGGCTGGTCGATACCAACGCCTTTTTGGTCGAGTATGCGCGTCCGTTATTGGCGACGTTTGATGCGGCTTTCTTGGAGCTTCCGCGTGAAGTCTTGCAGACGAGCTTGCGTGCGCATCAAAAATGTTTTGTGGTGGTGGATCAAGAAGGCCGATTGATGCGGCATTTTGTGTTGGTGTCTGCGCTACCCTCGAAGGATGAAGAAAAAGTCTTGCATGGAAACCAACGGGTGTTGCGTGCGCGGCTTTCGGATGCGCAGTTTTTCTTTAACGAAGATCGCAAAAAGACCTTGGCGAGCCGTGTTTCGCGCTTGGACGGCGTGGTGTTTCAGTCGAAGCTAGGCAGTTATGGGGACAAGGTGCGGCGTTTGGAAGCGCAAGTGCCTGTGTTGGCGCAGTTGTTGGGGATGTCCACACACGCGGAAGAAGCGCGTCGAGCGGCGCATCTTTCAAAGGCCGATCTGGTGACAGGGATGGTCTTTGAGTTCACCGAGTTGCAGGGGATCATGGGGCGTTATTATGCGCTTCATGATGGCGAAACAGCGGCGGTGGCCGATGCTTTGCGCGATCATTATCTGCCTGCGGGCCAAGAGGATGCTGTGCCGACGCATCCTGTGGGTCAATTGTTGGCGCTTGCGGATCGTCTCGATACGTTGGTGGGTGGTTTTGGTGTGGGACTCAAGCCGAGCGGAAGTGCGGATCCGTATGGTCTGCGTCGTCAAGCCATCGGGATCTTGCGCATCTTACGCGAGAACCATCTACAGGGGACGTTGGGAGCGATGGTGGATCTGGCGTTGTCGTCCTTGGGCGAGCGGCTCGCGGAACCTGCGGTGGTGCGGGCAGAAGTGATCCAGTTTTTGACGACGCGCTTGAGTGGTCTTTATCTGAAAGACGGTTGGCAGCGCGATCTGGTGGATGCGGTGTGTGTGGATGATCTGGTGGCGCATCATCCGTTGCCTGCGCTGGATGGGCTGCTTAAAGCGCTGCAAGATGCCGTACATTCGGGTGTCTTGTCGGGTCTGGCTTACAGCTTTAAGCGCGTCAACAATATCTTGCGGGCTGCGGCAAAGAAAGAGGTGATCGCGGCGTATGCGGGTTTGGGGGCGCTGTATTATCGCGAAGAAGCGCCTGTGTTGGAGCGTTCGCTGTTGAAGGAAAGCGCAGAAGTGGCGCTGTTGGATGCCTACGACGCCGCCACAGGGAAGCTCGAAAAAGGACTGGAACAAGCGGATTTTCAGAGTGCATTTGATGCTTTGTGTACCTTGCAAGGGCCGATCGATCGCATCTTTGATCAAGTGATGGTGATGGCCGAGGATACGACGTTGCGGGATGCGCGCCTTGCGATGTTGCGTGCGGTGGCACGGCTGGCCTTCCTTGACTTTGCGCGCATTGAAACTGAAGCCGAAACAGACACATAACCTCTCACAGGAGGTCGAGAACGTGGTAAGCAAAAAGTACGTTTATTTCTTTGGTGGTGGCGAAGCCGATGGCGACGCAAGCATGAAGGCGCTGTTGGGCGGAAAAGGCGCGAATCTGGCAGAGATGACGCGGTTGAAACTTCCCGTCCCTCCGGGGTTTACGATCTCGACAGAGATGTGCCACTACTATTTGAAAAACAACCACACCTATCCAGATGATCTCAGGCCCCAAGTGGACGAGGTGTTGGCGCGCATGGAAAAGATCATGGGCCGTCGTTTTGGCGATCCAAGCAGTCCGATGTTGGTGTCGGTGCGCTCGGGTGCGCCCGTCTCGATGCCGGGGATGATGGACACCGTTTTGAACCTCGGACTGAACGATGTGATCGTCGAAGGTTTGGCGAAACAGACCAATGCGCGGTTTGCGTACGATGCTTACCGACGTTTTCTCAAGATGTATGGTGACGTGGTGTTGGGTGTAAAAGCCGAACAACACGAGGGGATCGATCCCTTTGAGAAGGCGATCGATCGGCTCAAACACGCACGCGGCATCCAACAAGACACCGAGATGTCCACCGACGATCTCAAACAGCTTTGCGTGGAGTTTCGCTCGATTATCCGCACCAGAACGGGGCAGGATATCCCCGACGATCCGCGTGCGCAGCTTCGCCAAGCCGCAGGGGCGGTCTTTGGTTCGTGGAACAATCCGCGTGCGGTGTCTTATCGCCAATTGAACCGAATTGCCCATGACTTGGGGACAGCGGTCAATATACAGGCGATGGTGTACGGCAATATGAACGATGATTGTGCGACAGGTGTGGCTTTTACGCGGGATTCGTCGCTGGGTGACAACGCGCTGCATGGGGAGTTTTTGAACAACGCCCAAGGCGAGGATGTGGTGGCGGGGACACGTACGCCGATGCCGCTGTCAAAGCACCAAAAAGCCGAAGGTGACACGGTGTTGTCTCTTGAGGAGATGCAACCTGCCTTGTATGCGGAGCTTTTGCGTATCCGCGATGTGTTGGAAAAGCATTATCGTGATATGCAAGATATCGAGTTTACGATCCAAGACGGCCAGCTTTGGATGTTGCAAACACGGACAGGAAAGCGAACAGGGATCGCGGCGGCGCGGATCGCGGTGGAGATGGTGGAAGAGGGATTGATTACGCCGCAGGAAGCGATCTTGCGTATCGATCCAGAGCGTCATTTGCAACAGCTACTTCAACCGATCTTTGATCCGAGTGAAAAGAAAAAGGCGGAAACATCGGGTCGATTGTTGGCGCGAGGTCTGGCCGCAGGGCCGGGGGCTGCGAGTGGGATGATCGTGTTTTCCGCCGAAGAAGCCGAAGAGATGGCGAAACACGGCCATGATATCCTGTTGGTGCGCACCGAAACCTCCCCCGAAGATATCCGTGGGATGGCGGTTTCCAAAGGGATCTTGACGGCGCGAGGCGGGGCGACTTCGCACGCGGCGCTGGTGGCAAGGCAGATGGGAAAGGTCTGTGTTTCGGGCTGTCAAGCGTTGGATCTGGATTATTCCGCCAAGCAGCTTCGGATCAAGGATCGTATACTCAAGCAGGGCGACTGGTTGTCGTTGGATGGCTTTGAAGGCAAGGTCTATGATGGAAAGATCAAGACCAAGGCGTCGGAGGTGGTGCAGGTGCTGTTGGAAAAGTCGCTGCGCCCCGAAGATGCGCCGTTGTATCGGCTTTACGAAAAGCTGATGCGTTGGGCGAGCGAAGCGCGGCGTTTGGAAGTGTGGACCAACGCCGATCAGCCCGATCAAGCCGTCGCTGCGGTGGCTTTTGGTGCGCAGGGCATCGGGCTGTGTCGCACCGAACACATGTTCTTTGAGGGCGATCGCATCGATAGCGTGCGAGAGATGATCTTGGCGACGGATCGGGCGGGTCGTGAGGCGGCGTTGGCCAAACTGGCCCCGTTACAAGAAGAAGACTTTGTTGGGTTATTTCGTGCGCTGGGTGAACGCAAGGTGACGATCCGTTTGTTGGATCCGCCGCTGCATGAGTTTTTGCCACACGAACCCAAACAAGTCGCGGAGCTTGCGGAAAAGATCGGTTGTCGGGCAGAGCGATTGAAGCAACTGGTCGATGCGTTGCACGAATCGAATCCGATGCTTGGGCATCGTGGCTGTCGATTGCTCTTGACATATCCCGAGATTGCGGAGATGCAAGTGGCGGCAGTGATGCGTGCGGCTTGTCGGATCGCCAAAGAGGGTGTAAAAGTCCTGCCTGCGATCATGATCCCGCTTGTGGGGATCGAAGAAGAGTTGGCTTCTTTGCGTGTTCTCACCTGCCGTGTGGCCGATCAGATCTTGCAAGACGAAGGTTTGTCGATCAAGTACTCTGTTGGAACGATGATCGAGCTGCCTCGGGCTTGTATGGTGGCGGACGCCATCGCACGCCACGCAGACTTTTTCTCTTTTGGGACCAACGACCTGACGCAAACAACCTACGGTTTTAGCCGCGATGACATCGGCAAGTTTTTGCCTGCGTACATCGAGCAACGTTTGTTGACGGATGATCCCTTTCAAACCCTCGATACCAAGGGCGTTGGGGGGTTGATGAAGATCGCTCTGGAAAAAGGCCGTAGCACCCGACCTGATCTTCACCTTGGGATCTGTGGCGAACATGGCGGCGATCCGCGTTCTGTGCAGTTTTGCCACAACCTTGGTTTGCATTATGTTAGTTGTTCTCCGTACCGTGTGCCGATCGCGCTGATGGCGGCTGGACAAGCTGCCTTGCAAAAGGCCCAACAACCCTGATCCTCCCTTGCATGCGCCGAAACGAACATCGCAAGGGATGCCGAAAGTACGTTGATCTTGATGAGAAACAGACGCATTCCTTTGATGATGATCTTGTTGCTTGCATGGATGGGGACGTTGTTCTCCTTCAGTTGTGTCTCCGAATACAACGGCATCTCGCCTGATCCCACCAAGATCCATTATCCGATCGGCCTTGCGGTGCATCCGAGCGGTCGCTTTTTGTACATCGCCAACTCCAACTTTGACCTCGCTTATACGGGCGGGACGTTGATGGTCTTTGACACCGCAGAGGACGAAGAGGTCACGGGGGATCTGCTGGGGGTGAAGACGACGTACAAGACACTCAAACAAGTTGCCGGAACGACGGTCGAGATCGGTTCGTTTGCGGGTGAGGTGTTGCTTTCTCGGGACGGGCGGCGCGGGTTTGTTTCGATCCGAAACGACAGCCGAGAAGGCGGAGCGATCGGCTTTTCGGAGATCTTGCATTTTGGTATCGATCCAGACAAGAGGGGGGCGGAGCATCTGTCTTGCTCGCAAAAGGCCATCCCAAAAGAAAAATCAGGTGGCGTGGGAGCCGAAGGCAAGTTTGAGGTGGATCCCGCGCCGCGTTGTGGCGATGAAAACAAGATCTTTTTGCTTGGCAAGCGCTGTGAGACGGATGCGGATTGTGTCTTTGCGCGACAAGAACGCTGTTTGCGAGACTCTGCAACGGGTTTGGGCGCAGGCGTCGGGTACTGCACCACCAACTTTTATCCGTATGGCTTGGTGATCGGCGCGGTGTGTACGGCCCGTCGGGCGTGCAAAGTCGACAACGACTGTGTTTGTAGCGCAGACGATCAGCAAAAAGGCGCTTGTAAAGCGGGAGAGCGTTGCGATGTGAGCCGATGTGTCGCGGGATGCGTCGGCGATACACAATGCCCCGAAGGACAAAGCTGTTCTTTCGGGCGTTGTCGAACCAAACGGCCTACGGGCAAGCCTTGCCAACAAGACAGCGCGTGTCTTGCCGAAGAACGCTGCGAGGGGGGACGTTGTGTGACGCGGACTTGTGTTGCCCCGACAGATTGTCCGATTGGACTGGCTTGTTTTGCGGGGCGTTGTGCGCGAAAGCTGTGCGCCGTCGATCTCGATTGTCCGCAAGGGACACGTTGTGATGAAGGCCGTTGTATCGAAGGTTGCACCGACAGCACAAGCTGCGCGGAAGGCGAGATCTGCGAAAGCGGGCATTGTCGGACAGCGATGGCGGAAGTGCCGCGTTATTGCGAAGGGGACGGCGATTGCGCGTCTTACGAAAGCTGCAAAGATACGCGGTTGTTTGCTTCGTTGTTGGAACAAGGCGGTTATGCGGATCTGGATCTGAGCAAGCTGTCGTTGCCTGCAACTTCCCAAGATCGCCGAGAGATGGGGATCGTCGCGAACAAAGAATCGTTGGGCTTGCCGTTGGGGATGACAGGGATCGCGTTATTGCCCAATCACACAGATCTCGGTGGGAAGGGTGAATTGTTCTTGGTATCGCGCCAAAGCAACCGCGTGTACGCCTTACCGCTCAAAGACACCCCCTTGTTGCCGCGTGATATCGGGCAAGTCGTGTTTACCAACGTCGATATGACGGCTCCACCTTCGACGACGATTCAGGCGGATATGCGGGGGATTACGGCTGCGATCAATCGCAAGCATGGATGGGCGCGACTGTATGTTGCAAGCCGCCTGCCTTCGGTGGTGTTGGTGTACGATCTGTTGCGTGAACGTCCCGACAGCCCGTTGACGATGCGTCTTGTTGCGACGTTGCCCGTCGGAACGGAGCCTGCGCAACTGTTGTATCGCCATCGTCCCGCTCCCTATCCAGATCTGTTGTATGTGGTGTCTTCGCGGCGCGGTCGTGTCGATGTGATCGATGTCGAAGCGATGCAGACGATCTATCAGATCCCTGTGGGAGAGCGGCCTTACTTTATGGTGATCTACGATCCGCCCGCAGGGACGCCCAATCCTAAGCCGCGTGCCTATGTTGCGAACTTTCTCAACACGCTGATCTCGATCATCGATCTCAATAGCCACCAAGTGATCGGAGCGCTGCGGGGGATTGACACCACGCTCAAGGTCACCCCATAGCAAAGACCCTGCTGGTGCAGGTGCGATGAGAGCGGATGTTGTGGGTGCGATGAGAGCGGATGTTGTGGGTGCGATGAGAGCGGATGTTGTGGGTGCGATGAGAGCGGATGTTGTGGGTGCGATGAGAGCGGACATTGTGGCGGCGATGAGAGCGGATGTTGTGGGTGCGATGAGAGCGGACGTTGTGAGCATAGTTTTCTTGCTTTCTTGGTGAAGGATTCTGATAAGATGCGAAAGCCTTTGCGGTATCTGGTGTTTTTGGCGGCGGTGTTCGGCTTGTTGAGCATGATGGGAGCTTGCACACAAACGGTTGTGCCACCGATCTCCCACCTAAAACGCCCGTTGTCTGGGGCTTTTTTGACGACGACATCACTCATGTGTTCGACTCTCCCGGGGGATCTGGGTGGGGCGTTTTGTACGCAAGACAAGCATTGCGCGACAGGTCGGCAGTGTATCCCGACGCAACGGCGTTTGTTGTACGTCGCGAATGCCGATATGGATCGGCTGACGGCGGTGGATGTAGATGGAACGGGATTTCCATTTGTGTTGGTGGGGCGGGATTTTAGTCATCCCGGGATCATGTACTTGCGAACGGGACGTTATCCGATCAGCGTGGCGGTGTCGCCCGATCAAAAGCGGATGTTTGTTTTGCACGGTGTGGACGGGGATATCGGTGTTTGGGATACCGAAAAGCGCACGCAGGTTTTGGATGACGGAAAGCCGTTGCGTCTGCCGCGTTGTGAAGTGCAGCGCAATTGCTGGCCGAGTCCCCGTCAGATCATCGTGCGGGAAGTAGGGGGGCGGTTGCTTGGGTTTGTGTTGATCCCAGCCCTTCAAACGATCGCGGTGATCAACTTGACCGAAGGGCAGGCCGATTATGGGCAAGAAGTCCAGCGCATCGCGCTTTCAGGAACCCCCACACAGATGATCCTCGATCAGGCCCTCGCACGCTTGTACGTCACCAACTCGACGCGTGAGGTCGTGCATCAGATCGATCTTGCGACCTTCGCAACAAAAGAGATCTATGTCGGAACCCTCTCTAACGGAGGTTCGATTACGCCCGATGGACGGGTGCTTTATTTGCTTGATCTGCGCGAGGGCGGAATCTTTCTGTTCGATATCGCGCAGCGCGCACAGATCCCCCAAGGCGACACGCGCTTCCCAGAAGAGCGCAATCTCTATCCCCAAGATCGCAGCGCTCAGTTTTCCACCGTCCATTTTTTGCCCGTCGTAGACGCATACCGACAAAAAAATGGAAACGGCTTCTTTGCGTGGGCTACCGCAACGAGCGGAAGAGGCTTTTTGATCGATGGCTTTCATCATCGCTTGTTTTATGAGAATCCCGCTGCATCGGTCAATCTCCCAGTCAAAGTCACGATCAACGGACGCACTCCAACCAATCTTGCGGTTCTTCCGCAGCTTGAGCGTGAGCCGATACGCGACACAGATGGAAATGTGGTCAACGGGGAAGACGGAAAACCCCTTACCCGCGAGGCGATCAAAGTTTTTCATGGTCAAACCCGCGATGAGATCTGGCGCTTGACCTACGAAGGCCAATTGTTTGAAGTCCGAGAAGGAGAGTTTGAGAGCCTTTCCGCAGGTCGCTTCGTGGACAAAGACCTGAATCTTCAAGAAGAAGGTGTCAAAGTCGACGATCAGTTGGTGCTTTATCAAAAGCGTTCGCTGACCTCTTGCAAATGCGCGATCTTGGCAAGTTTTGCGGAACCGACGAGCCAAGCGGCCCTACGCAGTTGTTCGTATCGCTTGGGGGAATCGTGCGATTTTGTCGTCTGTACGGGCGAGTTGGACGGCGAAGATATCCCCAAGATGGACTGTCCCTTGTACCCATTGCCGATCAAAGAAGTCAGCGGACATCGCGTCGTGGTCGATCGTGGCGGTGCTGTGTTGCCGCCTCCTGCGCGTTGGCGTTATGCTGTGCGCGCAAAGTCGGCGTTTTTGGCGGTGGGGAGCGTGACGGGTATGTTAAAAGAGCGTACCAAAGTGGGTGAAAGCCTCGTGACACCGTATTTTTCGTTGAAGATCTTGCAGGGCGAAAGCGCGGATATCCCCCAAGATACGCGCTTTGAATTCGATACGCTCAGCGGTGTCACGCTGACCGCCCCAAGCCTTGCGGGTGTCCCGACCTTTGCGGTACACGGCGAAGATGCAGCTTGCGAACAAAAAAACGGATGCGTGCGTCTGTGGATGCTTGACAGTAGCAGCAATCGCGTTATCCACATCCAAGTCAACCAGTCGCTCCAAATCTCTACTGTTGGAGCCTTGCGCTAAGGCAGACCGTCGAAGGCCCTCTTTGCTCTCGCCCCGTCTTTTCCCGCCGCGCGGAATCTCGAAGAAAGAAAAATCATGACAGGCAAACAAGTACTCTATTTGCGTTCTCTCGGACATCATCTCGAACCTTGCTTGATTATCGGCAAACAAGGCGTCACTCCCAACGTGATCAAGCAGATCAGCCAAAGCCTCAAAGCCCACGAACTGGTCAAAGTGAAGATCCCCCAAATGGATGTCGCCGAAGAACGCCTTGAGATCGCCGAACAACTCGCAAAATCCACCCGCGCCTCTCTCGTCCAAGTCCTCGGTCGGATGGTCTTGTTGTACTTGCGCGACCGTGAAAATCCGAAGATTACCTTTCCTTCCGCCAAACGCACCGCCGCTCCTACCGAGTAGTCCGAACGATTTGTGCGCCCTCCCAAAAAGAACAGGTATCTCTTTCGCCAAACGCATAATACGATATCCGCAAGATGTGTGATCGAAGGATCGTGCATAGATGCCCTACGGTTGGGCAGCCACACCTGTCTGCCCCTACGTTTTACGATCACACAATGGGCGGATTTCGTATAACCACTCCTTCCAAGTCGTCTGCTGTTTTCGCGCAAGCCTTTGTGTGCAACAGGGACTTGCCAAAGCTCGCTAATTCGTTCTACTTTGCTCTGTATGGCGTTTTCGCCGCTGGTTTGTGTTTGTCTGTACGGAGCCGAGGAATGCGTAAGATTCTACTTTGTGGTTTCATCTTGTTCGGTCTTTTTTGGGGGGCGGGATGTCAAAAAGATCCGCCCAAAACCGCCTGTCCAAAGTGCGCAGCCAACGAGATCTGCGACGTCGACAAAGGGGCTTGTATCCCTCGCCCCAACACCTGCGGAGTCTCGTGCGGAAAAAACGCCGACTGCGCCAACAACGAGTTTTGCGACACCGACAATTGCTGTCGACCGTGTCTTCAAGGGGGCCTGTGTGGACGCGAGCCTTCTCCCGCTGATGGCGGAACAGAAGTCACTCCCGAACAAACCACCAACACAGAACAAAACCCCGATGGAGCGGATACTGGGGAAAATTGCACGGTTCGAGAAGACTGCAAACCCGGCTTGATCTGCGATGCTTCGCGCAATATCTGCGTCTGTTTGCGGGATAGTTCATGCCCCAAAGAAGCTCCACGCTGCGGAGCCACCGGGTTTTGCATCCAATGTTTGTCCGACGCCGAATGCCCGATCACGGGGCAAAAATGCGATCCCCAAACCTTCCGATGCAAGGGCGGAACCACACCTTGCAAGTGTCCCACAGGCCAAAAGTGCAACGACAAAGATCAATGTATCCCTGTCTGTGATGGCGTGACCTGTCCCGCTGATCAACGCTGCGATCCCAACGATGGAAAGTGCAAAACTCCCGGATGCTTGCCGATCAAAGGATGCCCCAAAAGCGGTGACTGCTGCAACGAAGACGGCTCTTGTACGCCCTGCGGAAGCAGCAAGATCTGTGATCCCTGCCAAAAAGCCGCCGACTGCGGCGATGGAAACGCATGCAATGATCTTGGCGGTGGTTCCAAGTTTTGCACACGAGAATGCACCGTCAACTCTTGCCCCTCGGGCTTTACATGCAAAGTCCTCGGCGATTATGGCCGTCAATGCGTCCCCACAAGCGGCTCTTGTAGCCTCGACAAATGCGCGGGCCGCCAATGCCCCTCGGGTCTTTATTGCTGCCCAAAAGACGGCCAATGCCACGATTGTTGCCAAGACAGCCACTGCCCTTTGTCCACTTGCGATCTCCAAAGCTTCACCTGCAAAACCAGCGGGGGGGGCTGTAATCCCCCATGTAGCGGCGGAACCAAGTGTTGCGTGAACCTCAGCGCTTGTCGCGCCTGTTGTTCGGACGCCGATTGCGGTGGCAGCGGACTGGTCTGCAACAACGGCACCTGTGGGCCACCCGTCCGAAACTGCAAATTATCCGATCCTTTGGGATCTTGCTCGTCCGATAGCGAGTGCTGTGCTGGTCAAACCTGCGTTGCTGCGGGCTTGGGACGCAACTGCGAGCCTTGCGCTTCCGATTCGGATTGCCCAAAGATCGGCGGCTTCGTTCCCACTTCGTGTTGCACCAAAACCCTCTCAGGCCAGATGCGGCGCTATTGTGCGACCACCTGCCCCTGACCTCCTGCCGTTCTTGCAAATCCTCGCCTGCTTGCATTTTCTTCTTTTCTTTTTCTTTGAACGTGTGTTATATCAAAAAACCGTTTGGTGTTCTTTGTTTGTACTTGCGCAGTTGTGCGGCTTATGCTACAAGCCGCGCAGCGATCTTGTAATGGAATGTTGTGTTTCGTAACGTCCGACAGGACGGAGAAAAACAAAAAAACAGGTAAGGTTTGGTTTGTGTTGTCAAGAAGGTGTGGTAAGGTTTGATTTGTGCGAGATCGGTTTGTGCGAACTTGTTTTGTGCGAACGAGATGTGTAACCTGTTGGTTTGTATAAAGGTTCGATGTGTAACTTATTTGTGTAGAGAGAAGGATCGGAGGGAGTTCGATGCGTGTGAATGGAAGTCAGATGTTTTTGCGTTGGTTGTTGTTGGGGGCGTTTTTGTTTCCGAGCTTGATGTGGGCCTGCGATGGCGGAAACAAGCCCGAATGCGAAAAAAACAATGATTGCAAGACGGGCTTTTTTTGCAAGAGCCAAAAATGCGTGAAGTTGGCGACCTGTACAACGGACGTGGACTGCGAGAATGGCAAGAAGTGCGTGAGCGGCGATTGCCAAGCCACGACAAATACCGAAAAATCCACCAACGATGGCGGACCAACCGAGCAAGCCCCCGAAAATAGCGGCGTTTGTGGAACGCTCAAGCCTTGCGCAAACTTTAGCGACTGCGCTAACGGGGAGACTTGTACAGCGGGCTGTTGCGCGCCGACTTGTGACGCCAAGAACCCCTGTCCGGGTGCGCTCAAGTGTGACGTGACCACAGGTCGCTGTGTTCCTTGTTTGGTGGATGCGGACTGCGGGACGGCCTCGTCTCTTTGTTCGGCTACTGCGAATTGCTCCACCTCGTTGATCAAACGCTGTGACAAAAACCTTTGTGCAGACAAGCCTTGTGAGTGTGGTGTTGGTGAAAAGTGCGACGGGACTTCAGGAAAGTGCCTCGCGGATAAAGTCTGCCCGGGCGGAGAAAAGCCTGATGCCCAAGGCAATTGCCCGCGCCCTTGCGCTTCGGCCAATTGCCAAGCAGGTCAAACGCCCGATCCAAGCAACAATTGCCAGTGCATCCCGAAAGTGGCGTATTGTCAGACTTGCACACGCAAGGAAGAATGCGGTCTTGACGGGCTTTGCGTCACCGACGAAAAAGGCAACAAGTTTTGTGCGGAGGACTGTGGAGCCAATCGCGGTGCGCAACAAGGCCAATGCAGCGACACCGCCAACTACACCTGCTTCTTTGACGGCACCAACAAGTACTGCAAACCGATCCTCGGTTTTTGCCCTTGCTTGGGAGTGAAATGCACGACCGCAGGGACCAAGTGCTGCGCCAATACAGGTGCTTGTCAAGAGTGTTGCGGAAACCAAGACTGCCAAGCTCCCAAGATCTGCAACAACGTCACGTACATCTGCGAAGACAACAAATGCGCCGGAAAAACCTGTCCCACCGGTCAAGCTTGCGATCCCAAAGATGGTCAATGCAAAGGCGGTAGCAGCGGCCCTTGTCCCCAAGCCTGTCAGCCCGGAACCTGCTGCAATACCACCACGCTCCAATGCACCGCGAGCGCCTGTGCTTCGGCCAAGTGCAGCCCTGCCTGCGATGCCAACACACAAGACTGCTGTGAGCTGTTTGGCGGTCAAGCCCAGTGCGTTCCCAAAGGCCAATGCCCCGCAAGCACAGGTGGCGGTTGTAAGACCGATTCGGATTGTCCGAACTCTGGCGACAAGTGCTGCGACTTCTTTGGTCTTCAAAAGATGTGCATCGCAGGGAGCGATCCCACCGCTGCGTTGTTGTGTGGTGGCGGCAGTGGCTCTTGTGTTTCGGATGCCGATTGCAAAGATCCCGCAGCGCCGAAGTGTTGCGATGGTTTGATTCCCGGTCTTTTCCCGAAGTCCTGCAAGGCCAAGTGCGGGGGATTCCCCTGATCCTTGTGGGATTAGAGAGCGGCTTGGTTGAGTTGGGCTTGTTGCTTTGCGAGAAGCGGGACGCCCAAGAAGATCAACGCAAGTGCAGCGGTTCGTAAGAAAAGGGGAAGGGGAGACGTGGGGAAGGGTTCGTCAAAGGCAAACAATCCAACGAGGATCGATACCGTACACGCGCAAAGCGAGTCGTAAGTGACGATGGGTACAGCTCGTCCGACACGGAGGCCGCGCGTTTGTAGAAAAAATCCGAAGATGGCCCACATCAAGCTCACGCTTGCACCCGCGACGATCCAAGCCTTGTGTGCGCCTTGTTGAGCGCTGAGATGCGCAGCACGCATCGCGATGGTGGAGAGCGAAAAGCAGGTGCCTGACATCATACCTGTTGAAAGCTCAAGCCACCATCGTCGGCGAAACAAAAATTCAAGGAATCCAAGCAGGAAAACGAGTAAGCCAAACGCAACAAACAAACGGGTGGCGCGGAAGAGGTCGGGGCCTTTTTGGAGCGTGGCGGCCATCAAGATCGCACCCGAAGCGAGCAACGCAAGTCCGAGCCATTCGTGCGGTGCGGTGGGATCGCGCAAGACGATGCGATCGTACACCACAAGCGCGATCAAGCCGGTCGCAAGCAGGGGCTGGTAGATCGATATCGGTATCATCCCGATCGCAACGATCGACAACACCGAGCAGAACATTTCCAGCGCAAACCCCCCCCCCCAAAACGGATTGCGCAAAAACAACCGCAACACAGGCCAACGCAAAGATATCGGCGGAAGATCTCGAACTCCCCGTTTTTGCAATCCTTTTCCCATGAAGATCCCAAAGCCTGCAAGCAACGTCAACACATAAGCAAAAACCATCAGATCGCCTTTCTTTTTCGTGGTGCGCGTTTTGGAGCCATCGCTTCTGTCGGGAGGGTTGCAACGGTGGGGGCTTCCTCGGTGGATGCGGTGATCTTTTCGGTGGAAGTGGCGATCTTGTCGGTGGACGTGGTGATCTTGTCGGTGGACGTGGCGATCTTGTCGGTGGACGTGGTGATCTTGTCGGTGGACGTGGCGATCTTGTCGGTGGACGTGGCGATCTTGTCGGTGGATGTGGCGATCTTGTCGGAAAGAGCGTTGAGCTTGTCGGTGGATGCCGCGTTGTTGTTTATCAAGGTGATGTTTGTTGGGGTGGAGGAGGCATGGTCAGGTGGTTTGTGCGTGCCGTTGGTGGTGGTGGTAGAGGGACGGAGAAGGTCTTTGAGAAAGCGGCCTGTGTGACTGGAGGGGTGTTGTGCGATCGTGTCGGGGGTTCCGGCAGCGACGAGTTCACCGCCGCGTGCGCCGCCTTCGGGTCCGATATCGATGATCCAGTCAGCTGTCTTGATCACATCAAGTTGATGCTCAATGACGATCACGGTATTGCCGTTGTCTACGAGGCGATGGAGGACGGTGAGCAGGCGCTTGATATCCTCAAAGTGGAGTCCCGTAGTGGGTTCGTCGAGGATGTAAAGGGTATTGCCTGTGGAGCGGCGGGAAAGTTCTTTGGAGAGTTTGATGCGTTGGGCTTCGCCGCCGGAAAGCGTGGTGGCGGCTTGACCGAGTTTGATGTAGTCGAGCCCGACGTCATGGAGTGTTTCAAGGCGGCGGCGTATCGGGGGTTGTGCGTTGAAAAATTCGAGGGCCTCTTCGACGCTCATGTCGAGGACTTCGGAGATATGCTTGCCTTTGTATTTGACATCGAGTGTTTCGCGGTTGAAGCGTTGTCCTCGGCAGGCTTCGCAAGTGACGAAGACATCGGGGAGAAAGTGCATCTCGATACGGATCACGCCCGCCCCTTCGCAGGATTCGCATCGCCCACCCGGGACGTTAAAGGAGAAACGACCTGCGGCGTAGCCGCGCACCTTGGACTCGGGAAGCTGCGTAAAGAGCTGGCGGATCGGCCCAAAGAGATCGACGTAGGTGGCGGGGTTGGAGCGCGGAGTACGACCGATGGGGGATTGATCGATGTTGATGACTTTGTCGATGTGTTCGAGTCCTTCGATGGACTCGACTTCACCGAGGCGGCCACGTGAGCCGTGAAGATGGAGCGCGGTGTAGCGATAAAGGGTGTCGATGATTAGGCTGGACTTTCCAGATCCCGATACGCCTGTGACGCAGATCAGCATCCCAAGGGGGAGATCGACGTTGAGTTGCTTGAGGTTGTTATGAAAAGCGCCGCGTATCGAGAGCATCCGACCTGAGCCATTCCTTCGTTTGGTTGGGATCTCGATACTGCGGGCTCCCGAAAGGTATTGCCCTGTAAGGCTGTTGGGGTCGTTGATCACGGATGCAACGGGGCCTTGGGCGATGATCGCACCACCATGAACTCCTGCGCCCGGACCCATATCGATCAAGTGATCGGCGTAACGCATGGTCTCTTCGTCGTGTTCGACGACCAGCACCGTATTTCCGAGATCGCGTAGATGGGTCAGCGTGCGGATCAGGCGGTTGTTGTCGCGTGGATGGAGGCCGATCGAAGGCTCGTCGAGGACGTACAACACGCCTGTCAGAGAAGAACCGATCTGCGTTGCGAGGCGGATGCGCTGGGCTTCGCCGCCCGAGAGTGTGCCTGCGGTGCGTGCGAGGGAAAGGTAGTCAAGGCCGACATCGACGAGAAAACGCAAGCGTTCGCGGATCTCTTTGAGGATGCGGCGGGCGATCTCTTCGTCGCGGGTGGAGAGTTGGAGGTGGTCGAAAAAGTCGAGTGCTTCGCGGATCGCGAGTTGGGTGATCGCGGCGATATCTTTTTTGCCGACAAGGATGTGCATGCTTTCTTTGCGCAGTCGGTTTCCTTTGCAGGTCTCACAGGGCCGTTGTCGGGTATAAGGTTCGATGCCTTCTTTGCGCTCTTCGGAGTCCGATTCTCGGAGGGTACGCTCAAGCATCGGGATGATCCCCTCGAACCATCGGGTGCTTGGGGCGCTTCGGCCTCGCCCGCGTTTGGGCTTGTTGTTTCCGCTTCCGTGCAGCAAAAGATTGCGGATATCTTCGTCAAGTTCCTCGAAGGGAAGTTCGATATCGCCGCCGTAGGCTTTGCAGATATCTTCGATCACTTGGCCCATGCGAGAGTCTTTGCTGCGTCCATAGATCGCGATCGCTCCTTGGGCGATCGAAAGGCGGGGGTTCGGGATCACAAGGTCGGGATCGATGTAGGACTCAAAGCCGATGCCATCGCAGGTTGGGCAGGCTCCTTGTGGAGAATTGAACGAAAACATCTGTGGGGTGATCTCGGGAAACGACATCCCGCACATCATGCAAGCGTGGTGTTGGCTCAACAGCCACTCGCTTTCATCTTGAAATAGGATCTTGAGGACGCCTTCGCCGAGTTTTAGGGCTGTTTCGATCGAGTCTGCGAGGCGGCTGCGCACACCTTCGCGGATCGAGAGGCGGTCGATGTAGATATCGATATCGTGCTTTTTGTTTTTGTCGATCTCGATCTCGTCCGATAGCTCGAATGTTTTGCCATCGATCCGCACGCGCACAAAACCATCTCGGCGAAATTGATCGAGTTCTTTGCGGTATTCGCCCTTGCGACCGCGCACAACAGGTGCAAGCACCACGATCCGCGTACCTTCTTCGAGCGCGATCAGCCGATCCACCATCTGCTCGGTGGTTTGGCCTTGGATCGGGAGTCCTGTCCGAAAGCAATGCGGAACGCCGATGCGTGCGTACAATAGGCGCAGATAATCGTAGATCTCCGTGACGGTTCCGACCGTAGAACGGGGGTTTCGGTGCGTCGTCTTTTGTTCGATCGAGATCGCTGGACTCAGCCCTTCGATCAGATCGACATCGGGCTTGTTCATCTGCGGAAGGAATTGGCGTGCGTAAGCAGACAACGACTCGACGTAGCGCCGTTGTCCTTCCGCGTAGATCGTGTCAAAGGCGAGTGAGCTTTTGCCGCTACCACTCAGCCCCGTGATCACGACCAGTTGATCGCGTGGGATATCCACGTCAATGTTTTTGAGGTTGTGTTCGCGTGCGCCGCGTATCACAATGCGGTCTTGGGCCATGTCTTCGTACCTTTTGGCGTGCGTTGTCTGCAAAGAAAGCGTGGGTTGCGTTGTCTGCCAAGCAAGCGTTCGATCTTGTCGAAAAGCCTTGTGGTTTCGGGCTTTGTGTGAAGTGTCTTCGCCTGTACGGGCGAACAGTAAGGATTGCATGATAGCGAAGGTTTTTTGTTTGGCAAGGCTTTTGGTGTGCCTTGCGTAGAGATGCGTTGGGGGGGGGGCGCGGTCTTGTGTGGTGCAGGAATTTGGCACGATGTCGAGATGAATGTTGCGCCGTTCTTTGCTTTTGTCATAAAATGCGCGGTATGTGACGAAGCGCAGAGAACAGCATCCCAAAGACAGGAACAAGGAAGAGGTATCACGCAGAATCAGGTGGCTTGGCGAGGATCGCTTTTGCGAAGGAAAGGCCCGAAGTCTTGGCAAATCAACCCCCATTTGAGCAGATAGGCGGCTATCACATCGTCAGAGAGATCGGTCGGGGAGGGATGGCGACGGTCTTTCAAGTGGAAAACAGCGCAGGGCAGACCTACGCGCTCAAGCTGTTGCACCAAGGCCCACAAAACAACGACAAGAAGTGGAGTGTGCGATTCGAGCGGGAGTTTCGGCTACTTTCCAAGCTGCGCCATCCGAACTTGATTGCAGTGCATGATTACGGTCAACACGAAGATTACCCCTTTTTTGTGATGGACTACATCGAAGGGACGGATCTGTGGAGCTTTTATCAAAAGCAGTTGCGAAACCACACGACGGAGGGGCGGGTACGCTTGTTGTTGCCGTTGATGGCGCAGATCATCTCGGCGCTGGATTACATCCACACGCATCGGGTGGTTCACCAAGATCTCAAGCCTGCCAACATCTTGTTGGATGGAACCTATGAGCGGGCTTTTTTGGCGGACTTTGGTTTGGCCCGTGAACTCAGACACGATATCAGCATGGTCACACATGCCGGATTCTTGGGGACATTGGGGTATGCCCCACCCGAGATCGTCGAACGTGGGCGATTGGATGGGCGGGCCGATCTGTATTCGTTGGGTGTGATCTTGTACATCTGTTTTGCGGATCGCCGTCCGATCCCCGTCAAGGGACGGGCTTTGCACGAGATCGCGATGGCCGTCTTGGAAGAAGAACCTCCGCCGATATCGTCGTTTTGCCCCGATCTTCCGCCGCTGATGGCCGAAGCGATCCACCGCTGTATGCAAAAAGACGCAACGAAACGTTATGTCAACGCCAAAGCCTTGTGGGCAGCGTTGCGCCCGATGTACCAAGATTTTTTCGGAGACAAAGCGGCCCCTGCGATGGCGTTGTCGTTGCCGGCGTCGGTGGTTCCGAGCGTTCCGATGGTGGGGGATTGGTTGCCCGATATGGTGGGGCGCGAACCCGAACGGGCCGAGATCGAGGCGCGTTTGGAGATGCTGTCGCGCAAGCACCAAGGCGGCTTGGTGTTGGTTTCGGGTTCTACAGGCATCGGCAAGAGCCTGTTTTTGGAAGAGATGACCCGCCAAGCACATCACGCTTTAGATCATGTGATCCACTTGGCGTTTCGCCCCCATCATGCGCCGTTTCAGAGCCTTGCAGAGTTTTTACTCGGTTTGTTTCCTCATCTTCCGACCGCGCTACAACACGATCCTTGTATCCAGATCTTGGCGCATTACCTGCCTTTGATGCGCGAGCATCTCGATATCCCGTCGATGGAGATGCCCCCTCTGCGCCAACCTTCCGAAGAGATCTGGGGCCTGCTGTATCCGTTGTTGTTGGATCTGTTTGCCGAAGGGCCGCAGGCTTGGTTCTTGGATGATCTTCACCATGCGGATGCGGCTTCGTTGCTGATCCTGCGCAAGATGATGTCTTTCTTTTTGGAAGAGGGTTCGTTGCCTTTGTTGGTGGTTGGAGCGATCAGCCGCCAAGCCGAAGCGGGGTTTGTTTTGCCACAAGACGATCGCGTGTTGCGCATCGCCTTGCCTCCGCTCTCCGAAGAAGAAGAAACAGCCTTGGTGGCCCAGATTCATGGGCATTGGCCGCGCCCCGAAGCGATGCAAGAGCTACGTCGCTTGAGTGATGGAGTTCCCCTGCGTACTTTGGAGTTTTTGCACCAAGGATGGTGGTTACAACAAGCCGAACACGCCGTAGGGATCGCCACACAAGACAACCCTTCGTGGACAGCCCGCCCCGATCAACCCACACCCCAACAAGAAACCGCGCCCACCACACAACCTCCTCTCTCCGAAGGAACACAAGTTCTTCAATTGTCTGATCTGTTCTTTGAAGAAGAGATGGTCTCACCCTCTCCTGTTTCTGAGCGTTCACTCTCTCCTGTTTCTGAGCGCGCCCCCTCTTCCTTGCCCTCTTCCAACCGTACTTCCACTTCCGATGCCGATGCCCGCCGTAAGCTTTTGGTGCGCACGCTCACAGACGACGAATCCTCTTCTCTTGTCGCCAGCTTGCCCCCCCTTGAGTCGGATGTCACAGGGCCACAACTCACCACCATTCATGTCGATTCTTTCTCGCAAAACGCTCCGCCCCTCTTTACCAAAGCATCCGCAGCGGCCTCTTCTGCCGCAGCGGCCTCTTCTGCCGTAGCGACCTCTTCTGCCGTAGCGACCTCTTCTGCCCGAAAGTTGGCCGAAAAAGCCACGCTTTTGGATCTTCAATCGCCATTCGCTGCCGATACGTCGCCGATGGCTGGGATGCGATCGGAGCCTGCGGTGTCGCATACACCCGATCCTGCGGCTCTGCCGTCATCGAGATCCGAGAAGCAGGCGTCTGCTCGTCGCGAAAAGCCTCGTCATACGATGGAGCCGAATCCGTGGGCTACAGAACAAGCAAGCCACACGCAAGATGGTTTGTTTGCGATCTCCCAAGCCGAAGACGCAGAGCTTCTTTCTGAACTCAACAGCGATTCGACACCACACAATCTCCCTCGTGTGACAGAGCGAACTTTCGAGTCCCCACCCACAAAAAGGGCGAAGGTCTTGTCCTCCGAAGGGGATGTCGATAGTGCGTCTTCTTCGCGTGGGCTGTACGGGAAGGCAAACCGCCACGATCGCGATCCAGACAGCACTGATCGGCTCCCTTCTCCTGCGCGGGCCGAGTCTTCGGATGTTTCGGGTGAACCGTCCTCTTCGTTTTCTGTTCGGGCTGAGTCTTCGGATGTTTCGGGTGAACCGTCCTCTTCGCCTGCTGTGGTTGTGCAGCAAAAACCTTCGATGAGCTTGCCGCCCTTGTTCTTTCAGCCCGGAGAGATCGAGGAATTGGAACTGGATCTGGAGATCGAAGATCCGAAAGATGCCGCTTCAAAAGGACTTTCAGCGCAGCGTCGTGATCTCCCTTCGGGTGGACTGGGTACATCACAGCGCGATGTCCCTTCGGGTGGACTGGGTACATCACAGCGCGATGTCCCTTCGGGTGGACTGGGTACATCACAGCGTGATGTCCCTTCGGGTGGACTGGGTACATCACAGCGTGATGTCCCTTCGGGTGGACTCGGTGTGTGGTCGCAGGATCTCGTTTCTGGAGGAGGCATCCATCCCGCAAGCCCCGTCGGGCAGGCTTTGTTGGCGCGTACACAACAACATGCCGTCGATGCGGCGTCTTCTGAGCAGACGATGGTGATGTCCAAGATGCCGATGTTGGAAGCTCTGCGAGCAGAGATCGCTTGGCGGGAAGCCACTCAACACAAGCCAGAACAAGGCATCGGGCAGGAACTCGCCTTGGAAGAGGATGAAGAAGGCGATCAAACAGGCGTGAATGCCCTTTCTCCCTATCCTTCGGAGAACCCCTTGGTTGCGCCCTCTACCGCATCACCCGCTCCACAACATTCGGTGTTTGTTGCGCCATCACAAACGTCGATCCCATCGCCACCACCACAACGTGCGGTATTTGCTTCGTCATCGCAAACATCGGCTTCATCGAACCTTTCGCAACGTGCGGTATTTGCTTCGTCATCGCAAACATCGGCTTCATCGAACCTTTCACAACGTGCGGTATTTGCTTCGTCATCGCACGCAGAGTCCTCTCGTGCGGAGGGATTTGCGGATACCAGCGAACAACCTTTCTTGCAAGAAAGCCCCGCCCCGTTCTCGGCCCAACACAAGCTTTCTTCTCCACCGCCCCATCTTCGCCGATACCCCGCCACCACCGAAGTCGACGCTCCTGTGCTGTCTCCGACGAACACTTACACGCACACGCAACAAACTTCATCCGACCTCTCCCATTACGCAAAACCCCATCCTCTGGGGAGAAACAGCCCTGCGAAGCCACTCATGCGGGTTGCCGATGCCAACGGGGTGGACACACTTTCTTCGTCGGATCTTGCGATTCGTCCGTTGCTTGAGAGTCGGATGGCGATGTTGCCACCGCAATTGATCGTTCCTGTGCGTGGCTGTGCCTTTTTGGTCGAGCCTTTCTCTGTCGAAGAGATCCAAGCGGTGTGTGCATCGGAACGTACTGAAACCTTGGATCTGATCAATCAGTTGTTGCGCTTGCGTTTTTTCCAGTTGCGTTCGTGGGGAGACGATGAACGCTATGCTTTTTCTTTCCCGATACTGCGGGATATCGCACGATCAGCCTTGTCTGTGCAGGAACAATCGCCTTTTGCGCTTCGTGCTGCGCAAGCCATGTTGCAATCTCGCGGATATCGGGAGCTTGTCGCGATCGCTCCTGTGGTGGCGATGCTTTGTTCACAGGGAGCGGCCCCCAAAGAAGCCTTTTATTGGCAATTCAAGGCTGTCGAATACGCGATCCAACTTCGGTTGCCCGATGCGCTAGAGCAAAGTCTGCGCGTGCTTCGTGAGATGCTGACGCATTGGTCGGCCCTTGGGGAACAAGAGCTTTTGATCAACATGATCCCTTCGTTGATGCAAGAACACAATCCGCAGCTTGAAGCCGAATGGACGAGCCTTGTGTATTACCTACTGTGGATGGGCTGCCTGTACGCTTTACGTCTCGAAGATCAATGGAAAGGCTTGCAAAAAGGTTTGCACAACGCGCTGCGGGCTTGTGAGATCCGTTCGCGAGAAAGCTGGCAACAAGCGGCTGAAGCGCTACCGATCTTGTGGCCTGCTTTGCGTTTTTCAGGATTACAGTGGTTTTTGGAGGACGAAGCAAGATGACAAGGCACCCGATGCCGCGTGCGGTGGGGTGGAGTGTGGTGTTGTGGACGTTGGTTGTTTTGGGGGGCGGGGGCGTCGCGGTGGGATTTCCGTCCCCATCGGAGCGTTTGAGTTGGCTGTTATGGTTGCCGCTGTGGGGGGGGGCGCTGTTGCTTGTGGCCGAAGCATGGGGGGCTTTTTGGGAAGAAGCACCTGTTTTTGAGATGTCAGTGCCTGTTGTTTCGGCAGAAGATGCCTTGTCACAATGGCGGGATGCGCGTCGTGCGCTGTGGTTGTTGCCTTGGTTGGGTGTGTGTTTGTGGCCGTTGGCGTGGGGCCAGAAGGTCGCGGTCGTGGGGAACGAGCGATGGAGGGGGAGTGCTGTGTTGTTGTGGGTGGCGGTGGCGATCTCGGTGTGGATCTTTCGCCGTCGAGCGTGGTGGTTTGGGGTGGGGGTGATGGTCGCGGGTGGCGTCACATGGTGGGCTGGGCCTCGCGAAGTCTGGAAGCTTTGGGGAGCCTCGGGCGGGTGGCTGTTGGGATTGGGCGGTGTGTTTGTGGTGTGGTGTGGTGTGATCTTGCGCTATCTGCGGGGAGAATGGGCTTTTCGTTCTTCGTTCCAGATCGCTTGGTGGTTGGGGCTGGGGTTGGGTTTCGTGGGGCTTTGGGTGGAGCGTGCAGGGGCTTTGCAGGTCGGACAACGCCTTGCGTGGTGGGGGTTGTTGGGGGCGTGGGCGGTTTTGGGGGGGCGGATGCTGTGGCGTAGTGTGCGGATGATTCGAGAGCAGCGGTTGTTTCAGGCTTGGAGCCTTGATGCGGCTTTGTTTGCGACATCGGTTCCTTGGGCGTGTTTGTGTGCGTTGTGGGCGTGGGAGATCGTGCGGCGCTCTGCGATCCGTCAAGGGGCCTCGATGGAGATGATGCCCGTTTTGGGATGGTTCGTTGCGCAGGGCTTGTTGTACGGTGCGTTGTTGGTGTTTGAACGTCTATACGACACGCAAAGCCTCGAAGGATGGGGCGTTTGGTTTCGTGGTATGATGTTTTTTTGTATGGCGTTGTTTGTCTTGGGCTTCCCTGCGATGGTGTTTTTGCGCCCGTAAAAAAGTTCGATGGAGAGCGTTTAAGCGGCGGAAGAGGGGGCTGTTTTGGGGCGGAGGATATCTTTTCCAACGAAGGGGCGGAGGGCTTCGGGGATCACGACGCTGCCATCGGCTTGTTGATAGTTTTCGAGGACGGCGATGATCCCACGGCTGGCGGCGATCGCCGTGCCGTTGAGCGTGTGCATAAAGAGCGGTTTTTTCTCGCCTTCTTTGCGATAGCGGATCATCAGGCGGCGGGCTTGATAGTCTGTGCAATTGGAGGCACTCGTCACTTCGCCGTAAGATCCGCCTTCACCGCGCCCCGGCATCCATGCTTCGATATCGTATTTGCGGTAGGCTTGGCCGCCGAGATCACCCGTGCAGCAGTCGACCACACGATAGGGGATGCCCAGTCCTTGGAAGATGCGTTCTTCGATGGCGAGAAAGCGTTCGAGGGTGGCGTTGGATTGTTCGGGGGTGGTAAAGGCGAACATCTCGACTTTGGAGAACTGGTGAACGCGGTATAGCCCACGCGAGGCGCGCCCGGGCGCACCTGCTTCGGTGCGAAAGCAGTGGGACAGACCTGCACAAAGGATGGGGGCGCTGGTCTCTTCGAGGATCTGGTCTTGGTGGAATCCGCCGAGTGTGATCTCGGCGGTGGCGATCAGACAAAGGTCTGTGTTTTCGATCGAATAGATCTGCGTGCCTTCGCCGCGTGGGTTAAAGCCGATGCCTTCGAGGATATCGCGGCGAGCGAGATCGGGCGTCGTGAACAGTTGGAATCCTTCTTGTTCGAGGATGCGCAGGGCGTACTGTTGTAGCGCAAGCTCTAGCCAAACCGCATCGCCACGCAAAAAGTAAAACTTGGAGCCTGTCACTTTCGAGGCTTGTTCCCAGTCGATCAAGCCCAAGGCTTCGGCGATCTCGACGTGATCTTTGGGGGTGAAATCAAAACGGGTGGGTGTACCCCAACGTTTGACTTCTTTGTTGTCTTCGTCGGTGTGTCCGCGTGGGGCTTCAGGATGGGTCAGGTTGGGGATTTGAAGCTGGAGCGCGTGAAGATCATCTTGCGCCTGTTTCATCCGTATCTCGAGGTTTTCGAGGTCGTCTTTGAGTTGACGGCCTTCTTCGATCAAGGCTTGCCGTTGTTCTTGGGAGATCTTGTCCTTCATCAAGCGGGACACTTCGTTGCGGCGGCTTCGCTTGTCTTCGACGTCTTGGATCAAGAAGCGGCGTTCTTCGGCGAGTGCGACGAAACGATCCATATCGACTTGGACTTTGCGCTGTTGGTTATTTTCACGGATCTCTTCGAGATTCGACAAGATATAATGCAGATCTAACATACGCGGGGGCCTCCTTTGGCTGCGCTGCTTGGGGGCAAAGATGCCCCTTTGTTTACGTCGGTTTTTGAGGGTTGTCATCAAAAAAAACAACCGCACAAGGCAGAATGCACCAAGAGGCGATGGGATCGGACTCGATCTGTTTGGGATGGGCGGATGCTGTTGTGGGGGGCATCGTTCTTCCTTGGATGATCAGGTGGCTTGGCAAACTTTTTCGCAACTGGCGGGAGTGGGCGGCAAGAGTAGGTTTGGTGGGCAAGCTTGCGTCTCAAAATCGGAATGACATTGTGCCACAAATTCTGGATGATAGATCGGCGTCTTTGCATCCTTGCAGTATGTTTGTTCGGTTTTTTCGCTGCATTTGGCGGGTTCGATGCTGAGGGTGACGCCTCCTTGGGTCGAAGTGGCACCTTCTTGGCGAATGCGGACACAGGCCGCAACATCGGCTCCAAAAAGCTTCTCAAAGTGACTGCTTTGTTTTTGTTCTGCGGTGGCACAACGATGAATGTAAGTGCAGTTGGCTTGCAAGCCGCGTTCGCACGCAGCTTGGGGTGTGATCGGACCACAGGCGACCAAAGAGACGCACGCAAAGAAAAAACCGCTAACAAACAAGAGCCATGTTCTCATCTCAAATGCCTTTCTTTTATGGAAAAAACTTGTTTTTTGAAACGTTTGCTCCGCACGTTTGCTGTTCCTGCGTGCTTCGAGCGGACGGCCAAGGGTTATAGCGGATCGAGCCGAAAAGATCCAGAAAGGAAATCCCACTTGTTGCGATGGCTTTGGGGATGCCACGCGCTCAGGTGGCGTGTAATACGATATCCGCAAGATGTGTGGTTGAAGGGTCGTGCGTAGACGCCCTGTTCTTGGGCAGCCACACCTGTCTGCCCCTACGTGTTGCGATCACACGATGAGCGGATTTTGTATAAGGTCTTCAACGAAGGCCGCAAGCAAAGAGCAAAGACTTGTCGGGATGGCTTAGAACATATCAGGCATCCAAGGTTCTCCACCTGCAAACAAGAGCGCCAACTCTGCCAAGGTATCGGATGGACCTTGCAAGAGGCCCATCTGTTCGAGTGAATAGGGTGAAAGATAGCCTGTGTATAACGAGGACAGTCCTTGGACTTGGAGCGTGGCGGTTTTGGAGTCGGGAGTGGTTTCTGTGACGTTGGCTAGGCCGTTTTCGACGACTAGCCGCCAACATCCGCGATTCCAAGGCAAGCAAGGATCTTCGACGCGCAGGCTGACTTGCGTCGAGAGAGCAGGAGAATAACCGCGCTTGCGCAAGGCTTCTACCACATCGACGATCCGCGTCATCCATGTCAAGGAAACATCGATCTCCCATTGGTGTTGATCGAGCATCGCCAACATCGGCTCTGCGCGTGGCCCGTGCCATCGCACAAATTCCATGTGCGAGCGATGATCGGCCACAAAGCACCAGAGCTGACGCATCGCTTCGGGCGTCGTGGCTTGCCAATCACGGATCTCCAAGCGTCCTCGAAATTGATCTGGGATCCGCTCGTGATCGCAGATGACGTATCCTTCGGCTTTTCCATCGCGATCGACGACATAGACATCGCGGGGTTGTTTTCCCCCCGGCTTCAAAAAGCAACGATCCCACATCCAATCGCTGCGCTCCAAATGCCCGTTGGTCCGCTCTGCCCGAGCGCGATATAACGGTTCCAAGACCTCGCGCAGCATCTCCATCGAACCAGACAATCCTCGTACGCGCAGCTCTGTTCGTGTTGTCGGATGTAGCTCAGAGATCGGCTGTCTGTACCAAACCATCGTCCCTGCACTCCCATAACCGACAGAGCGATACAACCGCTGTGTGGCGGGATACAACGAAGCCAACGGGATGCCTGCTTCTCGTAGCTCTGTGAGGTTGGATGTCAACATGGTGTGTGCAACCCCGTACATCCGCGCATCTGGACGAATCCCCACAGCTCGGATCGCTCCCATCGGTACGCTTCGGCCTCCAAACCACTGCCCCATCAGGTGGCACGAAAGCCCCCCCACAACTTCTCCGTCTAATCGAGCGATCCGCAATCGCTCCACGCCTTCGCGCACCGTCCAGTCATCGTCTTCCAATCGCGGAAACCACAGCGATCGGCGCAAGGCATCCGCCAACCCCTTCAACTCTTCTTGATCTTGCACCCTGCTGATCTCTATCGAATGTTCCTGCTTCATCGCGAATGGCCTCCAAATCTGTGAGGTGTCTGGCTCTTTGATACGTCCCCCCAACGCATCATCCCCCCGCTCGGTTCGGGGCATCTCAAAAAAAGGCCGCCCATCGTTGTTGGGGTGATACGAGGTTTGCGCGGGCGGTGAAACCCCGCTGGGTGCGCGCCCAATAGGATACTATGACTTTTTCTTTCGTGTGGGTGACTTGGTTGGCGTGTGGGTGGAATCGAGGGAAGCGATCTCTTCGAGGGAGAGGCCTGTGGCGGTTGCGATGATCTCGTGTGTGATACCTTGGGCGAGCAGCTTTGTGGCGGTCGTTTCGCGGGTTTGTTGGATGCCTTGTTGGATGCCTTGTTGGATGCCTTGTTGGATGCCTTGTTGGATGCCTTGTTGGATGCCTTGTTGAATACCTTCTTCGCGTCCTTCTTGACGGCTTTCGCGTTTGGTGCGTTCCCAAGCGGATTCATCTTTGAGTTTGGCGAGTTCCTCGGGGGTCATGGATTGCTTTTGAACCGAAAGAAGGGCTTTTTTGAGAAGAGGGTGTTTTTTGTAATCGTTGAGGTTGACCTTTGCATCAAGGGAGTCTTGAACAGCTTGTAGCCAGAGGCGAAGCTGTGGGGAGATCTGTTCGTTGAGCAGATTGGGGTTGATAAAGATCAGGCGGTGAGGAAAAAGGTTGTGGATTTGATCGGATTCATCGCGGCAATCGAAGTTAACATTCAGAGAGGCAAAGAGACGCTCGGTATCTTTGGGCATGGAAGTCAACATGACGATCGTATAGACGGTTTTTTGGAAGCGGTAGTCGTGAAAGTTGTGAACTTGTTCGATCATGCCAAGCAGGTGGTAGTAAAGAAATCGGTCGAAAAAATCAGACTCATAGGCGTGTTGGATCTCAACAATAATGCGACGCTCTTCATCCTCGGCGAAGAGGTCGTACTTGATCTTCACGCGCCCGATCTGTTCGTGGTAGCTGTGTTCTTGGATCACTTCATCCACCTCGAACTCGATCCCCAAAACATCGCGCACAAAAGCATTGAAGACATCGACCTGCCCAAACGCTTTTTTAAAAGCAACATCGTAGCGCAGCGGCACAACCTCGATGATATTGGATGCCATGATACTTGACCTTTCTGTTGGTTTATTTCGATGCGAGGTTCGATGGTGGGCCGCCAACATCGGGCCATAGACAGCGCCCTTGTTGGGTTGTCGTGTTTTGCTTCTTCGGCCTATTCGTCTCGCGGGAGGGTACGTTTCGGAGGTTTGGGTTTGGGTGCTCCTCGTTCGCTTGTTTCTTTTGGTTCGGTGTTTTTACGCCAAGGCTTTCGTTCACCCGAACCTTCGGTGTTTTTACGCCAAGGCTTTCGTTCACCCGAACCTTCGATGTTTTTACGCCAAGGCTTTTGTTCGCCCGAACCTTCGGTGTTTTTACGCCAAGGCTTTTGTTCGCCCGAACCTTCGGTGTTTTTGCGCCAAGGCTTTTGTTCGCCCGAACCTTCGGTGTTTTTGCGCCAAGGCTTTTGTTCGCTCGAACCTTCGGTGTTTTTGCGCCAAGGCTTTTGTTCGCTCGAACCTTCGGTGTTTTTGCGCCAAGGCTTTTGTTCGCCCGAACCTTCGGTGTTTTTGCGGCGTGGCAGCCGTTCGCCACCTGCTGTCTGGGGTTGGTTTGTGGAATGCGTTTCGTCGGCTTGTTTCGAGGGAGGACGCCACACCTCGATGGAGCCTGCGCGTTCTCCGCGTTCCGAAGATGCGGGGCGCCGCCCTTCCTCAGCCCGTGGGCGTGGGGCGTTCTCTCTATTGGAGAAACGAGGTCTTGGAGCATCACCATCTTGTCGGAAGGTCCGAGGTCTCGGAGCATCACCATCTTGTCGGAAGGTCCGAGGTCTCGGAGCATCACCATCTTGGCGGAAGGTCCGAGGTCTCGGAGCATCACCATCTTGGCGGAAGGTCCGAGGTCTTGGAGCATCACCATCTTGGCGGAAGGTCCGAGGTCTCGGAGCATCACCATCAGGGCGGGGAGAACGAGGTCTTGGAGCATCACCATCTTGGCGGAAGGTCCGAGGTCTTGGAGCATCACCATCTTGGCGGAAGGTCCGAGGTCTCGGGGCATCGCCATCTTGGCGGAAGGTCCGAGGTTTCGGTGAATCGCCGTCTTGTCGAGGTGTGCGGCGTTCTGGTGGGGAGCCGTCTGTGTGTGTGGTGGGGGATGTGTTGGTTCGGGTTGTGGGTCGGTTTCGTTGCGAAGAGGGGAAGCGTTCGGATTGGCGGGGTTGTGCGGTGGCTTCGGATTGGAGGGTGGTCAAGATCTCTTGGAGGGCGTGGGTGATCTTGGGAGATTTGCTTGGGGGGAGTTGATGTAATTTGTCTTTGTAGCGGTCGAGCCGTTCGAGGAAGCCGTCGAGGGCGGTGCGATTGAGTTTGGTGTGTGTTTCACCGACGCCCATTTTTTCGATGTATTGGCCGCAAACCCATTGTTCGAAGTGATCTTTTTGTGGGATGACGAGGGTGGGTTTTTGTAGAGCGATGGCATCGGCAAGTTGAGAAGCATCGCCTTGCAGGATCACGGCTTTGGCGCGGGGGAGATCTTGTTGCCAAGCTTCGGCGTTGGCGACGGAATAAGAAACATAGGCATCGGAGTTGGGGAGCATGGCGCGTGCGGCAGCGGCTTCTTCTTCGGGAGAGCGGGAGAGGGGGGCTGAGCGCCGTCTGCGCATAGCGGCTCCTTCGCCATCAAGGGATTCTTCTTGTTTGATCTCGCGAGGTCTTTCGAGGCGGACAGGGTAGTGGACACGGACGCGGATCTGCTGCTCAAGGAAAGGGCGGACATCTTCTTCAACGCCTTGCCATCCGACCAAAAGCAGCCACCCCTCGTCAGAAGTGTCGGTGTTTGGGGTATCGGTGAAGGTGGATATCGGCTGACAAAGCAACACTTCGGGGCGGATCGGTAGGGCATCGAAAAAGACAGGCAAGAGAAACCAGCGGGGTTCAAAGCTGCGTTGACGGAGTTCTTCGCGCAAGGAGCGGAGTTGTTCGAGGGCAAAGGGAGGGAGTGTGATGCTGAGGCGGGTGGTTTCAAAAGCGTGTTTGGGATCGATGCAGACAGTCGGGATGTTCAGTCGTTGTGCGACTTTTCCTACAAAGTCTTCGCCGTCGATGATCGCGCACAGCGGGCGAAAATAGTCCATTCTTCCGAGCAGTGCGCGGTTTTTTTCAAGGGTCATTGCGGCCATCTCTTCGGGGGGGCAGTGTCGAGGGATGGCGATCTGAAAGGTTTCAAGGATAGAGGGTGTCCATGCGTCGGCGAAACGATTGCGCGTGACGAGAAAGACTTCGTGTCCTTGTTCTTTGCAAAAGCGGAGTAGCGCTTCAGCGCGCATCAAACGGTCATTTCCGACCAAGCTAGTCGCGAATACGATCTTCATCAAAAACCTCAAAGGCCCATTTATTTGGGCAGATATCGGCCCATCGAAGCAAGGCGGATCTTGTACGCCAAACCTGTGAGCGAGAGGGAAGGATGGGAAGCCTGTTGGGGATACGCGGTGTTAAAGTCTCGCGGTGACGTGCGTTTGGGGTTGTTGGGTGGGTTTCGCCTGTGAAGTGCCTTGGCGGAGTGGGGTTGTGGGTGTTTCCAAAAACAGACGAACAACGTAAGGGATCTTTTGTTGTGAGGGGATCAGTTCAGAGAACAAAACGACCGCCCACCCGCGCTGAAGATAAAAGAAGCGCTTGGCCAGTCGGGTATGTTGTGGAAAGGGGATGGCGGCAAAGAGTTTTTGACGGACAGCGCTTTGGCGGATGGCTTCGGAAAGAAGCACGCGGTTGTCGGGATGGAGGACGGAGGAACAAGCGGGAAAAAGGTCGATTTGCACCACAAGACTTTCGCGCTTTGGGGGAGATTGTGCGCTGACGCGAGTGACCACTTCTTTCCAAAGAACGGAGTAGAGGGGATTTCCATCGGCATCTCCCCACGTTGAACGATCGCCCGTCTGGCGGGAAGGTTTTCCCCAAAGCGCTTCTACGCGTTCTTTGGGATCGCCAAGACGCACACCTCCGACCGAAAAATACTTGGCGGGGTGTGTTTGAAGTTGATCCAAGACGTAGGCCGCAAGCAGATCACGTGCGGGGGGGGCGCCTTGTAGTTGCTCTTGGGTGCGCAGTATCGGGCGGCATCCCAAGAGTCCAAAGAGAACACACCAGACGATAAAGATCCAAAGTCCCCGGAATATCGCTGTTTGAACATCTTTAAGGTGGACAGGAGCGTCAGGATGCGCATGGCTAGAAAAACAAAAGGCAGGGGAGCGATAACGTGTCATCGAAATCCAAGTCGCCCGATACTAGGGCTTTGCTACAGGTACCATCGCCAAAAAGATCGATAGGGCAAGCTTCTTGCCGACCTCGACCTTGGCTTCTTGGCAGCCGATATAGCGCAGGTTGGGGAGTTCTTGCAAGCCATCTTTGTAGCCGCCCACCACAAAGAGGTAGTTTCCGGGCAGGATGCTTTCAATCGTACTCGTCACACTTTCTTGCTGACCGAAAGCGATGATGGCGGATTTGGTTTTCTTTTGATCGAAGGTTTTGGCATCAAAGACCGTTTTGCGATCGAGTAGATCTTGGCAAGAAACAGACGAACTTCCCGGATAATTGGGAGCGATAATCCACAGCGTCACGCTGTTGACGCCATCTTGAAGCTCCCCGACACGGATCGCGACCTCGGGGGCTTCAGCCATCGGTGCGCAAGCACCCAAGCCAACCCACGCCAAAAGGCCCAACAACCAAACAACACAACGATATCTCGTAAGCATCTTCTTTCCCTAGCCGATGTCTTTAAAAGCCGTTTTCTCCGCGTCCACGATCACAAAAGGCGCTTGGAGAAAGGCCGCGTAGTTTAACGAACGATGGTGACGATCACAGTTCCTGTGGTGGCGGGAGGGATCGGTTTGGGGGCGGTTCCGACGACAACCCCCGCGACAACGCCGCCCACGACGACAACACCGACGACAGTCCAAAACCACCATGTTTGATAGAAAGGGGTGGCTTTGGAGTTGGGGTAGTTGGTGTTTCCTGTGGTGGGCAAGGTGCGTTTTACACGTTTGGGATCACTTGTACTGCCGAGTGTTGCGATGGTTCGGCCTTGGGTGTCGTAGGCTTCGATGTAGTATTCGACGAAGTATGCTGCGGTGGGATCGGGAGGAGTGAGCGTGGGGACATCGAAGCCGTAAGCCTTTGTGACCGCAGGGGTGGCTTGGCAGAGGGCAGCACACGCAAAAGAAGAGAAAGAGTCGCTACGCTGTAAGATTTGTTGTGCGAGTTGTGTGGTGTGTTCTTTTTGGAGGCGTTGTGCGGTGATCAGGGTGGGGTTGCCTTGTTGGTAAGGGCCGCTGCCTTCGACGCGATAGAACACCGTAAAGCGCTTGGCGGTTTGGAATTCGTCGCGCACCGCAAAGCGCAGCGAAAGGGTTTGTGCGGTGGGGAGTTCGGTGGGGGAGCGATCTTCGATCACGACTTGGCGGCGCGACAAAAAGTCTTTGCGAACGAGTTGAAAAAAGGCGAAAAACTTGGGGGGATCGAGAACGGAATCAAGTTCAAAATTGGGATCATTTTTGAGGGCTTCGATGAAGTGATCGCGGGCTGTGCTGGGTTTGCGTTGAAGCAGTTGGATGAAGGCGAGGTATTTGAGAGCTTGGTTGCGTTCTCTGACGGCGTATTGGTTGTTTGTGGCGACTTTGAGAAATTCTTGTGTGGCTTCGGGATAACGCTGATCGTTGTAAAGCGTCAATCCCTTGTTGAGGAAAGGGTTGGTGACAAAGTCGCGATTTGCTTGGGCAAAGCAGGGAGTGGAAGAGGGCAGCCCAAGACCAAGGAACGAGCAAAACAACAAAAGGAGACGAGCTTGTTGTGGGATGAATCGACAAAGCATCTCTAACCTCATGCCCCAAAAATCAATGCGAAAAACAAACCTCACACCCACCTCGTCGGCGACGTATCGCTACGGTCGCGTTTTTGTGCGCTCCCTTGACCCCTTGGATCGGCTTGATTACCCTCAAGGGCGAGAACTGCACGACAAGGCGGATGTTTCACACCTAACCACAACACCGCCCAAAGCGCAAGGTTTGTCTTCGTTGTGTTCTTCCTTTTTGGGATGTAGGTTGCTTGGGTATGATGCGTGCGTTTTTGCGGAAAGCCTCGTGGTGGGGCGGTTGGCTCTGTTTGTGTGTGTGGCTGTTGTGGTTGTGTGGCTGTGCGCCTGTAGAGCAGATACAGACGATGTATCCGCGCTTACGGATACAACTCCACTCCGATCAAGTTCGGTGGTTGCGTGTCCAGATCACGACTTGTCAGGGGGAACGTGCTACGCAATCCCCGCTGTTGCGAGAACGGGCTGTCGAAGTTCCGCTTGGAGTCGAGGACTTCTTTTTACCGCAGCTTCCTTTGGGGGACGTGGATCTGCTGGTCGAAGCTTTTTCCAAACAGGCTGTGGGGAGTTCGAACGGTCCGACCATCGGGTTTATTCGGCAGCGATGGACGCGAACCATGCCATCGGCGGCTTACGCCGATCTTTCGTTGCAGCAGGGGATACCTCCCTTGTACGCGCTGTGTGCTTTGCCGCCTCCCCTCGATCTTCCTTTGCCTCCGCCTGTTCTCCCCGAATCATGGCTTCCTTCGACGCCCTCCTCTGCGTATCCTTGGCTTGCTCCAACAACAAATGGCCTCCCCGAACTTCCTCGCCGGCCCGATACAACGCCACAAACTCCCCAATTAAGCCGTCTTCACCAACTCCCGACGGTGCTTTCGCTGCCTGCTTTCCCTCTACAGATGCACAGCAATGGCCAGCAGCTTCTTTTGCTTCAAACCTCTCCGCCTGCCTTGCGACTTGTGGATCTGCGTGTCGGATATCCCCAATCTATCGGAACATTCGATCTGCCCAAAGACTGTCAGCCTCGTGATCTTGCGCTGTTTGGTACACAGGCGGCGATCCTTTGTGTGCAGCCCGCTCGTCTACATTGGCTCGACTTTGCTTCTGCGCTTCGGCAGGATCCGTGGCGTGTACATTCCCCTGCAAAGGGCTTTTCTCTTCCTTGCCAACAGCCGAGCGCGGTGCGTTTTTGGGGCGACAGTTTCGTCGTGGCTTGTTTTGATACCCACGAGGTCTTGTTTCTGCACCCCCGTGACGAACAACTGGCGGTCTTGCTCAAGATGCCGGTGGGAGAAGGCCCTGTGCGCCTCGCGCACTTGGACGGATCGTTTTTTGTGTTGAATGCCCTTTCCAACGATATCTCTTCGTTTCGCATCGCGCCAAACCTCTCGCGCAAAGAGCCGATCGCCTCGGAGCAGATCACCACCGAAGTGACACGCAGCACACACCGACAACCGTTGGAGATGGCCGTCAATGCGCATTATCTTGTGACACTTAGCGCGTCCGAAAACAACATCATGGTTCGGTCTCTTCCTTTGCGCGACGACACCCCACCGCGTTATCTCTCTGTCCCGCAAGGAACTTCGCCTCGGCATATCCAACTGCTCGGACACACCGCCATCTTGTCGATGCTTGATCGCGAAGAACTTGTTGTGATCGACTTGCAACAGCAGACCACCACCCAACGCCTTTCTTTGCATCGACCTTCGTTGGTTCCGAAGGCATCGACCCTTTCGTTGGATGTAAGATCGCAGTTGATGCCGAGAGACTCTTTCCCGTTGCTTTATCGCCAGCCGAGTACGCCGATCGCCCTTGCAGGAACGCATGTGTTTGCAGCCTTGCAGTATGAAAAAGCGCTTCGATCGTTTGTTTTCTCGGAACATTCGGGGTTTTTGCAATGGAGATGGGGGACGTTTTCGCATACGCCCTTGGTGGCCGATGCAACTTCTCAAACGCCCTATGTGTGGCTCTTTCAGCAAGAATCGCAACGCCTTTTGGCGCTGGATCTGCGCAGAAAAGACTTTCCGAAGTCGATCGATTCGATCCCGACACCTGCATGGGTTCGCCTTTACAAAGATCATCTTGTCTTTGTCGATCAGTCCTTGCGTCGTGTGGGAGTGCGTTCGCTCCAAGATCCCGATCTACCCGTCCAGTTTGTCACACTAGAACAAGATATCTGCGACGGTGAATTGAACGATGGCACGTTGTACTTGCTGCATTGTCGGGACGCTTCGTTGACGCGGCTTCGATTTCTTCAAGACACACACCCTGCACGCTTGTTTTTTCTCGATCATCTGCGCTTGACTGCCAAGTATATGAATCTACAAGTCCAAGGGATCGGCCTTTTTGAACACCAACAACAGCTCTATCTCTTGACCTTTGACACCGCCTCTCGGCTTCTTGCCTTGTATCCGATCCCTGCACAGTCGACCAAGCCGATCGAACCCTCTCGAAAGCTCGTACTTCCCGGCCTCCAAAGCGGTTTACAGCAACTGTTGAAACGCTCCAACCAGCGCTTTTCGTTGCTGACGCAGCTTGGCCGAATTTACGAGATCGATGCCTTTGCGCTGATCGATCCGCAAAACAATCTCGATCATGCCGTGATGCTTGACCTGTTTTCGGGGCGGATGCAGCCCTACGGGCGCGATCTCTTGCTGACGGACCCCTACAAAAACCAACTCTTGCTGTTTGACCCATCCCGCCAAGAGATCCGCAAGCGCCTTGCGATCGATAGTTTCCCGACATCCATCACGCCGCTTCCACAGGGAGCCCTGATCGATGCGCATGGAAACCAAAGTCTACTCTTTGTTCCGCTGCCCCCTGCACGCCCATAATCTTCTCAGATCAGACATTTTCCCTATCCCTTCCCGATCTTTGTTCTCTGATCGACGATCGATCTTGTGTGGTCTGTGTTTCGTGCTTATCAAGGGGGCTTCGCGTCGTGTGTCCGATGTTGGGCGTTCGACTGCTTGTTGAGGTGAAGTGCATGTTGCTGCGATGGCCCGTTTTGTTGATCTGGAATCTTTTGCGCACGATCTTCTTCTTTCCTTTTAATGTGATACGCACATTCTTTCCGCCCAAGACAGGGCGGTTGCTGATGGTCAACCTCCGCGAAACGCTTCCTCGATGGCATCATCTGAGCTTGTTGCAGCGTTGGAGGGGCGAGGCCCTAGATCTGACCCTTGACGAGTGGCGCGAATCTCTCGAAGCTATCGGTCGATCCAATCGCGTCAAAGGGATTGTTTGCACCATCGAACACCTTCAAGCTGACTGGCCTGCTCTCGAAGAGTTGCGCATCGCCCTTCAAAAGTTCCGTGATACGGGAAAGTCTGTTGCGATCGTCCCAAAACAACTCACGCTCAGCGAAGTGTATCTGGCCACCGCTGCTGACAAACTGGTGATATCTCCTGCTGCACCCGTCTTTTTGCACAGCCCCGCACTCGCTCCTTTCTTTTTTGGAGAGATGCTCCAACACCTCGGGATCAAACCTGACTTTATCCAGCAGGGAAAACACAAAAACGCCCCCGAACTGTTTACACGCGCCTATCCTTCCGCAACCAATCGCCAAGATCTCGACGAGCTGATCGCGGATTATCGGGCGCTCTGTTTCGAGCGTATCGCAAAAAGCAAACAACGCACCACCGAAGAGATCGCTGCGATCTTCGATCGTGGCGTGTTCTCTCCACAAGAAGCCCTCCAATCCGGCCTGATCGATGCCATTCGTTTTCCTGACCACTCCACCTTTTTCTTTCTTGAAGGCCACGACAAACAGCCCTATCCATCGCCCGAAGACGCCCAAAAGCATCTGCTCGAAGAAACGGAACGTCGTAAAAAGCGCAAACATCGCAAAAAAAACAAATCCCGTGCTTCAGCTTCTTCCCAAACTTCTCCTGCTGAACAGGCCGAACCTTCGACCGAACGCGCTTGTTCGGAAACGGACAAATCGTCCGAAGAGGCCGAGGTTGTAGAGGCATCGAAATCGTCCGAAGAGGCCGAGGTTGTAGAGGCATCGAAATCGTCCGAAGAGGCCGAGGTTGTGGAAGCATCGAAAACGCCCGAAGATGCGAAAGCTGTGGAATCATCGAAAACGTCCGAATCTACGGATGTGAAGGAATCTGTGGAGGGATCCAAAAAAGCCGAAGCTGCGGAGGCGATCGAGGATGAAGATCTGCCGTTGATGGATCTGGACGAATTTTTGTCGCGTCAACCGCGTTGGTTGCGATGGACGCGGCTGCGTCGGACGCCGACGATCGCGATCTTGCCGATCGTGGGGACGATTCAGGAGGAAGAGACGCCCAATCCTGTGATGGGCGGGGAGGAAGCGGCATCGAGTAATCGTCTGACAGAGATCATCGACGAGCTTTGTTATGATCCGAGTGTGAAGGGCGTGGTGGCGTTGATCGATTCGCGGGGTGGTGCGGCGACGGCTTCGGAGGCGATCTGGTATGCGTTGCGCCGACTGAGCGAAGAAAAGCCTGTGGTGGCTTTTCTCGAAAGCTACGCGGCTTCGGGAGGGTATTATGTGGCGTGTGGGACAGAGCGGATCATCAGCAGCCCTTGGTGTTTGACGGGTTCGATCGGTGTGTTTGGTGGGAAGTTTATTGCGCGTGATCTGTTTCAGCGGCTGCGTATCCATCAGACGGAGATCGGCGGGACGGAGGGGAGTCGGCTGTTTTCTGTGACGCACGATCCAACGGAAGCCGATATCGCCCGTCGTCGGGGGCAGATGGAAGAAGCGTACGAACAATTCGTTGGGCGTGTCGCGGTGCAACGACGTCGATCGCGTGACGAGATCCACGCTCTTGCGCAAGGGAAGGTATACTTTGGTTTTCGTGCGTTGGAGCACAAACTGGTCGATGCTTGCGGCGGTTTGGACGATGCTGTGGCGTGGGCGCAGAAAAGAAGCAAGTCCGCGTATGCCGAACCGATGTACGTCCATAGTGGGCCTGCTTTTTCGTTGCGCGAGTTGATGTCTGCGCGTGCGAGCCTTCAGCAGCCGCCTGTGTTGCCTGCGGCGCTTGCCTCATTGCAACAGATGTTTCCACAGCAGTTTCCGCGACATGCGCTTGCAGAAGTCCAGCAGATCATTCGTTTGAGCCAACAACACGCGGTGTTGCTGTGGTCGCCCCTACCTTGGCATCCAACCCGCCGTTAAATGCCTCGGCTTTCTTCGCCAACGATCACATAATGATCGGTCATGGATTCGAAGGTATCGTCGTGGCTGATCACAAAGAGTTGATCGAAGTCCGAGACGCTGCGGATCATCTGTGCGAGTCCACGGCGTCGCTCTTGATCCATGTGGGCGGTGGGTTCGTCGAAAAAGGCGAGGCGGATATCGGAGAGTTCACGGATCAAAGCGAGGCGGATGGCCAAAGCGACGGCCATCTGTTCGCCGCCCGAGAGGTTGGCAAAGCTGCGGCTGTGTTCGCCTTCTTTGAGTTCGGCGAGAAAGTCTTCATTCCATTGGATCTCCCAATCGTGGCGCTGTGTGATCTCACGAAAGATGCGGTTGGCTTGTCCGCTGATCGATTGAATCAGCGCGCTTGTCATCTTGGGTCCGGCGTCGCGGATGGTTTTTCGTAGGAGATGGAAACACTCCAAAGCCTCGATCAGTCGGGTGTATTCGTTCTGTATCTCCTGTTGTCTGGCTTCGATCTCCATCAGCTCGGCCACGAGTCGCTGGCTGGTTTCAAGGAGTGTGCGTGCGGGTCCGAGGGCTCCGCGTGCGCGTTCAAAGAGTCCGTTGCAGTCGGCGTGTGCTTTGCGTTGTGCTTGTAATTGCTCGGGATCAAAGTCTTTTCTGGCTTCGCAAAGATCGGCGTCGAGCTTGGCGAGGTGTTGACTGGCTTGTTGCCAATCGAGTCTCTTTTTTTCAAAGAGAGCTTCGTACTTTTCGACGCTTTCGGCTTTTGCTTTGTGTTGAAGCAGCATCTCGTAGCTGTTTTGGGTCTCGCGTAATTCGTTGCGCAGATGTTCGAGCGCGGCTTCGGGTTCGCCGAGTTGGATGATCTCTTGGTCCAAAGAAGCGCATTCACCGCGTAGTTGGGTGGCTTTGGCTTCCCAAGAGTGCAATTCTTTTTCTGTTTTGGTGCGTTCTTGGGTGATGTGTTGCCATCTGCGGGCTTCTGCTTCGGGATCGCCCATCGCTTCGATGCGTTTGAGGATCTCGTGCAGCAAGGAGCCGACGCCTGCTTTTTTAGCGGATTCGGTGTGTTTGGTATCGAGGTAGGCCTGCTTGACGCGCAAATTCGATTCGTTGGAGCCGAGCTGAGCGTGTACTCCTTGGAGTTCTTTGTGGGTGGCTTCGATGCCTTCAAGCGACGACAGTTCAGTTCGGATGCGTAGAACCGTCGCTTCGGCTTCGCTCAATTCGTCTGTCACGTCAGGGTGATCAAGCATCTCTTTTTCGCGGGCGTTGCTGTTGTTTCTGCGCTCGCGATACTGTTGTTCGAGATCTTTTTTTCGTTGTGAGAGGGCGGTATATCGGGCGATTTGGTCATTATGGGCTTGTTGTGCAGCTTTTTCTTCTTGTTGTGCTTTTGCGTATTGGCTTTGGCGATCGGCGAGTTCTTGTCTGTACCGCTCAATGTTTTTTGTTAAAAAGTCCCGTAGATCTTGGCCTTCTGGAAGGTTGTTGCATCGTTTGGAAAAGAAGGGGCAGATCCCCCCTGACACATCGGCGCGAAAATCGGTCTCGTCCTCGATGCGCACTTCAAGTTGTGTGATCTCGGCCATCAGTCGGCTTGTTTCGCGTTGCCAATGTCCAAGGCGTTCCGCGCAAGGTTCGCGTTCTTCTTCTGCTTGCTTGAGTTGCGAAGCGACGGATTGGCCTTCTTGGACGATCTTGGCCATCTCTTGGCGGATCTGTTCGATCTCGTCTTTTCGCCGCAAGTGTTCTTGTTGTTCGAGTTTTTTTTGAGAGACAAGGTGAAGCGCGGAGGGTTCTTGTTTGCGAAGGCTGTGGAGTTGTTCGAGCTGCTGCTCGACGAGCGGCCAGTGCCGCAAGGACGTTTGGCACGCCTCGATATTCGCGTGGCATTGTGCGATCTCTTGTTCGAGTTCTTTGATCTGTGAGTGCAGCGCGTTGAGGGCGGTCACTTCTTGTTCGAGGCGCTTTTGCTCATTGCGTGCGCTCTGGTAATCCGCAAGCAGCGGTTCGATCTCGATCAAGCGCTGTTGGGCGTCGAGTTGTTCGAGGCGTTTTTCTTGAAGGCGCTTCTCTTCGCGCTCTGCGAGATCGAGTTTGTGACGTTTGTCTTGTCGGTTATCTCGCGTTTTTTGGTAAAGCTTGGCTTGTTCGAGAAGCCTCGCTTCTTCTTTTTTGGCTTCCGTGTGGCGTGCAGCGGAGCGGAGGTGGGGTTGGATGATCTCGCGAGCTTCCCGCGCTTCGTTGGCGTTCTTTTGGGCCTGTTCTTGCTCGGCTTCGCAGCGGCTCAGGAGGGTGAGGGCGGACTGTCGCCCTGCCTCAAGAGCAACGATGACTTTTTCTCTGGCTTCGAGGGTTTGTAGCTCTTGTTGAAGGCGCAGCGTTTTTTGTTCGAGTTCCGCGCAGGCTTTTTCGTTTGTGGCGACAAGGCTCTGGCGTTCGTGCAGTTCTTGTGTCGCTGCGGGAAGTTGTAGCAAGCGCTTGGCGTTGGATTCGATCTGGGCCTCGAATCGGGACTTTTGATGCTCCATCTCGCGCAACAACTTCGGCTGCATCTCTTTGTAGGCTGTATCGTACTCGTCGACCCGCAACAACGGGCCAAAGATATCGCGGCGCTCTTTGTCGCCTGCCAAAAAAGCGCTGGTCATCGTCCCTTGGGGGACTCCCAAGATCTCGGTGTACAGTTTTCGTAGGTCGGTGTTGGGGTGGAGATCCATCAAGTTGCTGAGTTTTTTGAGGCATTCTTTTTGGTCCGCAGCCACAGACTCGTTGAGTTCGAGATCGATCACGCGATACACGCTGGCGCTGCTCGGTGTGAGTGTGCGTACAGCCCGATAAAGGCGCTCGTCTGCGCTGGCTTGAAAGTCCACATAGATCTCAAGTTTGCGTCCGCCTCGGCGGATCATCTCGATCATCTTTTTGCTTGGCGAGGCATTGAACAAAGCAAAGCCGATCGCTTCGATCAGCGAGGTTTTTCCCGCTCCGTTGGGGCCACAGATCGCGTTGGTTCCGCGCTTGAATTCGCAGGCAAAGTGTTTGTGGCTTTTGAAATCTTTGACTTCGACCCGTCGGATTTGCATCGGATGGTTTGGCTCCTCTTGGATGACACGCGGCTGTTGGGCCGATCTGGGGGGGGGGCACTGCCCGATGCGCGAATGGCGCGATATTTGGGCAGATAGAAGCAAAAAGAACTTGCGAAAAAAAAGTTCATCGCCAAGAATAAAGGCCGCTCTGCACAGACGCAAGAGCCAAATTCTGTTGGAGAGAAGAGACCAAAACATCCCACGCGGGGTTGATTTGGATCGATCTTTTGCTCCAAATCGACGCACCGATACCTGCTTTGCGGGTTAGTATCGCCACCACGAGGACATCCATGCGCGTACAAGCGAGTCAAATCCCCGATATCCTAAGAAGAGCGGGCATCCTCTCTTCTGCGGATCTCAACCGCGTTTTCCAAGAGCAGCAACAATGGGGAGGGCGTCTTGCGCCTCTGCTTGTGGAGATGGGTCTCGTTCGTGAAGACTTTCTTGTCAAGACCCTCAGCCGCGAACTGCGCCTTCCGATCGCAACGCTCGATGGGATGAGGCAGATCGACCCTGACGCCTTGCGCCGCGTCCCTGTTGCTCTGTGTGAGCGTTATGATCTGTTGCCTGTCGGGATGGAGCGCACCCGTGGTCTCTTGCAAGTCGCGATGAGCGATCCCACCGAACAACATGTGTTAAAAGAAGTCCACCAAGCCGCAGGAATGGACCTTCAATTATTCGTGGGGGGAGTGACGGCGATCCGACGGGCTGTGCGCATCTATTTCTATGGCGAAAGCACCGCAGAAGTCTTGCGTGTTGTTCCCGATGCTTTTCCCGATCCAAGCCAAGCCAGCGCGTATGCTTCAGGCCGCGCACCTTCGGGGGTTTCGTTCCATGAGATCCCACACACCAACGCTCCACGTCATCCCGCCTCATACCACTCGGTTCCTTCTTTGGGGGCCGCCCCAGCGACGGTGGGGACGGCGGCTGCGCATCTTTCGCCTCGCAGCCCTGTTCCGCCTCCCCATTACGCACAACAACCCCCCTCGCACAACCCTCCGATCCAGACGCACGAGGACGATTGGATCTCGGGTTCTTCTTTTCTCGAAGAAGAGGTCAGCGGCGTTCCAAACGCTTCTCAGCGCGTCGATCACGATCCGCATTCTTACTCTGGGCTTCCTGCGACCTTTGGGCCATCCCGTCCACTCACGACGCCCACTCCCCACGCTCACGACGCCCAATGGGCGGCCCTCCAAGAACAGATCAACCAACTTCGCGAGCAGCACAAAAAAGAGATCCACGAACTTCAACAGGCCGTCCGATCGCGCCTTCAAGAACAACGCACCCTCATCCGTGGGTTGCTCGATCTGATGGTCGCACGCGGACAGCTTCGTCGCGAAGACTTGGTGCAGCTTTTGGAAGAAGTCAGCCGTACACAACAACAAGGCTCTCGTTAGAAAACCTTGGCGCGTTTTCTTTTCGCGATACCTAGTTTTTCTTTTGGTCTTCCTGAAGTGTTTCGCGTGAGGTCTCCAAGAAGGTTCGATCGAACAGGTGTCCCATTCGTGCTGTTTTGGACTCGAAGTAGTGGAGGCTGTGAGAGTTCGGCAAGCAATAGATCGGAACGCGTGTACTCACGGGGATGCCGAAGCGTTGGAGAGATTGCATCTTGAGGGGGTTGTTGGTGACGAGTCGTACGGATTCGACTTCAAAGTGTCGCAAGATCGCCGCTGCGACATCGTAAGTGCGCAGATCATCCCCAAAGCCCAATGCGCGGTTGGCGTCCACAGTATCGAATCCTTGCTCTTGGAGAGCATAGGCGCGGATCTTGTTTCCTAAGCCGATGCCACGGCCTTCTTGGCGCAGATAGATCACCATCCCTTGTTCTTCTTTGTTCAGCAGCGCAAGAGCGGCATGAAGCTGATCTTTGCAGTCGCATTTTAGCGAGTGGAGGACTTCGCCCGTTAAACATTCGGAGTGTATGCGTACGAACAAGTCGCGTGAGCCTTGGATCTCGCCTTTGATGATCGCGAGGTGTTCTTTGTTTGTTTTGCGCTCACGAAACACTGCAACGCGAAAGATCCCAAACTCGGTGGGGAGGGTGGTTTCTGCGTAGTATTCGACAAGATGAAGAATGGCGTCTTCTTGGGTCGATTCAACAAGGGATAGGTTGGTTTTAAGCTGGTTTACCATCGTCGATCCTTTTGGGGCGCATCCATCGGTCCCTGCGAAAGAACCTGCGCTCTCTTGTGGGGAGACAGGGAGCTGTTCGTTCTTTTTGCTGCTGCGTGCGGTGGGGTCGTTTTCTTTCCGAGCATCCGTCTTGTGGTGCATACATTCGACCTTTTCCATAGATGCAAGGCCCAAACCAAACGATTCGAGGGCTTGTGTTTTTCGTCCCAACCTTTGCACGTTGATCCTGACGTCTCAAAGGGTGGCGATGCTACGGCAAACACGCAAGAAAATCGGCTCCCCTCAAAAGCCTCCACTCTACGACCCGAGAAAGCCTATCCGTTCGCGTTTTGGAGCCATACCAACCAGCGAGGCAGAAGAGGTTGGAGTCATACCAACTAGCGAGGCAGGGGAGGCTTCTTGGTTTGGGGGAAGGCGAAGTGCGATTGCATCCGTCGTTGTAGGGCTTTGGGGTCTAGCCATGCACCTTCAAAGCTGTCGAGTGTCAACAGATGCCGTGTATCCGAAAAAAAGAAGTAGCCGATGCCTCCTCTTGAGGCTGCGATCTCACCTTCTGCGCTAACAGACAACCAGTCTTTGTCGGGCAAGGGCCAACCCGTCCAAACGACGGACGCTTTGGTGAGAGACCACAGCCGCACAGCACCTTCCGAACAAGCGATCGCAAGATACGGATGTTTGGGGGCATGGGCGATATCTTGGAGTGCGCCTTCACAAACAGTCCAAGCGGTGTGCTTGTTTTGCGCAGGGTGCCAGATCTCCAAACGCGCATCTTCGCGGCCTAAAGCGATGCGGTCGGCTTTGGGGAAGAAGCTGGCTGAACGCAACGGGCTCGAAAAAGACCGATGATAGAGGCGTTGAAGCGCAGGTACGCTGTAGATCGAGGCGGTTCGGTCTACCCAGACCAGCAACGTCTTTCCGTCAGGCGAAAAGCGCAGCCCGTTGATCGGGCCTTTTGGGAGGGCGAGCGTCTTGGTGACTTGGTATTGTCCGAGGTTGTATAGGTAGAGCATCCCTTCGGCTGTTCCGGCGGCTGCGATGCGCGTGTCCACATGCAGATCGACGGCGGATACGCGCTGCGGTGCGGCATGTCGATACAGCAAGCGTTGTCCTGCGATGGTCCACAGATACACACCGCTGTGTGTGGTGCCGTAGAAGGCTTGTGCCCAGTCGTAGCCGCGTGCAACGGCCACGATCTGATCGTCTTTGGGAGCGCGGATCACGTCGATCTGTCGGCGAGCGCGGATATCCCAAAACAGCAGATTGTACGGATCGATGGTGATCAGATGGTTTCCGTCTTGTGCGTAAAGGGCTTGCGTGACGTGCAAGGGCAGCCCTGTGAGCGCCAACAAGCGTTGCCCATCCTCCATATTCCACAACGCGGCGGTGCCTTTTTCGCCATCACTGAGCAGAAAGCGACCGTCGGGTGAAAAGGCGAGGCTGCGGCCTCCTGCCGACGGTCTTTTTGAGGCAAATAATTGTTTTCCCTGCAAAGACCATGTTCGCAAAATACCCGTGACATCGAGGCTTACGATCTCTTTGCGGATGGGGTGGTATGCCGCCCCTTGGATCTCGTCGGTGTGTTGGAGAAAGGGTTCGAGGTGCAACCCTTGGCTTGTGATCTTCCAGATCCCGAGGATGCTGTCTTTTCCGCCGCTGAGAAGGCGTTGGCCGTCGGCGAACCATTGGAGTTGCGTGATCTTCCGAACATGCCCATAGCTCGAACCCAACGGACGCAAGGCTCCTTTGTTGTCGACATCCCAAGTGTGGATCTGGGTGTCCTCCGTTGCTGCGGCCAAACGCCCTCCGTCTTCGCTGATCGCCAAAGCTGTGATCGCGGTTGAAAATCGCGTTGTGACGGGCGTTCCCGCTTCCCAAGAGCGAAGCCAAAGCAGACCATCGCTGCAACCCACCGCAAACCAGCGCTGCATGGATTGAACGGCCCAACTGAGCGGGCGGCTTGCTTTTGCACAAGGGGACAGCGTCCAGATCTGTTGGCCGTTGGGCTTCCACAACGATAAGGCCCCATCTTCCGAGAGGATGAGCAACTGATCTTCGATCGGAACAAAGCGCAGATCGAGAGCCTTGGAGTTTGTGTGCCGCCATCGTTGCAACATCTCTCCTGCTTGTGACCAGATCGAGACGGTGTGCGTGCCTTCAAGCACCGCAAAACGCCGCCCATCGGGGGCGTAGCTGATCGAACGGATCGGATCGGAAAAGCCGCGCAGGGTTTGGGTGCGTTGTTTGGAGCGCAGAGACCAACGCAAGAGGACGCGTCCTGTACCGCCCGTCAGGGCTTCTTCGCCTGTAGGCGAGACGGCCAACGCAGCGGCGTGATCTCCGTGTCCCCACGTCGGTTCGAGTCGGAAGTTTGGGCGTGGGTAGCGGGCGAGATCGTTGATCGAGGCGTGGCGAGGGAAGCCAGCAAAAGACGGACGAAGTGGTGCTGGAAAAAGCGGGGCAGGGCGGGTGCTTGGTTGAGCCGAGGATGTGGGGTGGGTGGTGCTGTGGCGCGAGGTGGGTTGCGAGGTCGGAGGCGTGGGGGTTTTGGGAGGTGAGGGGAGTTGCGCGGTCGGAGGCGTGGAGGTGTGTGGGCGTGGCCTCGGCTTCCATAAACCTTCGGCGCGGAAACGAGTGGCGACGTCTTTGGGCAATTCTTGCGCATCGACGGGGACTTTAAAGCGCTCCTCTTCACAAGCCCACAAACTGCACGCCCAACCAAAGACATACAACCAAACCATCGGTCGCTTTTTCCCTCTGCGCATCGTTTCTCCTCGCCTGCTGTCGCCCAAGACATGATCGTCGTCGCTGACAAAAAGCACAAAGAGGCCGCTGCGTCTAGTCCCCAACCAGAGGGGGGTTTGAAAGAGGCCGAAGCGGAGAGGATGAAAAGAGGCCGAAGCGGAGAGGATGAAAAGAAGGCGAAGCAGAGGGATTTTGAAAGAGGCCGAAGCAGAGGGATTTTGAAAGAGGCTGAAGCGGAGAGGGAGTTTGAAAGAGGCCGAAGCAGAGAGGGTTTGAAAGAGGCTGAAGCAGAGAGGGTTTGAAAGAGGCCGAAGCAGAGGGGGTTAAAAGATACTGAAGCGTGCGAAGGAAGTTTCGATGACTTTGTCGATCCAAGCATCTTCGGGCTGGATCCAGACGTAGCGGAAGACGCCTTTTTGATCGATCAAAAAGACGGTGGGGACTTTGACGATCTTGAAGAAGCTTAATGTTGCGTTTTCAGGAGCGTAAGCGACGGGCCATTCGATGCCTTTTTCTTTTTGTTGTTTGACGATCATCTCGCGGAGTTCTTGGGAGGGGGCGCGTGTGATGGTCAGCAGATCGATGTTGCCGCGACGCAGGTTCCAGTACTTGGCCAGAGCGGGGATCAAGCGTTGACAATGCGCGCATGTGGCTGACCAAAAGGCGATCAACAAAGGACGTCCGGGCGTGAAGTACGTCTTGAGCGTTCGGGGCTTGAGATCGACGCCATCCAAACCAACATCAGGAAAGGGTTTTCCGATGAGTTGGTGGGAGTTGCTCATCTGTGTTGTGCCGCGCATGGTTGGGATATCTTTGCCTTCTGCCGCAACGTAGAGGGCTTGGAGGTAGGTCATCCCTGCGCCGACGACTTCGGCAAGATGCGCACAATGCCAGACTTTGACCGCGCCTGTTTTGTCGATCAAGCCGTAGCGGGGGAATTGGTAAAAGGCTTCGAGGTAAGGCCCGATCTGATCGCGATCCAACACCAGCCGCACCGACAGCTTTAATTCTCGTGCGCGTTTGATCGCGGCTTGCTCTTCTGAAGCCGAAGACGCTTTTACGGCGGTCAAAAAATGCAGTTTATCCTTGAGTTTGGGCAGATGCTGCAAGGCTTGAAAAGCTTTGAGTTCTGTTTCGGCCTTGGCATCGCCCACTTTCCAATACAAGACGGCGATCGGCTTCCCAAACAGCGAAGCCATCGGAACAAGCGTTGCTTCTGCTTTTTCATCTGTCCCGTTGGGCAACACCTTCAACGTTGCGTTCGGTAGGCGGCGGGCTTCAAACCCTGCCAGATCATCCGCGCTGGCCCGCCCTGCCAAGCCCATTCCCACAACAACCAGCCACAACACCAGACTCCATCGAGATCGCGTCATCCATTTTTCTCCTTTTCGGCGAAAGATTTCGCAGGCGAACGACTTTATGGAAAGCGAGGCCAAGCTTTCTCGCCAGAACCTCGCTGTCAAAACAAAAAACACGACACAGCCCTGAAACGCACGATGCTTCTTGACTATTCCCTCCAAGATCACCAAGGCCGTGTCCTGCTGAAAAACCGTCGGCTACGCAAAAAAGCCCAACCCTCGGCCTGTTTTTTTATACCACTTACGAAGGCCCAAGCATCGGCCTCTTTGGATGTTTGGCTATTCTCTTGGAGGGGGGCGGCGGATCTTGCGTTGGTAGATATCAACCCATCGTTCGTGTTCTTGCTTGGTGCAGGAAAAGACGTGGGTTCCGTCGTTTTTGGAAACAAAGAAGATAATGCAAGTGCGCTTGGCACGCGGAAACAACGCTGAACGGATCGCGTCAAATCCCGGGCTTGCGATCGGCCCGGGCGGAAGGCCACGATGCTTGTAAGTGTTGTAGGGATGGGGATTGTGCAGGTCTTTTGAGGTGATATTGCCGTTGAAGTTTGGCATCAGTCCATAAATGACGGTGGGATCGGTTTCAAGCTTCCAGTTTCGACGCAAGCGATTGTGGAAAACCATCGAGATCTGCGGGCGTTCAAACCCTTTGCCTGTTTCTTTTTCGATGATCGAGGCGAGTGTGACGAGCTTATGGGGATCCCATGCCATGCCACGAATCGACTCTTTTTCTCGCAAGGCGGAGGCAAAGTTTTTGCGAAAGACTTCTTGGAAACGTCGAAGCATCCGCGCTAACACTTCTTGGGCATCGCTATTTTTGTGGAACTTGTACGTGTCGGGATACAAGTAACCTTCGGCGGAAGGAGCCTGCCATCCAATCAAGCGGCTGACATAACTGGGATTTTGGGCGTAGCGCAAAAAGTCTTGGGCGCGACAGATCTCTCGACTTTCGAGGCGTGCAGCGATCTTCCAGATGTTGAATCCTTCGGGCAGGGTGACGCGCACAGAAAAGCGTGGTGGGCCTTTGCGCAGTTCTTCGAGGACCTGCAAGGGGGTGAGATCGCTTTTCATCTTGTAACGCCCTGCGCGGACCACCACCTCTCCGCTATCTTTCAGTTCGGGCAAGACAGACTTCCACACGCGGTAGAACCGAGTCAACAAATGAAAGCGCGCTTCATCTTCGATCAGTCGGGCTTCTTTGAGTTTTTGGATCGCCAATTCGGCGGTTGCGCCGCGTGGGATCTCGACGATCACTTCGCCTTTGAGATCGCTGGCCCCTGTTGGTCGCTTGAGAAAGCTGCGCATCCCTTGGACTTGGAGGTACACCCAACCTCCTGCGCTCATCCCGATCAAAGCCACAAACAACACCAACAGCTTGACAAACCGCCCGAAGCCTGTCGGTGCGTTTGCTTGGACGAGGCGCTCTTGTTGGGTGGCGAGGCGTTCTAATTCGCGTGTGTAGTCTTCTGCGTGGCGGTATAGCGCTTGTTGTCGGCGTTCGTCTTGTAAAAATCCTGCTTGCTCCAAGATCTTTTCTTCGTCTTCGGGAGAGCTTAAGACGGATTGATACACCGCTTCAACCTCAAGGCGCAAACAACCGTCAGGCGTCGCCAACGCTGCTTTGCGTGTCTCCAAAAAGTCCACGATCTCCGCGTCGGAGAACTCTTTTGTCCACGTTTGCGGTGATCTCGACGAAGCCTCGCCGCCACGTCGGCTTGGGTGTTCGCGCAGTCGTTTGGCCAACCGCAGCCATTGTGTCGCTTTCGCGTTCATTTTTTGATCGTCTCCATCCAAAAAGTCGAAAAGAAGATGGACTTTTTCTTTTAAGGGCCGCTTAGTGCGGAGCCTCTGTTCCGACTTCCGCGTCCAAAAAGCCTTGCAGGATCAAGCTTGCTGCGAGTTTGTCGATGACGGCCTTGCGTTTGTGGCGTTGCATCTTTGCCTCCAACAGCGGCTGTTCGGCGGCATAAGTAGACAAGCGCTCGTCCCACGTTTTGATCGGCATCTCTGGGAGGTGAGCTTGTAGGCGCTCCACAAATCCTTGTACCCAGACGGCTTGCGGGCCGACGTACCCGTCCATGGTGTAGGGCATTCCGACCACGATACAACCCACATTGTATTCTTGGATGAGAGCGGACAACGCAGAAAAGTCACGGGATAGGGTAGTGCGTTGGATAGTTGTGATCCCTTGTGCCAGCCAGCCGCTTGGATCGCTGACCGCAACTCCGATGGTCTTGGAGCCGACATCCAACCCCATGTATCGCATCCCGTTTTGCTCAGACATCGCTATCCGAAGATGCGCCCGTATCTTCCGAGCGTTTGCGCTCTCGAAGCTGTTTGGCATAGCAAGCGTTGCAGACATCGCCACGCCAATACTTTGGGGTGTATTCTTTGCCGCAGCTTGTGCAGGGGGGGTGTTCGACTTCTGTGGGGGCTTCTTTCTTTTTGCGTGGAGGCTTTTCTTCGGTGGTTTTTTTGCGCTCTCGCAGTTGTTTGGCATAGCAAGCGTTGCAAACATCACCACGCCAATACTTCGGGGTATACTCTTTTCCGCAACTCGTGCAGGGAGGATGTTCCCCGTCTACCAGATGTTCGCTGGAGGAAGCGGCCTCTTCATCCTCGTCGATGGTTTCTTTCTGGATAGGAAGCTTCTCTTTTTCTTTTTTGGCGCGGATATCGGGCGCTTTTTCTTTTTCGTGGTCTTTCTCTTTTTTGGCGCGGATATCGGGCGCTTTTTCTTTTTCGTGGTCTTTCTCTTTTTTGGCGCGGATGTCGGGCGCTTTTTCTTTTTCGTGGTCTTTTTTCGGAGCCTTGCCTTTCTCTTTTTCGTGGTCTTTCTGTTTTTTGGCGCGGATGTCCGAGGGTTTTTTCTTGCTGGCGGCTTTGGCCACGACGGCGTCTTCGTCGTTGTCTTCTGCGAAGCTTTCGTCGCCAAAGTCATCGGACGAGTCTTCTTCGGTTTCGAGGCCGATCGCGCCTAAGTCTTCGTCTTCGAGTGGTTCGGCTCCGACCTCGTCTTCCAACCCGCCGAGATCCATGTCATCTTCGACATCTTCGTAGATATCGCTTGCGTCGTAATCTTCTTCGACTTCGGCGTCGATCTTGGGTCGTGCGGTTTTGGCGGCTTTGGCTGCGGGTGTTGCGGAGGGGCGGGGGAGCGTGGCGGTGGGGATCGCGCCTGTGCTGCGCAGGGCGTTGGGGGGCTTGAGGTAGACAGGGGCCGAGTTGATGGGTTCGCCTCCAAACGAAGCGGAACTTGTGGAAGGGGGCTGGCTTTCTTCACGTCGCGGACGCAGCGAGAGCATGGCGTTTTCGTGTAGGGGATGAACGATCACAGGGCGGCGTTCGCGTGCTTTTAAGGTGATCGGGAGAGAGCCTTCGGGCCAGTTGATGATGATCGGTCCCAAACAGCCAAAGCAAGGGTGATTTTGGATGTTATCATCTTCGGGAGACGTGCGGTTTTTTAATCGTTGTGGTGTGGATGTTTTTTTACGATGACAACCGATGACGGTCAGGTTTGCGTTGTAGCGCTCGCAACGGACCCGCGAGATACTGCTGAGAAATTCTTTGATCCGCCCGACTTCTTCGGAGGCGCGGCGCGGGATCGCCAAGTCATCGCGATCGTCGCTGTCTAACTCGTCCATATCGTCGTCAAGCTCGTCTACTTCTTCGACATCACCAAAGAGATCGTCGTCAGGCGCAGCAAAGTCCCCATCATCATCGACCTGTTCGAACTCACCGCTTTGCTCGCCACCTGCTGCATTCTCCGCTGCTGCCTTATTTTTTTCTTTCGCCACGATTGTCCATCCTTCTCGTTTGATCGAGATCCACAACGACGTCTATTCGAGGCTTTGCGGATCTCTCTAGAGCAATGTCCCGAAACTCCTAGCATATCGTCCTGCTCGCGTGCAAGGGAGTTTGCACGACCGACAGCCGGTGCCATTTTTTCGAGGATAACGGGCCACAGCATACGGGCTGTTTTTTGCGAAAAGCCCTTCCCATGCCTATATCCATTTCAAGTGGGATTGCAATATCTTTGCGACACACTCACTCGAAAACCTGCCGCGCTTTTACTCTACACCCTCTGTCAAGTCCCCCCCGAGATCCCAGACCATGCCAAGCCGCAAACCAACGCACCACGAGAGGTTTCTTGGCGGAGCCATCCCAAGGCTATCCCTTGACAGATCGCTCGGTACCGCTACACTAAACGGGTTTTTTGGACACATCAGCACAAGCTTGGGTTCTCTGCACGCCACAAGCGGCACACACAAGCACACCATGTAGCGAAGGCGACGAGTTATGGAAGAAAGAGTGAACAGTCGGATCATTCAACCCGACGATATCGCAGGGACAGGCCCTTTTGTCGCAACAGGATCCGAATTACGTTTTCGTGCGTGGGGCGGCACGGACCTTGGGCGTAAACGCAAAGAGAATGAAGATTGCTCTTTGATCGATCCCGTCAATGGGCTGTTTATTGTTGCTGATGGGATGGGGGGTGGCGAGCGCGGAGGAGAGGCCAGTCGGATGGCTGTCGAGAGCATCCGCTCGACGCTCTTTAACGATATGGATATCCTGCACAATTTCTCGAAAGAATCGACGCGCGAAAATTATCGCGAAGTTCAAAAGCTCGTCCATCGGGCGATTTTGGGCAGTCACACCACCATCCGTATGCAGACGCGTTCCCTCCCAAAAGGAAAATACATGGGAACTACGGTCACGTGCTTGATTATCTGCGGTCGTATCGGTGTGGTCGCCCACGTGGGTGACTCTCGCCTTTATCGCGTGCGTGACAACCAAGTTCGCCAACTGACACGCGATCATTCCCTTGTTGCCGAGCGGATCCGTCGCGGAGAGCTGACTCCCGAACAAGCCAAAGCCGCCCCCGGCAAAAACGTTCTGCTTCAAGCTCTTGGTGTCAGCCCCAAGATCGAGTTGGATATCGGTTTTCTCACGCTCGAACCCGGCGATCAATTTTTGCTCTGTACAGACGGGCTTCACAACTATCTTGTCGAAGAAGAGTTGATGACCGTCTTTCAAGAAAAAGACGGCGATCGCTTGATCCCGCGCTTGATCGATTCTGCCAACGAGCGCGGTGGCAAGGACAATATCACCGCCATTACCTTGCGGGTGGAGGCTCCTTGGGATGGGGTGGCTGCCACACAACTGGATATGGGGCAAGATATCTTTGGATCGCTGCGATTGTTTCAGAACTTAGATATCAATGAATCGCAGCTTTTTCTCCAAGCAGGCGAAGTCAAGTCGTATATCGGTTCCGAGATCATCATCGAAGAAGAGAAAGAATTCCCCGGGCTTTATATGGTCTTGGATGGCCGCGCCCAAGTGACGCGCCAATCGATCTGGTTGGCGACCTATACGCCGGGTTGTTTTTTTGGAGAGGCCGCTTTATTGGGGCCTTCCATCAGCACCGTCACGATCCGTTGTGAACGCGAAGGCTTGCGGATCTTGTTTTTCTCCCCCGAAAACTTTCGGCAGATCCTTGCCGATTATCCGTCGATTGGGCAGCGCGTGATGTGGAATATCTTCCAAGAGCTTTCGGCTTCACAGCGCGATCTGATCATCCGTTTGACCGATAGTATCCGACGGCGCGCAAGTTAGGCGACAGATGTTTTTTTGATTGTTGCGTCTTCGTAAAGGTCGATATGTCCGAGTGGATGGGGATGGTAGAATAACTCTAGGGGGGCGAGATGCCAAACAGGCGACGGCTTGTACGAGATCCGCCCATTGTGTGATCGTCAAAGCGTAGGGGAAGACAGGTGTGGCTGCCCAACAATCGGGCCTCTACGCACTGTCCTACGATCACACATCTCTCGGAGATCGTATGATACGATCTCCGCCCGTTGCGTGATCGTAAAAATGTAGGGGCAGACAGGTGTGGCTGCCCAACAATCGGGCCTCTACGCACTGTTCTACGATCACACATCTCTCGGAGATCGTAGGATTGCTTTTGAAATTAGCCGAGGAGTGCGCGGAGTTCGGATTCGGGGAAGAAATAGTTGATCTCGATGACGGCATTTTCGGGAGAGTCGGAGCCATGAACGGCATTGCGTTCGATATTGGTGCCGTGTGTGCCTCGGATGGTGTTGGGGGCGGCCTTGGTCGAGTCGGTGGGACCCATGAGATCGCGGTAGCGCAAGACAGCGTTGTCGCCTTCGAGGACGGAAACCACGACAGGACCGGAGGACATGAATGTCACCAACTCACCAAAGAAGGAACGCTCTTTGTGGACGGCGTAAAAGCCCTCGGCTTGGGACTTGGTCATACGGAGGGTTTTGGTTGCGATGATCTTGAGACCGCTGGCTTCGATCATACGGAGGATATCGCCGATCGCGCCTTTGGCGAAAGCATCGGGTTTGATGATCGAGAAAGTGCGTTGCATGGTCATGGAAATCTCCTTGTGAGTGCTGTTTGGGGCTTATGGCCCAAGGGAAAAAGTGATCTGTTTGCTCAGGTCGCAGGACAGGGATAAGGGCTGATCGCATCGTCGGGACGAGCGATGATCTGGTTTTGAAGGGAACCCAATTGCTCGATGGATACGTTGACCGTATCGCCGATATGCAGGCAGGCAGGAGGTTTTCGATGGATACCGACTCCGCTTGGTGTGCCTGTGGCGACGATGTCGCCCGGTTGGAAGGTGGCGTTTTGCGTGCAAAAAGCGACGATGTATCCGAGATCAAAGATCAGATCGTTGGTGTTCCCGTCTTGTCGACGCTCCCCGTTGACGAAGGCTTGGAGGCGCAGAGACTGGGGATCGGCGATCTCATCCGCCGTGACGAGGTAAGGCCCCATCGGACAACAGGTGTCGAAGGACTTGCCGCGAAACCATTTGTTGTCAGCGCGCAAGGTGTCACGAGCGCTCAGGTCGTTGAGGATGGTGTAGCCCGCGATGTATTCTTTCCAACGCTCGGCAGGTACGCGAAAAGCGGGCTTTCCAAAGACGAGCGCCAACTCGACCTCATAATCAAGGTGCTCTTCGGCGATCGGATGCCAGATGGGGTCATTTGGGCCAGCAAGCGAAGTCGTGGCTTTGGAGAAAAGCAGCGGGTGTTCGGGGATCGGTTTGTTTTGTTCTTCGGCGTGTCCGCGATAATTGAGGCCAAGGCAGACGATCTTGGAGGGATTGGTGAGCGGAGGGCCGATGCGGAGTGCGGATGCGTCGTGTAAGAATGCAGGGTCGGGAGCGCTGATCCAGCGGCAGATCTGATCGAGAGCAGCCTCTCCGCCCGCAAGCAGCGCTCGGATCGATGGGATCTTGCCATGCGAGGCGGAAAAAAGGCAGAAGATCTGCCCATCATCCAAAAGAACGCCCGGAAGTTCCCGCCCTGCGGGTCCATACGATACAAGCTTCATCGACCTCTCTCCTTTTGCGCGATCCAAGGTGCGCGGTGTGGGCGTCTTTAGCAGATCGCTGGGATTCGTGCAACAACGTTTTTGTGGAGCCGAGCCAAAGGGGTGGCTTGGATGGTGTTGGGGGAAGACAACGGGGAGTCGTGTGGCAAGTTGCGACGTTGCGCTGTGCTAAGAGGCTCGGCGCGTACGCTTGAAGAACGAGGGAGAAGAAGACGATGGGTAAAGTTCAATTGCTCGCAGACGATTTGATCAACCAGATCGCCGCAGGAGAGGTGGTGGAACGGCCCGCATCTGTGGTAAAGGAGTTGGCGGAAAACGCGATCGATGCAGGGGCGGGGCGGATCGAGATCGAACTGGAACGGGGTGGCAAGCAGCTAATCCGCGTCGTGGACGATGGTTGTGGGATGACACGCGAAGATGCGTTGATGGCGTTGCAGCGCCATGCGACAAGCAAACTTCGCAGCCATGATGATCTTTTTCGCATCACGACGATGGGGTTTCGAGGCGAAGCCATCCCAAGCATCGCTTCGGTCAGTCGCTTTGTCATGGAGACACGCAACGAAGAAGAAGCCGACGGCACACACCTCGAAGTCTTGGGTGGAAAGCCTCCTGTGATCTCGCCTGTGGGCCGCTCCATCGGAACGACCATCGAAGTGCATGATCTTTTTTTTAATGTCCCCGCACGTAGAAAGTTTCTAAAAGCCGATAGCACCGAGGTTTCCCATACTGCGGAAACCTTAACACGCCTCGCTCTTGCGCACCCAGAAGTTCGGTTTAAGCTGACCAGCAATCGACGGATGTTGCTACATTGTGCGGCCACTCACGACATGCGCGAACGGATCGGTGCGTTGCTAGGCCGTCCGATCGGCGAAGCCATGTACCCGTTCGACATGGCGGATGGATGGGTCAAGTTGCGCGGGTATTTTTCACGGCCCGATATCACCGCGCAAAGCCCGAAAGGGATCTATCTGTTTGTGAATGGTCGGTTCATTCGGCATCGTAGCTTTGCGCATGCTTGTCAAGAAGCCTATCGTGGCGCGATGGAAAAGGGCCGTTATCCGCATGTTGTGTTGTTTTTGGAGATCGATCCAGCCGAGGTGGACGTCAACGTCCACCCGCAAAAGATCGAAGTGCGTTTTCACCGTGAGACAGAGATCTACAACCGCTTGTACGCTGCGTTGCGCAACGCCATCGCTCGAACGCCGTGGGTGGATCGTGGTCGCGGTCGACTGGAGCGCGCTGTTGGTGTCGCCGCATCCGAAGGAATCTCCGAAGCGCCTGAGCCACCGCCTTTTTTGAATGAAGATATCGGGATGGACCACGCCTTCGATGATCCCGAAGGGACCGCACCTTTTGGAGAAGAAAAGCCTCTTCTTGCACAAACCACCGAAGGCGCTGCGGTCTCATACGAAGTTTCTCTCGACGCAAATGATCCGATGGAGCGGGGGACATCGGCGGCACTCGATCACAAAAGCCAGCGGGCACCTTCGAACACAGCGAACCGATGGTCTTCGCCAGATCCTGCTCGTCCAACAATCCAAAATACGACCGCCTCCCCGTCCGTTTCGGCCTCTTCGACACCAAGGGCGCAGACCTCGACCGTAAGCTACTTTGCGGATTCAACAAGCACTACAACAGCCCACAAGCAAGAAGCTGCGGAGGCTCCGAGAAATTTCGACGAGTTTCGTTCGCGGTTTTTGAAAGCCGCCCAAGATCAAAAGTCGACCATCGAAGAACCCCCCGAAGATACGCGGTTTGCTCCGCTTTCTTCCTCTCAAAAAAACTTGCCTTTTTTGCCGAACTGGAACGCGCCTCTGGCTGAGGATGTCTCGAATCCTCTCGACACTTCGAATCTCTTGGGGAAAAAAATCCCGCAAGCCGATCGCCCCGAAGGAATCCTCGTCCGCGATCGAGCAGAACAAGGCCGCGTTGGATTTTTTTCTTCTCTTCGCTACATCGGGCAATTTGCGCAGATGTATCTGCTTTTTGAACATCAAGATCGCTTGATCTTGTTGGATCAACACGCCGCGCACGAGCGCGTGACTTACCAAAAGCTGCTGGATGGCTTTCTCTCTTCTTTGATCCCCCAACAAGTCTATCTTGTTCCTCCACAAATCGAGTTGGGGATCGTCGCTGCTCAACAAGCTGAACAATTTCAAGAAGAATTAGAGCGACTTGGCGTCTCGATTGAGCCCTTTGGGGGGCAAAGCTTTGTTTTGCGTGCGGTCCCTGTGTTTCTCAAAGAAGCTGATCCGCTGGTCTTGATCAACGATCTGCTCGAAGAAGTCGCCAAAGGTTACAAGTCTGCTTCGCTCGATCAGCGACGGGATGCTGTGTTGATGCGGATGGCTTGCCACGGATCGGTGCGCGGCGCGCACAAGCTTTCCGCTGAAGAAGTCCGCGCTTTGCTCCAACAACTCGATGAGATCGAGTTCAAAGGTCACTGCCCTCACGGACGCCCGATCTTCTTTGAGATGGCGCGTGCAGAGATCGAAAAACGTTTCCACCGCACATGATCTCTGTCCTTTGCCATATTCCGCGATCTGATCGATGCGCTACCTTTGAGTTTGTGGGACCCTCTGGTCGTTGTCCGTGTATTCTTGTTTGCGGTGTGCTCTGTCGGTGTTCGGGTGTTGTACCCCCCGTCAGTCCGCTATGCGTCGTGTGTCACGATACGACACTTTTGCTATCCACCATCACTTACGCAAGACGCGCTTTTTTTGAAGCATATCCTTCTTGTTTTTAGAAAGATTTGCGCAAAAAAGTGCGAAAAAAAGAAAAGCAGGCTCCTTGATCGGGTGTTGTGTCTTTGTGGACATAGCCGATCACTTCAAGGTGTCGGGCGAGGTCGTGGTCACAAGCCGAACGTGCGCGAACGAGATCGCAAAGCAAAAAGGAAACGGTAGGGAAGCGCATCCAAACCCAACACAACAAAACTTGAAGTTTTCTCCGTAGATCCGCTTGCGATACGAGCGGGGAGGAGAAAGGTGTTTGACCCAAGGTTCGAGCGAGCGTCGGAATACCAGCGCGGAGCGTCCGAGTCGAAAAGATCAGCACGGACGGCGAAAGGCGGTGAAATCCCCACGCCCAGCGCAAGAGGAAGGAACAAGCGATCGCCCAACGCCCGGCCTGAGAGCTGGCACTGCACGTTTTCGCCTTTCGCCGAAAACCAGCGGCGCTTCGGCTTCGGCCCTCGACGCGGGACGTGCATGACGACTGGGCGCACGCCCGCGTCGTGAAACGGGCCTTCGCCTTCGCATCCAAACAACCCTTGTGGAAAAACCGTTTTTTTGCTGCTTTTTTGTTTCTACAAAGCCAAGCCTTGCAAGATCGTTTGTGGGGCTTGGCTTTTTTTTGGGGTTGTGCCGTGTTATACGATATCCGAGTGATGTACACAGCAAACAAGAGTACGCGGATGCCCGATTCTTGGGCCACAGGGGGCTGCCCCTACACCGACGATAACGCAACGGGCGGATCTCGTATGATATCCAAGCGGTTTCTGTTTTGGCGAAGGGAAGGAGCGGAGCGGAGATGACCGTCTCGTCGGTGACATATCTTTCGGATATCCCGTTGGTGGCGGTGGTGGGGCCGACGGCGAGTGGGAAGAGCGGCTTGGCGGTGGAGTTGGCAAAGCGCTACGGTGCGGAGATCGTGAGCGTTGATTCGTTGCAGGTGTATCGCGAGTTGGATATCGGGACGGGCAAGGCGACGTGCGAGGAGAGACAGGGGATCTTGCATCACTTGATCGATGTGGCGGATGTTTGGGAAGATTACGATGCAGGGCGTTTTCAACGCGAAGCCGACGAAGTGATCGCGCAGATCGCTCGTTCAGGCCGTCGTGTGATCTTGGCGGGTGGAACGGGGCTATATCTGCGTGCGCTGTTGCATGGCTTGTTTGACGTACCGTCAGACGATGGGATCCGCGAACAGTTGCTCTCTCGCGTAGAGTGCGGAGAGTTGGCGCAGATGTACGAAGAACTCCAACAAGTCGATCCTGCGGCGACGATCAAGATCATGCCACGAGATCGCTCGCGGATTGTGCGAGCGTTGGAGGTGTTTTTGTCCACAGGTCGGCCTTTTTCATCATGGGTGGGGGAACATCAGCACCAAGATCGTCGATATCCCGCCTTGTTGATTGGATTGGATTGGCCGCGCACGATGCTACATGAACGGATCCATGCGCGGATCGAGTCGATGTTACGGGCGGGATGGATGGCTGAAGTGGAAGCGATGCGCTTGCGCGGATATTCGGCGGGTTGGAAGCCCATGCAGTGCATCGGTTATCGAGAACTCAATGCGGTGTTGGATGGCTCGCTCGATCCGCTCGAAGCCACCGCGCAGATCCAGCAAGCAACGCGAACGTACGCAAAACGTCAGATGACGTGGTTTCGCAAAGAAGCGGTGCGTTGGTACCCCACACCAGAAGATGCGTTGGACGACGCGAAACTCGCCGAAGATCTAGGCGCTTGGTGGTTGGATTGAGACGGCTATGACGCGGTCGGGTTGATCGGCGTGGTGTGGAGGGTTGTGGGGTGGGGGAGAGGCGTGGTGTGAAGGGTTGTGGGGGAGGGGAGAGGCGTGGTGTGAAGGGTTGTGGGGGAGGGGCTGTGATCAGACTCCGCGATCCGAACGGTAGAGCAGGATCTCCAGAGCCATGTTGGCCTCTTTCATTTTACGTTCGGCGAGACGGACAAATTCAGGGCCTTTGGAGTGAAATTGATCGGGGTGATAACGGCGAACCAGTTCGCGATGGGCTTTGCGCAGATCGTTTTCGGTCGCGTCCATCTCGACATCCAAGACGCGCAAACAGTCTTGGAAGGAAAGTTGGATCTCGTCGCTGCCGATCCCAAAGAGGTTGAAAAGGCTGACATCCGCAGGATCGATGCGCAACTCGATGGCGAGTTCGCTCATAAAGTCGCGGTATCTTTCGAGGGTTTGGAGGGTTTTGCAGCCAAGCAAAAACAGGATGCTGTGGACGAATGCAAGGCGCTTTGCATAACTCAGCATCGGGACCAACGCAGGGAGATCGTCAAGTGGGGGCGGAACCAAGGGGAATTCTTGGCTTTGTAGTTTTTTGAGGATATCGCGCACGCGATGGAGTTGGGCAGGGCTGCAATCGAGAATCTTTTGGAAGTAGATGCGGATCGCTCGGATCTGCGGACGTGCGTAAGTTGCACCAAGCAAAGCACTACGGTAAAGGACGGTTGCGATCTGATCGATGTGTGCGGGGGTGAGTGCAAGTGCTCCTTCGAGCGCTTTGGGTGGTTTGGGTGGTGTGTTGGATTCCGCTGTGCTGTGCGGCTGTTCGGGGCTTTTCGAGGGTGGACGTTGTCCGTTGGGCGGCTGCTCGGGGCTTTTCGAGGGTGGACGTTGCCCGTTGGGCGGCTGCTCGGGTCCTTTGTTTCGTGGGGGAGAGCTTTGTGTTTGTGGGCCGCTTTGTGGGGGTGGTTTTGTGGGGGGGATGTTT
>JAKLKB010000159.1 GCA_023150835.1 Myxococcota bacterium | reverse complement strand
CAGCGTCTGCATTTGGTGCATACAGCGTGCGTCATGAAAAAACAAAATCCCCGAGGCTTCCGACTTTCGCTCCCTCCCCTGTTCACGGGGGAGGGCGGGGTGGGGGGCTTTCCTCCGCTTCACCTAACGCCTATGGGGCAAAGCCCCACACGTGCCAACGAAAGCAAAACAGGTTGATCGGAAGGCGAAAACAGGCTAGATCTTTGGAGAGACCAGAGAAGGAGGTTCAGATGCGAGAGGAGGTGACAGAAAGGAACGCATGGCAACAAGCGTATCTTCGGACGCTTTGCGAGGAGCCAGACGCGCACTTTGTGCCGATGCAAGAGGCGATGCGGCGTTTGGGTGTGAAGATCCCGACACTTCCGCAGCCATTGCTGTTGCCGTTCGGGATCCGTTCGGCTCTCCAAGCCCAAGTCGAAGCGTTGGCCGAGGCTTTTGATCGAGCGGTTCAAGATATCTTGAGGGGGAGGCTTGCTGCGTGGATGATCTCGATGCGCCCCGAAGCATGGGAGGTTGCGCGACTGGATGCGGAGCGGGAACAGGCGATGTTTTGTGCGCGATTTGACGGTTTTTGGGACGACAAAGCGGGCGTGTTTCGAGTGATGGAGTGCAACGCGGGTGATCCTTCGGGGGCGGGGTTCACGGATGCTTTTCTTGCGGCGATGCGCTTGCTTCCAGCGATGCAAAAACTTCGGTGCATGGGGGATATCCACGAAGATATCTTGCTTGATGCGTATGCAGGGCTTGTGAACGCAACGCTTGCTCCGCCTGCTGCGTGGGTACAGCTAAGCGATGCGGCTTCGTTGGTGCATGACGAGCATCGCTTGATCGTGGAAGGACTCAAGGCGCGGGGCTTGTCGATCACGCTTGCTGACCCGCGTTCGTTGCGATGGGATGGAAAGCGCCTGTGGTCCGAAGAACGCCCGATCGACGGGGTGATCCGCGACACCATCGACGAGCTGTTGTTGGAGGGATATTGGCCTGCCACGCGCCCGTTGTTTGACGCATATCGTGCAGGAGCGGTCAAGCTGATCAATCCTTTTTGCACCATCGTGGCCGATTACAAGGGGCTGTTGGAGCCGTTGAGCTCGCCTCATTATCAGGAGTCCTTGCCGCAAGAAGTGCGCGCTGTGTTGCGCGAGTGTATGCCGTGGACTTTTGTGGTGCGTGAAGAAAAAGTCTTGTACGAAGATCGAGAAGTCGATCTGCTGTCTTTGCTTCGCGAGCAGCGCAGCGAATGGGTACTCAAACCCAACGAAGGATACGGTGGTTTTGGGGTGATCCTCGGACGCGTATGCAGCGCCGATATCTGGGAACAAACCCTCCAAGAGGCTGTGATGCGACCTTTTTCTTATGTCGCGCAACGTGCATGGCCAGCCTCACGGGGTCGTTTTGTGATGCAAGACGCCCAAGGGCGGGCACAGGTGGTCGAAAAGAACGTCACTCTCAGCGCGTGGGTTCACAAGTCCCGATTTGTCGGCTGTTTTGCGCGTATCTCTGATTCAAGCGTGATCAACGTCCACCAAGGTGGCGCTCTCTTGCCTGTCGTGTTCGTCTCTTCGTCGACATAGGCTGATGTACTTGATTTTTTGTGCTGGGCTTACGCGGTTGGGTTTGTTTTGTGGGGCGCTGCCCCACGCCCCGCAAGGGGTCGCGGCCCCCTCGACCCCGTATTGGCGGGAAGATCATTGTTTTTCAAACAAACGACAGCGCCGCTTGAAGTTTCGCAAATACGGGTTTTTTTGAAATGCTGCGTAAGGAGGGCAAGCAACGATGGGGTTTGTAAAGAAAGTCTACCACACGCTCGCTACATGACAGTTTGAGAAAACAGCGAAAGCTCTAGAAAAAACGTCGCTCATGAGGTACCTTGGTAGCACTAACCAACCAAAGGAGCACCAAATGAGCGACGCGAAAAGACTGTACACGAAAGTGCAAGATACCCAAGCAGAAGATTTTGACAACGACTTCTCAGAGTCGTGTCGTCACGATGTCTTTGATGATCTCTGCTCTCGTGAGGAAAGGCCGATGCCACCTTACGCAACTTGCGCAGGCCGCCCCTTCCAATGCCAAAACAGAAAGTACCCATCGGCGCTTTCAACGTTTCATTGCCTCCGATGCCGAGCCGAAAACGCTCATGCTTCCATTCATTCAATCACTGCTTCGGGCATTTGAGGGGATACGACTCCCGCTTGCCCTTGATGTCAGTGAGATTGGCCGTGGATGCGTTGTCTTGATGCTTGGTATCCTTTACAAAGGACGCCTTTTGCCCTTGCTCTGGCAGGTTGAGCAAGGAGGAAAAGGTCATCGGAGCGCAGACAAGCACGTTGCCTTCGCAAAGCACGCGAAAGAACTTCTTGGGAGCAGGCAGGATGTTATTTTGCTCGGCGACGGTGAGTACGATAATGTCTCTTTTTTGCGTTATCTGTCGGAAGAATGTGGTTGGGACTTCGTTGTGCGTACCGCCAAAAACACGTTGCTTCACCAAGGCGACAACGTACAGCAAATCCAACACGCTTTGCCCGTGGCTCAAGGCCAGACGCTCTCTGTTTGCGATGCCAATGTCACAGCACAGGCTTTCGGCCCACTTCATGCCATCGCTCATTGGAAGCCAAAAGAAAAACAGCCTTGGTATTTGTTGTCCACCTTGCCAGATGCACACAAGTCATTGAATTGGTATCGAAAACGATTCATCATTGAAACCTTTTTTAGCGATCAAAAAAGTAGGGGATTTGGAATTGACAAGAGCCATTTGTCTTGCCCAGAGAGATTAAGTCGTCTTCTTATGCTCTGTTGTCTGAGTTATTTGTGGATGGTCTATTTGGGGCTTCAAGTCGTGATAGAAAGAAAAGTGGATCAAGTAGATCGAAGCCTTCGACGACAAGATAAGAGCTTGTTTCGGCTTGGACTTTCTTGGTTAGAGAGGCAGCTCAAAAATGGAGGACATTTTCTTGTCATGTTTGAACCTCCAAAACACTTCGTTCTTTCCGATGCTTCGCTCGCTCGTCATTGGCCTGTCATGTAGCGAGTCTACAACAAAAAAGTCTCCATCTTATACATCTATCAATGGGAGAAAAAATTTGCCTTACTATGATGTAAATATGGATTTCTTTGAATCTATGGGCTTTATTTAAAATGACACTCTTGACATAGAATCGATTGTGCGTTATATAAGCTCGTTGCAATCGTTTCTCGATATCAAATTAACACTTATTCGGGGTACTCAAATGACACTAGACGAGTTGACAACAGAATTTCAATTGCTAAAATCCAAAGGATTCGTAAAATCCCTAAGAAAAGGCCCAACAGGTGTTGGTTATACTTTTGAAATGTTGATTGGATTGAGAGAAAACAACCTAGCACTGCCCGATATAAAAGGCATTGAGATTAAAGCTCATCGGGATCATTCGAATAGTATGATCACTTTATTTACGTTTAATAAAAAATGTTGGAAAATTAATCCTTTAACGGCAATAAAAAAATACGGAAGTTTCGACCAAAATGGCAGATTGGGAATGTATTACACGATGTCTTTATCTCCAAATAGTGCGGGACTCTTTTTGACCGTATCTCAACATGAAATCGCTGTACAACACATATCTGGAGAGATTATCGCAACGTGGCAAATTGCCACAATTGCAGAAAGATTTGCAAAGAAAATTCCTGCGTTAATTTTTGTATCCGCACACGTAGAGGAAAGGGCTGGTGTAGAATATTTCCAATTTTACAGAGCCCAGATAATGAGAGAAACATCCTCCGATTTGCTTTCTGATTTATTTAAAACAGGAAACTTACTTGTAGATTTAAGGCTTCATGATAAAGGCACGAGAGCAAGAAATCATGGTACAGGTTTTAGAATTTTTGAAGACAAACTCCACCTACTATTCAAAAAAATCGAGGACTTGTAATAAATGATGACATTAAGAAAAGAAAACGATTATTCTTGGGATTTTCAAACGGAAAATGTAAAGAGAGACACACATTGCTTCCATAATTATCCAGCGATGATGATTCCACAAATTGCAGAGCGGTTGATTCGAGAATATGGAAAAGGTGCAAAGTCTCTTTTTGATCCTTACTGCGGAACAGGAACTTCTTTGGTTGAAGCGAACCTTTGTGGAATCAATGCTTTTGGTTCAGATCTAAACCCACTCGCACGACTTATAGCAAAAACAAAAACATCAAAGCTCTGTGTAAAAGAGCTGGAAGCTTACGTACAATCACTTCACAATTATCTGCTGAGTGTAAATTTTGGGAAAATTTGCTATCCTCAAAACATACCTCAATTCAAAAATATTGATTACTGGTTTCTTCCTCAGACGATTTCAGAACTCGCGATCATAAAGCAATTTATTGATACAATAGAAAATAATAGAATAAAAGATTTTTTCCTCATCGCTTTTAGTGAAACTGTAAGAGAAAGTAGTCTAACAAGAAATGGCGAATTCAAATTATATCGAATGACAGAAGAACAAGTAAAAAAATTCAAGCCTGATGTGTTCTCCATGCTTCTTTCTAAAGTGAATCGCAACAAAAAAGGTCTTGAAAGTTTTCTAAAAAAAACAAATTCGTTCAATAGTCAAGTGTACGTGTTTGAATTTGATTCTTCTCAAGAAGTAACGCTCGAAGATGAGTCCGTAGACTTAGTTGTCACATCTCCCCCTTACGGAGACAGCAAAACAACCGTTGCTTACGGCCAGTTTTCACGCTTATCTAGCCAATGGCTAGGCTTTGAAGAGGCCGACAACTTGGATAGTCGATTGATGGGAGGTGCCCCAAAAGAGATCTTCCCAACAGGCTTTCAATTGTTGGATGCTACTATCCAACAAATAGCCTCTATTGATGAGAAAAGGGCAAGAGAAGTATATAGTTTTTATGTTGATTATATAAAATCTATTTCTAACGTTGCAAATGTTATAAAAAGAGGAGGATATGCTTGCTACGTCGTTGGAAACAGAAGAGTAAAAGACATAACACTTTTGACAGATGAATTTACAAAATCTATTTTTGAACAATTTGAATTTGAACACAAATATACTTTCATTAGAAATATTCCAAATAAAAGAATGCCTCGAAAAAACAGTCCAACAAACGAAACGGGAAAAACTGCAACAACGATAAATAATGAATATATTGTTGTTATGAACAAAAAATAAAATTTCGTAAAAAACGTTTATTTGTGAATTTGGTTGAATAATTAATAAACAGAAACTGTACTCTTTTTATTGTCTATAGTTGAAGAAAACAACGAAAACTCGAGGGGTTCGTTCAAAACAGATAGCGATGAAGAGGTCAGCGACGCAACAGATCGAGGGCAGGCACGGGGGCCTGCCCCTACAAAACACCGTGTGATTTCCAACACGTAGGGGCAACCATGTGTGGTTGCCTACAAAACACCGTGTGATTTCCAACACGTAGGGGCAACCAGGTGTGGTTGCCCTGACTGAGAAGTGTTGCCTCTTGATACCTCTCTCATGGCGTTGGTCTTGTCATGTTTGAGCCTCCAAAACACTTCGTTCTTTCCGATGTTTCGCTCGCTCGTCATTGGCCTGTCATGTAGCGAGATGGAGAACGCGCATATCATCAAGGAATGCGCTCCCCATGTGGTGATACGGGAGATCTCGTAGCCCTTCGGGGTGGACGGGCGCTGGAACGTGGATAGGGCAACGAAAGGGGGGGAAAGCTAGGCAACAGACAACACACCGGATGCTTCGGCGATATCGCGGAGGGCATCACGAAGGCCCAAGATCTGTTGGCGGTCGTGGCCTGCTGTGATGGCGATACGCAGTTGTGAGCGACCTCGCGGAACGACGGGGAAAAAAGCTGCTGAGACAAAATAGCCCCGTTCGATCAGCTTTTGTCCCCAGTCGATGCCACGGGCTTCTTCGCCGACAAAGACCATCCGAATCGGTCCAAGGCGACCGTCGATCGGTCGATCATGTTCGTTCCATGTCAAGAAAGGCACCATCACGTCGTGGTTTCGGGTGTTTGGGAGGATGAGGTGACTTGAGGTTGCTGATACGAGCGGAGGGGTGGGTTGTTGGGCTTCACCGTACACAAAAAGGGCGATCTGTCGGTCGAGTTGAGTTTGTAGGCGTCGGACTTCTCCGTTGCGGTGGAGTTCCAAGGCCGCGAGCGCCCCGCCGATTAGAGAAAAATCGAGGGGGGCGGAGAAGTTGTAGGTTTGTCCGAACTGGCGGATCAAGCGTTCGGTGCGTGTGTTGGGAAGGACGATGCCACCGCCATTGCAGCCAAAGCCCTTGGCGAGAGAAAAGCACACAAAGACTTGTTCAGGGAGCGGGCCTTGGATCTGGCTGAGGACGTAGCCTTCGCCTTGTTCGCCAAAGATGGAAGTTCCGTGTGCGTCGTCGATGTAGAGCGCAAAGTCGAGTTCTTGGGCCATCGCGATCAGGTCGGTGACAGGACACATGCCGCCCATTGAGTAGACGCCATCCGCGAGATAGACGGCGCGTTGCCCGCAAGCATGGGCTTCTTGGACTTGGCTGCGCAGAGCGTCGAGGTCGTTGTGTGGGATGGTGCAAACTTGCGCTTCTTCGGCCAAGATCGGTTTGAGGTACTGCATCGAAGCGTGCGCAAAGCGATCGAAGATCACACGCATCGGGCGCGGATGGCGATCGTCCAAGAGCACACCACTCGCAAGCAACGGAAGCACCGACATGTGCGTACTTGTGACGGATGGGAAGGTGATCGCTCGTCCACGAAACAGAGCGGAGAGACCGTCTTCGAGAAGAGCATTGGGGCCGATGGAAAAGCGCGAACGCGCACAGCAGAGATGAATTCCCCAGTCATCCAAGACCTGTTTTGCGCCAGCGAGCACCGCAGGATGCAGATCCAGCCCGAGATAAGAGCAGTTGATAAACTCGGTGACGACGCGGCCATCGTCGAGGCGGACGCGCTTGTTGGCGCGATCTTGGAGCGTGACGTGCATGAGGCCGGCAGAAACGGCTTGATCGAGGATCGGTACGGCGCGACCGACCATTGCAGCGGTGTTTCGTAGCGACTTGGCGGGTTTGGGATCTTGTGTTGCGGCATGTTGTCGCGACTTGGTGGATTGGGGATCTTGTGTCAAGGAAGGGGCCTCCATACTTGCGGATCGACGGCGATCATCCGCACTTCACTCACATAACGACGCCCCGTCGCATCCGATAACCACGCCTCTTCGGGACTTGGCAACATCTCACTTAGATGTAGTGCAGCGTCTTCGGCTTGTCGGATCAGATGGCAAAAGATCTCGACAGAAGGGGGGCTGTGGAAGTCGACGTAGATCGGCTTGGTTTCTTTGGGGGAGCGTGCAAAGACAAAACGCGGTATCTCGGCGGATCTTGCCCATCGAGAGGCTCCCGCAAAACGGCTGCTTGGCTGTGTTTCGCGTGCGAAAGCCATCTGCGCTGCGGAGATGCGCCAGCTTTCGCGTGCGATCACCAAGCGGCCTAGCTGGATGCGCGGGCGATGCGCCCACGAAGGCAAGTAAGAAAAATGAACAGCAGCGCGTAGTTTGAGAGAACGCTCGATGATCTGCAAGATATCGAAGCGGTGCTGTCCATCGCGGGTTGTGGCCTCGATCCCCCCACCTGACGGGCGAACCGAGAATGCGCCTATGGGGAGGACTTGGTCGGGACCGCGCCAGCTCGCCCACGGCGCGCCCATATCGAGGTGCAGATCGCGAGGCGCAAGCCGCGAATCGTGGCAGGATCGGGCAAAGTCCACGTCAGGGATCGGAGCGATCCCGATATCGGGGATATCTTGTGCGTAGAGGGCTTGAAGAGAAGCCAGATCGGGGTGTTGTGTGGTCATCGAAAGCGTACACAGCGGATGGATCCCCGCGTGAAGCTCTCCAAGCACAAACAGCCCTTCGCCGCGCTCCAAAGCTGCGAGATCAGGGGCCGCAAACATCAGATCGGGCGCATGATGCCGAGCGCAAGGCCATCCCGGATGTGGAGCCCAAAAAGCCGCCATCACCGCTTCTTTTAATGCAGCGGGATCTCGTTCGAGACGTCGTTTGTCCGTAGATTCCGAGATGTCGAGGATCGTCGCCCAGCGCTGTTGTAAGTCTTCGACGATCTCTTCGACCGCTTTGGGAAAAAAGGGATCGAGCCAGTCGCTGGCTTCTTGCCACAAACGCACCAAGGGTAGGTCGCTTCCGCCCTCGGTCGCGAGGATCTGATCGCAAAGTCCCCGTAGATGCGCTTGATACGCCGTCGCGATCCGCCAAGTGTACCAACGCGCACTTTGCAACATCAGTGAAAGCGGCTGGGCGATCTGTCCGAGCAGCGTATCGGAGATCTCCCATCGACCGTCTCTTTGGCCGTCAAGATACGTCAGTGTCCGTCCTGCGTACGTTGCACCTTGGTTGCGTGTGGCCGACTCGCCGCTTTGGGCCACAAAGCAAACTTCCAACGCTCCCAACGCTTCGGCCAAAGAGGCCGCATCTTCGGTGGTTTTGGATACGACATCGAAAGCCTCCAGCAGCGGCGTAAGCTGTTTCTTACAAGCCGCTTGGATCGTCGGATCTTGCAGAGCGTCGACGACGCCCAACAGGCGGCGTTCGGGGTGAGCCTCAAAGGCCATATCCAAGGACCAGATCAGCCAACCCTTGCGCACCAGATCGCAAAGCACTTGATAGGCTTGGCTCCAGTCTTCAAAAAGGCTGGTGTCTTGGGCGATATCCGCCAAGATCGAGCGCGCTGTGCGGCGGGCATCGCAGCGCATCATCAGGGCGTATTCTTGGGGGGTGAGAGCGCGGCTTTTGTCTCGGCCTCTTGCGCCCGGGACGCCCAAGAGTCGGCCTTCGACCAACGCGCACAGCGGATGCACACGCGGCGGGATATCCAGTAAAAAGGCCGGTGACTCACTCCATTGGCGCGCAAACACCGCCATCGCCCACGGTTCAAAGTACACGCCTTGTCGCGCCATCTGTTTGGAACCCGCCAGAATATGCGTCTCCCCTGCGCTCCAAAACCCCCATCCCACGGGACCAAAAAAACCGATGGTGTCATTTTTGGTGCAGTAGCGTTGAAGATAACGATGGACGATCTGCCTTGCTTGGCGAGCGCGCTTGTTCTGTTCTTCCGATGCCATCGGAGGGATCAACCCAAGCCCGTGGATCGCCGCCTCTCGATTTTGCCACAACACCGCACGCATCAGATCGCCTTGTGCAAGCAGCGATTGAAGTTCGCGATGCTCTCGATGCGCACCCTCCACAAAAGCGGCTTCCCAAGCCACACGCGCTTTTTCCCAAGCCTCCTCTGCTACACACACCGCTTGCGATGCCTCCAGCAACGAGGGGATGGGCGTTTGTGAGTTGTTATGTATAGCGTGCGGAGAGACAGGCGTTTGTGTGTCATCGTGTGTAGAGTGCGGAGGGATGGGCGTTTGTGTGTCATCGTGTGTAGAGTGCGGAGGGATGGGCGTTTGTATGCCGTCGTGTGTAGAGTGCGGAGGGATGGGCGTTTGTGTGTGGTTATGTGAAAAAGTCGAAAGCTGCGCGAGGAGGCGATGTGTGTGTTTGATGTGTTGGCGTGTGGAGTTGCGTTCGTCGGAAGTTCCGCCGTTTGACCACGCAGCGATCAGGGTGAGGCACGCTTGGCGAAGTTCGGTTTCTTTGGTGAGGTGGTTCTCCAACGCGGCGAGGAGCTTGGGATCGGCAAAGCGCAGGACTCGATCCAGCGGAAATCCTGCACCCCGCAACGCAAATGGTCGCCAACACGCCCATCCATCGGCCAGTTCGAGCGTGGTTTGCGTGGTTTGATCGGCAGTGGATGGTTCGTCTGAGTGGAGGGGGGCTGGAACATTTGTTGGTGGGGTGGGTTTAGGTGCCGAAGACATTGGTTAGCCCCATATTTTCGGGTGGGGGTGACATCACCAAGCCTTCGGCTTCGGGCGCATAACGTGCGATCGCGCCTGCATAGCGGCCTTCTACCAAAAACGGCGACAACTCGACGCGCACAGGCACCCACTCGATATGCTCTCCATCAAAGCACATCGGCATGATCGTTTGGGGCATGGGCTGATAATGTTGTAAGACGTAGGCGTCGCTTTCGAGGGCTTGGGCCAGAGTGCGATTCCACAGCCGCCCTGCTGTAGAGATGCCGACATGGGTGTCTTTGCCATCAAAGGCTCGTTTTAAGACGTATCGGTCTTTGTTCAGGCGGTATTCTGCGGCCTGTTCGGCTTTGGGGTAGGTCGTCCAAGGGATCTCCACGCGGAAGTTTTCTTCTGCGCAGATCGGCCATCCGCCGAGAGTATTCATCAGCGGCAAGGTGCCTTTGTCGATGCACAAGGAGGCCAAGGGCTTGATCAACGGAGCATCGCCGATCTTGGCGCTTGTGAGGTGGGCGAGTGCGTCTTCAAATAACCAAGGCTCGTCCATAAATGACGTTCCGATGGTGAATTGCAACACCAGATCGACGCGCTGTCCGTCTGCTTTGAGGTGGGTGTGGCCGGATTCATCAATGGAAAAGCCATCCTCGTATACTACGCTTGTATCGATGCCTTGCTCGGCCAAGATCTGCTGCGCGAGATAAAGCTGTTGGATCACGCGCTCTTCCCATGTCTGGATGACTTGGTGTTCCCAGTGGTGGCAAAACAAAGCGACAAAGTAGCGTTGTTTTCCCGCAGGTAGGCGAGAACGGAGCATCTCGATCAGGCGTTGGAAGGGCCGATCCAGTCCTGTGGAAGGCCAGCCGATTTCCCGAAACACGGTCGATCCTTGGAAATAATCAAACAATATCTCGGTGTAGGCGTTGCTGATCAGCGAGCCATTGCCGAAGTTGGGTTCGATCAGCGCGTAGCGATCGGAGAATAAGAAGCCATCAGGGCGAAGTACGGAGAAGAAGGCTTCTTTGGACAGACTTTCTCGGAAGTTGAGGTGCTGAAACAGAGCGGGGGGGATGGGGAGGTGTTCTGCCAACCATGCGCTGTCTTCGAGATGATCGAGCAATGCGATCCGCAGGCGTTCAAAGCCTTCGATCAAAGAGCGCCCGATATCTTCGAGGAGACGGCGTGGCAAAAACAAGGGGCGAAGCGGAAAGCCCGCGCCTTTGATGGTGGTGATCCCCCGTGCTGCGTAGCGTTCCATCAGGGCGGCGGCTTCTTCTAACATCGTTTTGCCATGCTTGCGCAGGGCGCGGTCGTAGGCTTCGATGTACGCTTGATCTTCGGGAAGCTGCTCGATCTTCATCGAAATTTTTTAGCCTTCTTCGTTCGGACTTACGGGGTTGGTTTGCACGGGGGAGGGCGGGGTGGGGGGCTTTCCTCCGCTTCACCTAACGCCTATGGGGCGCTGCCCCACGCCCCGCGAGAGGGCTTCGCCCTCTTGAGCCCGTGTTGGCAAAGTGAGCACGGAGTTTTCACACCAACGACGCTGTCGCTTGAGATATCGCGAACACGGGGTTTTTTGTTTGTTGCGTCGCTCCTATTCGTCTTTGTTTTTGGAGGGCGGAGGGGGCGAAGAAGCGTCTTCGGGGCGTTTTTGCGCTGCGGTGTGTTGGAGGAGAAGTCCTGCGACGGAGACGCCAACACGTCCTTTGGGCGGATGGGCGGGGGCGGGAGATGGGATGGTTTGAGGTTCCATCCCGAGCAGTTTGGCGGCAGCATCGCTGAGTTCTTGGGTGCTTCCGTCGGCAAACAGTTCGCGCACGAGTTCTTGGAAGCCGCGTTTGAGGGCAGGATCGACACCTGCTTTGGCGTAGTAACCTTCGACCGCTTCGTTGAGCTGCGCGCCATCAAAGCCTTCTGGTAGCCCAAGCCCTTCGACAAACTCGTCCATGAGCCGTTGGATCGGGGGTGTCCATGCTTGTGAGCCCCATTCCATCGCGATCTGCATCGCCAACAGCGGCAAAAAATGGCGGACGGCTTCGTCTTCGTAGAAGTACGTCCCATCTTCATTTTGGCGCTCAAAAAAAGCCAACAGTCGGCTTGTATTTTTGGGTTGATCCATGATGAGGCGTTCCTTTCCGAGCCATCTGTGAAAGACAAGGCGCTTGCGAACAATCTGTCAACGACAAGGCGCTCCCGAGCCATCCGTCAATGAAAGCTATTCCAAGAGGCCGATGCCGACTTGTGCGCCAGCGGTGGATTGGCTCAATTGAGCGACGGCTCCGGCCAGACCTTGACCGAAGACTTGGCCGACTTGTGCGCTCGAAGCCCCTGTTTGTTGTTGAAGAGTGTTCGAGAATTGTTGTGCAAGAGAAGGGTTTGTTTTGATCTGTTGGAGGGCGGAGCCGATCTGTTGGCTGTTGCTTTGTTTGATTTGCTGTGCGCCGACTTGTTGGACTTTGGGGGCGTTTTGGGTACTGATACGATTTGGCATGGTTGGTTTCCTTTGGGTGGTATGGAAGGTCGCAAGCGGGCGCTTTGTGAACGGGCGCTCGCCTGTTTTGCACGGTGTACTCGCTGACAAACGATAGATCACGCTTGGTGAAAGAAAAAGGGGGCAGCCTACTTATACGATATCCGAGAGGTGTGTACACAAAGGATCGTACGTAGACGCCCTATTCTTGGGCAGCCACAGGGGGCTGCCCCTAGGTAGGCCGATCATACCTCGGGTTGATGTATCGGTGCTTTTGGAGCCAAAGTTGCTTTGTGCCCCCACTCCCTCCCACCACGTCGTCAAAGATCTGAACCATCGAGAGGGCGGGACTTTTGCAGTGGACAAAAAAACCGTGTTCGCGCTTCTTCAAGCGACAGAGTCGTCTGTGTGGAAAAGGATTGATCTCTTCGCCGATACGGGGTCAAGGGGGCCGTGACCCCTTGTGGGGAGTGGGGTTCCAACCCCACCAAACCAATCCGATCACGCGACTCTCTTTGGTTTATTTTTTGATGAGGAAGACGGGCGTGATAGGGCTTACGGGGATGGTGAGGTTGCCACCAGAGACGGTGATTTGCCCGCCAGCAAGGGCGTTTTCAAAGACGGTGCCATCGGAGACGCCGAGAGCGCTTGCGGAAAGGGTGACGGTGCGTTGTCCGCCGCGATTGAGGATGATCACGGCGGGGCCGCCTTGTCCTGTGCGCAAAAAGACGAGGTGATCGCTACTGGCTTGGAGGGTTGAACCGAGTGTGCCGCGACGCAAGGCGTCGTATTGTTGGCGCGCTTTTCCGATCTTTTGCATCACGGCGAGGGTATTTTTCTCGAAGGCGCTTAACTGGCTGTCAAAGCGCATCATGCGGCGGTTATCGGGATCGCCTGCCCCCGGGAGTCCGAACTCATCGCCGTAATAGACCAAGGGGATGCCGGGCAGAGCAAAGATATAAGCGAAGGCCAGCAAGAGTTTTTTGTAAGCATCTTCGGAGGTGGGTGCGGTGGGTGGGCCGTTCCATGATTGGGCGCGGTTGCTGATCACGTCCCAGATGCCGCAACGGATCTGTCCGCCGGCCATGCTGACAAAGCGGGCGATATCGTGGTTTCCGATGAAGGTGGACATGAGTGCATCGCTGCCGTAGGACGCCATGATCCCGCGTGCGGCTTGGTCAAAGGCATCGAGGCCGATCTCGTTGCGAGCAAAGGCTTTGAGGATCTGGAGATTGAGCGGGAAGTCGAATTGTCCGTGGACTTGGTCGTTTCCGATGTACTTCTTGATCAAGCCTGTGTCGCCCGTAAAGGTCTCGCCCACCATATAAAAGTTGACACCTGTGCTTTCGAATTCTTTGGTGGTGCGTTGGCGGAGTTGGCGGATAAAGCCTTGTTCGATGTGTTTGAGTGCGTCTACGCGCAAGCCATCGGCCCCTGTTTTTTTGACCCAGTCGACGACGTGATCGAGCATGAGCTTGGAGATGGCGGTGTTGTTGTAGTTGATATCGGGGAGATAGTCGACGAACCAACAGGTGACGGGTTTGTTGTCCCATCCGACGTTGTCGCAGATCTCGGCGGGCGTGTTGAAATAGCCGCTGTTGGCGTTCTGTTTGTAGATCGGGGACTCTTTGTGCAGGTGGTTGACGGTAAAGTCGAGCAAGATGCGGATGCCGCGTTTGTGGGCTTTGACGACGAGATCTTGGAGATCTTGGAGTGTGCCAAAGTGCTCTTCGACTTTGTTGGTGTTGACGGGCCAATATCCGTGATAACCGCTGTAGCGGGTTTGAATCCATTGGATGTTGGGATCTTTGGGATTCATATTGCACCAGTGGCTGCCCGGGCGTGCGCCGGGTTCGGCGTAATCGGGGTTATCGATCGGCCATGTGATCCAGAGCGCGTTGATGCCGAGAGCATCGAAGTATCCGCTATCGATCTTTTGGCTGAGTCCTTTGAAGTCACCGCCCATGTAGTTCAACAGGTCGGGGGTGTCAGCGAAAGGCTTGTTGTTGGCGGGATCGCCATCCATAAAGCGATCGATCATCGCGAAGTAAAGGGAGACATCGCGCCAGTCGCTCGAAAAGCCCACATAGATCTTGAGCAGTTTAACGGCGGAGCGTTGGCCGTTTTGGTCTTCGACTTCGACACGCAGATCGTGGATGCCTTTGGCAAGACCTTTGAGATCGACTTTGATCGTATTGCCCGAGTGGGTGACGCTGCCCGCAGGAACGGCTTGGTGATCGAGGGTGGCGATGACTTTGGAGATGCCCGATCCCGATGCACCCGACTTAAAGAGCAGATCAGCGGTAAAGTCGCTGTTGGTGGTTTTGTGGGAGGTGACTTCGACGGTGGGATCGGTACAAGGAGCGATCTCGATGATGCTATTTTGTCCGCCAAATCCGTCTGGTGCGGTGCGTGGGTTGTCAGGATCGGGGATCCATTTTCCATCGACGACGAACTTGTATTGGTGCGTACCTTCGGGGAGTTTTTGGGTCACTTCCCAAAGCGAGCCTTGGGTGTTGACCATCGCATACGCGCCCTTGGCGACGCTATCAGCCCAACTGTTAAAACTGCCCGCCACAAAAACCGTCACGGGAGTCTGGCCTTTGGCATCATAACGAAATGTCGTCACACCGCATCCTGTCGGTTGTGTGGGCTGATCCGCTGTTTGCTCGGGAGGGTTGGCGTCGGATATCTGTTCGGGGGTGGGTTCCGTTGAACCGTCGGGCGTTGTTTCGGTCGAGCCATCGGGCGAATTGGGTTCGTTGGTTTCGGGGCGACCCTCTTCGGTTTTTTCGGAAGTCGTGGTCTCTGTCTGGGCAGGTTCGTTGCTTGATTCCGTCGGTGTGTTCTCGCCCGTCCCTTCGTTGTTTTGTGTCCCCTCTTGTTTGGTTTCTTGGGGGTTCTCTTGCGCCGACTCCGACGGGGCCAATGTGTCGCACGCCCACATCGACACTCCGCACCACAACACCAACACGCACCACGCCACCCCTCGTCGAATCCACCGTTGCTTTTGTCTCTCGAACATACGCCCTCCGAAAAAATCACAAACAAAAACAAATACATCGACAATGCTCGCCAACGTACCTTCAAAACGCGGCACACTATAACGATTCCTTCCCAACAAAGCAATCCTGTTTTTTCCTTCCAAATCCTTGATCTTTCAAGTTGAATTCTGAATCCTGATTCACTCTGAGGGCAGCGGTGCGGTTGTGTTTGGGGTGCCACCCCACACCCCGCCATAGACCGCAGGCCCCTTGACCCCGTGTCGGCGGGGCAAGCAGGCGTTTTTCAAACCCATCGCGGTGCCGATTGAAGTGCCGCGAGCACGGGGGTTTTTGAAAAACTGTGTGGCTCCTGTAGGGAAATCGAAACAATTTTTTGTTTGCCCCTCAAGCCTTTGTTTGTCGCTTCCGTTTTGTTTGATTGAATCGAAAAGAGAAGAACAACGGGATGTGATGGGGGCGGTGGAGCGATCTGGCTATCGGCGCGCTCGCAGCGATGGGGGTTGAGCTGCATCGTGACAGAAAGGCATCGGTGAACCATGAAAAAGGCGTTTGGACCGTCTCTCTGGGCGTTTGTGTGTCGTTTTGGAGGCAAGTACAGAGCGTTGAAACTGTTTGTTTTTTGGGGGGTGTGGGGGCTTGCGCTTCCTGCTGTTGCGGCCCCTTGTGGTGGCTTAGAGCGTGTGGAATCAGAGTTACTCGCCAACCGATGTGCGGAGCGCCAAGGTTTTTGGCATCTTTATTTAGAGGCAAGTTTGAATTTGCCCTTTGAAACAGGCGCACGGATCGCGTTGCAAGTGCCGGGGGGGGTACGTTTTGCGGCATCGTTCGGGGTAGTACAACGTGTGTACGTTCAAGAGATCAACAAAATGCTTATAGGGATGGATACATACGGCCTTCAGACGGGAAAGATCATCGAGGATTTCACGCAGAGTTTTTTTGTGTGGAGAGCGCAGTTAGAGTGGCGTCCTTTAGAAAAACACGGATTTTACATGGGATTGAGCTATGTGCAGTGGCGTTTACGCGGTCAAGTCCAAGCGTCTTCGATGGCGGATGTATCCACGGGGTTTGAGGCTTCGCAAGCGCTTTTGCAATCGACGCAATACAAAGTGAATGCAAGCCTTTCTTTTGCGACAGCGGAGATCGGTTGGGAATGGTTGTTGTTTTCCGTGTTAAATCTTCGTTTGGGGGTGGGGATCTCGAAAGTGATCGGTCACGATATCGTGATATCGACGCATTTTCAGAGCGAGGTTCCAGCCGAGTACAAAAAGCAAGCACAAGAAAAGGCTGGTCGTGCAAGCGAGATCGTGCATTTGATCTTGCAGCAGTACAACATCGCGCCGTCACTTTCGCTGGGGTTGGGGGTACGTTTCTTTTGAGGCAAAGACTTTTCCTCGGCGGCGAGAGCGGCTGCGTCACTTTCGCTGGGGTTGGGGGTACGTTTCTTTTGAGGGGGCTTGTGCCGTGTTGTGGAGCGTGGCACCAATTGTCGAGCAAGGGCGGTAAATTGCCGAACGACGGGCGTTTGATTGCCGAACGAATGGCAAGCAAGGGTGTTTGTCGCGTCTTGCTTTGGACAGTGTTGCAACCTACGGAAGATTGGGCGGCGCTTGTGTTCGTGGAGTACTGCGAAGTTGACGGACCGCGAGAGGGGCAAAGATCATGCGAATTGGCTTTTGGTGTTGGGCTTTGGCGGTGTTGGGCTTTGGCGTTGCTTGCGCGCCTAAAAAGTCGGCGAACCAGACGTCTGATGCGGTGGTGGTGGTGAAAGCGGGGATGCGTAATGATGTCTCGGGATCGACGGCGGAACAAGGGATCGATATGGTGGCCGCCAAACGTTTTCGCGTCACCAAGAACAAAGTGCATGACATCAAAAATCGCTCGGGGATGTGCATCGTTGCGAAAGGTGGCTCGTTTGATGGGGAGATATCCGAAAACGATATCTCGTTTTGTGGCAATGCCGCGATCGCTTGTGGCCAAGTCAGCGACGAGATCGTGATCTTGCCCGAAGGTTTGGCCCAACGATACGAAGCCAAGCAGATCGTTGTGGCAAAAAACCGCATCCATGATCACGAGAAGATGGCGATCATCGTGATGGGGGCGAAGAATTGCACGATCCAAGACAATGAGATCGGTGCTTCGGTGTACTACACAGATATCTTTGTGGGTGGCTCTTCGATGACGCACAATCCACCGTGGATATCGGAGGATATCCAGATCCTCCAGCCTCGGTTGCTTCGGGAGCGCATCGATCTAGAAGCCGGTCAGAGGGGGATCACGTTGAACGGCCAAGCCATCGAAAAATCGCCTTGACTTGTTCGCACGGGTGGGTTACTCGCCTTATCTCTTGCGCGCCCGCCTGTTCGCGATCGAAAAATCGCCTTGACTTGTTCGCACGGGTGGGTGGTGGTTAGAGGTTGGTGGCGGATTCTTGGAGGCGGAGGCGGAAGTTTTTACGGAAGGTGATCAGACTTTTCATTTTGTTTCGTGCGCGGCCTGAGTAGAGGGACATCATGGGCTTTTCGAGTCCACCCGTAAGAGTGGTGGCTTCAAAGTCGATCTTGGTGACTTTTCGGTACATGTAGGGGCTTTGGTTGGCGGGTTCTGGTTTGGCTTGGGGCTTGGCATCGGCGAGGTTCGCGCCGAGCAGACTGGACGAGATCATGGCGGCGGCAAGGATAGATTTGATCTTCATGGCATCGGCTCCTTGGAGGGTATGCGCTTTGGCGCGGTTGGGTACGGGGGATCGCGTTGGATGCGTTTGCATCGGTCTTTGTTTCAGACGGCGAGGGCTGTGGCTTTCTGACGGATGGGTTGGGGTGCTGGCGTCCGTTGAAGTCGCAGACGAGGCCGAGGCGGTCGAAGAGAAAGACGTGATCGGCGAGACGGTGATGACATCGGTTTGTGGGCGTGGTGTGAGCGAGAACACGCCGACCACAGAGGCCGTTGTCACGGCACTTGTCCACACGGATACGCTGGCTTTGCTCAAGATCGCGGTTTGGGAAGCTGCTTTGGCTGTACTGAAAGAGTGAGCGAGCAGTTGTTTTCCGCGCCCCAAGAGAGCCCATGCCATCGCCCCGACAGCAGACAACAAGGTCCATGCTTCGCGCATGATCGGGTGATGTTTGAGTCGTTCGCGTGCGTGGGCTTCGGTGGCATAGACCGTTTTTTCGGCGATATCGAGTACTTGTGCGGTTTGTGCGACTTCGTTTTCTTGGAGGGAGCGCAGCGCGATCACGGAGCGTTGGCGGGGCGGCAGTTCTGCGACGGCTGTGTGAACCAAGTGAAGCCCTTGTTGTTGAGCGATGCGGTTTTCGGGAGAGATGTGCGTACAGGCCGTCTGTTCGGCCTCTGCGAGCGGCGCGATCGGAAGACTTCGACCTTCGCGGCGCAGCCAGTCGATGGCTTTGTTTCGGCCCATGACGGACAGCCAAGATCCCCATCGTTCGATGACGATCCCACCGTTGCGTTGGGCTTGATCATGCCATGTACGCCATGCACAAAGCAGCGTTTCTTGGAGGATATCGTCGACCGCAGCCACAGGAGCGATGCGTGCGATCTGACGGCGAAGTGTCGCCAGATGGGGTTCGATCTCAGCGCGAAAGGCTCGTTGGTTCGAGGGTACAGCGCAGCGTGTGGGGACTGGTTTGGGGGTGGGCTGTTCTTGCATCGCTGATCTCCTGCCGCTTTGTGGACTCTGTTTGTTAAGACGACACGTTGGATCAAAGTTCCTAGTCCAACCAAAAATTTTTTTGGTCAACGGATCGGGAAGTCGTGCGTCGGGCGAAAAAAGCCGTGTTCGCGCCGCTTGAAGCGGTGGTGCTGTTTGTTTGAAAAACACTGATCACTCCGCCAATACGGGGTCAAGGGAGCCGCGCTCTATGGCGGGGCGTGGGGTGACACCCCATAGGCGTTAGGTGAAGCGGAGGAAAGCCCCCCACCCCGCCCTCCCCGCCCTCCCCCGTGAACAGGGGAGGGAGCGAAAGTCGGAAGCCTCGGGGATTTTGTTTTTTCATGACGCACGCTGTATGCACGAAATGCAGACGCTGCCCGTTCCAACTTCCCCCCGTTCACGGGGGGATTGAGGGGGGGAGAAAAAAAAAGGCGATCAGGCTAGACTATCCGGTGTTTCCACCTTAACAAGGCGCGTATGGGGTGGAACCCCACATATCCGAAGTGTTCGAGACATTCACGAAGAAAAATTAGAGCACCGCAAGACAAACCGACCGCGTTGGATCGCGCTAGGTTGCAAGACAAAGACGCCTGTTCCTTCGATGCCTTGGGCAAAAAGACGGAAGCCGTCGTTGGCGTTGGTTTGCGGTTCGAGTGCAAAGAAGGGCTCTCCTGTCGGTGTGTACAGCAGAGAATGGGCAAAGACAGGATCGGCATCAAGCGTGAGTTGTTGTTGGTGTGCGGGAAAAAGGATGTGGGCGGGTGTGTGGGAGCGGCGTTGGGTGAACAGGTGATCGAGATGGGCGTCCGAGAGTGGGCGCGAGGTGCGAAAGTCCACGTCTTCGGGGATCTTTGTGGGGGGGCCGATCGGGAGGGCTCGTTCGAGTGGAAACATCGCCTCGCATGGGAGCATCACTTCGGGGGGAGGGGAGCTTCGCACAAAGTACGGGTGAAAGCCAAAGCCCGCAGGATAGGGGACTTGGTCGGTATTTTGGATCGAAGCTTCCATCCAAAATGCCGATCCTTCAAGGCCAAAGGATTGTGTGGCTGCGAAAGCAAAGGGAAAGTTGAGGTCCGCGTGATCACGCGAAGAAAAGGACAGCACACAAGAGGCGGTGGTTGCTTCGATCACTTGCCACGAACGTTGGCGAACGTCGCCATGACGGGCGGTTCCGTCGTCCTGAACGGTTCGTAGCGAATAGGTCCGATCCATCGCATGATACAAGCCCTCTTTGATCCGATTGGCCCAAGGCATCATCAAGAAAGAGGCGCAAGCCCCCGATCGATGGTAATCTTCGACGGGCGTCGGACGCAAGAGATCCACCCATCCTTTAGTGCTGCGCACGCGGCCATACGCGACACTTCCGCCCGTATCCGGCAAGATCCCGACTTGCCAATCCTCGTTTTCAAGATGAATCAAGCGCATCAAATACCTTCCTTTCGTTGATCGGCGGTGGGCTGTTTTGCTTTTGCCCAGAGAAGTGCTCTGTTCGACGGGAGAGTATCACGAATCAGCCCGATTGTGTTATGTTGCGTGTGTTTGCATCGGAGAGCGTGCGCGGAAGGTCTTGTTTGCGCACGGTGAGGACGCGCATTGGAAAAAGGAGGCCCGCCATGTGTGTTGGGCGGTGGGTAGGTCGTTTGTGGTGGTGGATCGCTTGTGGGGTGGTTGGTCTGATGATCTTTTGGGGGGCCGAAGCAGGGGCGGTTCCGCACCGTTGGACGCCGACGTACGGTTCGCCGTTTGGGATCAACATCCATACGTTGGGGTGGGATGGGAATGCGACGGTGGTGTCGTCGATCACGGATCTGGGGGTGGGATGGATTCGGGTGGACTTTGACTGGTTGTCGATGGAGCCAAGCAAAGGCCAGTACAACTGGGCCGTTGCGGATGGCTTGGTGGATATGGCCGTCAAACATCAATTGAATGTGTATGCGACGTTGGCGTATGCCCCGAACTGGGCGGCGTCAAGCGTGCAGGCCAACGAACGATCGGGTCCCAAAGATCCTGCGGACTGGTCGCGTTTTGTGCAGGCCGTTGTGAGCCGATACAAGGGAAAGATCAGCCATTGGGGGATCTGGAATGAACCCAACTTGACGCATTTCTTGTGGTTTGCAGACAGCACGCCTCGCGCACAGCGCATCCAAACCTATCTGCAAACGATCTTGTTGCCGGGTTCACAGGCCGTTAAAGCGGCCGATCCTGATGCGGTGGTGGTGGCCTTGGATCTTGCGCATCTGGGCGGGAGTTCGTTGGAAAACAAAGCGCATGCTTGGCAGCCTTGGCTCGAAGAAGTCCTCAAGCAGGCCAAGGGATCGATCGATGTGATCTCACATCATACCTACCAATCGGACTATATGCGGAGTTTGGATGGCAGCGTCTGGCCGTGGGAGTATCCGAGTTTTTTGTCGACCGTTCAGGCCCAAGGAGCCGCTCAAAAGCCGATCTGGATCACCGAGATCGGCTGGAAGACCGACGAGATCTCCGAAGCCGCCCAAGCCACCGAATATACCAAGATGCTCGACACGATGTTGGGGCGGGCGTGGTGGAAACGGGTCTTTCCTTACGAGCTGCGCGATGATCCCAATATCCCCGATAAATGGGGCATCGTGCGCGCCGACGGGCAGCGAAAGCCCGCTTGGACGGCGTATCGCGATCTGATCAAGGCTCGCCAACCTGTTCCACGAGCAGGAGCCGCACGCACCGTCAAAACCAATACGCCCGTTTCGTTCGATGGTTCCGCCTCCACCGATCCTGACGGTCAGATCGTCAAGTACGCATGGGACTTCGATCACACCGATGGCGTCGGCGAAGACGCGACAGGGGCAAAAGTGACACACACCTTCGCCAAAGCAGGCGTCTATCAAGTGACCTTGACCGTCACAGACAATCACGGCATCGCCATCGGAACACGTGTCGACGTCACGGTACAAGACGGTGGTATCCCGCCGATCCAAGAATATCCTGTGGCTCATGCTCCTGCCCAAGTCGTGATCGATGGCGATCTGCCCGAGTGGTCGGGCGCTACCGCCGTTCGTTTGGATGGCAAGAGCTACGTCAAGTTGACGGCGGATCGTGCAGGAGATGCGGATCTTTCGGTCGAGTTTTGGTGGATGTGGTCGAGCCAAGGCTTGTACTTTGCAGCGCGGGTCAAGGACGATCAACACGTCAACAACGCATCGCCCGGGACATTATGGATGGGCGACTCACTCCAAGTCGCCCTTGATGCCGATGCCGATCGAGCAGGCCCAAACTACGATATCGACGGTGATTATGAGTACGGCTTGGCGCTTTTGGGCGGAAAAGTCGAGTCGGAGCGCACCGTGATCCCCCAAGGCGCGAATCCCGCCAACCTTCAAGCCGTGATCAAACGCCAAGGCGACACCACGATCTACGAGATCTTTTTCCCCTCTGCCTCGATCTCTCCGCTCAAACTACAATCGAACGCCGTCTTTTTTATGAGCCTGCTCTTCAATGACGACGATGGCAACGGTCGAAAAGGGTACATCGAATGGACACCCGGCATCGGGCAAGGCAAAGATCCCCGCCAGTTCAAGGCCGCACGTTTGATGCCGCCTTCTGCCTCCGAACCGACCTCCGAACCGACGCCCTCCGAGTCCAATCCTCCCGATGGATCGCCGCAAGAGGTCTCGTCCGAACCCACGCAAGAGCCCCTTTACACCGAGCCGACCACCGATGCTGTCCCCTCCGAGCCTGCCGCCTCCGAGACCCCTGCCGATTCTTCTTTGCCCGATGCTGCGCCCTCCGAAACGACCTCCGATACTCCGTCCAACACAGAAGACTTGACCGAACGCTCCACTTCGGGATGCACCTGCGAAACCACCGACACGGCCCCTCTTTGGATGGGGATGTTGTTTTTGTTGCTTTTGTGGATGCGAAGAGCGCGTGTGGGTTGACCTCCCTTCCTCAAACCTCTATAACCTGCAAACACAAGTGGCGCGTTGAACAAGGCCGATAATCGGACAAAATCGGCCTCTGCTCTCGCCTCGTTGTTCCGCCTCTTGTGCATCAAGGGGTGGAGCGGCCAGACCTACAGGGGAAGGACGATCCGTTCGTTGTGATGGAGGTTTTGCGACGATGAACCAAGTTCGTTATATGCCGATCGATGATATCGTGGTGACCAATCCGTATCTGCGGTTGGATACGGGGATCGAAGAATTGAAGAAAAGTATCCGAGCGGTGGGCTTGATCCATCCGTTGATCGTCAGCAGCACAGGGATGTTGTTGGCGGGGGGACGGCGGTATGCGGCCTTGCGCTCTTTGGGCATCGAACAAGTCCCTGTTGTCGTCGTCGATCTCGATGACATGATGCAAGAACTGATATCCATCGACGAAAACCTCATGCGCCTTCCGCTGAACACGTTGGAGATGGAACAAGCCCTCAATCGGGGCCGTGAGATCTACGAGTCCCTCTATCCTACCGCCAAGAAAGTCGATCTTTCCTCGGAAGGCTTGGAACGCAAACTCCCACGCCCCAAGCGCGATGCCTCACCTTCTCAAGATGCCCCTCCACCCGAACCCCCCGCAGATGTCGAAGACGGAAAGTCCTCTTATGTCGAAGTGACGGCCCAAAAAACGGGACTCTCCGAAGGGGCCATCCGCAGCGCGATCTTGCGCCAAACCCGATCCTCCGAACAAGTCAAAGCGGCCCGTATACACGGAGAACTCGGTGCAGGCCAAGCCAATGAACTCGTCAAGCTCGATCCTTCCGAACAAGACAAGCTCTTGCCCCTCGTCAAAGACCGACCCACCAAAGACATCCGCAAGATCGTTTCCGAAGCCCAAACCCTTGGCGTCGACGCCATCGTTCAAAAAGTCGCCGCCCAAGAACCCCTCCCCAAAGAATACGAGATATTGATCGGTGCTTTAGAAAAGCTCGCCAAAGTTAGCAAGCAGATCTCCCGTAAAAAACTTCGCTGCCCCGAAGACGAACAAGAACGATTCGACACCTTGCTCGAAAGCGCCATCCAAGCGCTTGAACAGATCCGCGACG